>QBVC01000001.1 GCA_003058495.1 gamma proteobacterium symbiont of Ctena orbiculata | reverse complement strand
TGCAGGACAAGATCGCCCTGTTCTACTGGCTGCGCTTCTTTGCCGGGGTAGTCTTCCTCGGCGGCCTGGTGGTCTACATCTGGAGCTTCTTCATCCCGGGTGAGAAGAAGGCGGCGGAGATGCCGGCGATGGAGCCCCAGGGCGAGGAGCGCGGTGCGGTGGAGGCCGCGGCCGGATAAACGATTACGACCAACTGTTAGCAACCCCCCTGACCGGACGGTGAGATCGCATCAAACTGTCCGGTTTTTTTATGCGTTCAAAAAAAGAAGTCCGCAAATGAACGCAAATTGTTTATTGATCAATTCATGCGTTCATGTCTTTCTGCATCATGCTGTCGCGATTGGTCTGCATGCACTTTAAGGGATTGAGTCTATTTGCTACCTGTCTCTTATTCCATACCCGGGCAGCAGCCTGAGGTCTTCGGGATTCTTTCGTTTTTCTACTCCCAAGGGGGTAATTCAAGTGGCGGAAACGAAGGATTCTGCATCAGTGCACCGGGTGTGTATGACAATAAAAAACCGCCTTGTATCGGCGCTGTTTTTCACTTTGATCTTTGTCAAGGATGGTTGAGCGAGGAGACATAAAGTGACTATCAGACCAAGGGATCTGTGGCTATGTGGAATGCACAATTCGCATGAGATCCAAACCGGCGCCGAAATGTTTCGGCAACCTTGGAACAGCCGGTGAAACTCATGCCAATCGGTGACAGGCGCATCTATGAAAACAGAAGGGGTTGTCTATCTCGTGGGTTCCGGACCCGGTGATCCGGAGCTTCTGACCGTCAAGGCGCTGCGACTGATGCAGACGGCCGATGTGGTGGTCTATGACCGTCTGGTATCACCGGAGATCATGGCGATGATTCCACCCGGCGTCTCCCGCATTGCCGTGGGCAAGTCACCGGGCATGCACTGCGTGCCCCAGCATGAGATCAACGCCCTGCTGACCCGGCTGGCACGGAAGTCCCGCATGATCGTGCGGCTCAAGGGCGGCGATCCCTTCGTCTTTGGGCGGGGCAGCGAGGAGGCCTTGCATCTGCGCCGGCAGGGTGTCCGTTATGAAGTTGTACCGGGCCTCACGGCCGCATCCGCTGTCAGCTGTTACGCGGGCATTCCCCTGACCCATCGCTCCATGAGCCGGGGCGTGAGGATGGTGACCGGACATTTTCGCGACGGCGAGGTGCTCGACCTCGACTGGGAGAAACTGGCCGACGCGAGCGCCACCCTGGTGGTCTATATGGGCCTGTCGAATCTGGAGATCATTGCCAGGCAGCTGATGCAGGCCGGACGTGCGGCGGATACGCCGGCAGCGGTGATCCAGGAAGGCACCACACCGCGTCAACGCATGGTCCAGGCGACGCTCTCCACCCTGAGCCGCGAGGTGGAACGGGCAGGGCTCAGTTCACCTGTCATGATCATCATCGGTGAAACGGTGACATTGGCCGATCAACTTGCCTGGTATCAGCCCCGGGAGATGAGCAATGAGACACCCTGTCTTGACCGCCGCTAGCCTGCTGCTCCTGAGCCACTCCCTGTCAGCCGCCGGGATTTCCGAGTCGAGGCGCGCCGAACTGCTCGGCCTGCTGAAACATGACTGCGGCTCCTGTCACGGTCTCTCCCTGAAGGGGGGATTGGGGCCGCCGCTGACACCGGCCAAGCTGCAAGGCAAGCCGGTCGAATTTATCACCGCGACCATCCTGTACGGACGTGCGGGAACGCCCATGCCCCCATGGCGGCCATTTCTCAGCGACGGCGAGGCCGCGTGGCTGGCCGGGCGGATCAAGGAGGGTGTGCAATGATCTCCAGGCTTATCACGCTCTTCTCGCTGTTCGCCTTCTCCACCCTGCCGAATGCCGCGGAATGGAGAGGCACGGGCGACCTGGGCCTGGTCGTGGAGCGGGCGGACGGCAGCCTGCAGGTGATAGAGACAACCGGCAACACCCTCCTGGGCCGGATAGAGGGCCTGGGCGACCTGTCACATGCCTCGGCGGTGTTTTCCCGGGATGAGCGGTTTGCCTATCTGTTCGGGCGGGACGGAGGTTTGACCAAGGTCGATATCCTGCAACAGGCGGTGGTGGCGCGGGTGGTCCAGTCCGGCAACAGCATCGGGGGAGCGATTTCACAGGATGGCCGATTGGTGGCTGTCTCCAACTATGAGCCGGGCGGGGTGCGGATCTTCGATGCCGAGAGCCTGGAGATGGTGGCGGACATCCCGGCCAGCTACGGGGACGGCAAACAGTCGAAGGTGGTCGGGCTGGTCGATGCACCGGGCAACCGTTTCATCTTCAGCCTGTGGGATGCGGGTGAGATCTGGGTTGTCGATATGAGCGACCCGGCAAAGCCCGCGGTCCGGAAGTTCAGGGACATCGGTCGACAGCCCTACGATGCCTTGATTACCCCGGACGGCCGTTACTACATCGCCGGCCTCTATGGTGAAGACGGCCTGGCCCTGCTGGATCTGTGGAATCCGGACGAGGGCGTTCGCCGGATTCTGGCCGACTACGGCAAAGGCGAGCAGCGACTGCCGGTCTATAAGATGCCCCACCTTGAAGGCTGGGCGCTCGCCGGCAAGCGCCTGTTCATTCCCGCGGTGGGCCGGCATCAGGTATTGGTTGTCGACACCGACGACTGGCGGGAGGTCGGACGGCTCGATGTCCATGGCCAACCTGTGTTCGTCATGGCGCGTCCGGACGGCCGCCAGGTTTGGGTCAACTTCGCCTTCCCCAACAACGACACCCTGCAGGTCATCGACACCCAGAGCCTTGCGCCGGTCGCCACGCTGAAGCCGGGCAAGGGTGTGCTGCATATGGAGTTCGAGCCCAGGGGCGAAGAGGTTTGGGTTTCGGTGCGCGACATCGATCGGCTGCAGGTCTACGACACCGACAGCTTTGCCCGCCTTGCCGAATGGCCGGTACTGAAACCCTCCGGGATCTTTCTCACCGCCCGCGCCCACCAAATCGGACTCTGACCATGGCCGCACAGAAAGAGAGCATCCTTGATCGCCCCTTGAACCCCTTGGAGCGTCGCCTGTTGAACGACTTCCAGGACGGTTTTCCCCTGACCCCACGTCCGTTCCGGACCATCGCGGAACGGGTGGACAGCACGGAGAGTGAAGTGATGACCACGATACAGCATCTACAGTCCCAGCGACTGATCAGCAGGGTGGGGCCGGTCTTCCGCCCGAATCGGGTTGGCGCCAGCACCCTGGCCGCGATGGAGGTGCCGGCGGAGCGGCTGCAGCAGGTCGCCGACATGGTAAGCGGCTACGGCGAGGTCAACCACAACTATGAGCGGGAGCACAGTCTCAATCTCTGGTTCGTGGTGACCGCGGAGGACAGGGCATCCCTGCACCGCGTGCTCAAGGAGATCGAAAGGAGATCGGGGCTCGAGGTGATCGATCTGCCCATGGTCGAGGATTTCTACATCAACCTGGGATTTCCGCTGCAATGGAGCTGAGAGAACTTTCACAGCTGGTCGAGCCCGATCCGCTGGATCTCGCTCTGGTGCAGGCGATACAGGGTGGCCTGCCGCTGGTCGAACAGCCCTATGCACAGATCGCCGGGGAGTTGAATATCACGGAGGCGGAAGTCATCCGCCGTCTTCGGCGCCTGCTCGAGACGGGCGACATACGGCGACTCGGCGTCGTGGTTCGCCATCGGGAGCTGGGCTATCGGGCGAATGCGATGGTTGTCTGGGACGTGCCCGACGATCGCGTCTCCGAGATCGGTCGACTGCTGGGCCGGCAACCCTGCGTTACCCTCTGCTACCGCCGGCCAAGACGCCCAGGCCGCTGGCCCTACAACCTCTTCTGCATGATTCACGGCAGGAGCAGGGAGGGTGTGTTGCGCAATCTCGAGCGCTTGATCGATGAGTGCGGCCTTGGCTGGCTGCCCCACGACGTCCTGTTCAGTCTGCGGCAGTTCAAACAGCGCGGGGCGAAATATATCGGCGACCGGGATCGGGCCATCGACCCTGCCGGTCAACTCTCGGCGGGTCTCACATAGGGGTGGGTATAGCTATGCAACAGTCACTGACATCGTTTGAACGACGCCTGATCAACCGCTTCCAGGGCGGTGTGGACCTTGCGCAAAGACCCTTCCGCGAGATGGCCAGGGCGCTCGCCTCGGAAGAGGACACCGTGCTCGAATCGGTGCGGGGTCTGCTGGAGAGGGGATGGCTCTCCCGGTTCGGTCCGCTCTACAACGCCGAGCGCCTGGGAGGCAGCCTGGTCCTCGCGGCCATGTCGGTCCCCGAGGCAGGATTCGAGCGGGTAACGGAGCAGGTCAATGCGCTGGCGGCCGTTGCCCACAACTATCGCCGGGATCATTGGCTGAATATGTGGTTCGTGTTGGCGACCGACAGCAGCCAGGCGATGCGGGAGTCAATCGAACAGATTGAGAGCGGGACAGGGTTGCGGGTATACGCCTTTCCCAAGGAGCAGGAGTTCTATCTCGGTCTCTGGTTCGAAATGGGTGATGACGGCAGCCTCAACACCCGTTCCATTCCCGCCGTCGCGGCGACGGAGAGGGTCGATCTGGACGACCTCGACCGGCGCATAATCGCCGAGACGCAACAGGGTCTGCCGCTCACCCATGATCCCTGCCAGGCCCTGGCCTGGCGCATCGGCTGCTGGCCCAGTGAGGTGGTCACCCGCATCGACAGCATGTTGCAGTCCGGGGTCATTCGCCGCACCGGCCTGGTGCCCAACCACTACCGTCTCGGCTTCAAGGGAAACGGTATGACAGTGTGGAATATACCGGATGATCGGTTGCGGGAGGCGGGGGAGCGCTTGGGCGCCATGGACTTCGTCAGCCACTGCTACGCCAGGCCGCGTCATCTGCCCGATTGGCCCTACAACCTGTTTGCCATGGTGCACGGCAGGGATCGTGAGGATGTCATGCTGAAGGTCGCTGAACTGAGCCAACAGCTGAGGGCATACAACCAGGGACACGAGGTGCTGTTCAGTTCCGCGGTGCTGAAGAAGAGCGGCATGCGGCTTGCCTTATAGGACTTGACTATGTTTCGCATCAGCCGCTACCTGCACGCCCTGACACGACCGGCCGGATCGGTTGAACCCCCGGTGAAGCCGACCGGCCCTGTTGTCATCTGGAACCTGGTCAGGCGTTGCAACCTGACCTGCCGCCACTGTTACGCCACCTCCGCGGACAAGGACTTTCCGGGCGAACTGACTACGTTTGAGGTCTTCGATGTGATGGATGACCTGAAGCGTTTCGGCGTCCCGGTGTTGATTCTCTCCGGTGGTGAGCCGCTGATGCGGCCCGATATCCTCGCGATCTCCAAGCGTGCCAAGTCGATGGGCTTTTATGTGGGGCTCTCGAGCAACGGCACGCTGATCAACGAGGAGACCATCGTCGATATCGCCGAAATCGGCTACGACTACGTGGGGATCAGTATCGACGGCATGCGCGCAACCCACGACCGCTTCCGCCGCAAACAGGGCGCCTTCGATGAATCGATGCGCGGAATCAGATTCTGCAGGGATGCGGGCCTCAAGGTCGGCCTGCGATTCACCCTGACCCAGGACAACGCGGCGGAGCTGCCCGACCTGTTGCGCCTGATGGACGACGAGGGCATCGACAAGTTCTATCTCTCCCATCTGAACTATGCCGGACGCGGCTATAAAAACCGCAACGACGACGTGCACCACCGCATCACCCGGGAGGCGATGGATCTTCTCTTCGCCACCTGCTGGGAGGATGTGCAACAGGGACGCAAGCGGGAGTTCGTTACCGGCAACAACGACGCGGACGGGGTCTACCTGTTGCTATGGGCGGCACGCCATCTGCCGCAACACCTTCCAAGGTTGCAGGCAATGATCTCCCGATGGGGCGGCAATTCGAGCGGAGTCAACATCGCCAATATCGACAACGAAGGCCGGGTGCATCCCGACACCATGTGGTGGGACTATACCCTCGGCAGTGTCAAGGAGCGGCCCTTTTCAGAGATCTGGCAGGACACCAGTGAACCCCTGATGGCCGGTCTGAAACGGAAAATGCGGCCATTGGAGGGGCGTTGCGCCGACTGCACCCATCGTTCGGTCTGCGGCGGCAACAGCCGCACCCGCGCCTGGCGGCTCACCGGCAATCCATGGGCGGAAGACCCGGGTTGCTATCTCAGCGATGACGAAATCAAACCCCTGCCGGCCATGCGGGCGGCGACCGGCTGATGAGGTCATCGCAGTCGAAACGGCATCGCCGCGAGTTCCTCTCGGCCTTGCCCGCGTTGCTTCTCCTGCTCTCCTTTCTCTCTGCCGCTCGACTCCATGCCGACACCGACCATGAACTCTATCTGAAGCACTGCGCCGAGTGCCACGGCGCGGACAGGCTGGGTGGCCAGGGCCCGGCGCTGTTGCCGGAGAACCTGCATCGCCTACGGCCGAAGAAGGCGCACAAGACCATTGCCGAAGGCCGTGCGGCCACGCAGATGCCGCCGTTCAGCGATCGCCTGAGCGACAGTCAGATAGAGACCCTGGTCGACTATATCTACACGCCCCTGTCTGAGATACCCCAATGGGGCAAGCAACAGATAGCCGCCAGCCGCATCGAACACCACAAGCCGGGTACCCTGCCGGATCACCCCCGGTTCGATGCCGATATAGAGAATCTGTTCGTGGTGGTGGAACTCGGCGACCACCACGCGACCCTGCTCGACGGCGACAGCTTCAAACCGATCCATCGTTTCCCGACCCGCTTCGCCCTCCACGGCGGTCCCAAATATGCACAGGGCGGCCGCTATGTCTATTTCGCCTCCAGGGACGGCTGGATCAGCAAGTTCGACATCTATAACCTGACCTACACCAGCGAGGTGAGGGCGGGTATCAATACCCGCAACCTGGCGGTCTCCCACGACGGCCGCTTCGTCATGGTGGCCAACTATCTGCCCCATAGCCTGGTCGTGCTGGATGCGGAAGACCTCAAGCCGCTGAAGGTGATTCCGGTTGTCGACGATAAAGGCAGATCCTCCCGGGCCAGCGCCGTCTATACGGCGGATCCCCGTTCAAGCTTCATCGTCGCACTGAAGGATATACCCGAGGTCTGGGAGATCAGTTACCAGATACCGCCACCCAAGGGATTCGGCGCATGGATCCACGACTACCGGGAGGATTCGGGAGAGCAGGGCGTTACCGATCCCTTTCCCGTCCGCCGCATCCGGGTGAAGGACTACCTGGACGACTTTTTCATCACCCAGGACTACACCCAGATAGCGGGCACCGCGCGGGACGGCAGCGGGCAGGTGGTCGACCTCGACATCGGGCGGGCGGTGCAGGCGCTGGAGCTGCCGGGCATGCCCCACCTTAGCTCGGCAATCACCTGGAACAGCGGCGATCGCCAGGTGATGGCCACACCCAATATCAAGGCCAACAAGGTGACCGTGATCGACACCAAAAGCTGGAAGGTGATCAAGGAGATACCCACCCTGGGCCCCGGTTTCTTTATGCGCAGCCACGAGCAGAGCCCCTACGCCTGGGTGGATGTCTTTTTCGGCAAGGAGCGGGATGCCATGCACGTCATCGACAAGCGCTCCCTGGAGATCGTCAAAACCCTGCGTCCCGCCGAGGGCAAGACCTCCGCCCATGTGGAGTTCACCAAGGACGGCAAATACGCCCTTGTCAGCGTCTGGGACAATGACGGTGCGCTGGTGGTCTACGACGCCGACACCTTCGATGAGGTGCGGCGACTGCCGATGAAAAAACCCTCCGGCAAATACAATGTCTATAATAAATTGACACGCTCCGCAGGAACCAGTCACTGAACAGGGGGTCGGCGAGATGCTTGCAAAACCCACATTGAATCTGATCAACATCATGGTGCTGCTTCTGGCATCGTCCCAATCCTGGTGCAAAGAGCTGCTGCTGAATGGCGAGGAGATTGCGGTGGAGGATGGGGATACGCTGCTAATCACCATCGAAGGTGCCGAGGAACGGATCCAGTTGATCGACATCGACGCACCGGAGGATGTCGAGAACGCCAAATTCAAACTCGACCTGCGGCGGACCGGGCTGGATCACGATACCCTCTACTCCCTGGGGGCGATCGCCAGCAACCACATGGCAAAGCTATTGTCCGGGGAGGGCGGCTACCGATTGAGCTATGAGCCGGAGAGACGCGACAGATATGGCCGGCTGCTCGGCGACCTGACGAATGATGCAGGGGTTTCCCTCGGCAGACAGATGATCACGGACGGCTACGCCATCGCCAAGCCTTCGCAGATATCGAAACGGCCCCATCCCTACGAGACGCTTCAGCTGCAGGCAGTGGAGAAGAAGATGGGGTTGTGGGGGCTGCTGCCTGAGCAGACCAGGCTCTGGTCCGGGGCTGCTGCGGCTCAGTGAAAAGAAGAAAAGGGGGCAGTACCACTGCTGTCCCACTTAATTCCGCACCAACGCTAGTCGAAACTGTATGTCAGGTGGATGATCCTCTGTATGTGGCACAATCAATTCCATCAGCGGTCGACGACTGAACAGATTAGTCTGCAGTAACTGGATGATCTTCTGCAGACTAAAGCTCACTTTTGACTTGAACTTCAGATAAGCCAATAAAAGATAATTACATAAATTCAAGTCTCGGAACCATTTTTAGTATCTGAGCGAGTGTTGTATGATGATACGCCATAGCCTGATTTCCCCTTGTTATAAGTGTTTTCTAGACAACTACATTTTAACAAGGGACTAGAAATCAGGCTTCTTTTATTCAA
>QBVC01000002.1 GCA_003058495.1 gamma proteobacterium symbiont of Ctena orbiculata | reverse complement strand
GTGTATTTCTGTTGCAGCAAACGATGCATTCTCATCAGCAGTGACTATTGTGACAACAGAGCAGAGCGCATGAGAGCATTGTTTCAAAACCCTGCTATTTACTAACTGGCCATTTTTTGTATACGAAACCACGCCACTTCCAGTGGATAAATCCTTAATAGGTTTCCAACCATATGGAGTCTTAATTTCAGTATCACCCGGAAAACACCCATTAGAACGAGTTCCGTTGTGAGACTTATGATATTCACTAGCCGATTGGCCTGTATTACCAAACTCGCTCCTTATATTTGGATTGTTTATTTCGTTATGAGTGTAACCTTTTCCTATCATTTCGCTCTTTTGGCGTTCAATCTCGACTTCATTGGCATCCTTGGACATTTTATTTCTCCTTGTGATTGATAGCACAATGCTTTTCTTCGGGGTTGAGATTTTTAGTTTCAAAATTTCACATTCAGCTACTCACATACTGTATTGCTTCGTATGCAAGGAAGGAAATTGAAAATCAATTGCTCCTGCTCTATCGGCTAATTCCAGGATAACTCTATATGCCATGTATCACCATGAAAATACAAATCAGTGGATCTTCAGCAAATATATTCAACTAATACAATATACGATCTGTACCAGTAGTATCAGCGTTTGTTCGGATCTCACGACAGAAGATATGTCCTGGATCTTTCATTGGTCATAGTCTGGCTAAGCAATTGTTAAAAAATCTATTGCACTTGAGCCAGCCTGTGAAGCGCAAGACTCAGTGATGCAAACGCCTAGCAGTGGTGAATTGTTGGCATTGTCGTTGCAGCCAGCTTGGAGTATTACAACAAACGCCAACAGAAAGTATATTCTATCCATGATATTTGACGATCCATGATTTAACGGTTAGGTTCTTTTTCGCATACTAAAGCAGCGAAAAGAACCTGTTCCGTTGGGTATGCAGGAGGGAGGGATTGCGCTGAGACAGGCGAGCCCGGCGGAATCCAACATTTCCTTAATACACACTGAGACAGGAATCCCTCTGTTTGCACCGAGTCTGTGCGTAGTATACATCTTATGCAGTTGCCCGAAAACACAGGTTCTGCTCAAAACTCCACAGTACGGGACAAAGTGCTGCTTTTTTGCAATCATAAATCCGTCTCTTGTTTGTCATATCCAACTGGACTCAGATCCATGACACACTCAAAACTGCTGTCTCTTCTTATGTCGGTAGTGATAATTTCCCTGCCCTCAAGTCATGCTATTGCCGAGTCGGAGAATGAGGAACTCTCCCCCGGCTACCAGGTGTGGCCCATCGGTTGGGTCCGCAAACATGGCGGCAAGACGGTAATCGAGGTGGATGAGGCCTACATACCGGCGCTGCTCGGTCTCGACCAGTTCGATGCCATCTGGGTGCTCTACTGGTTCGACCGCAACGATACCCCGGAGCGGCGCGGGATCCTCCAGGTCCACCCCCGCGGTAATCCCGATAACCCGTTGCGTGGCGTCTTCGCCACCCGCGCGCCGGTTAGGCCCAACCTGATCGCTTTGAGCCGCTGCCGGATCCTGTCGATCGCCGGCAACAGGATTGAGATCGATGGCATAGACGCCTTTCCCGATACCCCGGTCCTCGACATCAAGCCCTAGCCACAGAAGCCCTTAAAACACTGCAAATTCTTGAAAACTAGCGCCATCCGAACAGATGTGGAACTGGTTTATTGCCGGGTGATGTTGTAAGGTATCCCAGGCGTAGCCAATATCCCTGTATGGATAGCGTTGGTTTGCGAATTCGCAACGCATCACACTGCCGATTCCTCGATACTGGCCTCTCCTTGATTACGAAATCTCGATTGTGATCATTGGAATTATCCATACTGAGCGGAACTTGACGGAAAAGAAAAAGTCATCTCTCATGTCGCTCTTTTACGTCACGCTAACTAATTAGACCTACTCCCGACCGATGTTGCTGGGTGCCACCTGATTTGAGCACGGATGTTAACCTTATGTTAAAGAAACTTGTCTTCACCCTGTTGGGGCTGGCCGTGCTGATCGGCGTGCCGACCCTGATCAAGTTGAAACAATTCGAGACCATGGGCTCGGCTCAAATGCAGATGCCCCCGGAGACGGTGACCTCCGATCGAGTCCGCAGCGCGCGCTGGCCCAACACGGTGAGCGCCACCGGCTCGCTGGTTGCCGTGCAGGGTGTCACCGTCAGCACCGAGTTGGGGGGCAAGATCGAGGAGATCGCCTTCGAATCGGGAGACCGGGTGGAGGCCGGTGATCTGCTGGTGCGCATCGACGTCTCCGCAGAGGTGGCGCAGCTGCGCTCCGCCGAGGCCGCCGCCAAGCTGGCACGGATCAATCTCGATCGCAACCGCGACCTGCGCGCCAACAAGACCGTTTCCCAGGCGGACCTGGACACCGCGGAGGCCAATTACAAGCAGGCCACCGCCCAGGTCGACAACGTTCGCGCCGCGATCGCGAAGAAGACCATTCGCGCCCCCTTTGCCGGTCAGCTGGGCATCCGCCAGGTCAACCTGGGACAGATCGTCGATCAGGGCACTCCCCTGGTGACCCTGCAGACCATCGATCCGATCTATGTGGACTTCTCCCTGCCGCAAAAGCGCTACGCCATCCTCAAGCCGGGCACCGACATTCGGGTAACGACCGATGCGGCTCCCGAAGAGCACTTCATGGGTAAGATCATCGCCGTGAATCCTGAGATCGACCAGATGACGCGCAGCGTCCGCGTCAGGGCGACCCTCGACAACAAGGGTGAACTGTTGCGTCCCGGCATGTTCGCCAACGTGGTGGTACTGCTCCCCGATGAGCAGGAAGTACTCGCCATCCCCGCCACCGCGGTGCTCTATGCGCCCTACGGCGATACCGTGTTCGTCATTGACGAAATCGAGGATGAGAAGAGCGGCGACAAACAGCTCCTGCTGCGCCAGCAGGTAATCCGCCTCGGCAGCGCCAAGGGCGACTTCGTCGCCGTGGAGACAGGGCTCGAGGAGGGGGAGAGTGTGGTCACCAGCGGGGTCTTCAAGCTGCGCCCGAAGATGGCGGTGGTGGTCGACAACTCCCTCGCCCCTGAAGCAGAGACAGAGCCCAACCCCGCCAATGAGTAGTCCCGTCCGACACTGTGAAAAGGCATTGAGCAGAAACATGAACAAAGGACTTTGAAATGGCCAGGATGAAAGCCTTTACCGATCTCTTCATCCAGCGGCCGGTGGTCGCGATCGTGCTCAATCTGTTGATCGTCATCGCCGGTTTCCAGGCCTGGAACAGTCTAAACATCCGCCAATACCCGCGCAGCGACAACGCCACGGTCAATATCTCCACGGTCTATGTGGGCGCCAGCGCGGAGCTGGTGCGCGGCTTTATCACCACGCCGCTGGAACAGGCCATCGCTTCCGCCGACGGTATCGAGTATATCGAATCGAAGAGCCTGCAGGGCTTCTCCATGATCAACGCCCGCCTCGAGCTCAACTACGAGCCGACCAAGGCGCTGGCGGAGATCACCGCCAAGGTCAACCAGGTGCGCAACGAACTCCCCGCGGAGGCCCAGGTACCGGCGATCTCGGTGCAGTCGGCGGACTCGGAGTTCGCCGCCGCCTATATCAGCTTCGCCTCCGACATTCTCTCCCAGGCGGAGATCACCGACTATCTGATCCGGGTCATCCAGCCCCGCCTGGCCGCCGTCGCCGGGGTGCAGCGGGCGGAGATCTTCGGCGCCCGCACCTTCGCCATGCGCATCTGGCTGAAGCCGGACAAGATGGCCGCCTATCATGTCAGCCCGGCACAAGTGCGCCAGGCCCTGGCCGCCAACAACTTTCTCGCCGCCGTCGGCACCACCAAGGGCTCCCTGGTCCAGGTCACCCTCACCGCCAACACCGACCTGCACACGGTGGAGGAGTTCGAGCGCCTGGTGATCCGGCAGCAGGACGACGCCATCGTGAGATTGAGCGATATCGCCGAAGTCACCCTCGGCGCCGAGGACTACGATACCACGGTCAGCTACCAGGGCCAGACCGCGGTCTTCATGGGTATCTTTCCCCTGCCCAACGCCAACACCATCGATGTCATCAAGCGGGTACGCGTCGAAATAGATGCCATCGCCCGCGACCTCCCCTCGGGGCTCGAGGTGGAGCTGGGCTACGACGCCTCGGAGTACATCGCCAACGCCATCACCGAGGTCACCAAGACCCTGGGCGACACCCTGATGATCGTTATCGTCGTCATCTTCCTCTTTCTCGGCTCCATGCGAACCGCCCTGGTGCCGATGTTCGCGATACCGGTCTCGCTGATCGGCAGTATCTTCCTGATGCAGGTCTTCGGCTTCTCCCTCAACCTGCTCACCCTGCTCGCCATCGTGCTCTCCGTGGGCCTGGTGGTGGACGACGCCATCGTCATGGTGGAGAACATCGAACGCCATCTGCGGGAGGGCCGCAGCAAGCGGGAGGCGGCCCTGCTCGGGGCGCGGGAACTGGTGGGACCCATCATCGCCATGACCATCACCCTGGCGGCGGTCTACATACCCATCGCCCTCCAGGGGGGGTTGACCGGCGCCCTGTTCCGCGAATTCGCGCTGACCCTGGCCGGCACAGTCACCATCTCCGGCATCGTCGCCCTGACCCTGTCGCCGATGATGTGCTCGCAAATGCTGCGCGACGCCGCGGATGAGGAGAAGGGTTTCACCGGCTGGGTCAACCACCACTTCGACCGCCTGCGCCTGGCCTACGGCCGCCTGATCGTGAACACCCTGAATGCCCGGCCCTTCGTCTACGTGATATGGCTTGCCGTCGCCGCGGCGGCCTTTCCCCTCTACAACATGTCGCCCAAGGAGCTGGCCCCCGGCGAGGATCAGAGTGTGATCTTCGGCGTGATCAACGCCCCGGCCAACGCCACCGCCAACCAGAAGGCGTTCTACGGCAAGGCGGTGGAGGAGGCCTTCCTCAGCACCGAGGAGGTGGATCTCACCTTCCAGATCCTGCTCGCGCCCGCGGTCGGCGCCCTCTACGATACCGACGGCTTCTCCGGCATGGTGGTCAAGCCCTGGCACGATCCCCGGGAGCGCACCGTGTTCGAGATCGTGCCCGAGATCCAGGCCAAGCTGTCGCAGATCCCCGGCTTCCAGATCTTCGCCACCACGCCCCCCGCCCTGCCCGGCGGCAGCAACTTTCCCGTGGAGTTCATCATCGCCTCCACCGGGGACGCCAAGCGCCTGCTCGACTTCGCCCAGCAGATCCAGGCCAAGGCCGCGGAGAGCGGCATGTTCCACTTCCCGCCGCTGATCGATCTCAAATATGACCAGCCCCAGGCCCAGGTGGTGCTGGACCGGGACAAGATCGGCGCCCTCGGCCTCGACCTCAATCAGATCGGCAACGACATGGCCGCCGCCCTGGGCGGCGACTATGTCAACCGCTTCAACATCGCCGGGCGCAGCTACAAGGTGATTCCGCAGATCGAGCGCACCCAGCGGCTCAATCCGCAACAGCTTACCGAGATCTATATCAACGGCCCCCAGGGAGAGCTGATCCCGCTGAGCAGCGTGGCAAGGATCGAAAACAGCACCGTGCCCCGCTCCCTCAACCGCTTCCAGCAGCTCAACTCGGTGAAGCTCTCGGGGATGACCAACCGCACCCTCGACGAGGCGCTCACTGTGCTGGAAGAGGCGGCCCAGGAGATCCTGCCCCCCGGCTACACCATCGACTACACCGGCGAATCGCGCCAGCTGCGCCACGAGGGCAACAAGTTCCTCCCCGCCTTCAGCCTCGCCATCGTGATGATCTTCATGGCCCTGGCTGTCCAGTTCAACTCGTTCCGCGATCCGCTGATCATCCTCCTGGGTTCGGTGCCCCTGGCCATGTTCGGCGCCCTGATCTTCACCTTCCTGAAGATGCCCAATCCCAACATGCCCTTCTGGACCAGCGGCTGGACCACCACGCTGAACATCTACGCCCAGGTGGGCCTGGTCACCCTGGTCGGGCTGATCGCGAAGAACGGCATCCTCATCGTCGAGTTCGCCAACAAGCTGCAGGAGCAGGGCATGTCGAAGATCGATGCGGCGCGGGAGGCGGCGATGACCCGCCTGCGTCCGGTGCTGATGACCACGGTGGCGACGGTGGCCGGCCACTTTCCCCTGATCCTGGTGACCGGCGCGGGCGCGGCGGCGCGAAACTCCATCGGCCTGGTCCTGGTGGGCGGGATGGCCATCGGCACCCTGTTCACCCTCTTCGTGCTGCCGTCGATCTATGTCCTGCTGGCGAAGGAGCATACAAGCATGCCACAGGATGACGAGGCGCCCAGCGAAGCACCCGACCATGCGCTGCCCGTACTCGACAGCGATTGAGTCCAAACCCCCGCACCAGAGCTAGCCCGTACCTGAAATCGCTTCTCCCGGGGCCGATGCATCAGCGCATACCCCCTTGCCCATGAGCCGGGCATCACCGGCCCGCCGGTTCGGCGGCTAGCCAAGACCGGTTGTTGAATCTAGATGGCGCGGTGGGAAAATGAAATATTCAGGCGAGACATCAAGGGGTACAGCGATCCCAAAGGTCCTTCATATCTCCCTGACGACGGCCACTACCCCTACGACGAGGCTCTTTGTCGGGTTCGAACCTGATCAGCTCCCGACGGTCGGGATTTTTTCTACGCTGCTCTATACGTCGCTCAGGCCCGGTGTATGGCAATTTCTCACGTTCCATGCAAACTCCCTTTCGAACATGGTGTAGCGACTAGTTTAGCACTCTTTTTAACCGATTCTACGAGCTGCTGCTCACTCCTCGCGCCAGGCGATGGGAGCCTTGGCAGATGCCTTCAGCAGTGAAATGTCTCAAAGCCCCCACACCAGGGACAGGTTGTACTTGAGATCGCTCTTTTCCGTGCCTGGCGCAGCCAATGAATCGTATTCGTTGATCAGGCCGATCTTCATTGCCAGGGATGCCTGCTCCGACATCGTCATCCTCCAGTTGAAGCTGCTGATGTTGCGGTATTCGCCGTCTTGCTCCAGGCTGGGATAGAAGGTGGTCTTGAAGTCGACCGCTTCCCGCTCGGAGATGGTCCAGGCCGCATCCAGTCCCAGGGTCGCCTCCTGGGTGAATAGCTCCACCCCCTCCCCGTAGGTCTTGTTGCCACCGAGACCGGCCCGGCCGACCAGGTAGAATGTTTCGCCCTTGATGAATTCATAGCCGACACCCGCCGAGGCGGAGAGCCGGTAGTCCCACTCCTTGAACTCGTCCCAGTCGTAGCGGCCCTGGACGAAGGCAAACCAGGGATTGTCCGTCCAGTACCAATCCTTCAACAGATCGGCAAAGAACTGATTTCTCGATTCGATACCGTCGCTCCTGGCTTTGTCATAGGCGGCGACGAATTTCCAACCGTGATTCGCATCCTTGTAACTGCCGCTGTAGCCGGTATGGAGGCTGATTGAGTCGGAGTTTCCGCTGGCGCCATTGAGGCCCGCTTCGAGCTCGTGCTTCCAGTTCTCCTCATCGGCGCCGAGGGGGCTGGAGATGGCTGTGAACGGGCAGAGGGTAAATGCGATAAAAACGTGACGGATAGACATGGGCGATAACCATTCCGGTCTGAAACATAGGTCTAATAAAAGCATGTGTCGGTGCCGAGGCAGTCTACCAAGTTCCCGTGGCAGTTTCTCAGGACCCGGTCCCGGCGGCATATTCCGAGCTCTGACCCTTTAATCCCAGGCGGAACTCACACAAATCGCCGATTGCTGAAGCAAACTGCAAGTGGCTTCACGTTTAACCGATTCAATGCCCCCGAATGCAGTCTATACCTGTCGATTGGACGGCTGTCATAAATCTTAAATATTTGCCTGTTAGGTTTTAACGGTTAATTGCTGTCCTTCCCGGTTGAAACCGCTCAACCGGCAGCTTGGGACTACTGTTTAAAGGAGCTGCTTTGTTCGAATCGATGGTGCTGACGGCTTTCGTCATCGGGCTGATAAGCGCATCGTCCCTGCCCATGGGTGCGATCACCGCGGCCTTTTGGCGGCCCAGCGATCGCGTTACCGCGATGCTCATGGCCTTTGGCGGCGGCGCCCTGCTGGCCGCATTGACCATCGACCTGGTGGCTTCCTCGGTTGAGGAGGGTCATTTCTACGCCCTGGCATTCGGCGCGGTGCTGGGCGGTCTGCTCTTCATCTCATTGAACCAGATGGTAAACGACTATGGCGGTTTTCTGCGCAAGGCCTCGACCACCATCTATCACCTGCGCCGCAAGCAACACCAGCAGATCCGCCAGATCGTCTCCCGCATCCACCAGGTGCGGCTGTTTCACGACCTCCCCACCGCCGATTTCAAGGCCATTGCACCCTCGGTCAGGAGCATCAATTTCAGAAAAGGCGAGGCTGTCTACCGCAAGGGGGATCCACCGGATTGTTTCTACATCATCGACCAGGGACGCATAGAGCTGTTCGATCCCGCCGCCCCCGACAGGCGGGTGGAGCTGTTGGAGCGTTATGGCGTCTTCGGTTGGCATGCCTGTCTGACCACCGCACCCAACGCCTTCAACGCCATCGCTGCGACCGACACCACGGTATGGTCGATACCCAAACATGCCATCGAGACCCTGTTGCTGAACTCGCCCCACTTCCAGCAGGAGGTCCACCTGCTGTTGCGCAGCGGCACCCTGACCGGCTATCTGGAGACACATCACGGCATGAGCGGCGAGGCGGCCGAGGCCTGGAGCGACCGGGCCGCACGGGAGCTGATTCAACGCGGTGTGTTGCCGGCGGCGATTGAGCTCGAACGCAGAAGTCAGCCGGCGATGCAGGCCTTTCCATCCCTGAAAAGGCTGCCGCCGTTCCTGCAGGACCTCCCTCTCGAGGCGCAGGAGATACTCTGCCGCAAACTGATCCACA
>QBVC01000003.1 GCA_003058495.1 gamma proteobacterium symbiont of Ctena orbiculata | reverse complement strand
GTCAGCGCCAGAAACAGCAGAAAGAAAAACGCCGTACCCCCGTAAAAGATGTTTCGCGACATCTCCTTGGTGAACGCTTGTGCCATCACTCTCCTCCAAAGCCTTTCTTGATTGGGTCCCGGTTATTAGAAATCAGCGCGGCAGGCAAACCTTGACATGTGTCAAATGGGGTAAGCCGACGGGTTTAATTCGATGGCGGAAAGACGATGCGATAGAGGGCGAAGCTGGCGTAGGCCATGACGGGCAGGACGACAAGCAATAACGGCAGCAGCATGATCGCAAGCAGAATGGAGAGAGTGAGTATCAACGCCCATGACATGGTGACGATGAAGTTCGCGAACACGGCACGCACGCTGGCGTGGACCGCCTGCACCAGCCCTCCCCTGCCCTCGAAGAGCAGGGGCACCGAGAATGCGGAGATGGTGAAGATGATGAAGGCGAGCACGGAGCCCATCAAAGCACCCCAGAACCAGAAACCGGCGATGGGCTCGTCCACCCGGATCAGCCATGGCAGCTCATAGGGGAGATCGGTGCCGCCGATGATAAAGCTGTAGAGCACCCCCGCATCGGTGATCCAGATCAGGAAGATGAAGGCGCAGAAGAGGGAGACCATCCAGGTCTGCAAGGGTGTGCGCAGGAACGCCGCAAAAGGCGTGGCGATGGCTACACCCTGCTCGCTCTCCAGACACTGGGCCAGGCGGAAGAAGCCGCCGAGCATCGCCGGCGCGACCAGCATGAAGCCGCCGGCAAAGGGCAGCGACATGGGTGAGATACCGAGCCTGCCCACCGCATAGAGCAGCACCAGGCCGATCACAGCCGCGACGGAGGCATAGGCCAGGCTCGGCAGCGGCATTGCGCGAAACATGCGCCAACCCTCCCCGATGACCGGGGACAGATCGGATAGTGCGACTTTGGCCGGGCTCAACCCTCTCTTATCCAGACGCTCCCCCATCCCTCCCCTCCCCGCTACCTGGGCAACAACAGGGCGACCACCAGGGTCGTCAGGGAAAAGAGAACGAACAGGATCAGGAATCTCCCCCTGGCGCCGACGCGAAACCCCTTTTTCTGAAAGTGGGAGGGCGCGCCGCAGTGTGGACAGCGCTCGACGTCGTCGGCGATCGATTCGCCGCAGTAGAGGCAGTCAACGGGCATGCATCGAATCCCGGCCGTATCCCAACCGGCTGTGGGGGATGCCCGGTGGGATGGGACTATTTGACACCCTTCTCTCTCAGAAACTGGCTGTATTGCTGATCGGTGCCGGCAATATGGTCGACCAGCCAGTTCTTGAGGAAACCGGTCAATTCGTCGATGGTGGCCTCGCGGTCCTTCTCGTAGGAATCGAGAAAGCGCGTCACCTTGACGATCATCTCCTCATGCTGTTTTTTATGCGCCTCGTAGTCGGGATAGCCGTAGTCGCTCATCAGCTTCTCTTCCCGCGCGAAGTGATACTTGGTGTAGTCAACCAGCTCGCTCAGCGCCTGGCGCTCGAAGGATTCACCGGTGGGATAGAGCACCGCCGTCTGCAGATTGTTGATCAGTGTCAGCAGCTTTTGATGCTCGTCGTCGATCGCCTGGATACCGACGCTCAGGCTGTTGTCCCAGGCCACGAACTGGCGGGATGTCATTTTCTTGTGGATAACCGGCAATGCGACAAGCACCGCGATCATGATCCAGGGGACCGGATTGTCGATGCCGAAGAGAAAACCGATGCCGATGACCAGGAAGGCCAGCACGATGAAGAGGGAGAGGCCAAAGGTCTGTAAGCTCTTGCGCATAATGGATATCCCCAGAGGATTGTCTAACGAAAAAGCGCTGTTGCGAACGGCTCAGGCAAAGCTGCCTGGAGGGATCATCTCACTTGGATCACGCCTGGCCTTGATCCGCATCAATTCGAATCGCGCACCCGTATCCGTTAAACAGACTATCGGAGATATGGACATTTTTTGATTTGACTTTTGTCAAGGTGAGTGTGCCCGACCGGGCGCTTAATCTGTCGTGCGTAATCGACAAGTAGAGGAGGATTTCTCCAATGATCAAACGTTCCCGGCCAGGCGCACCATCTATTCTACACGCAAGTGCGCTGTCAATGGCAATAGGCATTTCCATCAGTGGCTTAGGGGTAACCGCCCAAGCAGCCACGCCAACACTCAGTGAAGCGGATTTCGAAGCATCCAAGACCATCTACTTCCAGCGTTGCGCAGGTTGCCACGGCACCCTGCGTAAAGGCGCGACAGGTAAGAGTCTGGAGCCGAAGGAGACGCAGAAGCTGGGACAAGAACGCCTCGAGAAGATAATCAAGTTCGGCACCGAAGGCGGCATGAACAACTTCGACGACATCATGTCGGCGGATGAGATCAAGAAGATGGCCACCTACATCCAGATGGAGCCACCGATTCCACCTGAGATGCCCCTGTCGCTGATGAAGGAGCGGCATAAGGTCTTCGTGGATCCCAAAGACTATCCCAGCAAACCGCTGCATGGTCGTAACTGGAAGAACTTCTTCCTGGTTATCGAGCGTGATGTGGGCAAGGTGGCGGTCATAGACGGCGACAAGAAAGAGGTCGTTGCACACGTCGCCACCGGCTATGCGGTACATGTCCTGAAAGCAGCGGAGCATCACAAAAGCCTGCATGCAAAGGATGCCGGACGCTTCTGGTATACCCAGGGCCGTGACGGCAAGCTGACCAAGATCGATCTGTGGCAGACACCCGACAAGATGAAGGTTGCCGAAGTGCAGATCGCCTATGACGCACGCGATGTCGCCGTGTCGGGTGACGGGAAGTATGTGGTAGGCGGCGGTTACTGGCCACCCCACTTTGTCATTGCTGACGCCATGACGATGGAGCCGCTGAAAGTGGTCTCCGCCCGCGGTGTGAATGTGGATGGCGACTATGTCAACGAATCCCGTGTGGCGGCTATCTACGATACGCCCAACCATCCCAGCTGGCTGGTCTCCATGAAGGAGTTGGGGCAGATGTGGCAGGTGGACTACAGCGACATCGACAACCTGAAGATCACCAAGATGGATACCGCCAAGTTCCTGCATGACGGTTTCTACGATCCGACAGGCCGTTACTTCCAGATCGCCGCCAACGCCTCCAACAAGATGGTGGTGGTGGACACCAAGACCCAGAAGCTGACCAAGCTGATCGACGTCGACAAGCTGCCGCATCCGGGTCCCGGCGCCAACTGGATCGATCCAAAGTGTGGACCTGTTGGCGGCACTGTGCATCTTGGCGTCGGCAAGGTCACCGCCTGGGGTAACGATCCCAAGGGCCATCCCGATCAGGCTTGGAAGGTCTGTTACGAAACCGAGACCGACGGACCCGGTGTGTTCATCCGCACCCATCCGAAGAGCGACTATGTCTGGGCGGATCAGACCAAGCATCCGGAGCCCGAGGTCCAGCAGTCACTCCAGGTCATCGACAAGAAGACCCGGGAGATCGTCAAGACCATCCGTCTGACCGAAAAGCCCGGCTATGCCGCGGTGCATATCGAGTTCAACAACGACGGCAGCGAGGTCTGGACCTCGGTCTGGAACCGCAAGGACTCGAAAGAGCCAAACGGTGAGATCATCATCTTCGACGCCAAGACACTCGAAGAGAAGGCCCGGGTCAAGGGACTGTTCGCACCCACCGGCAAGTTCAACGTGCACAACCGGGTCAACCACGTTACCTGACGACCCCAATGCCAATCGCACGTAACTGAAGACCGGGTGGAGATGGGCCCAGCGCTCATCTCCGCCCGGCTCACAAGCATCCACGCGACACAATCTGCACACGTGGCGTATCACCCGACCAGTGAGACCTGAACGGTGAAAACGATACATCAGCACTCTCTATTCAAAAGCCTGCTTTCACGCAAGGTCGCCTTCGGCGCGACCCTGGGTGGTGCGGTCCTGTTCATGGTCATCGGCGTCATCCTCTGGGGCGGATTCAATACCGTGATGGAGGCGACCAACACCATGGATTTCTGCATCTCCTGCCACGAGATGGAGGAGAATGTCTACGCGGAGTTCAAGGGCACGGCCCACGACGGCAACCGCAGCGGCGTCGGCGCCACCTGTCCCGACTGCCATGTGCCCCGCCCCTGGGTGCACAAGATCGTCAGAAAGATCAAGGCCAGCAACGAACTCTGGCACAAAATGCTGGGGACCGTGGATACACCGGAGAAGTTCGAAGCACACAGACTCACCATGGCGCGCCGGGTATGGCAGGCCATGAAGGAGACCGATTCGAGGGAGTGCCGCAACTGCCACGACTGGGACACCATGAATCCCGAAAGGCAGAAGCCCCGCGCCCGCAATCAACACCTGTTCGCCATGGAGAAGGGCAACACCTGTATCGACTGCCACAAAGGCATCGCCCACAAGGCGGTACACAAGGAGATCAGCGAAGAGGAGCTGGAGGCGTGGGCCAAACCCGTCGAGGCCTACAAGACCGAGATACCCCTCTCCTTCAAGGAGGGCCTGGCGCGCGCCGAAGCGGCGGAGGCCGTAGAGGAGGCGGCGCAACAGGAGGCGGCACAGAAAGAGCGTGAACGCCGCAAGGCCCAGGCACTGGCCGTGCAGAAAAAGATCGATGCGGCGGTGGCCCAGGCCCTCGCGGCGGCCAAGTCGCAGGATGCCGGCGCCGTGGCGGCGGCCGATGCGGGCGCACGCGGCTTTGGTGTCGATTGGAGCGGCTCTCCCGAGCGCCTGATCACCCTCTTCTATCCCGGCCAGACCTCCATGGAGTGGACCCTGGTGGGCAAGTTCCATGGTGGCGCCCGCCCCTTCCGCGCCGGCGACCGCTGCAACGTCTGCCACGAAAAAGAGACCGCCGACATGGGCGTGAAGATGGTCACCGGGCAGAAGGCCGAGCCGACCCCGCCCGAGGGGAAACGGGGTTCCATCCCGGTCACCGTTCAGGCTGCCCATGACGAGACGCATCTCTATCTGCGCTTCCAGTGGGAGGATACCGATCATGTCCCTGTCCCCTTCGTGGAGGGGGGCAAGATGGATCCCGACAACCAGGTCAAGCTGGCCCTGATGCTGGCGACGGACGAGGTGGAGTACGCCTCCCAGGCCGGTTGCTGGGGCACCTGCCACGAGGATCTGCGGACCATGCCCGGTCAACCCGAGGACGCGGCCGCGGCCGGTCTCAAGCTGGATCTCTCCAACGGCGTGACCAAGTACATCAAGGAGTCGCGCACCAAGGTCGAGGAGAAGGGCCGGCGGGGCAAAAAACTCGGCGGCTGGGACAAGCTGAAGGACGATGCGGCCATCCAGGCCGAGCGGGAGGCGCACAAATACATGGACCTGGTGCGTTGGAACAGCAGCGGCAAGACGGAAAACGGCTATGTGCTGGAACAGCGCATCATGGACGACGGCGGCAAGGTGGATGCCCAGGGCTGGCTCGAGGCGGGACTCTGGACGGTTGAGATCAGGCGTCCCCTGAAATCCTCCGGCAGCGGCAACCTCGCGCTCGAACCCGGCACCGTCTACAACTTCGGCTTCGCCATCCACGACGACTACACCAACGCCCGCTTCCACCATGTCTCCCTCGGCTACAAGCTGGCGCTGGACGATGATCAGGCCGAGATCAATGCGGTGAAGGCCAAGGTTGCCGCGCCGGTGGCGGCCGCCGCGGCATCCCAAAAACCGGCCGCATCCGCCGCTGGTGATGCGGACAATGACATCGACTGGTCGAAGGCGGGGGAACGTCAGATCACCCTCTTCTATCCCGGCCAGACCTCCATGGAGTGGACCCTGGTGGGCAAGTACCATGGCGGCGCCCGCCCCTTCCGCGCCGGCGACCGCTGCACCACCTGCCACGAAAAGGAGGTGGCGGACATGGGGGTGAAGATGGTCACCGGCCAGAAGGCCGAACCAACCCCGCCGGAAGGCAAGCGCCCGGCCATACCGGTGACGGTCCAGGCGACCCACGACAACGAGCATCTCTATCTGCGCTTCCAGTGGGAGGGCACCGGGCATGTACCCATACCCTTCGTGGAGGGCGGCAAGATGGATCCCGAGAACCGGGTCAAGCTGGCGTTCATGCTGGCGACCGATGAGCTGGAGTATGCCGCCCAGGCCGGTTGCTGGGGCACCTGCCACGAGGATCTGCGAACCATGCCGGGGCATCCCGAGGATCCGGCGGCATCCGGCCTGCCCCTCGATTTCAGCCAGGGCGTGACCAAGTACATCAAGGAGTCGCGCACCAAGGTCGAGGAGAAGGGCCGGCGGGGCAAGAAACTCGGCGGCTGGGACAAGCTGAAAGAGAATGCCGACCTGCAGGCGGAGCTCGATGCCCGCAAGACCATGGACCTGGTTCGCATCAGCAGCGGCAGCGGCAGGGTCGAGAACGGCTACATCCTGGATCAGCGTGTCATGGAGGGCGGCGAGGCCGTCCAGGGGAGCATCCGGGAAGAGGCCGGCTACTGGACCGCCACGTTCAAGCGCAAGCTGAAATCCGAACTGGCGGAGGATGTGAGCATCGAAAAGGACAGGCTCTACAATTTCGGCTTCGCGATCCACGACGACCACACCAGCAGCCGCTTCCACCATGTATCCCTGGGATACAGACTGGGACTCGACAATCCGGACGCGGAGATCAATGCAATGGCACAGTAGCGCCCGAACCCTGTTGCCGGGTGGAGGTCTGCAACCGATGGAGGTATCCACAATGTTTCGCTATTACATGAGCTTTCTGCTTTTGTGGCTGCTCGTCTTGAGCAATACCTATGCCGGTGAGGTGGTCACCGTCATTGCCAAGGACTATAAATTCCAGCCCCAGGAGATCACCGTCAAGGTCGGCACCACCGTGCGCTGGGAAAACCACGAAAAGCGCCAGTATCACAGCGCCTGGTTCGAGGTGCTGGGCGAGGAACCCGGCGACTACTTCTTCCCCGGCGATGTGCGGGAGCGCACCTTCGACAAACCGGGAAGCTACCCCTACATCTGCGAGCCCCACGTCGAATCCCACCAGATGAAGGGTGTGGTGCACGTGGTGGAGTAGCCGGCGGCTGGACGGTCGAAGGTCGATGAGACACAAAAGGTCGCTCCGGCTTGTGCCGCTGCTTCTCGTCCTGTTGTTTATTCAACAGGACCGATCGATTGCGGAAACGGAACGCAGCATCGCCCTGCTCCCCGACTCCCTCGGGCAATGGTACAAGCCGGCCAATAAACGGCAGGTCTGGCTTCACACCATGTTTGCCCTGCGCCGTGAACTGCAGGCCGTCGATGAGTACGCCGCTGAACAGGAGTTGGCCTTGATGCGCAAATGGAGCGAAAGATTCGTCAAACATTTTCGCTCGCTGCCCGAGATGGTGCCCGAGTGGCGCGATGAAATCGAACTGGATGAGGCGATGCGTCTGGAAGCCGCCGCCGACAGAGGCGATTTCGACAAAGTCGCCAGTGCGGTATCGCGACTTCAACGCAACTGCCGCAACTGCCACCGGGAGTATCGGGCCCTCGCCGCCCTCAGATATCGTTCACCTGACTTCAGCGCGATCGGGATCGACAACGCCCCGGAGAGCAGGAAGGAGTATCCGGCATTCATGGAAGGCCTTTCCCGAACGGTAAACCGCATCAAGATCGCTTCCGAGGACATGCAGTGGTCACGCGCGGCCGCCGCCTCCGCCCGGCTGCGAGAGGATCTGCACCATCTGGCGGCAAGCTGCCGGTCCTGTCACAAGGATGAGCTGCCGCGCAGCAGGATACTGGGCGAGGCAAGCATGCGCACACTCGATGAGCTGGACAGTGCGCTGGCCGGAGAGGAACCAAAAGAGACAGGCAGAAAACTGGGTGAGGCCGCGGTGGTCATCTGCGCCAGATGCCATGGCTTACATCGCACATTGAGCGATACAAGAAATTTTCTGTTTGAGTGAGTTGGGTTGTCAACGATGAGTATTAAAAGCAACGCAATAGGGACTCTTCTGCTGCTCCTTCTGTTTGCCACCTGCGCCCATGCGGACAAGACCGACCGCCTGATCAGAAAGGCCAACCGCTATTTCGCGCCGCTCCCCGAGGCGATGCCCGGCAGCGAGAACGACACCCCGGCGAGGATAGCGCTCGGCAAGAAACTCTATTTCGACAAGCGCCTCTCCATCAACGACACCCAGGCCTGCGCCAATTGTCATCCGCTGACAGACGGCAGGGCCGGAATGGACAACCTCCCCAGATCACCGGGCGCCCGCGGGGAGCTCGGCGACCGCAATACCCCCACGGTACTGAATGCGGGATGGCAGATCGCCCAGTTCTGGGACGCCCGCGCCGAGAACCTTGCCGAGCAGGCGCGTGAACCGATCCTGAATCCGATCGAAATGGGCATGCCGGATGAAGCGAGCGTGGTGAAAAAGCTCGGTGCGCTTTCGGAGTATGCCGAAGCATTTGCCAATGCATTTGCCAATGATTCGCCTCCCCTCTCCTATGCCAATCTGGCAGAGGCCATTGCCGCATTCGAACGCACCCTGCGAAGCGAATCCCGTTTCGACGATTTTTTAGGCGGAGAGAAAACCGCACTCACCCCCCAAGAGCAGTCTGGTCTTGCAACCTTCATAAAGCGAAACTGCATACGCTGCCACGATGGTCACATGCTGGGCGGCACCCTGATCGAGAAGCTCGGCGTCTACAAGGATTTCCACAATACCGGGGACCAGGGCAGATACCGCGTGACCGGAGACGACGAGGACAGGATGATGTTCAAAGTGGCCTCGCTGCGCAATGTCACGGTGACCGGGCCCTGGTTTCATGACGGTTCGGGTGAGACCCTGGAAGATAGCATCCGTATTATGGGGAGGATTCAGCTTGATGTTGAGTTGAAGGAGGATGAGATATCGGATATTGCGGGTTTTCTTGGGGCTTTGACCGGAAAATCTTTGGAGAAAAGCCGTGATGAATCGGAGTAATTGATACTTATTTTTTAGAGTATTTTCACGAGCAATCACTTGCTCTTTCGAGATTTACATGTGCATGTCATTTAGTTGACCAATAACAGAAATGTGCTTGGAAAGGATTCGAAAGCCATAATCTCCTCCTGGCGGTCGCTTAAAGAATAGAAAAAAGCCTTAGTGATTTTTATTGGTCCATCTGATATGGACCTACTATGATCCTGCCTGACAATAGAATGTCCTAGATCTGATAATGTAGACTACAATAGTAAACTGTTCGCCAAGATAGTAAGAAGAGCGATGGCAATTCCTAACTTACAAATCCCGTCAGAACTAGCATTAAAAGGACTGAAAAATGCCTTACTATACATCACTGAAGAGGTTTACTAAGAGCTCAGAAAGAAAGAGGGCTGTCAGGGGGCTCCAGCGATTACGATCCCAACTGGATGCAGAGATCCCAGACAGGACTCGTACCAAGACATTGATTATTGGAACTTGGAACATCCGGAATTTCGACGACAACCGTTTTCAAAACGGTTTGCGAACACAAGAGGATTTTCTCTATATCGCTGAAATCATCTCCAGGTTCGATGTGATTGCCGTCCAGGAGATCTGTCGGGATCTAAGGCCCCTCAAGAGTATCCTACGGATTTTAGGTGAGATGGACTACAAATACATCATCACTGATCCGACTGAGGGACGTGGTGGAAACGACGAGCGTCTTGGGTTCATCTACGATACGAGTAAGGTGTGGTTCCAGGGAATCGCGGGTGAACTCGTGTTGCCTGACAACATGCAGATAATCGATGGCGAGAAGAAACGGCAATTTTCTCGAACGCCTTTTATGTGTTCCTTCCAATCAGGTTGGTTCAAGTTCCTTTTCTCAACCGTACACATTTACTTTGGTGAAAATTCTGGGCCGAAGTACGATCGGCGGGTCGAGGAAATCGACAAAGTCGCGAAATTCCTATCTGACCGCGCTGAGAGAGATGACCGCAACCACATTCTTGTAGGCGACTTCAATATCAAGAAGCAGGGCAGCCGGGGATATAACGCGTTAGAGAAGCACGGCTTCAAGATCTTTGACAACAATGAGGGTAGCAATAAAGATCAGACCAAGTTCTATGATCAGATATCCTTCCTGGTAAGAGAACAGGAGCTTCGCCCTCGGACAGGCAGGAAGTCTAAGGGAGTCTTCCAGTTTTTCAATAGCATATTCAGACAAGAGGATTTTGAGAGCTATATCCCAGACCTAAAAAAGGTCATTCAGGACAAGATTGCTCGTCTGAATAAAGAACTCGCCAAAGACAAGAAATCGCTCGAAAAAACCAATTCTGAAAATCGGAAAGAGAAGCTCCGCAAATCCATTGCCAGTAAGAAGGAGGCAATCAGTGACTGGCGAAATCACATAAAAAATACAACTGCCGCTAAAAGCAAGCTCAAACAATACTATCTGAAAGAGTGGCGTACCTTCCATGCTAGTGACCATTTGCCGCTCTGGATTGAGTTGGAGATTGATTTCAGTGCAGACTACCTGGAAAACTTGAGCTGAAGAACTGGAAGTCGTGTAAGTATAAACCGTAGAAGAACTTGCTGTATTGGAGAAAACTTATGCTCTCCCACGCTTATGAAGGACAAGGAGAAAAATCTATAAAAATAAATAGAGTGCGCCTTTAGGTTAACATCTGAGATCACTGAGTCGAAGCAAACCCAGACCAGAGCTGGGTCTGCTCAGGCAACAAACCCCACAACCCCATCCCCTTCTCCGCTGCCTGCAGCTGCAATGCCTCATAGGGATGGGGCGCGTCGAGTTTCCATGATGGATTGGCGTTGGCATAACCGTCAACAATCATCCTCGACGGCGATTTTGTCCGCGCCAAGCAGCAGTTCGCTCGACCAACTGTGGGACGACACATGAAACAGCATGAGCGTGATCAGCTGGAATCTGATTTTACTCAACATCTCTCTGCTTCCCTGTTCAGTGACTGGTCAACGAGAAGCGTGTCAGTATATTGTATTATGAGTGCTCATCAACGAGATCAAGCGCATCACGCAAGGCCGATACCGCTTCCTGCCGCTCATCGTCAGATCCCGGTTTCCAGTCGCTCGATGACCAATAGAAACGGTGGGTAAGAAATCCATTTCTAACCTCGGTCCCGACCGGTTGGTTCAGGATCTCCTTGCCAAGCGTTTTGGGGATCGGCCCACCGATCAGGTCACCCCATAAAATATACTTACAGGGGAAATAGAGGTTCTTCCAACGCGTCATCGCAAACAGGGCGGCATGATGAGGAATCTTTACCTCTTTGTTGTTGGTTCTTGATGCTTGCGGGCCATAGCTGAAGTGCCGATTGACCGCATCGGTCGTTCTGATTTTCTGCTCGAGGGCCGGCAGGCAACTTGGATATTCCCGCAATGCGACCTTTTTGGCCAAGGATTCATCGTCGTCGGCCAACAGAACCGACGCATGAGCCAATGGGCTTCCCAGGGTGATAAAATCGGTCACTCGCCAGGGACCATTGATCTTGGCGGGGTCGGTGAATTCATTGAAGTAGTTTCGTTGAGCTTTCTGCACATCATCTATATCCGATGTGCTTTCCGCCGATGAATCCTGTGCGATTTTCTCAATCGCATCATGGGCCGTATGTACCTCACTCGCCGCTTTTTTCGGTACGTTGTATGCCTGAAACGCATAGGTCAGGATATCGTATCCAATCACACTGCCGAGGCTGTGGCCGACGATGATGATGCGGTCGTATCCGCGATCATGCAGATTCTTGAGAAGATCAACCCCCGCGGTGCGTATTTCCTGGCGACGTTGGATATTCTGTGCCGCCGGTCTCAGGTAGCGAGCCGCATCCCCGACGACCTCCTTCATTAAAAAGCCCAGGAATGAGATCGCGATTGTGCCGAGAACCGTCAACAAGACCGCTACCCATATCGGTACGCGCTCAAGCAGTCCGGGACCATCCGGATTGGCGATTCCATCACCGATAACGAAACACCAGCCACCTATCGCAATAACGACGATAACCCAGAGTGTATAAAAGGCCAGCTTCAGTCCCGGGGGAACGCTGGAAGGCCTGCGCAGAAGCAGACTGAGTAGCCAGCCGATCAAATGGCCATAACCGGTGCCGTGCATCAAATGCGCCCAGTAAAATTCAAAGAAATCGGTCCGGATCTCTGCCGAATTCTGGGGTGTTGTCAGGCGTCTCAGCTCAAAGTTCTTTGATATATGGTCCGGCTTGCTCCAGACCTGGCTGCCGGCGTACTCTTCATGGATCTCTTCATGCTTGGTCCATACGGTCTCGACAAAAGACCGTAATGTCTGCATCGGCTGCTGATTTCCTATGCCGTGGATCATCAACACGGCCTGCCTCTCGACTGGCATAGCTCACTCCTCCCTTTTTTCGCAGAGGATAGTCCAAGTAAAAGGGGGCAGTACCACTGCTGTCCCAGATATTGAATAAAAGAAGCCTGATTTCTAGTCCCTTGTTAAAATGTAGTTGTCTAGAAAACACTTATAACAAGGGGAAATCAGGCTATGGCGTATCATCATACAACACTCGCTCAGATACTAAAAATG
>QBVC01000004.1 GCA_003058495.1 gamma proteobacterium symbiont of Ctena orbiculata | reverse complement strand
AGAATAAGTTACCGTCTTCCGTGTAGCTGAAGGTTTCTTCTCAAATTATAAAGAATTCATAACATCCGTTTCATGCCTAAAGACAAACAGGGCTCTCTATGCTCTACTTGAGTGTACGATGGTTTTCCAGGGCAAGTAATAAAATGATAGACGCGTGCAATCCCGGATCGATCAGAGTCAGGTTGCAGTGGTCCCTGTTTTTATTGGTCCTCCTGAGTGCAACCGGTTGTTCATCCGAGACTGCGGACCGGGATCGGAGTGATTTTGCTCAGGAAAGCCCATACGATAATAGCGCGGAGTTCGCACCCGGGCTGCCGTGGTTGAACGTGGCGAGGCCACTGACGTTTGGCGATCTGCTGGGCAAGGTCGTCATTCTGGATTTTTGGACTTATGGTTGCATCAATTGTATCCACGTATTGGCTGATCTGAAAAAGCTGGAAGAGAAATTTGGCGACCAGTTGCTGGTTATCGGTGTGCATACACCGAAATTCGACAATGAAAAGAATCTGGATACCCTCAGAAGCATTGTCGTCAGATATGGCATCGATCATCCCGTGGTTAACGATGTCGACTCTCTGCTGGCGGGTTTTTATGGGATGCGGGCCTGGCCTACCCGGGTGTTTATCGATCCCGCCGGGGATGTGCTGGGCCGGGTGACGGGTGAAGGAAGATACGAGCTTATCGACAATAAAATCAGCGAGCTGCTCGAGCAGCACAAAAGTATTCTCAACCCCGTACCCCTGCCGGTGAAACTGGAGCGGGATCGTATTGAACCGACACTTTTGGCGGCGCCGGGCAAGATTGCAGTGTCAAATCTCCATTTGGCTGTCAGCGATACCCTGCACAACCGAATTCTCATATCCGACCATCGAGGTCAAACAAAGTATGTTATCGGGGATAAAGAGGCGGGCAGCGATGATGGGGATTTCTCCGAGGCGAGATTCGACATGCCCCAAGGCCTCGCATTTACCGACCATGGCATCTATGTGGCGGATACGGGAAATCACACCATCCGCTACATCGACCTGGTGGAGAGAAAGGTAACTACCGTAGCCGGGAACGGCACCCTGGAGAGAAAACGCGCGGGCGAGTTTGCGGCAACATCCATCGGTCTTGCTTCTCCCTGGGCGCTGGCGCTGAAGGATGACCAGCTCTATATCGCCATGGCCGGCAGTCACCAGATCTGGGTTTACAACACGACGACAAAAAAAGTAGCACGTTTTGCCGGGAACGGACACGAGGGGATTGACGATGGCGATGTCGGGCAGGCCACCTTCAGCCAGCCGAGTGGCCTGAGCCTGTCCGGAGACTGGTTGTATATAGCGGATGCAGAGGCATCGGCGCTTCGACGCATAGATCTGAAGGACAAGATCGTGGAGACATTGATTGGCAAGGGCCTGTTCGATTTTGGCGATAGGGATGGTCGACTGCGGGAAGCAAAACTGCAGCATGTATTGGGTATCGCCGTGATCGATGAAAACAGGGTGATCCTGGCGGATACATACAATCACAAGATCAAAATGGTCGATCTCGGGAAGGATTCGGTGACATCGCTGTTAGGCGATGGCAGGCCGGGTCTGCTCAGCAGCGTCGACGGTGAATTTCAGTTAAACGAGCCGGGTGGACTTGCGCTTCACGACGGCAGTTTGTTTATTACGGACACAAACAACAATCGCGTCATTGTCCACGAGCTTGACACCGAGCGGACCGCCGTCTTGGAGCTGAAGCTTGATGACGCCGATGGCCTGGAAAAGGCTGCTAGTCGTCGTTATCCCGGTCCCGACGCTCCACCAGATCGGGATCGGCTGTGATGGTACGGTAGATCTCGACACGCGATCCCTCCTCGAGTTTCGCATCGAGCTTGGTGAGCTTGCCGAAGATGCCGACCTTCTGATTTTCCAGGTCGATCTCGGGAAACTGCTCGAGCAGTCCGGAGTGTTCGATGGCCTGACGAACGGTGCTCTCGTCCGGTACTTCGAGTTTGAGCCAGACCTGCTTGAACTTGTCCGCATAGGCGACACCCACATTCATCTCTGATACTCCTATGATTGGCTCGATGCCGCGGCTTCCGCGTTTGCCTGCTCGGCCCGCCGCTGTTCAACCACCCGATCCAGAAGGCGCTTGCCGGCGAGCAGGAAACCGAGCACCAGGAAGCCGCCGGGGGGGAGGATGATGAGGAGAAATCCCTTGTAATCGGGGATCAGTTCCAATTCCAGGAAGGCGGCCCAGGAGCCGAGCAGCAGGGCGGCGTTGGCGAACAGGGTGCCGCTGCCGAGAATCTCGCGGCCGGCCCCCAGCAGCACCAGCGCCAGGGTAAAGCCGAGACCCATCATCAGGCCGTCGAAGATCGACGGCAGGATCCTGTTGCGGGAGGCAAAGGATTCTGCCCGCCCGAGGATGGCGCAGTTGGTGACGATCAGGGGAATGAACAATCCCAGCACCTTGTGCAGGTCGTGCACCCAGGCGTTCATCGACAGGTCCACCAGGGTGACCAGCACGGCGATGATCAGGACGAAGACCGGGATCCGCACCTGGGGGGTGATGATGCCGCGAAACAGGGAGATCAGCAGGCCGGAGGCGACCATCACCGCGGTGGAGGCGAGCCCCATACCGAGGCCGTTGCTGGCGGTGCCGGTCACGGCGAGCAAGGGGCAGAGGGCCAGGGCCTGGGCGAATACGATATTGTTGTCCCAGATGCCGTCTCTGGCGATGCGTCGGTAGCCATTGCTCATAGAACTGTTGCTCCAGTTGAACACCTGTTAAAGCGTTTCAGTCCGCAAATGAACGCGAATGAACGCAAATGATATGTTTGTTTCAATCCTGTTGCGGGCTATACCTTCGCCGCAATCCACCATCGACCTGGTTATGAACACAGCTCCATATACCGGTGTGGCAATACATCGGCAGCATTTGCGTTCATTCGCGTTCATTTGCGGACTATTCCTTAATTACCGCTTGACCACATCCGTGGTGATCACCGGTGGATTCAACAGCTCGGTGCGGTGGTGCCTGAAGAAGGCCAGGCCATCCTTTATTGCCTGCACCACGGCGCGGGGGGTGATGGTGGCGCCGCTGAACTGGTCGAAGCGCCCGCCGTCCTTCTTTACCGCCCACTCCTTTGCGGGTGGATCGCCCAGGGAGAGGCCGTTGAAGCCGAGAATCCAGGCATCCCTCGCCACCTCGATCTTGTCGCCAAGCCCGGGGGTTTCGGCGTGGGAGAGCACCCGTACCCCGAGGACCCTGCCGTCGGCATCGAGTCCGAGGATGAGACGGATCTCGCCGGCATACCCCTGGCCGCTGATCTCCCAGGCGAGGGCGTTGACCTGGGATCCGACGGTACCGCGGTAGACGGTCACCGGCTTGCCGTTGTCGCCGGTGATTTCCAGGGGATTGGCGAGCAGGTCGTTGTCATAGCGCCGCTGTGGTACGACCTGGGAGAGGGAATCGAGCAGGTCCTCCTTCTGGCGCTCCAGGATTGCGTCCCTGGTCGCGATATTGCCCGCCACCAGCAGGGCTGTCGCCAGGGTCGAGAAGCCGCCCAACAGCACCGCCTGGTAGCCGATGCGTTTGCGATATTGCGGTTCCTTCGGGGTACCCATCAGGCCTCGCCTCGCTCATCCGCGTAGTTGAGCGGCTCTCCCTTGCGATCACGGCCGTAGATACGGGGTTTCAGGTAGTGGTCGATCAACGGGGTGCAGGCGTTCATCAGCATCACCGCGAAGGCGACCCCCTCCGGATAGCCGGCCCAGGTGCGAATGGCATAGACCAGCAGGCCGACGCCGGCGCCGAAGAGGAGCTGGCCGCGGATGGAGACCGGCGAGGTCACCAGGTCGGTGGCGATGAAGAAGGCCCCCAGGATTGCCGCCCCCGAGAGCAGATGGGTCAGGGGACCGACATAACTCTGGGGATCGATGAGATGAAATATCGTGGCAAGCAGGGCCAGGCTTCCCAGCATTGCCAGCGGTATGTGCCAGGTGATGATGCGCTTGTAGATCAGGAAGAGCCCACCCAGCAGCAGAAGCAGGGCGGAGGTCTCGCCGAGACTGCCGCTTGCCTCACCCAGGGTGAGCTGCCACAGGGACTCCACACCACCGCTGGCGGTATCCAGGGTTACTCCGCGCCCCAGCTCGGTCTTGAGATGGCCGAGGGTGGTGGCGCTGCTGACGGCATCCAACTGGTTCGATTGGCCGAAGGTGATGGCCAGGCTGTCGAGAAATCCAGGCGCCTGGGCCGAAAAGAGGGGGACGGGTGCATTGAACAGGGTCATCTCCAGGGGAAAGGAGATCAGCAGCGCCACCCGGGCCACCATGGCCGGATTGAAGAGGTTCTGGCCGATGCCGCCAAAGACCTGCTTGCCGATGACGATGGCGAGAAAGGCCCCCACCAGGCCGATCCACCAGGGCGCCCAGGGGGGCAGGGTCATCGCCAGCAGCCAGCCGGTAAGGAGGGCGGAGCCGTCGAGCAGGAAGGGACGCACCCGTTTGCCGGCCAGGCGCAGGGAGCCTGCCTCGAAGACCAGCGCGGCAAGGACGGTTGTGCCGAAGAGGAAGATCGCCGGCCAGCCGAACAGGTAGAGGCTGTAGAGGGTGGCCGGCAGCAGCGCCAACAGCACCAGCCCCATGGTGCGGCTGATGCTGGTGCGGGCGTGGGTATAGGGACCGGCGACGGGCTGCTCTTCGATCATGCTTCCACTCCGCTGTCGGCGGTTGGCTTGTCGCTGGCCTCAGGGGCGGCCTTCGCCTCCTCCTGGGCCCGCTTTTTCGCCTCCATCTCCTTCTTGCGCTTCATCATCGCCTCCCGCTTGGCCCGCTTGATCGCCTCCATGCGCTCGCTGCGCGCCTCCGCAAGGCGCTTGGTCTCGCCCTGTTTGTGCTGGCTGCGCTGGCGTGCGGCCAACTCACCTTTGGCGAAGTTGAAGTAGTGGACCAGGGGGATGTGGGAGGGGCAGGCATAGGAGCAGGAGCCGCAGGCGATGCAGTCGAGCAGCCCCAGCTTGACCGAGTTGTCGAGGCCGCCGGCGCGGATGTGGGCCGCCATCTCCAGGGGCACCAGGCCGCAGGGGCAGGCCTGGACACAGCTGGCGCAGCGAATGCAGGGCATCTCCTCGGCGCTTTCGCTCTCGCCGGCGGTCAGCGCCAGCAGGCCGTTGCTGCCCTTGACGGCCGGCACCCGGGTGGAGGGCAGCGGCTGTCCCATCATCGGTCCGCCGCTGATCAGTTGCGCCGGCTCCTCCTTGAAGCCGCCGCAGAAGTCGATCAGGTGGGAGAGGGGCGTGCCCAGGGGTACATGCAGGTTCCTCGGCTGCCGGATGGCGCCGCCGGTTACGGTCATGACCCGGGATATCAGCGGCCTGCCCAGGTAGAGGGCATCGTGTACCGCCATCGCGGTGGCCACATTGTGCACCACCACGCCCATGTCGGCTGTGAGTCCGCGGGCAGGGGTCTCCTTGCCGATCAGGGTCTGCACCAGGTGTTTTTCGGAACCCATCGGATAGCGGGTCGGCAGACCGACGATGCTGACCTCAGCAAAGGGTTTAGCGGCATCCCGCATCGCCGCCTGTGCCTGGGGCTTGTTGTCCTCTATGGCGACAAGGATGCGGGCCACACCCAGGGCGCGTGCCATCAGGCGCACGCCTTCGAGGATCTCCGCAGGTTTTTCACGCATCAGGCGGTCATCGCAGGTGAGATAGGGCTCGCACTCGGCGCCGTTGATGACCAGGGTATGGAGGGCGTAGCGTTTGCGCAGGTTGAGCTTGACCGCCGAGGGGAAGGTGGCCCCCCCCATGCCGACGATGCCGGCATCGGCAACCCGCTGCGCGATCTCTTCCGCGGCCAGACTGAAGGGGGCATAGACCGGATCGAGCCGGTCCGTCCACTCATCCTTGCCATCCGGTTTCAAGGTGATTGTCCTTACCGACAGGCCCGAGGGGTGGTGGGCCGGATATCCACCAACTCCCATGATGCGTCCCGAAGTGGGGGCGTGGACCGGGGCGGAGATCGCACCCTGGCTTCGCGCCAGGCGCTGGCCCTTCTTCACCAGTTCGCCCCGCCGCACCAGCGGCTCCGCCGGTGCACCGATATGTTGCTGCAGGGGGATATGCAGCAGCGGGGGCATCGGCAGCGCTTCGATCGCCTGCCCGGCGCTGAGCTGCTTGCGGTCGTCGGGATGAACGCCGCCGCGTATCTTGAACAGTTTGATCAGGTTTTCAGCTCCCATGGCTAGCCCCTACTTCTCATTAAGCCGCCTTGGCCGGCTCCGGCCAATACCAGGTTTGCAGGGTTGGCTTGACCTCGCGCATCTCGATGCACTCCGTGGGACAGACGTCGTAGCACTTTTCACAACCGGTGCAGGCATCGGCGAACACGGCATGGATCATCTTCGGGCCGCCGAGGATGGCATCGGTGGGGCAGCGCTTGAAACACTTGGTGCAGCCGACACAGAGGTTTTCATGGATGAAGGCCACCGTGGGCGCCTTCTCTTCAACGGCCGAGAGGTCGACGCTGACACCCAGTTTCTCCGCGAGTGCTTCTGCCAGCCCCTTGCCACCCGGCGGGCACATGGTCACCGGGGCTTCGCCATTGGCAACCGCCTCGGCCGCCGGGGTACATCCGGGATAGCCGCACTGCCCGCACTGGGAGCCAGGCAACAGCTCCTCTATCTCCGCCTGCAGGGGATTGCCTTCCACTGCCAGGTATTTGGAGGCTACGCCCAGCATGGCGCCCATCAAGAGACCCAGGCCGGTAACAATGAAAATCGCTGAAACCATGGTCAATCCCTCCCTTTACTGAGTGGTCAAGCCGGCAAAGCCCATGAATGCCAGGGACATCAGGCCGGCCACCACGTAGGCGATGGGCGTACCGGCGAACAGGGCGGGCACATTGGCCAGGGCCAGGCGTTCGCGCAGACCCGCGAACATCACCAGCACCAGGGTGAAGCCGAGGGCCGAGCCAAAGCCGTAGAGCAGGCTTTCGAAGAATCCGTTCTCCTGCTGTACGTTGAGCAGGGCAACCCCAAGCACCGCGCAGTTGGTGGTGATCAACGGCAGGAAGATACCCAGAACTTGGTAGAGCGCGGGCGATGTCTTACGCACCACCATCTCGGTGAACTGTACCACCACGGCGATCACCAGGATGAAGGTGAGGATACGCAGGTAGCCGAGATCGAAGGGGGCGAGTACATAGTGTTCCAGCAGCCAGCCGGCGAAGGCGGCAAGGGTCAGGACAAAGGTGGTGGCCAGACCCATGCCGAGGGCGGAGTCGAGTTTGTTGGAGACGCCCATCAACGGGCAGAGGCCGAGAAATTTGACCAGTACCACGTTGTTGACCAGCGCTGTCGAGAGAATAATCAGAAAGAGTTCCATGGCTAGCATCGGTTGCAGCTTCGATGTGAATCACCCAACAAAAAATATGCCAATTGCCAGCACGCGCTCAGCTGAGTCAGCTTGATGGTCCTGTAAGCCTTCTCTAGAGCGCTGAATTCTGTAATGAAAAAGAGTTCGTTTGCAGACCTCTTCCCTGCCGGGGATGAATCGACCCTGTGCTGGCAACCGCTGCGGATCCTCTCTCCTGTAGGCTTTACAACAGTTCATAGAGCGATCTCTGTCAGGTCTGCGACAAAGGGGTGCGGTATCTGTACTACCTCTTAGTGGGTAGTGGTGGTACGGCTCTTGCAGTCCCAAGGGTTATTTCCACATTTTATGCCTGATTAAGCGAAGTGAACGGCTATGCCACAGCAGAAATCAAGAACCAAGACCGGTGAAGCCATCGACACCATCAGCAACTTCCTGGCTTCACCGCCGGAGGGGACGCCGGCGGAAGTGATCGAGGCCTTCAATGCCCTGGGCACCAAGCAGTATCTGCCCCCGAAACTCTTTCTTGAGACCGTGGAGCAGGCGCCCATCGCCATCTCCATCACCGACCCGGCTGCTCATATTTTATATGTAAATCAGGCATTTGAGACCTTAACCGGATATGCGCGTGAAGAGTTGATCGGGAAAAATGAGTCGGTCCTGTCGAGCAGATCGACGCCGATCGCGGTCTACCAGGAGCTGTGGGAGACGATTCAGCAGCGCAGGGTCTGGTCTGGCAAGCTGGTCAACCACCGCAAGGACAAGCAGGAGTATCTGGCCGAGCTGACCATATCGCCGGTGCTCAATCCAAAGGGTTCGATCGCCTACTACCTCGGCATGCACCGAGATGTGACATCGGTGCACCAACTTGAACAGCGGTTGAAATTTCAGAAGGACTTGACCGAGGCGGCCCTCGATGCAGCGCCCATGGTGATGGCGATGGTGGGCAGCGATCGCAAGGTCCTCTTCGACAATCACGCCTACAAGGTATTGCTGGGGGATTTCAGGGGTAGGGAGCCGGTCAACCTCTTCCTCGATGCGCTGGAGCAGCAGATCGGCTTCGATCTCGGCAACGTCTGCCAGATCGGTGAGGGTTTCACCAATATAGAGGTGAGGCTCGATCCGCCGGGCAGCTCTACCCCCCGCTGGTTCTCCTGTTCCGGGGTACGTGTGGCGGAGCTGGACGAAGCGGCGCAAAACTATTTCAAACAGAGCGACAAGGCCCGCTGCTGCCTGTTGCTTATCGCCAACGAGATCACCGGGAGTCGAAACCGCATCAACGAGGCGCGGCTCAACATGATCCGCGCGAGCATGGCGGAGCAGCAGATGGTGCAGACCATGCGCGAGGCGATCTCCGGATCCATATTCAAGCTGCAGGCGCCGCTGAACGTGATCAAGGCGGCCCTCTCGATGCCCGACTCCTCCGCCGACCAGAGCGGACTGCGCAAGGTGTTGGAGCAGGCGCTGGAGAGCGGTGATGAGGCGATGGAGAGCCTGCATAACGCCCTGCCGAGCCAGACCAGGGAGCAGACCACCCTGGTGAACATAAACGAACTGCTGCACCAGGTTATGAAGCTCTCCACCGAAAAGATGCTGGCGGGGGGGATAATCGTCGATTGGCGTCCCGCGCCGGTACTGCCCGGCATCACCGGCCGCACCAATGCCCTGCGCGGCCTGTTCAAGTACCTCATCGACAATGCCGTGCAGGCCCTCGGGGAGTCGGGTCAAGACTATCGGGAGATCCGGCTTGAGACCCGCCTGGAGGGTCAGGAGCTGGTTGTGGAGGTGATGGACAACGGCCCGGGGGTGCCCAATGTTCACCGCATCAAGGCCTTTGAACCCTTTTTCTGCGGTTGGACCCAGGCCAAGGAGCATGCGGGCATGGGGCTGACCATGGCGCAGGAGGCCGCCATCGGGCATGGCGGGAGCGTGGAGATCGATGCCGATTTTCTGGGCGGTTGCCGGATCATCGTGAGACTGCCCCTGAGCGGGGCTGGAGGCGTTTAAATCTATGGTTTCACCCGATATCAATCCTGATGCCGTGACCGGAGGTCACGCCAGCTCCGCCATGGAATCGGAGCTGGAGAGCCTCTACCAGGTCAGCCAGGTTCTCAGCCGTTCTCTCGATTTTCGCGAGACCCTGAGCGAGCTGTTGAGAACCCTCAGCGACAGCGGCAACATGCGTCACGGCATGATCTGCCTGCTTGACGAGCAGAGCGGCGACCTGCTGGTGAATGCGCTGCATGAAAATCCCGTCCCCTTCAACTCCGTTCGCTATAAACCGGGAGAGGGTGTCGTGGGCGCCATCCTCGAGAGCGGCGAGCCCTTGGTGGTGCAGCGTATCTCCGACGAAGACCGCTTTCTCGATCGCCTTGAGCTCTATGATCCCATGCTCCCCTTTATCGGCGTGCCGATACCGATAGGGGAGAAGACAGCGGGAGTCCTGGCGGCGCAGCCTTCCGGGAGTCCGGCCCCGCTCGAGCGCCAGAGCCGCTTTTTGCAGATGGTGGGCAATCTGGTGGGGCAGAGCGTTCGCCTGGCAAAGAAGGTGGAAGACGAACAGCTGGCGCTGAAGAGCGAACGCGACTCCCTGCGGCGCAAGGTGCGCGGCGAGCACGGCTTCTCCAGCATGGTGGGCCACACCCGCAGCATGCGCCTGGTGTTCGAACAGGTACGTCAGGTGGCGAAGTGGAACACCACGGTCCTGGTGCGCGGCGAGTCGGGCACCGGCAAGGAGCTGATCGCCAACGCCATCCACTACAACTCACCCAGGTCCAACGGTCCGTTCATCAAGCTCAACTGCGCGGCGCTGCCGGATACCTTGCTCGAGTCGGAACTCTTCGGCCATGAGAAGGGTGCCTTCACCGGTGCCGTCAGCCAGCGCAAGGGGCGTTTCGAGCAGGCCAACGGCGGCACCATTTTCCTCGATGAAATAGGCGAGATCAGTCCCGCCTTCCAGGCCAAGCTGCTGCGCGTGCTGCAGGAGGGCGAGTTCGAGCGCGTCGGCGGGGTCAAAACCCAGGTGGTCGATGTGCGCGTGGTGGCGGCCACCAACAAGGAACTGGAAGCGGAGGTCCAGGAGGGCAACTTCCGCGAGGATCTCTACTATCGTCTGAATGTCATGCCGATCAACATGCCGCCGCTGCGCGACAGGCGTGAGGACATACCCGACCTGGCGCGCTTTCTCGTCGCCAAGATCGGCAAAAGCCAGGGTCGTGAACTGGAGATAGATGACAGTGCTGTCGGACTGCTGATGCGCTACGACTGGCCAGGCAATGTCAGGGAGTTGGAGAACTGCCTGGAGCGGGCGGCGGTAATGAGCGAGGCGGGATTGATCGACAAGAAGGCGCTCAACCTCACCGGCCTGGAAGGCAATCTGCAACCCGGCCTCTCAAGCGTCGCCGGCGCCGGCAGGGTCGACATCGACGATCCCGACCTGGATGAGCGCGAGCGGGTCATCGCCGCCCTGGAACAGGCCGGCTGGGTGCAGGCCAAGGCGGCACGGCTGTTGGGTATGACGCCGAGGCAGATCGGGTACCGGATACAGACCCTGAATATAAAGGTGCGGCAGATTTAAGCCAGGGCACTGCTTCGTGTACCCCGCAAGCCTCTGTTCGCTTGGCTATAGTAGGTAAGCAAGCGATGCTGTGACAACCGACTGGGGAAACTAACATGCCTGATTTCGACTGGCGTAGTTTCGAGGATGTGGATATCACTGAGCGTTTCAATGCGGAAGCGCTGGGCTACGGAGACTGGATTGAAATGCTTCGGCAGCTGATGGCGGACCTGGAGGCGTTCGGAGGGGCCTGGTACGAACGGCTGGAAACTCAGGTCCTGAACGATCTGTTTACAGGGTTCCTCGATGCGACAGGCAGGCTCAGCCGATCACCCCGGGTTTGCAGGGTATTCATATCCCACCAGCAGAAGGATGTCGGCGATGCCGTCAAGATAGCGGCTATCGCCAGGTCGCGGGGGTTCGAATACTGGCTCGACGTCCACGATCCGACCTTGAGATTCATGGGGACGACGAATCTCCCGCCGTCCCTCAAGGCGTTTCTGATCGCCTCGATCGTGGAGATGAACCTGCTCAACTGCAGCCATGTCTGCAGCGTTCAGACAGTCAATGCGGTGACATCGCGCTGGGTGCCCTACGAGTTCGGACGTGCGAAATCGCGACAGATCCACTCCAGTCAGGCGGCCAGTTGGTTCGCTCCAGGCGCTTACCCCACGACCGCTGAATATCTCCTGCTTGGCGAGTGCCTGCACTCGAACAAGACGGTCGAGCTATGGTTAGACCGTGAAAGATCTCGACTCAACTGCCGCTAGCGAAATCCATCTCCATGGGCTAACCCTCAGGCGTTGGCAGGGCGTTGATTGCGATATCGACTATCCTGATCAATTCACTGCGCGACTTGCCCTGTTTCGACAACACGGAGAGACCGTAGAGCACGGACACCAGGTACTCGGCGAGATCTTTCGGCTTGGCTGTTGCGGGAAGCAGGCCAAGTTTGCGCTCTTGCTCCAACACCTCTGCCAGGCTTTTTTCGTTGGCCTGTCTCATCACCTGCAGCGCTAGCGAAAGGTCCTCGGGCAGAGCGGAACCCCCGGCTTCGCAACTGCTCTTCACGAACAGGCACCCCTTGGGGAGTTCCTTGCTGTTCACCAGATCGATGATGCCGAGCATATAGGACCGAATGCGATCTGCGAGGGGTGCATCCGCCGGCTGGGAAAGCCTTTCCCTGAGTGGAGCCCCATAGTGCGACGTGTAGTGCTCCAACACCCTGGCGAAGAGTTGTTCCTTATTGCCGAAGGCCGCATAGAGGCTGGGCTTGTTGATACCGAGCGCCTCTGTCAGGTCGCATACGGAGGTGCCTGAGTAGCCATTTTCCCAGAAAACACGCATCGCCTTGTCCAGCGCCTCTGATTTATCGAAAGCTCTTTTTCTGCCCGCAGTCATCCTAGTGTCACGTTTCAATATTTCTCCTTGACATTATGTACCGATCAGTACAATAATTCAAATATGTACCGATCAGTACATAATACAAATCAGCTATAGGAGCCATCCCATGCAATCAGTAAAAGATCGAGTCGTGCTGGTAACCGGCGCAAACAGAGGTATCGGAAAGAGCATTGTCGAGGAGTTTCTGCGTGCGGGTGCGGGTAAGATTTATGCGGCTGCCCGTAATCCGGATACGCTCAAACCCTTGAGCGATGCCTATGGCGAGCGCATCGTGCCAATCCACATCGACCTCAGGGATCCCCGCAGCATCACCGCCGCCTCGAAGCTGGCAGGCGACGTGGAGATCCTGGTCAACAATGCGGGCATGCTGAACATCGCCAACCCACTGGCCAGCAACGCCGTGGCCGCGATGCAGGACGAGATGGAGGTCAATGTCTACGGCCTGATGCGCATGGCCCAGGCATTCGCGCCCATATTGCAAGTCAACGGTGGAGGCGCCCTTGTCCAGCTCAACTCCGTGGCGTCGATGAAGAACTTCGCGGATTTCGCCACCTATTCGGCGTCCAAGGCGGCGTCCTACTCCATCACCCAGGGATTGCGCGACATACTGCAGGCGCAGGGCACCCAGGTGGTCAGTGTTCATCCGGGCCCGATAGCAACGGATATGGCGGTCAACGCCGGACTGGGTGAAATCGCGGAGCCCGCGGAGTTGGTTGCCCAGGCGATTATCGAGGCCCTCGAATCGGATCAATTCCATGCCTTTCCGGACTCCATGGCCAAGCAGATCGGCGCCGTCTACCGGGATTTTGCCAGCAATATCGTGGAAGCGAATCTGATGGAGGGTTGACCGGTCACACCGTATCGCAGCGACTGGCGTTAACTTGTCCCTCGGACAAGGTAAACTGCCTCGCAGGATAACATTATCAGCAGGGAAAAACGGTTGGCAAAGAGCGCACGCGTAATCTTCCTGTCTCACGGTGGCGGGCCCATGCCCCTGCTTGGCGACGAGGGGCATGGGCAGATGGTGGAGTGCTTGAGAGAAATGGCAAATACCATGGAAAAGCCATCAGCAATCATCACGGTAAGCGCACACTGGGAGGAAGCCCTACCCACCATTACCGCAGGCGACAAACCCTCTCTCATTTATGACTACTACGGATTTCCGCAAGAGTCATATACCATTGAGTATCCTTGTCCAGGGGAGCCTCTGCTGGCTGGCATGATCCACCAGGCGTTGCAGGAGGCCGGAATTAAAGCCAAACTCGATTACGAAAGAGGCTTTGATCACGGCCTCTTTGTACCGTTGAAAATAATCTATCCCGACGCTGATATTCCCTGTGTTCAGATATCTCTCGTGGAGAGCATGAATCCTGCACAACATATCAGGATCGGTGAGGCGCTTAGAGCGTTGAAGTACGATAATTTACTCGTCATCGGCTCTGGCTTTTCGTTTCACAACATGAGGGCCTTTTCTGCCACTGAGACTGCAGAGTCGAGGAGAATGAATGAATCCTTCGAGGCCTGGTTGATCGATACCTGTTCCAATAGCGCTCATCATGAAGAGGAGAGAACACTAAGACTGAACAATTGGCACAAGGCGCCCTACGCACGTTTTTGCCATCCCAGGGAGGAACATCTGCTACCGCTGCATGTTTGTTATGGCATCGCTCGATCCACGTGCTCAAATTTTTATGAATTGCAGATTATGAATAAAAAATCGAGCATGTATGTTTGGTGAAACTAGTGCGGGTAAAGCTTTGCTGCCTATGTAGAGGTAGGGTGATCGATGGCAATCAGACACTCTCCAGGGTCTTGAAGAAGATCGCCACCAGAAAACCGCTCAAGGTCGACATGCCGACAACCGAGCCGCCCTTGAAGTAGGCCTCGGGGAGCATGGTCTCGGCGATCATGGTGAGCATGGCACCGGCGGCGATGCCCTCGACCAGGGCGAAAATCGCGGGCGGTGCATTGATGAAGAAGATATTGCCCAGTGCCGCGCCGATGCCGGTGAAGAGCATCAGCGAGCTCCACATCAGCAGGATGCGATGAAACTTGAATCCCTGCTCGCGCATGCCGGTTGAACTCGAAAGCGCCTCCGGATAGTTGGAGAGAAACAGGCCGGCGATGAGCGACAGGCTGATGTTGGAATTGATCAGGCTCGAGCCGATTACCAGCGACTCGGGTATGCCGTCCAGGGTGATGCCGAGCCAGATCGCCAGCGGCGCGGCATGGTTGCTGCGCACCTCCAGGGCGACGTCCGCGGCCAAGGGCGGCGCCGTTCCGTTGTCGATGTTGCGTGCGGCTTCCCGGCTCCAGCGCGCGGCCTGCTCTCCATTCAGATGCCGGCTCTCCAGGTAGCGCGCCGCCTCACCCTGCTGCAGGAAGGCGCGGAAGCGTTGTGCGAACAGGGGCGCCGATTTCAGCAAGGCAAGAAAGTCGCTGCGGCGAAGCTCCCACACCCAGCTCTCCCTGCTCGCCACCGCGGTGGCGGTGTGGCCCGCACCCGTCAACATGGAGTAGAAACCGAAGCAGTCGTTCTCTCCCAGTACCAGGGTCTTTCGCAGCGGGGTTGCCGGATCGATGAGATTGACCGCCCCCTGCTCGACAATGAAGGCGCGGTCGGAGCGGGTATGCTGGTGGTAGAAGGTGTCGCCCTGGTCGTAGTGCTTGTGGATCAGTTTGCGGCAGAGTATCTCCTGCGCCTCGAGAGGGAGGTCCTGCAGGAACGGCGGCAGCCTTTTCAGGGATGGAAAGGCCTGCATCGCCGGCTGACTTCTGCGTTCGAGCTCAATCGCCGCCGGCAACACACC
>QBVC01000023.1 GCA_003058495.1 gamma proteobacterium symbiont of Ctena orbiculata | reverse complement strand
GTTGAAATCCGGATTTGGTGTATAGACTGGGTTTCCACTGACAGGGTCAATAGTGACACTACCGTTTGCGCCTTGAGTCACAGCTGTAACCGTCAGAGCATCGCCGTCCGGATCACTGTCATTCGGCAGGACATCAACGGTAACGGGGGTATCTTCATCAGTACCAATGGCATCATCGGTGGCGACAGGCGCATCGTTCACCGCACCCACTGTAACCGTAACAGTGGCCGTATCGGTGCCGCCATTCCCATCCTCGATAGTGTAGGTAAAAGAATCAGTACCGTTATAGCCGGGATTCGGGGTATAGACCGGATTTCCATTGACCGGATCAATGGCAACGCTACCATTGATTCCCTGAGTGACCGAGGAAACGGTCAAAGTATCGCCGTCCGGATCGCTATCGTTTGGCAGAACATCAACAGTGACAGGCGTATCTTCGTCAGTGCCGATGGCATCGTCGGTGGCAACAGGCGCATCGTTCACGGCACCCACAGTGACGGTTACTATCGCGGTATCAGTACCGCCGTTACCATCGTCAACCGTATAGGTGAAGGTATCCGTACCGTTGAAATCCGGATTCGGGGTATAAACCGGATTGCCTGATACCGGATCAACAGTAACGCTGCCGTTTGCACCCTGGGTCACGGAAATAACTGTCAGCACATCGCCATCCGGATCACTGTCATTGGACAGTACATTAACGGTAACCGGTATGTCTTCGTCGGTAACCACAGCATCGTCCGCTGCATCGGGCACTGTATTTACACCACCACCCGTACCGGCCACATTCACCGTAACAGTGGCGGAATCGACGCCACCGTTACCGTCAGAAACGGTATAGTTAAAGCTGTCGGTACCGGTGAAACCAGGATTTGGCGTGTAGACAGGATTTCCGCTTACCGGGTCCACAGTAACCGAGCCATTCGCTCCCTGGGTGAAGGAAGTAATACTCAGGACATCTCCTTCCGGATCGCTGTCGTTTGAAAGAACGTCAATAACAATTGGCGTATCTTCGTTTGTATTCGCACTGTCGCTAACGGCAACAGGTCCGTCATTGTCAGCTGCCACTGAAATACTAACTGTGGCCCTATCACTCCCACCGTTTCCGTCACTGACGGTATAGTTGAATGAATCGGTGCCGGTAAAACCGGGATTGGGTGTGTATTCATAAGTGCCGTTAGAAAGTCTTGTCAGTGTTCCATTGGCTGGCTGCGTATTGCTGGTCACCAACAGCGGATCACCCTCGGGATCAGTGTCATTCGCAAGCACGGAGATACGCACCGGTGTATCCTCGGGAGTCGAGACCAGATCGTTATTTGCATCGGGGGGATCGTTCACGGGTATAACATGAACCACGCTGACGGCAGAATTGCTGTTGCCGTCACCGTCGTTCAATGTAATATTGATAATGCGGTCATCGTTTGGAGGATTTTCGCTTGTATTTGCAAAATAAACGGCTTGAAGGGCTTGTTGATAGTCCGCAAGCGTTGCGCTGCCCGTTAAGGTTACTGTAGACCCATCAACTTCAGCTGTGATACCAATAGGCATAAGACCGAGCACCAAATGATCATTCGGCAGATAGTTGGTCAGCTCTATGGTTGCACTTTCTATATACTCATCATCTACATCATTAATAACGACATCATCGTCGACAATCGTTACTGGCGCCTGGTTCTCGATGTAGGTTGTTTCATAGCCGGTATCGCTTGAACTGCTGTCATCTGCGTCGAGATCTATTACAGCGACATCATTTACCCCGACAACCTCAATCCGTGAAACTGCGATATCGCTGTCGAGCTCGCCGTCGTTTACCGTCACTTCTACGACACGGGTCTCAGCGGATGGATTTTCGCTGGTATTCTCAAAAGTGATCGCGTTAATGGCACTTTGATAGTCGGCCAGTGTCCCTTCACCACTGATTGTGATGGTGCTGCCATTTATCGTCGCGGTTAGTGCTGCAGGCATCTCACCAACAGCCAGCACATCATCGGATTGCGGATTGGTCAGGGTTACAGTGGCGCTCTGCAACGTTACGTCGTCCACATCCGATACTGAAAGGTCGATATCGGCAATTGAGATTGCCGTGTCGCCTTCTGTAAATGTCGTCCGGTAGTCGTTGCCAGTATCGGTTGAATCGTCGCCGTCCAGGTCGACCACCGGAGGATCATTGATTGCTTGAACTGTAATAGTTGTGACTGCGGTGTTACTGTCGAAATCTCCATCATTGACTGTCACCTCCACAATACGGGGTGTCTCATCAGGATTTTCCGAGGTATTGATAAACCCAATATTGCGTATCGCCTGGGCATAGACCTCTGGTGACGCGGATCCACTCAGCAATACGGTTATAACGCCGGGTACGCCGCCATCCACCTCGGCGGTTAAACCGGAAATCGCCGAGACATCCAGCTGATCGCCGTCCTGAGCATTGGTCAGGACGATTCTGGCGCTTTCCAGTATCGTGCCATCCGGATTTGAGACCTGGATATCGGCATCGGCGATGGGTAGTGGTCCACTATTTTCCGTATAGTGGCTGAGGTAACCGGATCCTGCCTGGGAATTGTCATCACCATCCAGGTCAATGGTGGGTAAGAGGTCTATAAGCGAAGCAGAATCAGCGGTTTCCGCAAAACTGATGAATAATCCGTTGGTTTCAAATCCACTCTCGGGTGTGGTTTGAGTACCTGTCCTCTCTACTGTGACAAAACTCGTTCCTTCATCACCCGCAGCAGACTCGCCCTCTCCTGCAGCCGGCGCCTCCTGGATGGCTGTCGGGTCTTCACCCAGCAGGATCGCCTGTTGAATGGCATCGATGGAAGCAGCATATTCCGACCCATCCTCAGGCGTAATGGTCTGGTAGACATCTGCGTCGAGCAGGCCCTGCGAGTTGCGCCCCAGGGTCAGGTCGCCACCGTCGTTGAAAACAATCTCGATGCTTCCAAGCTCCCCCGTCACAATCAGATCATCGGCAAAGACAAGGTCACCAACCTGCAGCGTTCTGGTCACGCCATCACTGCCGGTAGCCTTCACTTCGCCAATCACTTGGCGTACGAAACCTATTACTTGTGCGCTTGTCTGGGTTGCTTGAGTAGCCATCTTTGCCTCTATGAATCAAATCACTTGGGTTAGCCCTGAGGGTCAGGCAGACACACCTGGTCACCCTATTAGTGATAATTTTCGGTGCAAACGGCCGGCCTTACTATTGTACCTTGGTACAATATGTTACTTATTGATTTATCTGGAATTATTTATTGAGGTGAGAAAACTGCGATCAGGCGTTGATCAACAGGCCGAGCTGGAGGCGGTCTTTAGTATTTGTCTTCCTAAAAATTGAGCTGAGATGGGCTTTAACCGTCCTCTCGGTGATATCGAGTTTTCGCGCAATGACTTTATTGCTGTCTCCCGCGCCTACGTGTTGGGCAATCTCGCGCTCGCGCTCGGTAAGTTTCGCCAAACTGTCTGCCGAGCCCCCTTGCATGCCTCGCTCTTCAGCTTGCGGCGAAGCCATCGAGCTCAGCCTGTTCATCAGCTTGAACAACAGGCTCCGTCCTACCCAGACCTCTCCCATGCGCACCAATTCAATGGCCTTGACCAGAAGCGCCTTGGAGATATAGCGATTACAGTAACCCTTGACGCCATGCGAGATCAGGTAGAGCCCTTCATCATCATTCGGTACGGGAGAGAGCACAACGAAGGAGACATCAGGAAACTGCTGGCAGAGCGACGCCGGTAGTTCCCGGTAATCCTTGGCAAACAGCTCCAGATCTACAAGCACCACCTCGGTCTGGCAGGTCTTCAAGCTCTTGATCAGCGATTCGAGGGATGATACTGCCGCTAACTCGCCTACCTCATTCAGCGATTCTTGCCAGCGTTTTTCAATTGCCTTATCCGAGCTGCAAAGCAATATCTTATTGGCGATAGGAACCACCCTGCGTTCCGAACCGCTGCTCAGATCAGCCTTGTGATTTTTATTCCCATTTACACCGAGTTCCGGTATTTCGTCGGTGTTTGGATTGATTGATAGCTGCATCACCTTACCGCTCTCTCAATGCCCTCTCTTTCGCCCGCAATAAAGGCTTGAAAAGATACTCAAGAACACTCTTTTTACCGGTAAGGATATCGACCTCCGCCTGCATTCCCGAAATAATCGGCAACGCCTTGTCCTGATTACCCAGGTCTGTTTTATCCGTTCTTACCCTTACAAGATAGTAACTCTCCTGTTCGTGCTCATCCTTGATAGTATCGGCACTGATATGCTCAACTTTACCCGCAAGCGCGCCATAGATGGCGAAGTCATAGGCTGTCAATTTCACGATCGCTTTCTGGCCTGGATGCAGAAAGGCAATATCCTTCGGTCCAACTTTCGCCTCCACCAGAAGTGAATCGTCCAACGGCACAATTTCCATCAACTCCATGCCGGGCTGAATGACGCCACCCAGGGTGTTGATCTTGACCTGTTTAACCGTACCCTTCACGGGCGAGCGAACCGCGGTACGGGTCACCCTGTCTTTCAGCGCTATGCTGGTCTCCTCCAGTTGCGAGAGCTCCGCGAGGACTCCATTCAGCTCGGCATGCGCCTCATTCTTAAAACGAATTAAAATCTCAGAGACCTTTTGCTCCGCCTCTTCGAGACGGGACTTGGTACGGGGGATGGTCAATCTGGCTGTTTCGAGTTCGCCCTCGAGCTCGCTGACCTCTCTTTCAAGGCGCAGGATTTCAACCTCCGAGATCGCGCCCGCCTCGAGCAATGGTCTGGAGAGATCCAACTCTTTGTTGACCAATGAAAGGTTGCGCTTCAATCTCGCGCTCTTCACCTTCAGCCCCTTGATCTCCTGGCGTATCTGTTCAGCCTGTTTCGACAGGATTGAACGATTGGTTTGTAACTCCGTTTGACGTGAATTGAACAGACCCTGCTCCTGTTCCACCAATGCCGGATAGTTCTCAAGCATGCCCTGAGGCGCTTCGAACGGTTTGCTGTTGCTCTCCGCCGCCAGCCTGGCGGCCTTTGCCTTCAGTGCCCAGAACTGTAACTGGGTTTCGCGCAGGGAGGAGGAGAAGCGTGTGTCATCGATCTGCAGCAGCACCTGCCCCTGCTCGACGGTATCGCCATCCTGCACGTATAGCGCGGATAGAATACCCCCCTCGAGATTCTGAATAACCTGTATCTGGCTCGAGGGTATGACCTTGCCAATGCCCCTGGTCACCTCATCCAACTCGGCCCAACTGGCCCAGACAATGCCAATAACCACGATCACAAATACCATCCATAGTATGGTCCGCCCGCCGCGGGGAGTCTGCACCAACAGTGCGGCAGTCTTGTCATCCATGAAATCGTTGTCGCCAATACCCGCCTCCACAGGCTTATCCGCCAGGGGATCTGCCGGCTTTTCCAGTTTTACTGTTTGAGACTGAGTATCCATCATCTAATCCAGGCTGCTCACTTAGACGGATGTTCCGCTTTGCCGACCCCGCCCCTGCTCTGCTTCAGGGCCTCAAGCACTTGTGCCTTGTGACCGTCGGCGATAACCCTGCCCCCATCGATGACGATCAGGCGGTCCACCAGATCGAGCAACGACGATCGATGGGTCACCAGGATCAGGGTCTTGTTCTTTGCATACTCGGAGAGCTGACGTTTCAGGATCGACTCGGTGCTGTTGTCCATCGAGTTGCTGGGCTCATCCAGCATCAATATCGGAGGATCGAGCAACAGTGCCCTGGCAATGGCTATGGCTTGACGCTGACCGCCGGAAAGGTAATCTCCCCGTTCCCCGACCTGCATATCGAATCCATGCGGGTGCTGATTGACGAAATCCATGACCCCGGCAATTTTGGCCACCTGTAGGATGTCGTTATCATCCGCGTAGGGTGCGCCGAGGACGATATTGTCCCTGACGCTGCCGTAAAACAGCATGATGTCCTGAGGTACATAGCCGATGCTGCGGCGAAGATCGGCGGGATCGACCTGGCGCAGATCCGCACCATCAATACGCACCGCACCCGAATCAGGATCGTAAAGCCCCTGCATGAGCTTCTCGATCGTGGTCTTACCCGATCCCACCTTGCCGATAATGGCAACCTTCTCACCGGCCGAAATCGTCAGGGAGACATTGCTCAATGCCGCCTTCTCCTCACCCGGATAGGAAAAGCTGACATCATCCAGTTCGAGACCGCCCTTGAATTGTTCCCGACTGAGAAAGGATTTGCCTTGCGGTCGTTCTATTGGCAGCTCCATTACGCTATTGAGACTTCCCAGCGCGGTCTTTGCCTGGTAGTAACGGACGGCCAGGTTAGCCACCTGCGCCATTGGGGCCAAGGCCCGTCCGACAAGAATCACTCCGGCAATCAGGGCCCCCATGCTGAGTTCCCCTTCAGCGATCAGATAGACGCCAAGCACTACAATCCCTACCTGGGACATCTGCTGGAAAAAGGTGGCAACATTGGAAACCGAGGCCGAGAGCAGGCGGGAGCGAACGCCCCACTGGGCGATTTGTCCGGTCAGCTGCTCCCATTTTCGCTGCAATTCGCTTTCGGCGCCCAGATGCTTGATGGTCTCGACTGCGGTCAGGGACTCGATCAGCGTCGCACCCTTTTGCGCTGAAGCCCGATAGGTGGCTTCGACCGATCGCCTGAGCGGGGACTGGATCGCCACGCCATAGACAATCACGATGGGAATAGTGACCAGAGGCACATAGACCAGCGGTCCGCCGATAAACCAGATGACCAGGAGAAACAGCAAGACAAAGGGTAGATCGACAAGGGTTACGACGGTTGCCGAGGTAATGAAATCCCTAATGCTCTCAAACTCGCGCAGGTTGTTGGCAAAGGCGCCGACCGAAGGCGGGCGCGCCGCCATCTTGATACCGAGGACGCGCTCGAAGAGCATGGAGGAGAGCAGGATATCCGACTTTTTCCCGGCAACATCGATAAAGTAACCGCGGAGACTCCGCATGATCACATCGAATGAATAGACCACGGCAACACCAATCGCCAGCACCCACAGGGTCTCTATGGCATTGTTGGGCACTACCCGATCATAGACGTTCATGATGAACAACGGACTTGCCAGGGCGAACAGATTGATCAGAAACGAAGAGACCAGGACGTCTCTGTAGATACGCCACGACTTGACCAGCGTGCCCCAGAACCAATGGCGTGAACGCAACCTCAAAACCTCGGGCGCCCGGTCATCAAAGCGATGTTCCGAGCGCACGAAAATCGCATAGCCGCTGTACTGCTGTTGCAGATCCCCGACGGCGATCTGGTAGCTGCCTTCCCCGCTCTCGGGCTGCATGACGGTCAATTGACTGCCGTCTGCACTGCGCTCCATCAACAGACAACACTGCCTGTTGTTCAGCAGCAACACCGCCGGCAGCACCAGCGAACTGATCTTTTCCAGCGGCCGGCGAACGACCCTTGCACTGAGTTGAGCCCGCTCTGCCGCACGCAGGAACAGTTCAGGCGTCAGGCGATGATCCTGCAAAGGCAATCCGGCACGCAGCGCATCATGGGAATGAACACGCCCGTAATGACGGGTAAGAAATACCAGGCAATCAAGCAACGGATCATCAAATGCAGATCCGTCCGTGGGGTGTTCCCACTCCTCTATCACATCCTGTTGCCGTTGTTGTGCTTTAATATCTGACATGGATTGAATAGTGATGCTTGCGTTAAATCAATTGCTACCGGAAATTAAAACCATATGAAACTGTTGTCGAGGAATCTCAATGTTGTATGCAAAACGCGATAAGAGCGGCGATATCATCAACCTCTCCGACACCCCCTCGCCCGGCGCCGACGAGGTAGTGAACGCCACGGATGAAGAGGTTATTGGGTTTATCTTCAACAACAGTTCCACTACCCTTTCGAAAAAGCTACTTTCCGAGACCGATGCAGGTATGATCCGTATCGTCGAGGACCTGATTGAACTGCTTATCCAGAAAAACCTGATCATGTTCACCGATCTGCCCAACGCTGCTCAACAAAAAATCCTGATGCGGAATCAAATTCGTTCAGTATTCCAGCCCGGCGACCCGCTCCTCGTCGACGATGACGAACTCCTCTGATTTGTTAGCGTCACACGAAGTAAATTCTTTAATTATCGTGATGTTATGGGAGCTGTTAGCGCCATTCCCGCCGGTGCTGGATAAAATAGGGCGAAAACAGTCAGAAATCGCGGCTATCTACGGCTACTCGGGCTTGCCCAGAAAATAGCCCTGTCCACCCTCCAGATGCAGCTTTTGCACAATCTCCCAAACCTGCTCCGTCTCCACGGCCTCCCCAACCACCTTGATCTCCAGTCCATGGGCGATATCGACCAAAGCCTGGATAAAGAACTGGTTTTCGGCACTCTTCTGCAGTTCCCAGAGATAGCTGCCGTCGATCTTCAGAAAATCGACCTTGATCGTCTTCAAATAACCGAACGCACTGTGACTGCGGCCAAAATGATCGAGGGAGAAGGCCGCACCGTGGCGTCTGATTTGATTGATAAAGGCGCTGACCTTATCGAGCTGGGTAACCGCGCCATATTCCGGCATCTCAAAGATGAGGCGTCGCGCAAGCGTCGGATTGGCCGAAAGCTGGCGTTCCAGCCATGCAGTAAATTCTTTATTTTTCAGACTGATAGGCGATATATTTATGGCATAACTGGTATTTTGCCTGGACTCGATCTGTAACCGTGCGATCACCTTGCCGATCACCATCCGGTCGATCTCAGGGGTCAGGCCCAGTCTGTCCGCATGGGGTATGAACAGGCCTGCGGAAAGCAATTGCGCGGCGCCCTGCCCGTCCTCCTCCTTGATCCGAACATACACCTCATGATGGAGGACGCCCCCATCCCGGCAGGCGAACACCGGCTGAAATTGGAGTATGAACCTGTCTGACGCCAGGGCGTTTTGAATCGTCGCCTGCCACTCCGATGCGCCCCTGACCGAGCCGGTATCTATCTCGCCGGGCTTGTAGAGATGCCATGAATTGGCCCCCTCGCCTTGTGCCGTACGCAGTGACATATCCGCTTGCGAAAGCAGCTCGGAAAGATTTTGCGTGGCGTTGTAGACGGCCAAACCGATGTGTCCCATATCCTCGCTCTCGACCAGCGTGGTATCGGCGAGACCGGACAGGGCGGAGGAGAGGGTTTCACCCAGTTTAGCCGCCTCAGCCAGGGAGATGTCCTCCACGAAGAGTGCATAATCGCCTCCATTCAGGTGCGCCAGATAACTCTTGTTGTAGGTTCCAGCTAACGACTGCAGGGTCTCGGCGGTCTGTTTAAGCAGTTCATCACCCGCCTGATAACCGTGATTCTCATTGATATCCTTGAGATTGTTGAGCTGGATCAGCGCCAACGCACCGCTCAGACACTCCTCCGGCGATGCGAAGAGGTTGGTCATGGTATTGTGAAAAAAGCGTTTATTGGTGAGGTCGGTCACCGGATTGCGCGAGGCCTGCCGATGCAGTCCTTCGGTCAACCGCTCCAGCTTTTCGATCATCTCCTTGACCTTCGACGACATCCGGTTCATCGCCAGCACGATGCGGCGCAGGTCCGGGGTCCCGGGCAATCGCTCGATTATGGGGAATTCACGGTTGACGATGGCGTTCGCCTGTTGCTCCACCTGCCTCAGCGGCTTGAGCACCAGTTGCAGCGAGAGCAGACCAAGAAACAGCACAACCAAGGCGCTGACCAGAAACCACCAGAAGACCTCGACACTGTTCTCCCACAGTTGGCGATGGGCAAAACCCGGATGGCTCTGCACCACCACCTTTCCGGCCTGGACCCAGCCCGACATCACAATCGCCTCACCCCTCGGTGTGGTGAGGGGAAAGCGCTCGATGAACCAGGGCGGGACACCCTCCAGGGTAACGGCCAGGCTGCGCTCCACCAACGGTTCCCCTTGCATATCCTGAACCACGACCAGGCGGTAGTATCCCCGATCGAAGATTGCATCGGTCATGGAGGTGATGGTGGCAAGGTCCCCGTCGGCCATGTGCTTGGAAATCGACAATCCCAGCGAAGTCGCGGTGTCCTGGGCATGGGATTCCAGTTGTGACTCGAGATAGGCACGTGTGTTTTGCACACTGATGAAGAAGGTACCGGTAAACACCAGCACCAACAGAACAGTGATCAAAATTATCAATTGTCGTGACAGCGTCATGAGCTTTCCACCCTATACCGATCGATGATGACAGCATCGATGCTCTTTTGAAACCGAAAACCATATCCATGGCCGCAGGCTGGGCAATTCTCCTTCATCGCTTTGCCTCCTGCGCCATTCTTTTCTTTAACTCCTGCCAGAGACTCAGCCGGGTTGAAGGGCCCACCTTTTTTCCCCGGCCCAGACTTTTTGCCAACCATAAACCGTCGGCATTAAAACTGTATACCGGGGTGAGATCGAGGCGATTGCTGGCTGAGAGCAGTTGAGGATTCAGATTATCCAGCACCTTGGGTATCGAGGAGGGATCCGGATAGTAGGTCAGCACCATGTGGGATTGATTCAACTTGATCGATTTGACATACATGATGCGCAGCTTATCCTCCGCCACGCCCATCTCCTTCAGCGTGAAGTACTTGGCAATGGAGTAATCCTCGCAATCTCCCCCCTCATGTACCAGCAGTTCCAGGGGAGTCGCCCAATAGTCCTCCTTGCCCCATAACTCGGCATCGGACTGGTAGGGAATTTGATTGAAAAAATCGTTGACGCGCCGCAGCTTCTCGACATCATCGAGCTGATCGCCCTGCTGCATCAGGCGATGCCAGGATGCGACTCGTTCACCCGCCTGATCACCAAAATTCTGCTTCGCCCAGGCGACGACCTCGGCCGTCAGACCGATGCCTTCGGCAACTGCAATCGCCACACCCAGCCAGAGTATCGCGGAGATCAGAAAGGCCGGAATCGATCGTTGTCTGTTTTCCTTGAAGCGCGAATAACCCGTCACCAATACACCCGAATTCCTGCGGTTGCCTGCAGGGTGGCTCTATTCAGTCCGTTTGTGAGCCACCTCATCCCACGGTGGATCGTGGGATTCAGGCCTGTTCTCAGGCCCTTGGGAAGACTTTGACTTACATAGAATTATGTCGACTGATTGGGCGATATCTTGATGCATGGGCCGGTATGCACCCCGGCCCAAACCAAGTCCTGATAACACTAAGGAGGTTCTGATTAACTCGTCATTCCGGCGCATGCCGGAATCCAGATGCCTACAGCTGATTCAGGCTGGCATGTGCTGCCGCCAGCCGCGCCACCGGCACCCGTGGCGCCGAGCAGGAGACATAGTTCAGCCCCGCCTTGTGACAGAAAGCGATGGAACTGGGATGGCCGCCGTGTTCGCCGCAGATGCCGACGCTGAGATCGGGCTTGACGCCACGGCCCCACTCCACCGCCAGCTGCATCAGCTTGCCGACGCCCTTCTCGTCGAGCACCTCGAAGGGGTTGTCCTTGAGGATGTCGTTCTGGTTATACATCGGCAGGAACTTGTTCTCCGCATCCTCGCGGGAGAAGGAGAAGGTGGCCTGGGTCAGATCGTTGGTGCCGAAGGAGAAGAACTCCGCCTCATCGACCAGCCTGTCGGCGCGCATGCAGGCCCGCACCACCTCGATCATGGTGCCGAAGCGGAAGTTGATCTTGTGACCATAGCGCTCCTCCACTTCGGTGCGGATCTCGTCCACCATCGCCTTGACCCGCCTCAACTCCTGGGCGGTACAGACCTGGGGCACCATCATCTGCGGATGGACCTCCAGATCCTTGGCGGCACACTCGGCGGCGGCCTCCAATATGGCGCGGATCTGCATGCTGTAGATCTCGGGGAAGGTAATGCCGAGACGCACCCCGCGGTGGCCCAGCATGGGGTTGGTCTCGGTCAGGGCGCGGACCTTGCGCAGCATCGTCTCCTTCTTCTCGATCGCCTGCTCCACCAGGCTCTCATCCACCATATGTCGCAGTGAATCGGCCTCCTGCCTGGCGTGCTCGGGATCCTGCAGCAGCATCATGCTGCCGGCGAGGACATTCATGCCGCGCACCGAGTTGCGCAGATGGTGCAGCTCGTCCAGGTCGCTCAGCAGCTGCTGTTCGCTGGGGAGGAACTCATGGATGGGGGGATCGAGGAGTCGGATGGTCACCGGCTTGGGCGCCATCACCTCGAGGATCTCCTTGAAGTCGCTGCGCTGCATCGGCAGCAGCTTGTCCAACGCCGCCTCGCGCTGTTCCGGGGTCTCGGCAACGATCATCTCGATCACCACCGGCAGGCGATCGACCGCATTGAACATGCGCTCGGTGCGGCAGAGCCCGATCCCCATGGCGCCGTACTTCAGCGCCCTGCTCGCATCGATGGCGGTGTCGGCATTCGCCATCACCCGCAGATAGGCGGCTTCGTCGGCCCATCTCAAGAGCCGGTTCAGCTCCTCGGTGAAGTCGGGTTCCACCATCGGAATCTGGCCGAGAAAGACGTTGCCGCTGCTGCCGTCGATGGTGATCATGTCACCCTCGCGGATCACCGTACCCTTGGCCATCGCCTCCCGGCGCTGGACATCGACGCTGATACCCTCGGCGCCGGCCACGCAGGGCTTGCCCATCCCCCTTGCCACCACGGCGGCATGGGAGGTCTTGCCGCCGCGGCTGGTGAGTATCCCCTCCGAGGCGAAGAAGCCGTGGATATCCTCCGGCTTGGTCTCTTCCCGCACCAGGATCACCTGCTGCCCCTGATCCTTGCCCATCATCTCCGCGCGGTCGGCGTCGAACACCGCCAGGCCGCTCGCCGCACCCGGCGAGGCGGGCAGGCCCTGGGCGATGGGTTCCGCCTTATTTTCGTTGTTCAGCCTGGGATAGAGCATCTGCTCCAGATAGGCGGGGTCGATGCGCAGCAGCGCCTGCTCCTTGCTGATCAGCTCCTCCTCCACCATCTCCACCGAGGTGCGCACCATGGCGGTGGCGTTCATCTTGCCGTTGCGGGTCTGCAGGCAGTAGAGGGTGCCGCGCTCGATGGTGAATTCGAAATCCTGTATCTCCTTGTAGTGGCTCTCCAGCTTCTGCCGCAGCTCCTCGAGCTGCTTCGCCATCTCCGGCATCTCGTCGGCCAGGCGGGCGATCGGTTTCGGGGTGCGGATGCCGGCGACCACATCCTCTCCCTGGGCGTTCACCAGATATTCACCGAACAGTTTGTTTTCGCCGGTGCCCGGGTTGCGGGTGAAGGCGACCCCGGTGGCGGAGTCGTTGCCCCGATTGCCGAACACCATGGTGCAGACATTCACCGCGGTGCCGTTGGCCATATCCGGGGTGATATTGAACTGGCGCCGGTAGTCGACGGCGCGCTTGCCCATCCAGGAGCCGAACACCGCCTTGATGGCGATCTCCAGCTGATCGTAGGGATTCTCCGGAAACGGCCTGCCGGTGTGCTGTTCGAAGATCTTCAGAAAACGCTCGCAGATCTCCTGTAAATCGTCAGCGGAGAGCCCCACATCCTCGGTGACATGGGCATTCTGCTTGACCGCCTCGAACTCCTGGTCGAAGGCCTCGTCCGGCACGCCCAGGGCGACCTTGCCGAAGAGCTGGATGAAGCGGCGATAGGCGTCGTAGCCGAAACGGGAATCGCCGGTCTGCTCGATGACCCCCTGAAGGGTGTTGCTGTTGAGACCGAGATTGAGGATAGTATCCATCATCCCGGGCATCGACATCGCGGAACCGGATCGTACCGAGACCAGCAGCGGATTGGCGGCATCGCCGAAGCCCTTGCCGGTGGCGGCTTCAACCTGCGCCATGTGCGCATGCACGTCCTTGATCAGGCTCTCGGGCAGGGTCTTGGATTCATCGGCCAGATAATCGAGACAGGCCTCGGTGCTGATCACGAATCCGGGCGGCACATTCAGGCCGAACTGGGTCATCTCACAGAGGTTCGCACCCTTGCCACCCAGCAGTTTCTTGTTCTTGCCGTCGCCCTCGTGAAATGCAAAGACATGTCGTTTATCACTCATAATCTCAAAACCCCTCGCTTTATTATGCGAACCGGCGGGAGCCGGCTGCTGCTTAACACCGACTACCCTGTCGGCCCTTGATGTGGTTGGCAGATAACAACAAGATTTTCATACCAAGCAGGTTATAATACTCCCTTTTTGTTGCTTAACAATTAACGAGATCCATGGAAAAAACCTACGACCCACATGCCATTGAACAGCGCTGGTACCAAACCTGGGAGGAACGCGGTTATTTCGCCCCGGGCCAGAGGGGCAGTGACAGCTACTGCATCATGATCCCGCCCCCCAATGTCACCGGCAGCCTCCACATGGGGCATGGTTTCAACAACACCATCATGGATACCCTGATCCGCTATCATCGCATGAAGGGCGACAAGACCCTGTGGCAGGCCGGTTCCGATCATGCCGGCATCGCCACCCAGATGGTGGTCGAGCGCCAGCTCGAGGCGGAGAACAAGAAGCGCCACGACCTGGGACGGGAGCAGTTCATCGAGCGGATCTGGGAGTGGAAGCAGGAATCCGGCGGCAATATCTCCCGCCAGCTGCGCCGACTCGGCTCCTCCCTGGACTGGCAGCACGAACGCTTCACCATGGACGAGGGGCTCTCCGAAGCGGTCAGGGAGGTCTTCATCCGCCTCTACGAGGAGGGCTTGATCTACCGCGGCAAGCGCCTGGTCAACTGGGATCCCAAGCTGCACACCGCGGTCTCCGACCTGGAGGTGCTGTCGGAGGAGGAGTATGGCCACATGTGGCACATGCGCTATCCCCTGAGCAACGGCCAGGGCCACCTCAGCGTGGCCACCACCCGTCCCGAGACCATGCTCGGCGACTGCGCGGTGGCGGTCAATCCCGGCGACGAACGCTACCGGCACCTGATCGGCGAACTGCTGGAGCTGCCCCTGACCGGCCGACGCATCCCGATCATCGCCGACGAGGAGCATGTGGATCCGGAGTTCGGCACCGGCTGCGTGAAGATCACCCCGGCCCACGACTTCAACGACTACGCGGTCTGGCAGCGCCATCGGGATGAGGTCACCATCAGCGAGCAATCCCATGGCGGTCTCATCAATATCTTCACCGTGGATGCCGCGATACGGGAAAACGAAGCCACTGAAGGCAGCCTGATTCCGGAAAAGTATGTCGGCATGGACCGCTACGACGCACGCAAGCAGATCGTAGCCGATCTCCAGGAGCAGGGGCTGCTGGAGAAGATCGACGACCATAAGCTGATGGTGCCCCGGGGCGACCGCTCCGGGGTGGTCATCGAGCCCTATCTGACCGACCAGTGGTACGTCAAGATCGCCCCCCTGGCCAAACCCGCCATCGAGGCGGTGGAGAGCGGCCGTATCCGCTTCGTCCCCGACAACTGGAAGAACACCTACTACGAGTGGATGCGCAACATCCAGGACTGGTGCATCAGCCGTCAGATCTGGTGGGGGCACCGCATCCCCGCCTGGTACGACGACCAGGGGAATGTCTATGTGGGCAGGTCGGAGGCGGAGGTCCGGGCGCAGCATAATCTGGACGACAGCTATCCCCTGCGCCAGGACGAGGATGTCCTCGATACCTGGTTCAGCTCCGCCCTCTGGCCCTTCTCCACCCTGGGCTGGCCGGAGGAGACAGAGCGGCTGAAGGCGTTCTACCCCACCAGCGTGCTGGTCACCGCTTTCGACATCATCTTCTTCTGGGTCGCCCGCATGATCATGATGGGGCTCAAGTTCATGGACGATGTCCCCTTCCGCGACGTCTACATCCACGGCCTGATACGCGACTCCCACGGCGACAAGATGTCGAAGTCGAAGGGGAACGTGCTCGATCCCATCGATCTGATCGACGGCATCGGACTGGAAGCGCTGGTGGAGAAACGCACCAGCGGCATGATGCAGCCGCAGCTGGCGAAGAAGATCGAAAAACAGACCCGCAAGGAGTTTCCCGACGGCATCCCCAGCTTCGGCACCGACGCCCTGCGCTTCACCTTCGCCGCCCTCGCCGCCACCGGCCGCGACATCAAGTTCGACCTGGGACGCATCGAGGGCTACCGCAACTTCTGCAACAAGCTGTGGAACGCCACCCGCTATGTGATGATGAACGTGGAGGGTGAGGATTGCGGTGTGCAGGGGGTGAAGAGCGGTCATTCAGAGCCGGCGGCCAGACTCGAACGCTCCGTGGCCGACCGCTGGATCATGTCGCGCCTGCAGAAGACCAAGCAGGCGGTGGCGGAGGCCATCGAAGGCTACCGCTTCGACCACGCCGCCCAGGCGATCTATGAGTTCACCTGGAACGAGTATTGCGACTGGTATCTCGAACTCAGCAAGCCGGTACTCAACGACGACAGCGCATCCGCCGAGGCGAAACGCGGCACCCGGCGCACCCTGGTCAGAGTGCTGGAGAATCTGCTGCGCCTGACCCATCCGGTGATGCCCTTCATCACCGAGGAGATCTGGCAACGGGTCGGCCCCATTGCCGGCGTGATCGATGCGGGAGGGGATGAAGCCACCATCATGAACCAGCCCTTCCCCACACAGCGTAAGTCCCTGATCGACGAGGCGGCGGAGGAGGAGATGGCCTGGGTGATGCAGTTCATTCTCGGCATTCGCAAGATCAAGGGTGAGATGAACATCGCCCCGGGCAAACCGGTTCCCGTGATCCTGGCCAACGCCGGCGAGCGTGATCAGGCATTGGCAGAGCGGCATCGCCATTTCCTCGACTTTCTCGCCCGCACCGAGTCGATCGATGTATTGGCCGAAGGTGAGGATGAACCGGAGTCATCCACCGCCCTGGTCGGCGACATGAAGGTGCTGATCCCCCTCGCCGGGTTGATCGACAAGGAGGCCGAGAGCAAGCGTCTGGAGAAGGAGATCGGGCGCATGCAAGGCGATGTGGAGCGCATCGAAAAGAAACTGGCCAATCCCAGCTTCGTCGACAAGGCACCCCAGGCCGTTGTGGAGAAAGAGCGCGATAAACTGACGGAGAGCAAAAGCGCCCTTGAAACCCTGCAGCTGCAGTTGGAAAAGATCAAAAACCTATAGCTATGAACACACCCCCCCAAGGGAGGGTGTTATGTAAGCAAGCCGCGAATTAACGCAAATTTATTTTACTCCCCAACTGGCTGCAACACTGGCCTTGGCTTAAGCTCCTTGCCATAGCTTCTGAGAGAGGAAGTGGACCCGTGCCGCATCTACAATTCGAGATCAACAAACCAGCATCGGACATCGAGAAACAGATTATCGCTTCCGAAGTACGCACCCTGTTCGCGGAGGTCATGCAGACCGGCATGGATCATGTCGCGGTTTCGATTCGAGAATTCGGTACCTACAATCTTTCCATCGGCCGCGTGGAAGAGCCGGAAAAAGGCATTGCGCTCATCAATGCGGACATTCGCGGCGGCCGCACCCTGGAGCAGCGCAGGGACCTGGCACTGGGCTTTATGGCGATCATCAACAGGACCCTGGGGATCCCCCAGCAGCATATCTATGTCACCTTCACCGAACACAAGGGAGAGGATTTCCACCTGTTTGAAAAATACCTGGCCGGTTGGCAACAAGGAGAGGATCCCCTGGCGGACTGAATCGACAAGCATCACTCTGCAAACATCCTGTTTTCATCCCCCTATATCGAAGGACTGAGCCCAAGCACGATATCGAAGTTGCCGGCCAATGCGTCCGGCTCGATCTCAGGCGCCCCTTCAAGGGGTACGATTATCGAGGCACGGGCCCTCCGATCATGCACGCTATTGAGAATAAAATCGCTGTCGTTTTCCGGCTCTCCCGCGACATACATCTGGGTGGTGAAACTCTCGAATCCGAGACCTACCACACGAACGTGGATATGCGGCGTACGGCCGGGATAGGCGACAGGACGGATGGTGCGAAATCTGTAACCCCCGCTGCTGTCGACGAGGGTGCGGCCGAATCCCTGGAAATTGGGATCGGCGACGCCGCCGCGATCCCGCGGATGGTGGTAGAAGCCATAGGCATCACACTGCCATATCTCGATCTGGGCGTTTCTGACAGGGCGGCCCAGGGTATCCAGCAGGCGTCCGAAGATGTGGGTGACCTGCCCCTCGGCGGGACTCTCCCTGCCATCCACATCGACCAGATTATTGTCACTGTCCAAGGGTATCCGGGTCGGGTAAAAAGGTCCCGCAGTCTGGCGGGGCGTCTTGGTCAAGGCTGCGGCGATGGAGGCGCCGGGCAGCAGCGACAGGGAGGCAAGCGAAGCTGTATCCAGCAGCAACTCGCGGCGATTGTAGTTGCGTTCCATCTTCTCTCTCCAGCTGCAAACAGATGACCCTGTTGTTACCAGACCTGCAGACGCATCCTCATTATCGGTAAGAATTCGATCCCCGCTACCGGCGAACAATTCACTTTTGTTTACCATCGATCCACTTCACTTCCAGTCTACAAAACAATGGCCGTGCAAATTCCATCCAATCCAAATGTTATTTGGATAACCTCATGTTTTTTCGAAGATATCCACAGTTGATGCCCGATCAGGTACGAACATGCCACTAGTCGTCCCTGTTGTGACAAATCCATTGGCCGGGAACCTGCACCGGATAATTCCCTTCAGGGTGGAGGCCTCGGCCCGCCGGGGACGGGAATAATGGACGGAATCACTTGCCATACGCGGAAATATACTGATAATGGCGGATTTCCCTATCGGGCCCTGTGCTATAATCCGCCCGGTTTTGCAAATTGATTGAGCGTAAGTATGGCGAAAGAAGATTTTATTGAGATGGAAGGCACCGTGATCGAGACCCTGCCCAATACCATGTTCCGCGTGGAGTTGGAGAACGGTCATGTGGTAACGGCCCATATCTCCGGCAAGATGCGTAAACACTATATCCGCATCCTCACGGGAGACAAGGTTACCGTGCAGTTGACTCCCTACGACCTGAGCAAAGGACGTATCACCTACCGCGCCCGCTGATAACGATCAGTTATCGTCCAGGGTGGTGTCGGGCACCTGCTCCCCGATAATATCAAACTGCAGCCGGTCCTCCGCGACATCGACCTTTACCAAACCTCCACCGGCCAGCTTGCCGAACAGTAGCTCCTCCGCAAGGGGCTTTTTGATCTCATCCTGAATCAACCTGGCCATCGGCCGGGCGCCCATCTTCGGATCATAACCGTGCTCCGCCAGCCAGACCCTGGCTTCGGGTTCCACCACCAGGCTGACATGCTTCTCCTGCAGCTGCCCTTCCAGTTCGAAGATAAACTTGTCGACCACCTTGGCGATATGTTCCGGGGTAAGACCGGCAAACTGGATGATCGCGTCGAGCCGGTTTCTGAACTCCGGTGAGAACATCTTCTTGATCACTTCCATGCCGTCGCTGCTGTGGTCCTGCTTGGTGAAACCGATGGATGAGCGGCTCATCTCCTGAGCGCCCGCATTGGTGGTCATGATAATCACCACGTTGCGGAAATCGGCCTTGCGCCCGTTGTTGTCGGTCAGGGTACCGTGATCCATCACCTGCAGCAGTAGATTGAAGACATCCGGGTGCGCCTTCTCGATCTCATCCAGCAGCAGCACGCAGTGCGGGTGTTTGGCGATCTCCTCGGTCAACAATCCACCCTGGTCGAAGCCGACATAGCCGGGAGGCGCGCCGATCAGCCTGGAGACGGTGTGGCGCTCCATATATTCGGACATATCGAAGCGGATCAACTCCATGCAGAGGATCCTCGCCAGCTGGCGGCTGATCTCCGTCTTGCCGACACCGGTGGGGCCGGTGAAGAGAAAGGAGCCGACAGGCTTGCCCTCGTTGACCAGACCTGACCGGTTCATGCGTATCGCGGCGGTGAGGGCGTCGATGGCCGGATCCTGCCCGAACACCACCAGCTTGAGATCCCTGGTGAGGTTGCGCAGGGCCTCGGTGTCGGAGGTGGAGACCTTCTTCGGCGGAATGCGTGCGATCTTCGCCACGATGGCTTCGACCTCATCCACATCGATGACCTTTTTGCGCTCATCTTCAGGCTGCAGCTGCACATTGGCCCCCGCTTCGTCGATGACATCGATGGCCTTATCGGGCAGATGACGGTCGTTGATGTACTTGTCCGAAAGCTCCGCTGCGCTATCCAGGGCATCCTGGGTGTATTCGATATTGTGGTGCTCCTCGAAACGGGATTTCAGCCCCTTCAGGATCTCAACCGTCTCTTCCACGGTCGGTTCTTCGATATCGATCTTCTGGAAGCGGCGTGCCAGGGCCCGGTCCTTCTCGAATATGCCGCGGAACTCCTGGTAGGTGGTGGAGCCGATACAGCGCAACTCGCCTGAGGCGAGCACCGGCTTGATCAGGTTCGAGGCATCCATCACCCCGCCGGATGCGGCCCCGGCGCCGATAATGGTGTGGATCTCATCGATAAACAGCACCACGTCCTTTTCCCGCTTCAGCTCGGCCAGCACGGCCTTCAGCCGCTTCTCGAAGTCACCGCGATACTTGGTGCCCGCCACCAGGGTCCCCAGATCGAGGGCGTAGATGGTGGCGTTGGCAAGCACGTCCGGCACCTCCTGATCGACGATCTTCTTGGCCAATCCCTCCGCGATGGCTGTCTTGCCGACACCGGCCTCGCCCACCAGCAGCGGATTGTTTTTGCGTCGACGGCAGAGGATCTGAATGGTGCGCTCGATCTCCTGATGACGACCGATCAGGGGATCGATCTTCCCCTGCTCCGCCAGCTGATTGAGATTCGATGCATAGTTCTCCAAGGGACTGGCCTGGCCATCTCCCTTGGTCTCATTGGCCAGTTCGGCCGGGGCCTCGTCGCGACTTGCGCCATCGACCTTGGAGATGCCGTGGGATATGTAGTTGACCACATCCAGGCGGCTTACATTCTGTTCGTTGAGAAAGAAGACCGCCTGTGAATCCTGTTCGTTGAATATCGCCACCAGGACGTTGGCGCCGGTGACTTCATTCTTGCCCGAAGACTGGACGTGGAACACGGCCCTCTGCAGCACACGCTGAAAACCCAGGGTGGGTTGGATCTCCCTGTCATCCCCATCGGGAATGAGTGGCGTCGTCTCTTCGACGAAACTGCTGATGTTCTTGCGCATGCTCTCGATGTCCGCGCCACAGGCACGCAGCACCGCGACCGCTGTGGGGTTGTCCAGCAAGGCAAGCAGTAGATGATCCACCGTCATGAATTCGTGATGCCGCTCTTTGGCATTCTTGAACGCTTGATTCAGGGTAAATTCCAACTCTTTGTTCAACATCTCAAAAACTCCATATAGCGCCGCTCAGGTCTCCTCCATGGTGCACATCAGCGGATGCTGGTTGCTACGAGAGTAATCATTGACTTGCGACACCTTTGTCTCAGCCACATCTTTGGTAAACACGCCACACACGCCCGCCCCGCGTGTATGCACATGAAGCATCACCCGGGTCGCCTTCTCCCTATCCATGTTAAAGAAGGTTTCCAAAACCAAAACCACGAACTCCATCGGTGTATAGTCATCGTTCAGAATAATAACCTTAAACAATGGGGGTTTTTTTAGTTTTGGTACTGCCTCCTGTAAAGCTAGACCGTCTTCATGGGATGTTTGTTCTCGATTGCTCATAATGGCTGATTCTAGCAGGCCAAAACGGCCTGAAAAGCGGAATTATATTCGGGATATTGAATCCGGGTATGGCAGATGGTAAATCACAGTCAACGGGGTTCAACCTTACTCAATTCTGACGCGGAGATTGCTCACGGAATCGTGCGATTTGTAAGGATCCCGACAAACAAGTTGTGCCGTCGTTTTACGACTGCATTCTCTAGAATACCACCAAATAGGTAGAGACAGACTAGGGAATGTGCGTACTCATCCATATATTTTCTTAGGGATAATACTAATACACAATGAAAAACAACGTTGCAAATTAACTATTTGTTGACCGCAGACGCCAGCGCACTATACTTCACTCTAAGTGTTGATAATCGTTCCCAATTTAGAAGGACAGGAACACTTGATTTCGGGCAGTTATCTTGACGCCCACACTTTTTTTTACAATGGCTGGTACTTGGGCAGGTGGACAGAGCAGTTTCACGCCTCTCTGCAAAAAAAACAAGTAGCTGTTCACTGTTTGAGGTATTGGACAAAGTGAGGCGATAGTAGAGACACCCGAATCAGACAGATCTCGTCTTCCCCCCAGGGTTAGGGTTTTACTACCGACTTATCCGGCAATCTGATCTCAATCGTGGCACTACCACCACTCCGCCCTCCCGAGTCGTATCGATAGTGAGGAGCAATAGCTATGGCGACTGGAGTCGTAAAGTGGTTTAACAACGCCAAGGGCTACGGTTTTGTAACCCCGGAAGATGGAGACCAGGACGTTTTCGTCCACTTTTCATCCATTGAGATGGATGGATACAAAACCCTGAAGGAGGGTCAAAAGGTCCAATTTGAGATCAGTCAAGGACCAAAAGGGCTTCATGCAACCAACATCCAAAGAATAGCGGCGAGCGAGTGAGCCTACAGATCGGTTGATCCACAGATCAACGCATCACAAAGCCGGCACGGTGATCCCGTTCCGGCTTTTTTGTTTCCATTCACCCCGTTGAAACACCCCGATTTTACCCTGATCCGCACCGGCAGGTTTCAGTTTCCCCATCACGGGACTATCATATCGCCCTCGATACGGGCAATTTGAGTTTTACCACGGCCATCCCAGCATGCTGCTTCTGTTCAACAAACCCTATGGGGTCCTGAGCCAGTTTTCCGACTCCGAGGGGCGCAAGACCCTTGCCGACTATATCGTTATGAAAGGTGTTTACGCCGCGGGACGGCTAGATCGGGATAGCGAAGGATTGTTGCTGCTCACCGATGATGGCAGACTCCAGCACCGCCTTACCGATCCCGCCCGAAAGCGCTGGAAGCGCTACCAGGTCCAGGTCGAGGGCGGCGCTGACGAGGATGCCCTCGAGCAGCTGCGACAGGGTGTTCAGCTGAAAGACGGCATGACCCTCCCGGCAAAGGTGAAACGGATCGACGAACCCGATCTTTGGCCGAGAGATCCACCGGTACGTTATCGGGCCTCAATTCCCACATCCTGGCTCGAGATTCAACTCCGTGAAGGGCGTAACCGCCAGATCCGCCGCATGACGGCGGCGGTTGGTTTTCCCACCCTGCGCCTGATCCGTGTCGCAATCGACCGCTGGCGCCTGAAAAACCTCCAGCCGGGAGTGTGGGTGATGGTGGGAGGCGCCAGGGGTGGTTCGGCGCAGGCGGGGCGAAGGGAACGGCATGCCGGCTGAAGGGAGGGTCATTGTCGGACTCTCGGGGGGGGTCGACTCCTCCGTTGCCGCCCTGCTGTTGCAGCAGCAGGGGTACCAGGTTGAAGGTCTGTTCATGAAGAACTGGGAGGAGGATGACAGTGAAGCGTACTGCTCCGCCGCCGCCGATCTAGCCGATGCCCAGGCGGTGGCCGATTGCCTGAAGATTCCGCTGCATCGGGTCAACTTCTCCAGCGAATACTGGGACCGTGTATTCGCCTACTTTCTCGCTGAGTATGAAGCCGGACGGACACCCAATCCCGACGTGCTGTGCAATCGGGAGATCAAGTTCAAGGCGTTTCTCGATCACGCCCTCGATCACCTGCGGGCAACGCGTATCGCTACCGGCCACTATGCCGGGGTGGAACGGCACCACGATGGCTACCATTTGCTCAGGGCCCGGGATGAGGAGAAGGATCAGACCTACTTTCTCTACATGCTGGGCCAAAGGCCCTTGAGCCATAGTCTCTTTCCCCTGGCCCGAATGAGTAAACAGGAGGTCAGGGAGATCGCGGAAAAGGCCGGATTCCCGAATCATAAAAAGAAGGACAGCACCGGCATCTGCTTCATCGGTGAGCGCAGGTTCCGCGACTTCCTGCAACGTTTCCTCCCGGCGCAGCCCGGTGATATCGAGGATCCGGAAGGCAATCTGCTTGGACAGCACCAGGGTCTTATCTACTACACCCTCGGCCAACGCCAGGGCCTGGGCATTGGCGGACGCCGCGATGCGGATGAGTCCCCCTGGTTCGTTGCGGCGAAGGATCTGCCGCGAAATGTACTGATCGCGGTACAGGGTCATGACCATCCCCTGCTGATGCGCCGACGGCTGACCGCCAGCCAGATGCATTGGGTAGCAGGTCATCCGCCGCCCGATCCCTTACCCTGCCTGGCCAGGATTCGACATCGTCAAACCCTGCAATCCTGCACCCTGAAAGCCGGGGATGATCAACGTTATCAGGTTGTGTTCGACAGCCCCCAGCGGGCCGCGACACCGGGACAATCCATTGTCTTCTATCACCACAACAGGTGTCTTGGGGGAGGTATCATTGAAGAGGCGTTCAAACCATGAAGTATAGAGACAGCGATCGCGCGATAGCCCTTTCCGGCATCTACCAGGCAGCCAGCCTGGTGCAGCAGGTGGCGCGCAGGGGCCTGGTCAACGCGGACAGTATCGCGGCAAACATCCATAGCCTGTTCAAGATTGACGCCGATAGCGTCGCCGATGTCTATGGCGGAGTGGAAGGGGTGGCGCCGGGTCTGCGTTTGGCCTACCGGCAATTGAGCGGTGAAGAGACACGTGACAACGAACTGACCCGTTATCTGCTTGCCCTGGTCCAGCTCGAACGCAAGCTGAACAACCAGCTGGAACGACTCGAGCGTATCAAGGAGGGCATCAACAGCATCGCCGCCAGGCTCTCCCACTTCCCCGCCACTCACAGCAATATTCTGGGCGCCCTGGCGGAGGTCTATGCCGAGAATATCAGTCAGCTCTCTCCCAGAATCATGGTCAGCGGTGAGCCGGTCTATCTGCAGAACAGCGACAATGTAGACAAGATCCGGGCACTCCTGCTGTCAGGCATCAGAGCCGCTACCCTGTGGCGTCAGACCGGCGGCAGAAGAAGAGAGTTGCTGTTCGTGCGCAGACGCTATACCCATGCCTGCAGACAACTCCTGGACGATCTCCCGAACAACCAATAGCCGGCAGGTTTGAATCTTGAAAAAGTGTGGCTTAACCCTGCTTCTCGCCATCTTAATGTGAAAAAAGGTTAACTCGTCACATTAAGTGACAGATCCGAAGTTCCTTTTCAATGTATAAATAGGATCCGCGGTAACACCCGCCATGGATATTACAACTCAACAGATTGAGAGGATTCGAAAATGAGTAAGACCAAGCTTGCAATCGCATTCAGCGGCCTGTTCGCCCTGGCGGCCTGCAGCCAAACCGATGATCCGAGCGCCACGCACACAGAGGAGATGAAAGGCTCGTCGACAACGCTTACTGAAAAGGTCACCGAAGCGGGCAAGGAGACATGGGAAAAGACCAAGGAGGTCAGCAGCGACGCCGCCGATGCCATTGCCGATAAGAGCAAGGAGGCCTATGAGGGCGCGAAGCAGATGGGCAGCGACGCCGCCGATGCGGTTGTCGACACGAGCAAGGAGATTTACGAAAGCACCAAGCAGACCGCCGGCGAGGTGGGCAGTACGGTAAAGGAGGAGACAGAAGAGATCGTTTCCGCGGTCGGCGATAAGAGCGCCGAAGTCTATGATGCGGCAAAAACCAAGACCGGCGAGATGATGGATGCCACCCAGCAGAAGGGAGAGGAAATGGTTGAGGATGCCAAAAACAATTGATAATCAAACGATTATCCCTCATCGATATCGCCCATGGTGAGGAGCCCGCCATTTCCATTCAACAGCCACTCCCAATCAGGTATAATCCACGCTTTTTTCAGCAACCTGGTGGACAGTGGCTATGGAACTCTCCTCGCTTACGGCGGTATCTCCGATCGACGGTCGATATGGCAGCAAGAGCGCTGACCTGCGACCCATTTTCAGCGAATTCGGCTTAATCCGCCACCGGGTCCTGGTGGAAGTGCGCTGGCTGCAGGCGCTGGCTGCACACAACGATATGCTGGATATCCCCACCCTCAGCGAGCACGCCAGCCACATCCTCGATGCCATTGTCGATAACTTTACCGAGGAGGACGCCAGACGGGTAAAGAACATCGAGCGCACCACCAACCACGATGTCAAGGCGGTGGAGTATTTCCTCAAGGAGAAGATCGCCGGCAACGAGGAACTCGAGGCGATCAGCGAGTTCATTCACTTCGCCTGCACATCGGAGGATATCAACAACCTGTCACATGCACTGATGCTGCGCGAGGGGCGCGGTCAGGTGCTGCTGCCGCTGATCGACGAGGTGATCGCCAGTATCAAGCAGCTGGCCCACCAGCTCGCCGATCAACCCATGCTCAGCCGCACCCATGGACAACCGGCTTCCCCCACCACCATGGGAAAGGAGCTTGCCAATCTGGTCTATCGCCTGCGCCGTCAGCGCGAGCAGATCGCCTCCACCCCGCTGCTGGGCAAGATCAACGGCGCCGTCGGCAACTACAACGCCCACCTGGCCGCCTACCCCGAAATCGACTGGCAGGAGTTTGCCAAGCAGTTCGTCGAGGGTCTGGGCATAGTCTGGAATCCCTATACCATCCAGATAGAGCCCCACGACTATATCGCCGAGCTGTTCGATGCCATCGCGCGCCTGAATACCATACTGATCGATTTCTGCAGAGATGTCTGGAGCTACATCTCCCTGGGCTACTTCAAGCAGAAGACCGTCGCCGGCGAGGTCGGATCCTCCACCATGCCGCACAAGGTCAATCCCATCGATTTCGAGAATGGCGAGGGCAACCTGGGCATCGCAAACGCCCTCTTCGACCACCTGGCCGCCAAGCTGCCGATCTCCCGCTGGCAGCGCGACCTCACCGATTCCACCGTGCTGCGCAACCTGGGCGTGGGCCTGGCCCATACCGGTATTGCGCTGCAATCGATACAGCGAGGCATCGATAAACTCGAGGCCGACGGCCAGGTCATGCTCGACGACCTGGAGCAGAACTGGGAAGTGCTGGCGGAACCGATTCAGACCGTGATGCGACGATACGGCATCGAAAAGCCCTATGAAAAGCTGAAAGAGCTGACCCGGGGCCAGCGTATCACGGCCGAAGAACTGGCGGCCTTTGTCGATCAACTGGACCTGCCCGAGCATGCCAAGGCCTCCTTGAAACGCCTCACCCCGATGAACTATATCGGTAACGCCAAGGAGCAGACCGCCGATATTTAGAGTTCGTATTCAAGCCGCGAATGGATGTAAAGAAAAAAGTCCGCAAATGAACACGAATAAAAGCAAATAGGTCTGTTTTTTTGTTCAATCTATGTTTGTAGAATTATTGCAAACCGATAGAGTACAAAACCTGTCCTACCCTATGCTTTGTAACCACGATCTATTAGGTAAGACTGGTTTGATAAGCGCAGGCTGTTGTGCCATCGGGCCTTTGTAACATCAAATTTGCGTTTATTCGCGTTCATTTGCGGACTTTTTTAAGTTTTTATATCCATTTGCGGTTTAAAATAGTCACTGATTCTGTAGCAGACCGGGCGTAACCTGATGCAACAACTGCATTTTCCCAACGGACTGACCGCGGAGAAGTTCCTCGCCGACTACTGGCAGCGAAAACCCCTGCTCTTTCATAATCCGCTGCCTGAGTTTCGATGCGGTCTCGAGGCGGACGAACTGGCCGGCATGGCCTGCGAGGAGACGGTGGAGTCGCGCCTGGTGCTGGAGAAGCATGGCGCCGCGCCCTGGGAGGCCCGCCACGGACCCTTCGACGAGGCGATCTTCGCTGCGCTCCCGGACAGCCATTGGACCCTGCTGGTGCAGGACGTGGACAAGCACCTCCCCGAGGTTGCCAAGCTGCTGGACCACTTCCGCTTCATTCCCGACTGGCGCCTCGATGATGTCATGGTGAGCTACGCGGTGGACCAGGGATCGGTGGGGCCGCACATCGACGACTACGATGTCTTTCTCTACCAGGCCAAGGGCAGGCGCCGCTGGAAGATCCACACCCGGCCGGTGGCGGAGGAGGATTTCATCCCGGGGCTCGATCTGCGCATCCTGCCGAACTTCGAAGCGGAGCAGGAGTGGCTGCTGGGGCCTGGGGATATGCTCTACCTCCCCCCCAACGTCGCCCACTGGGGTATAGCCGAGGGCGAGTGCATGACCTGCTCGGTCGGATTTCGCGCACCCACCCTGCATGAGATGGCGATGGCCTGGTTCGAAACGGCCCTAGCGGAGCGCATGCCTAGACAGCGGTATCGCGATCCGCCCCTGAAACCTCAGCCCGCGCCGGGGGAGATACTCCCCAACTCGCTGGATGAGTTCAAGCTGCTGTTGCATGAGTGTCTCACCCACAGCGACCAGACCGATCGCTGGTTCGGCCGTTTCGTCACCGAGGCCAAGGAGCTGCTGCAGATCTACCCGCGCACGGAACCGCTCAGCGACAACCAGTTCCTCAACCGCTTTCGCGAACGCGCCGTCATCCAGCGCCACGACTACGCACGCATGGCCTTCAGCCGTCATCAAGAGGATGGCCACGACAGCTTGTATGTGAATGGCCAAGACTATAGGCTACCCAGTGACACCGGTGATTTCCTGCCGGTCATCACCCACTACCGGATTCTCCATTTCGGCTATCTGCAGGAGTGGCTGGAGCAACCTCTCTATCTCTCCCTGCTATGCCGGCTCTACAACGACGGATACCTGCGATTTGCCGATGACACAGAGTGACTACAGGATCAGGGAGGCCAAATGGCCCGATGAGCGGGAGTTGCTGAGACAGGTCAGGGAATCTGTCTTCGTCGTTGAACAGGGTGTCCCCCTCGCCATGGAGTGGGATGACGACGACCTTCTCGCCTACCACCTGCTGGCGCTGGATCAGAATCAGCGACCGATCGCAACGGCGCGTCTGTCGGGCAGTGGTCAGATAGGACGCATGGCGGTATTGCCCGAGTGGCGCAATCGAGGTGTCGGTACGGCGCTGCTCATCGCATTGATCGGGCGCGCGCAGTCGATGGGCCTGGAAAACCTCTTCTGCCACGCCCAGACAAGCGCGGAATCCTTCTATGTCAAAGCAGGCTTCAGCGCTGTCGACGAGCCCTTCATGGAGGCCGGCATAGCCCATCAGAAAATGGTGTTTGCCCTCGCTGGCGGGCCGTCTGAGGAACTCGAACTGGCTCAGCTCGGCAAAAGCAGTGAACTCTTCCATCTGCACACCATCGAAGAACACCAGATACACGCGGTAAGCATGGTGAGGCAGGCGAAGCGCTATCTCTCGCTGTTCTCCCAGACACTCGATCCAGAGATCTTCGATAATCTACCATTTGTCGATGCAACCAAACAGCTGGCGACGCGCTCGCGCTACAGCCGCATCCGCATCCTGCTGCAGGACAACAGCCTGGTGGTGCAGCAGGGCCATCGACTGGTCGAACAGGCACAACGCCTCTCCACGGCAATAGAGATTCGCATCCCCGGCGAAGAGTATCTGGATTATCCGGAGAATTTCATGCTGGTCGACGATCTGGGTTATCTGCACAGAAAACAGGCAGAAAACCTTATCGCCACCGCATGCTACAACGACCGTTATCGGGTCAACAGACTACAGTCGATATTCGACGAAGCCTGGGAGTATGGCGTACCGGATCGGGAGTTGGCGAGGCTGCACCTGTAGGGGCTATTAATTAGCTATGCAGTTACCCGCTCTACGCTGCCACTATGAAAAATAATTTTGAATTTTGAGTTGATGTGTTCGCTTCGCTCACATTTTTTTTAAAGTTTTCATACCTTGTTGCTCTAACAGCGTATGGTGCGACGAGTGGCCCAGGCGATCAAATCAGACCTGTACAACTCAAAACTCATAACTAATAACTCAAAACTCTTCAGCGCCCCGTTTCTGACTGCATCACGGAAGCCAATGCCGTATAAGTCGTTACCCATGCGTCCTTGACCTCCTCGGTAAAGGATTCGCCCAGGCCTTTTTCCAAAGTCCAGAGCAAGGCATCGGCCACCTTGTCGTAATCCTCGGCCTTTACCCCATAGCCCGCATGGCGCCTGCCGGAACTGCGAATCGCATCGAGCATGGGATCAAGATCATCGAGGTTGTTGACGGCGGTATCGATCATGTTCATCAGCTTCCTTCCCTGAGCCTGCATATCCCCTTTGAAATAGGGTTTTACTTCAGGATAGACATCGAACAGCCGTGCATAGAACAGCTCGGCAGCCTGATCGGAGATGGGGAGAACCTTGGCCCAGCTTGCTTTGACAACTTTTATCTCATCGGGGGACATCTTTTAAACTCCAGCATTTACAATTTTCTCGGAAACTACGGTTAATATCTCGAATCAGTCCGCTTCACGGTGCGGCAAGCCGCACCGTATCTCTATCCTGTCTGACAGAATCGGACACCTGCTCCGCTATCAGGGTCTTGATCTCGGAGAGGCAGGAACCGCAGTTGGTCCCGGCCTTGAGCCGTTCGCCAATGGCATCGGTGCTGGTCAGGCCATCCTCACGAATTCCCTGGATCAGGGTGTTGCGGCCGACGCCGAAACAGGCGCAGACTGTCTTGCCCGCATCCTCCTGGGCATTGCCCGGCACCCCTGCCAACAGACGCAGGCGCTCCTCTCTCGTCAGTTGCGGCTTGGCGAAGAGCTGCACCAGCCAGTCCCGCTTCGGCAGACGGTGATCGGGGCCGATGAAGAGGCAGCTCTGCAGCATGCCATCCGCCACACTGACACCCCGATAGTAGCCGGCCGCGCTATCCATCATCTCGCCCCACTGGCTCCGGTCGCTCGCCGACAAGAGCAGCTCCTTGGCCAGATCCGACCAGTTGTCAGCGGCCTCTTCACCGGCGAGTTCATAGTGCCAGAGCCCCTCCCGCTTGGCTTTGGCCCAGTAGCTCGCATGTTCGAGGATGACACGCTCCCTGGTTAAAAGAAATCCGTGCCAGGCGGGACGATAGGGGTGGATGGTTACCGGGGTGTGCTTGAACTCAGGCTGACCGGAGATGGGATCGAGGGCTGGATTGACCAGGCTGTCGACGGTTGCCTTGCTGGCAAACTGATCATTCCAGTGCATGGGGACAAAAATCGCTCCCCTCGATTGACCCTCGCTCAGCCGCGCCCTGACCACGACACGCCCCAATCGACTGCTGACGGTGACCAGTTCGCCATCCTCTAGGCCGTTGGCCTGCGCATCGTACGGATGGATCTCCGCGAAGGGTTCACTGTCGTGTCCGAACAGCCTTGCCGACCTTCCGCTACGGGTCATGGTATGCCACTGATCCCTGACACGACCGGTATTGAGCACCAAGGGATAGCTGGCGTTCAGCGCCTCTCCCGGTGCTCTTGGTATCACGGGGATGAAGCGACCTCTCCCCGATGGGGTAAAGAAGCGGCCATCGCCAAACAGGCGCCGGGTTCCCTTATCTGCTGAAGTCGGGACAGGCCACTGAAGCGGTGCCAGCGAGTCGTATTCCTGCTGACTCAAATCCGCCAGGCCCGAGATATCGAAATCCCGTTGACCGCCATTCTCAAAACCGGAGAGGCGTGCGTATTCATTGAAGATCTCAGAGGGGGCACTGTAGTCGAATCCCGGATAACCCATGCGCTGGGCCACCCGGCTTAGGATCCACCAATCCGGGCGGGCATCGCCCCGGGTGGCGAGAAACCGGCGCTGCCTGGAGATGGTGCGTTCTGAGTTGGTTACCGTTCCATCCTTTTCACCCCAACCCTGAGCGGGGAGAAACAGATCCGCGTAGCTTGATGTATCCGTCTCCCTGACACAATCCGAGACAACCAAAAACTCGCATTCAGCCAATGCCCGCCTGACCTGTTCTCCATCGGGGATGCTAACCGCCGGGTTGGTTGCCATGATCCAGAGCGCCTTTACCTCCCCCGCCTCGACGGCGCGGAACAGATCCACCGCCTTCAGCCCTGGTTGTTGTGTCAGGTTCTGGGCGTTCCAGAAACGGCCCACAAGCTCACGGTGGGATGGATTCTCTATATCCATGTGGCAGGCAAGCTGGTTGCTGAGCGCACCCACCTCACGACCGCCCATGGCGTTGGGCTGGCCGGTAATGGAGAAGGGGCCCATACCGGGCCGGCCGATGCGCCCGGTAAAGAGGTGGCAGTTGATGATGGCGTTGACCTTGTCGGTGCCGCTGGAACTCTGATTGATGCCCTGGGAGTAGAGCGTCACCACCTGTTCCATGGACAGGTACCAGTGAAAGAACCTCCGCAGATCATCCTCGGCAAGGCCGCAGAGCTCGGCGACGACCCTCACCGAGGGGGCATACCACTGGGCCTGCTGCAGGGCCTCCTCCACGCCATCGGTGTGGCTCTCGACGAAGGCGTGATCGATGGCCTGATTGTGCGCCAGAAAGCTCAGCAGGCCGGAGAAGAGCAGGCCGTCGCTGCCCGGCTTCAGCTGCAGATGCAGGTCGGCGATCTCGCAGGTTGCCGTCTGCCGTGGATCGATCACCACAACCTTCAGCGCCGGGTTGTTCTCCTTGGCCTGGGCGATGCGCCGGTAGAGTACCGGATGGCACCAGGCGGTATTGGAGCCGGTGAGAACAATCAGCTCGGCCAGCTCGAAGTCCTCGTAGCAACCCGGCACCGTGTCGGAGCCGAAGGCCCTTTTGTGGCCCGCCACCGATGAGGACATACAGAGGCGGGAGTTGGTATCGATGTTGCCCGAACCGATAAAACCCTTCATCAGTTTATTGGCGACATAGTAGTCCTCCGTCAGCAGTTGGCCGGAGACATAGAAGGCCACGGCATCGGGTCCATGGCGATCGATGGTCTCCCTGAAGCGCCGGGAAGCGAGATCCAGGGCCTGCTCCCAACCTATGGCGTTTCCATCGATGGTCGGCGTCAGTGAATGGCCGTCACCGGCAATGGTGTCGCCCAGGGCGGTGCCTTTGGAACAGAGCCGTCCGGAATTGGAGGGGTGTTGCGGATCGCCCTTGATGATCCAGGCTTCCGATTCCCCCTTCTCCATCAACAGACCGCAGCCGACGCCGCAATAGGGGCAGGTTGTTCTGACCGTTTCACTCATGCTGTCAGTCGTCAATCGATATCAGCTTTTGACCTCTTCAACTCGCCTCTTCAGTCAGCAGATGTTTGTCGTCACTGGAGTGCCGATCGGTCGACGGCATGGGAGTCACCGTTTTCAATCCCCTCCGGCTCGAGTCGGAAGCAGCCAAAGGCAGCGCCTCCACGACGTTCTCACTATTCTCCGCCGGCTCCACGGCTTCGGCCTCTTCGTACTCCGGCTGATGATGACGGTCATGGAGAAATCTCACCACTTCCGCCCGGTAGTGGTTGTAGGTCGGGTTCTCCGCCAGCGCCAGGCGATTGCGCGGCTTCGGCAGGTCGATATCCAGCACCTCGCCAATGGTTGCGGAAGGACCGTTGGTCATCATGATGATGCGATCCGAGAGCAGTACCGCCTCGTCAACGTCGTGGGTGATCATGATCACGGTATTGTTGAGACGACCCTGGATCTCCATCAGGGAGTCCTGCATGTGGGTGCGGGTGAGTGAATCGAGGGCGCCGAAGGGCTCATCCATCAACAGCACCTTCGGCTCCATGGCGAGGGCGCGGGCGATGCCGACACGCTGCTTCATGCCGCCGGATATCTCACCGGGCTTGCGATCCAGGGCATGTGACATGTGGACCAGCTCCAGGTTGTGCAGGGTCCAGCGGTGACGCTCCTCCTTGCTTTTTTTCTTCTTGAACACCTGGTCCACGGCGAGGCGGACATTGTCATAGACCGTCAGCCAGGGCATCAGTGAATGGTTCTGAAACACCACCGCCCGATCGGGTCCCGGCTCGGTGACTTCCTTCTCTTCCAGTATCACACCGCCCTCTGTGGCATTGAGCAGGCCGGCAACGATATTCAATACCGTCGACTTGCCACAGCCCGAGTGGCCGATGAGGGAGATGAACTCGCCCTGGTTGACTTTCAGATCCACATCCTTCAACACGTTTAACGGGCCGTTGTCGGTGGGGAAGGTGATGCTGACGTGATCTATATTTAGGTAATTGTTCATCTTAATCTACCAATCTTTAAAAAAAGTTTTGAGTTTTTGGTTATGAGTATTGAGTTGGATGAGTGCGTTCTGCGCACAACCTTTCTAAAACAACGTGAGCGTAGCGAACACATCAAACTAAAAACTCAAAACTCATAACTCAAAACTGGTAACGCCTCGCGTTACCGAAGAACTGCGTTTTTGTCCCAGCTGAACATGCGCTGCAGCATCAGCATGCCGCGATCCAACAGAAAACCGATAAAGCCGATCACCAGCACCGCAACCATGATCCGCGCCAGGGAGTTCGAGCTGCCGTTCTGGAACTCATCCCAGACGAACTTGCCCAGGCCGGGATTCTGCGCCAGCATCTCGGCGGCGATCAGCACCATCCAGCCGATGCCCAGGGAGAGGCGCAGGCCGGTGAAGATCATCGGAATCGCCGAAGGCAGCACAATCTTCACCGTCTTGGTAAAGGCGCTGAGGCGCAGCACCCGGCTGACGTTGATCAGGTCCCTGTCGACCCCGGAGACCCCCACCGTGGTATTGATGATGGTGGGCCAGAGACAACAGAGGGTGACGGTGATCGCCGAGTTGAGAAACGACTTGGAGAACATCGGGTCGTTGCTCACATAGAGCGCCGATACCACCATGGTCACCAGCGGCAGCCAGGCTAGCGGCGAGACCGGCTTGAATAGCTGGATCAGCGGATTGATCGCGGTATAGAGGGTGTTGCTCATGCCGCAGACGATGCCGATGGGTATGGCGATCAGCGACGCCACCAGGAAGCCGGCCATGACCGTCATCAGGCTGGTGAAGATCTGATCGATAAAGGTCTCCTTGCCGGTGTACTTGCGCGACCTCATCTTTTCGATCCGCTCCGCGGGCTGGCCATCGGCGATCGCCTGTTCGACCCGCTTCTCCATGCGTTCATAGAAGGCAACCGCCTTGGCGCGCTCAGCGGTGTGTTCGGTGTAGAGTGCCCGGGTCTGCTCCCAGACCTTGGCCGGTCCCGGCAACACGCCGAGGGATGTCTCGACACTCTTCGCGCCCACACTCCAAAGCCCGAGAAAGATCATCAGCGCCACCAGGGGCACCAACAACTGCTTGATCAGCTGGGCAAAGGATTTACCCACCTGATCACTGGCCAGTCGCTGCAGCAAGCTGTCCAGCCTGGGCAGATTGAATGTGGTGGATGTGATTGGTGTAGCCATCTCTCATATCCCGATCCGCCATCTTGCAGATCTATCTGGTTGATCATAAACACCCGGCTGCTTCTCCATTCACCGGGATCGCTTGCGGTTTGCAGGCCCTCTGCTGTTTCCAGCAGAAGGCCTGCAACTGTCACCTAGATCTTTTCTGTCCCTTTGAGACCTATGGGAAAGCTATCGATATAGGCGTTGGGCCTGGTGCCGTCGAAAGTCACACCATCGATAAACTCGGTCTGCGGTGGACGGTAGCCTGTCTCCTTCTTGAAATCGGGAAACTCATCGGCGGAGATCTTGCCCTCGGCGATCAGCGCTTCCGCCGCCTTGCGATAGATATCCGGCCGATAGACCGACTTGGCGATCTTGTCGTACCAGCTGTCGGGCTTTTGCTCCGAGATCTGTCCCCAACGACGCATCTGGGTCAGGTACCAGACCGCATCGGAGTAGTAGGGATAGGTGGCGTTATAACGGAAGAAGACGTTGAAGTCGGGCACCGACCGCTTATCCCCCTTCTCATACTCGAAGGTGCCGGTCATGGAGTTGGCGATGACCTCGTAGTCGGCGCCCACATAGTTTGACTGGGAGAGTATCTTCACCGCCTCCGGGCGATTGGCGTTGTTGTTCTCGTCCAGCCACTTGCCGGCGCGGATCAACGCCTTCACCAAGCGTATGGTGGTATTGGGATATTTCTCGGTGAACGCCTTGGTCAGACCAAAGACCTTCTCCGGATTATCCTTCCAGATCTCATAGTCGGTGATAACCGGTACGCCGATACCCTTGAATACCGCCTGCTGGTTCCAGGGCTCACCCACGCAGTAACCGTAGATCGTGCCCGCCTCCAGGGTGGCCGGCATCTGCGGCGGCGGTGTCACCGAGAGCAGCGCATCGGCCTTCACCTGACCGGTGATATCCCCTTTGTGCGGGGCATAGTAGCCGGGATTGATGCCACCCGCCGCCAGCCAGTAGCGCAGTTCATAGTTATGGGTGGAGACAGGAAAAACCATGCCCATCTTGAAAGGCTTGCCCTCCTGCTTGTATTTATCGACCACGGGTTTGAGCGCATCGGCCTTGATGGGATGGGCCGGTTTGCCATCGCTCTGTTTCTCCACATGGGGCTTCATCATCTCCCAGATCTCGTTGGAGACGGTGATGCCGTTGCCGTTCAGATCCATGCTGAAGGGGGTGATGATATGCGCCTTGGTGCCGAAACCGATGGTCGCGGCAAGGGGTTGTCCGGCGAGCATGTGGGCGCCATCCAGCTGGCCGTCTATGACGCCATCGAGCAGGACCTTCCAGTTCGCCTGCGCCTCCAGGGTGACATAGAGTCCTTCATCCTCGAAGTAGCCCTTCTCGTAGGCGATGGCCAAGGGCGCCATGTCGGTCAGCTTGATAAAGCCGAACTTCAGATCCTCCTTCTCCGGGTAGCCGATCTTGGCCACGGCGGAACCGGCACTCAAACCGATCCCAGCAGCCAATCCAACGGCCAACGCCGCGCGCTTGATAAACCTTCTGCGGCTGCGATTCCTGATCAAACTTCTTGCACTCATGGACTGAATACCTCTGGTAATGTAAAAATCTTTTAGCCAGCGGTGAAAAAAAAACGCCCACCCCCAGCCACGATCGAAGATCGTGTGGAGATGGACGCCTTTATCCATTGCCGGTCCAGATTGACCGGACTGTCACCGATTGTTGGTGATCGCTTCCGCCCGCCATTAGGCCGCGATCGAGCTTAGCGACAGTTTTGCAAGCCCTATGCCAAGAACTATGTATTGAATCTCGGAATTTTTGTGTGGTTTATTATAACTAGTTGTTATAAATAGAGTATCTTCGGCATTCTTTCAGCCGCTTCAACCAATTCCGCGGTGGAATTTCGACTTGGTTTGATGATTTACAAGCAAGCATAATGCACTAAAAACAGACGGCTTCGGCACTATTGCGCTTCGACTTGAACTATGTTGGTGCGAAAATCAACGCCAGACAGTAAAGGCACAGTCGATCTATCCGGCACTCCACTTCGATCTTAACCCTTCCCGATTGATCGCCAGCCACTGCAAGGCAATGATGATGCTTGTCGAGTTGGCGCGTCCTGTATAGAGCTCATTGATCGCCGCCTCGGCATCCATCACCACCACGCGGATGTCCTCCCCCTCGTGATCGAGGCCATGCACACCTTCCGCGTTGGATGCATCGACCTCGGCGCAGTAGAGTGAAATGCGATCCACCGATATGCCCGGGCTGACCATGAATTCACAGATATGCTCGATACGGCCGATTTCGCAGTTGGCCTCCTCCAGCGCCTCCCGCCTGGCCACCGATTCATCGCTCTCCCCTTCCGGGGTGAAGCCTCCCACCGTTTCCAGCACCCAGGGCACCGGCTCCTTACCCACGGCGCCGATTCTGAACTGCTCGACCAGCACCACCTGGTCCAGGCGCGGATCATAGAGCAGCACAGAGACCGCGCGCAGCTGCTCCAGGCGTTCACGAATCAGGGCCTCGCTCTTTCCGCCCAGGTAGAGGTCGTGCTGCAGGCGGTAGCGGTTGATCTTCAGGAAGCCCCGATAAACCGGGTCTGTCTCGATCAGTTCGTAGTTGTATTCCATCGGGCAATTTCTCACTTCTTGGTTTTTCTTCATGGCCATTGGAGACCGGATTGTATCAGCGATCCCCGAGATCCGCCGCTTGGCGGCATCTGCATTATCCTTGGCGCGAACGGCTAGTGTCCAACCGGATCCTCGGCACTAAGATTTCAATCAGATCAAATCACACCGATGCGGAAAGCTTGCCGAATTCACTGCCGGCAACGGATTACCCACTCGGCGTTATCGCCGGCTATAGGGAAGAGAGCGTGCGGGAGGATGCCATTGCGGGTCTCGATGACGGCCTGGTACCCGTGCGCTCGACCCTGATTGATGGGATGGACGACTTCATCCTCATCGAGACAGGACACTCTGCCATGCGCTTCGACATCAGCGTCGCCCAGCAGACCATCCATTTTCTGAAAAACGGAGTCTTCAGCCGCTAACAACCGATACAGAACGACCTCTGTACCGGTGGGTGGGATGTGCAGTTACCCACTACGGATTATGCAAGTGGAGTGAAGCGCAAGGTTCAGATTTCATGGGCCGGACGAATACCGGCAAAGATACTATCAGAAAGCCAGCTCTGAATATTGCGTGTCAGGGCGGATGGTCCGACCAGGTTGAGCCGGCCATCGGCGATTGCCGACTGGTAGTTTTCATCCCCCATCCAGCAGTCGATCATGGTGCGCAGGTTGGTGGTGAAATAGATATCCACCTCCTGCCCCGGGTCCTCCAGACAGATGTCCACGCTATCTCCCTTGACGATCAACCACCAGGTGGCCAGTTTTTTCAGGTTGGTGAAATGGAATTGAATAACGGTCTGGTTGCCCGGGAGATTGTCGGGTTGAATGCTGCGTTGCAGATAGAGCATCAACAACTCCACATCGAGATCGGTTTCGCGCAGGTCGCCACGGGCCCAGCACATGCCCCACTCACCGATGATCTTTATTATAGGCAGCGTCTCCTTGCCGGCCTGGGTAAGAAAATATTCATACCCTCGCTGTCCGGGTATGCGCTTGCGCAGGATCAGCTCCGCATCGGCGAGGTCATTCAGGCGCTTGGTGAGAATGGTGGGCGAGATCAGACACAATCCCCGCTGCAGCTCGCTGAAACGGCTGCCCCCCATGTGCAGTTCGCGCAAGATCAGAACAGTCCATTTCTCACCGAGAATCTCCATCGCCTTGGCAACCGGGCAGAATTGACCGTACTCCATCTGACCTCCCTTATGGTTTCATCAATCACAAATCTGTAGCCGCTTACTACAGAAAATGTAGTTGGATACTACAACAAGGCAAGTAGTTCGATCCAGCCCGGCAGCCTAACCTGTAATCACCAGGCAGCAGTACGACCTGACAGATGACAGAGATTAACAATTTAACGGAGAAGAGCTATGCCACTTATCACAGTAAACCTGATTGAAAACGTCTTTTCACCAGAGGACAAGGTTCAAATGATCGAAAAACTGACCAATGCCATGGTCGAGATCGAGGGCGAGAACATGCGCTCGGTAACCTGGGTGAAGATCGAGGAGGTACCTGAAGGCCAATGGGGCATAGGCGGAAACGCCATGACCGCTGCGATGGTGCACCAGTTACAAAAGGGTTGACCGCCCATTGACCATACATGGAGTACTAGCACACAGGGACGTGCCGACAAATCGGAGAAGATGATGAATATTTTAACCCGGCATCTCCATGAGCAAGATATATCCTATATACAGCATGCCAGTTTTGCATTGGGAATCGCCCTGCGCCTGAGCGCCAGCGTTGTGATGTTTACATTACATGGTCTACTTCCTTGGATATCGATTCAAAGGCGTTATGATCTGGAAGCGACTTCTGTCTTTCTAGTGCAGCAGAATGATTGGATTGAGTCTACAACAAGAAGGCTGACTGACGAGGTTAAAAATGATTTTGACGGGGTGACTAATACCCTATGAATATCATGTTGAATCGACACTGTTACTGGTTGCTAAATAAACTTCTGGATCATCAACACACACAGGTTTATTACCAGAGCCACTCTATCAAGGTGGAGGAACAACATGAGCGATGTAGAACATTTCACCCATGCACCCGAAGATCTCAAACAGCAATTCGTCGAAGCATTGGACAAGACCGCCGTCGAGATGGGACGCACCAACAGTCCAACCGATCGGGTCGATTGGAGCGCTGTCAATGATAGGATGATCGAGTGGTGGAAGGGGAAAGGTTACGAATTTCCCTAATTTTCACTGTACAAAGGAGTCGATACCGTTAACTATCGTCCCCGCCTGCAATGTCCCTGCTCGCTGTAGATGGTAGAGAGTATCGGTTCGAATCTCCATCGCCTGATTGAAGATGGCCGTCAACCCGCATGGAGCCCAGACACATAGCTTATCTTGACCATGATAATCTTGACCGCATTGATACCTCTGTGTTGCGATCGGCCTAACCGAAGGCTTTGGGAAATCTCTCCTTGAGATCATTCACTGTGGTTGCAGACTCTGCGGTCCAGCTGGGACCACCAAGCTCTGCCGCGACTTCTCTCAATGTATCGATCGACCAGTAGGGGGCGTAGAGTTGCACAAGACTTCGACCGGCATCATCTAGCAATAGCAACGCCGCCGTCTGACCCGATCTGACTCCCGAGAGGTTCGGCACCAAAGCTGTGGTCTTGATATCAGAGCGTTTGATCCGGCGTGTGCTATAGCTGCCCATGATGGATATCTGGTTGTCATCGAGAAAAATGCGCGCGTTTTTCACACGCCAAACAAGATAGGCAAAAGCAACAAGCGCGACCCCGCTTACCACAACTGCGGCTACCACACTTTGTCGGGCGATGAGCACCCCAGGGAATACCAGGATGGCAACAGCCGCTAGCACCCAGTTGATCTTGTTCGCCGAGGGTTCAGGTGTAAAGACGGATTCGGACATCATGTCATACCTCACTCCATGTTTGTCAATGACTGGATCGAGCGATCCTTGAGGAAAATTGACTCCTGTTAACCAATTGATGAAACAACAAAAAACAGGCAACTGGAGCCTTGCCTTTTTCTCCAGATAATCACTCAAGGATAAGGAGTTCCAGGCATGTAATCAAGGGGGCGGGTCATCATTGTGCCTGGTTGACTCCACGAGGATACACCCAGCCTCATCCTCATCAACGTCCTCGAATGGATTAATGTCTCGTCCAACAGTTGGGTCATCTTCTCTGTAGAGTCTATCGCTTTGAATTCCAATGCATCAGCTGGCGATAATCCTATCAACTGACTGTAAAGCCGATCAGGCATGGGCTTATCGGCCCCGTGATCCAGGTAATCACGAACCGCCTGGCGCTCTGTAGCTAACAGTTGCGACCACTGCTGTTGCAGGCCGGCCCAAAACTCAGCCGTCACAGGCATGCCTACCGGGAGTTTTTGCAAGCCCGTCCCTTCACTCAATGCCTGGTTAAAGGCATTGGCAATCTGTGCTATTTCGCTTTCTGACAACGTACGCTCTTCGATTGGAGTTTCGCCTTTGGATCATTGAAAAACCAGTATATGGATGAGAGCGACAACATCCTTTTCGGTCATCAAGCGCTTGCTCTTTGGATCGGCAACCAGTACGGGATCAGGCTCATTCAACAAGCGCAGGATGAGACTACCTTGCAATTTAGGATCGAAATAGGTGGGAGAGGTTATAACATGGCGGGCTAGCAGGTTATGGTTCTCTGCTTGATCCAGGTTACCACGGATACGCGGCACGAGTTGCCTGAGTTGCTCCAGGTACTTCACGCAGCTGTCTTCACAGGTGTCACCGCCGTAATAGGCAATATACTCCTCGGTTACTTTGCGCCTTTCACTAGCTGACAACCGCCTATCAAGAAAGGCTTCGAAAAAGCTACTAAGCTCGGCTGATACAGCCTGTGTAGAGCGTTCATCAGCATTGGAAGTCGAATAGACAAAACCCAAAAGCCCCACTAGTCCAGCAGCATGGGCGCCACTGTTTCTCTATGGCGCATCATCGATCGACCTCTTTATCGGGCTTGCGGTTTTGTTTCGCTTCTATCCCAGCCAAATCGGCTGGCTGCAGATCCTGTTGATCATCGTCTACACCCTGATCATCTCCTTCACACAACCAGAGCATTGGTTACATCCATTTGGACCCGTATCGAAAAATGCACCCTTGATCATCTCCATCCTGATCCTGCTGGTGCTGGAGCAAAAGTCATGAGTGAGTACTTCATCATTAAATGGATTCATATTCTAAGCGCAACCCTGCTGTTTGGCACCGGGCTTGGCAGTGCATTCTACAAGTGGTCCGCTGACCGCAGCGGGGATATTTCTGCGATAGCCCACACCAATAGAGTCGTGGTATTAGCTGACTGGATCTTCACCACGCCGACGGTGATCATCCAACCTCTCACCGGTATCTGGCTGCTTCAAATTTTCGGCATCCCCTATACCCAGGATTGGGTGGTTATCACGTTAATCCTCTATCTGCTCGCGGGCGCCTGCTGGTTACCCGTGGTATGGCTGCAGATACGAATGCGTGACCTCTCTCTGGCAGCGGTAAAACAAGGCCAGCCCCTATCCCCGCTCTACCACAAGCATGCTAAGCAGTGGTTCTGGCTCGGTGTACCCGCTTTTACCGCAATGGTAGTTGTCTATTTCCTGATGGTCTTTAAACCTGCACTCTGAAAAGGGAGATGAGATATGTCTATGGAACAGAGAAAAGCCGTCATTGAAAAGGCTCTCGGCGATAAGTGGAACAAGTTGGACAGCATTATCAAACTGCACTACGGCCTCAAGCCGGGGCGTGATGCTCAGCTCCATCTACGGGGCACCATGAATGAGGAGTACCACTCCAGGATCGGAAAGCTGTTTCTGATACCCGGGCGCATCTTTGGTGCATTAGTGCCCTATAAAGGCATGGCCATTCCCACTGAAGTCAGGAACTGGACCAGCAGGGGGAATAAACAAGCCATGTACTGGCACAGGAGACTCTTTTTCCCCGGCAAAGTTCCCGTGATATTTCGCTCCAAAATGGAGTGTGTCGGCAAAAATGAGATTATCGAGTATGTCAATTATGGCATGGGCATAAGGCTGCAGACCCATGCACAAAATAATGCTCTCCATTTCCGCAGTCTCGGCTATGTCTGGAAAGTCGGCCCATTTACCCTTCGCATCCCCAACTGGGCAATCCTCGGTGATGCCGAGATCATCGAAAAGGCGGTATCAGATCGGGAGCTGTTTGTCGATTTCAATATGGTCCATCCCCTCTTCGGTAAAACCTTCTCATATTCGGGGAAGTTTGTTATCGGCAAGGTTATAGAAAATGAGAGAGCCAAAGTTTGAATCAACAGACACTAACATGGCACCGTCTACTACACACATCGTATGTTTGCTCTACAGAAATTAAAGTCTTGAGTTAGCGGCCGCAACGGGTGATAACTTTGAATCAAACAGCAATTTCATACCCAGAAGCAATAACAAACCCGCCAATGTTCCAGCAAGATGAGCCGGCGGGTAAGGGGGCCAGGTAATATGTGTAAGCAGCGATGTACCCGAGTGGAGTTCCAGTGCCAATTTACTCAAACAGATAAAGGCTGCAGCGACTACCCAGGCAGAACCTGTCTCCCGCCAATAGCGGAACAGCGCGAGTACAAGCAGCGTATTGAGCACGCCTGAAAGACCACAGTACCTGGTCACCTGTGACCAATCGGACAACAGCAGGAGATTGACACTGGCTATGCCTGCTAACATGCCCAGAATCCACAGGTATCTCGATTGCTTCTCCAGATAGAGACCGAGCACTGCAAGCGCTGCCGCATTCCAGAACCAGTGCTCCCAATCGGTATGGGTCAGGTGGCCGCTCAATAGCCGCCACCACTCTCCCGAGATGACAGGTAATGACTCAAAGTAAAATAGCCCATGGAGTTGGGGGAGAGCCATCATGGCTGCGGTAATCAATACTGTAGCAACTGTCAGTATGGGAAACTTCATCGCATGACTCCTTGAACGGCCAGGTTTTAACCTGGCCGTTGGAGGTTAAAAGTTGTTATGAAGTCTTACGACGATGCCGGTTGGCCTGCCACAAGGGAATCAGCAGTAGCAGCAACCAGGGTCCCAATGCACCACCGCCGCTGCTTCCAGATGAGGGATAGGCGCGAGGCTGGCTATACATTGGCTGCTGTCTGTCCACTCTGTTATCGACGACGGGAGTAGCACTTCGCTGTTGCCTGGCTGCCTGTTCGCTGGCGACCCTCGTCTTGTTCAGGCGATCGATACCATAATGCTGGAACTGCTCCTCCCGTAGCACGATCATCGAGGTATAGTCAGTGACCAGACTATACTCCATGGCTATATCGACAATTGCCTGGCGACTATCGGCATCCTCACCGAGGTAGTCGATCCGGTTTTGCAGATCCTCGATGGTCGCAAAGGCCCAGAGCCGCTCTATCTCCGGGTTACGCACGCTTTGGCTGGGAAATTCAAAACGGCTGGAGTACTCGGCAGGTTGGCCTGAGACCTTGCCGCTTATGGTCACATCCGCGATGCCGTCACCCCAATAGTGACCGAACAGAATCAACTGCTGGCCTCTATAGAGGGATCCGATGCGTGCAGGGGTCAGGTCTTTGACCTTGACACCGCGTATCCCGATCTCGATATCGTGCAGCGCTTCGTGGGTGAGTTTATCCGTGGCCAGCATCAACTGACCGACGATATCATCGCTGTTGGAGACATTGATGGCGAATCCGTTTGAGACCTTGGTCATCCCGTCCAGCAGCGGCCGGTTTGCGCTGTTACCCATGACGAAAGTGAACAGCCTTACGTCATAGCGCTCTAGAAGCTTAAGAAAATCCTTCTTCTCCGTGATGCCAACGTTGGCAACCCCATCGGTGACCAAAACAATGGCGCTGGAGCGATCGGAATCGAGTCCCTCGATACCGCGCTCAAGTCCGGCATAGAGATTGGTGCCGCCAGACGGCCGGGTATTCTCGAGCCTTTCTATCGCGCGTTGAACGTTATTGATATTCGCTTGCAGGTAGCCATAGGTCAGTTCCCGGGCGCGGTTGTTGAATAGCACGACTTTGAAACGGTCTCGGTCGGAGAGTTTCACCAAACCCTTGCGTACACCTTCGACCAGACTCTGATATTTGCCTTCCATCGAGCCGGATAGGTCGAGGACAAACACCCAGTCACGGCCTTCGTCGATCGAAGCCAAATCATCGCCCGGGGTTACCGTCAGCATAAAGCTGCCCCGGTCCTTGCCGGGCTCCTTATGGGCTAGCATATCCACACTGCCGGGAAGCCCCTGTTGGTGACGCCAATAGACCACAATGTCCTTGTCCAGCTTCCGGATCACGGCAGGCGCGGTTTGTCCCTCTGCCTCCTCGGCCCCGGGCTGGCCGTTCAGGATGGAAACCGACCACTCCTGCGGAGAGCTGGAACTCGCCAGGACCTGTGGGTGTTGCGGTAATCGCACGGCATCTATGGGATAGGATGAACGCAACTTCAGATTGAAACTGAATGCTTCCGTGACCACGTCGTTATAACTCCAGAAGGCGAGTCGCTGTTCGTCCACTCCACCCTCTTCCAGGGGATAGACATAGCGGCCTATTCCGCTATCCACATGCGCGGGTTGGATGTAGACAAGACGAATTCTGACATCCTGTTGTGGCCTGACCGGGTAGACCTGGCTGTCAAATGTGCGATAACTGTCCTGCTCGGTCAGGGCGGCTTCCCTGCCCTGTTCACGCTCCTGTTGGTAGACCTCCCTCGCCTGCTGTTTCTCCAACACCTCTCCGCTAATCGGCTTGCCATCGATCCAGTAGGTAAACTCCCCCACGGATGCCTTTTCCGGAACAGGAAAAGAGTAGATGGCTTCAAGCTCGGCGTCGTTGGGATTGTAAAAAACCTGCTCGACGGAGGTTACTGCGTAACCATCCTCGATGGTGACTTCAACATGGTGCTGCCTGATTTCCAGTTGCGGAAGATTAGCCGATTTCGGGGTCATCAAACCCGCCGCCATCACAGATTGGCCAGCCAGCAGAAAGATGCCCACAAGCAAGTATCTAACCTGTTTCATGAGGGTGTGCATAATAGTGCTCCATTTATTGACAAATCAGTGTTGCTCTCCGCGATGGAGATAGGTCAACAGTAGAGGAGAGGATTATATTTATACACTATTAAATATATAGTCCCATTATCATGGTCTTATAGTATCGCTATACGCTACTTAATAAGTAAAATGGCTCTTAGTAACGCAGCGTTACTCGACCAAAACAGGAGGGGCAGCGGGTGGGAACCAAACTAATAAAAACGAGGCGGAGACGATGAGATCTGCGAAGACTAAGGCATCAGGGAAATCCTGAGCCACATAACCGGAGCCGGCCAAGCAGCGATTCCGATAGTCTTGCCCATCCAAAACCTTACCGAAGGTCTATATTAAAAAACCACCAGCATTGAGGACTGTCATTCGCTACCCAGGTGGAGTGTCTGGTATATACTGTTAATTGAATATAGTACGTCATATATCCTGACCAATATGGTTGGTTTACACTCCGCATTCGTGAAGCCGTTTTTAATCGCTTCACTTGCCATGGCTACGCTGCTTGTAGTGATAGTTGGCGGCTTTTTCTACACCGATTTTCAATCCGAACTGCAGATCATCACCGAGCGTGAACGCAGCCAGACGCTTCTCGGGGCGAAATTGATCGAGCGGAGACTCGACAACGTAGCCAGGGATGTCCTGTTACTGGCGAATTCAGTCAGCCTCAGGAGATATGGAGAAGGCAGTGAGCAGGAAGCCCTTGACGATCTTGGCGATGAATTTCTCAACACATCCTGCCTGAAAGGCATATACGACCAAGTTCGTTTTATCGATGGCTCGGGGCGCGAGCGCGTTCGCGCCAACTACCGGGATGGAAGGTGTAATCTGGTAGCGGAAAAAGGATTACAGAATAAGAAAACACGCTACTACTTCAGCGACACCTACAAACTGAGCCAAGGAGAGATCTTCATCTCTCCACTCGACCTCAATATCGAGCGCGGAGTGATCGAACGCCCGTTAAAACCGATGATTCGTATCGGAACACCGGTATTTAATGGCGAAGGAGAAAAGTTGGGGATCGTTCTGGTCAACTACTTCGGCAAGGAGTTGATTAATGATCTTTCCAGTGCAATGTCGGGGTCGGATGGAATTCCCATGTTATTGAATCGCGACGGCTATTGGTTGTTAGGAGCCCACAGCGAGGATGAATGGGGTTTTATGTTCAAACAGAACGACAAGAGAATTGAAAACAGGTATCCGCAGTCCTGGCGGACAATGTCCGACACAGATGACGGACAGATAACAACGTCAACCGGTGTCTTTACCTGGAAAACCGTTTATCCGCTATCCGTCAATTCTATCTCGAGCACAGGGTCGACTGACGCATCGGGTCAAAGCACGGCCTACATAGACAGGGATGACTACTTCTGGAAAGTGGTAACCCAAATTCCGCAGGAGCAGATTACAAAACTGCAGAACAAACGGGTAAGAATGGCCCTGGTGTTACTCTCACTGTTGATGCTATTGGCCTTTTTCGCCGCTTATTTCATTGGACGCTCCAGGAAAAGAGAGCTTGTTTCCATGAATGCGTTAAAAGAGAGTGAGCGTCGGCAAAGGGCCATCACCGCAAAACTTGCGGAGGGCCTGATGGTGTTGGACAAAGAGGGCAAGTTGATCACCATGAATCCGGAAGCTGAACGCCTCCTTGGCTGGTCATACGCCATGCTGTCGGGTCAAAGAATTCATGATTTGATACATTTGAATGCAAGCGGCACAAGCGAACATGAATGTCCGATTCTGAACGTTTTACAAGAAGAGCGAGTCAACCATATCGAAGAGGACCTCTTTTGCCGCTCTGACGGATCGATACTGCCTGTTGCATATACTGCCAGCCCCTATATTGTGGATGATGAAATCAGTGGCGTTATCGTTGCATTTGAGGACATATCTGAACGCAAAAAGCTGAAGGAAGAGCTGATACATCAGGCTACACATGATGCCCTGACCGGTTTACTCAACAGGAGAGAAATAGAAAATCTCTTGGGCCACACATTCAGTCAGGCAAAACGATATAAGCGCGATCTCTCGGTGTGTATTATGGACATCGATCACTTTAAACAGATCAATGACGCTTTTGGCCATAGAGCCGGCGATGAAGTATTAAAGGAGATTGGACGGGCGCTTTACCAAAAAACGCGCAGCGCGGACATGGCGGGGCGTTATGGCGGTGAAGAGTTTGTGATCGCACTGACCGAAACATCGCTCGCGGGCGCACTGCAATGGGCAGAGCAGTTGCGTTCAACCATTGAAGCCATGTCTATTGCCATCAGTGAATCCATGACGCCGATAGAAGTGACCGTGAGTATAGGTGTTGCCTCGATTTCCGATCAAATCGAAAATTCTGATCAGTTGGTGGACAGTGCTGACCGTGCACTCTACCTTGCCAAGGGGGCGGGAAGAAACAGGGTTGTCGGCGACAGCCAGCAGCTTGCCGCTGAAATCCAGCAATGATTGTGATGAGTTGTCGTTGTCACTGAACACAGCTGCCTGGTCACTATTCTATTTCGCATGCAGGGAAAACCGTATCCGAGCCTATCCCTGATTAATGCACCGTACAGACCATACAGGGATCGAATGACCTGACGATATGCTGCACCGACACCGGATCCTTTTCCCCCGCTCTTAACGGCGCATCCACAAGCGCAAGCTCAAGGGCGCCAGGTTGTCCATCACGGTCGCGGGGAGAGAAGTTCCAGGTGGTGGGGGCAACGATCTGATAGTTTAGGATGCGGCCATTCTTGACCTTGATCCAATGACCCAGACTGCCGCGGGCCGCCTCCACCAGGCCGAATCCCTGCGCCTCCCCGGGAAAGGGCTTATGGTTGCAGATGGCCTCCCCCGGTTTTATCTCTCTGACCCAGGACTCCATCAGCATCACCACCCGGGCAATCTCCAACAGGCGCGCGATCACCCTGTTGCGTACATTGCCGCCGCTCTCGGCGACCAGGGCCCTGATCAGGGGGTGCCCGTCCACCTGCTGCCGCGCCAGAGCACCCACCTCCACTACCTGTCCATCCAGTCTTGGAGCCTTGCACCAGCTATAGGCCCCGGACACATCCGCATCGGGTAGTGTAATGCCGTCGAAGGGATGCCTGGGGTGCTTCTGATGCACCATCCAGCTGTGGCTGAGATCCTCGGTGATCAGCGCCGTGTCCAGGGGTTGTTCGGCCCCATCCCAGATACCTTGACGGAACAGGGGCTCATCCTGTTGCCGGTAGACACCGTAGCTCATAAAACGGTCGTTGCCGCGCCCCAGGAGTCGGAGATCGAGGGCAGCGGCCACCTCGAGGAAGCGCCTGAAGTCGCTGCTATCGGGATCGCGGGCTTCGATCCATCCCTCGAGGGCAGCGATCGAATCCAATCCGGCGATATGCGCAAGGCTATCGCCAAACAGGGTGGTCTCGAGAAAGCGCCGAAAGCCGAATATGATTGCCTGCAGCCTTGCCCGCTCCTGCATCTCCACGGCGCGGGTGGTGCCCCCGGGTTGGATCGCCAGGCTGTGGGGCCACTTGCCCGCCAACAGCCCCATCAGGTGCATGAACTGCGCCCGGGCCGGCAACACCTCCCTGGCGGCGCTGCCTGTCTGCGCCCTGAAGCGCGATTCGATCATCGGGTACCAAGGCTCGTCGCGATAGGTCTCACGGGCGAAATCGGGCATGAAGAAGAGGTAGAAGTGGGTCAGGTGATCGGCCAGGTTCTCATTCGCCAGGATCAGGTTGATCGCCAGCTCACCGTTGGGCGGTGGCGTCACACCCTGCAGGTCCGCCAGCGCCTGGGCCGACGCCACCGACTGGGAGACGGAGCAGATGCCGCAGATCCTCGGCGTGTAGACCAGGGCATCCCCCGGCTCCTTGCCCTGGAGCATCTGCTCGAAGCCGCGATAGAGGGATGAGGATACCCGGGCCGATTTGACCCTGTCGTGCTCGATCTCCAGCTCCACCTCCAGATCGCCCTCCACCCGGTTGATGGGACCGACAATACGGCGACTCACGATTTACCACCCGGTCGCCGTCTCGGCGGCACCCGGATATGATCCGCCACCGCATTCTCCTTCAGGCGATTGGGTGTCGCCGCCTTGGAGAGGGATGCCAGGGCGACAAACCAGGCCTTGGGCATATCGGTGGGCAGGCCCACCGGGATACCGGCGATCTTCGGTGTTTCGGTGAAGGGGTGGCCCGGTTCCTCGAAACCCGGCGCGGTGCAGTTGATGCAGGCATAGCCGCCGCGCAGACAGGAACCCTCCCCGTTCCAGAGCCGGGTATTGCAGTCGGCATGGGCCTGGGTGCCGAGACAACCCATATGCTCCATCATGCATCCCAGGTCGGAGGGCTTTTCCGCGCTCGCCTTGTATTCGTAGAACTCGTTGCGGGTGCAGCCGTGATGGACCAGGTGGTCGGCATAGCTGCGCGGCCGCCCCCACTCGTCGAGATGCTCCTTTCGCAACTCACCGGCGGCGAGCTGCAACAGGGTCTCGGTCACCCAGTTGGGGTGAACCGGACAACCGGCGATATTGATCACCGGCAGGTCATGCCTATCCGAAAACTCAGCGCCCAACAAGCCACCGTCCACCGTCTCGTCATATTGCAGTCCACAGGATTCGCTGGGGTTCCCCCCCGCAGCGGTGATACCGCCGTAGGCGGCGCAGCTCCCCACCGCGACCACATGGCCGGCCACCGCGGCAAGCCGCTCCACCCATTTCATCATCGGCTCGCCCGTACCGGCAAGGCGGTGAAACAGGCCACTGCCGTTGGGCCCGCGGACCACGGAACCCTCGAGACAGAGCAGATCGAGACGCAGATCACCCTCGATGATACGCTCGAGCAGTTCGATGAATTCAGATCCCGATGCCTCACTGATGGAGGGATGCCAGAGGATATGGATACCGGCGCCCTCGAGCAGGGTGAAGAGATCGGGGCCCTCGGCGCAGAACAGTGAGAGTGTGCAGCCTCCGCACCCCCCCGACTGCAGCCAGAGCAGATTCAGCGGTTGACGATCCGCTTCATGCATCGGCTTTCGCCCTCAACGGCAGCGTCAAGGTAAAGACGGCACCCCCCTCGCTACTGTTTTCGGCCGCCAGGTCGCCCCCCATATCCTGTGCCAGGCCATAACTGATATAGAGACCCAATCCGGTACCCTTGCCCACCTCCTTGGTGGTGTAAAAGGGATCGAAGAGTTTAACCATCTCATCCTCCGCGATACCAGGCCCGCTGTCCTGAACCCGAATCATGACATCCTTATCGTCCTTGTCACAACTTATGGTGAGCTGCTTCTTTTTCTGATCCTCCATCACGTCGAGGGCGTTCTGGATCAGATTGATCAGGATCTGATGCACCTGGCCCTGGCGTCCCCTGACCACGCAGCTCTCAGCCAGCTCATAATTCACCTCCGGCTTCTCCCTGGTCGCCTTGATCACCCACTCGGTCGCGGTCATCACCACATGTTTGAGTTCGAAGGGTTCCGGCTGCTCCTTCTGTATCCCCGAGTAACGGCGCAGATCGAGGACGATGTTGCTGATCCGTTCCGCGCCCTCCATGGTACCGGCGATCAACGGCCCCATATCCGATTCGATCTTGTCGATGCGGTATTTCTCTCTCAATTCCCGATGCAGCTCCGGCTCCAGATGCTCTCCCACGTCCGCGATATAGTCGTTGATGCGTACCCCGTATCGCTTCAGCGCATGCATATTGCCGAAGACCACGCTGATGGGATTGTTCAACTCGTGGGCCACCCCGGCCACCAGGCGGCCCAGGGAGGCCATCTTCTCGGAGTGAACCAGGTGCTCCTGGGTCTGCTTGAGGTCGATATGGGCCTTGTTCAACGCCTCATAGGCGCGACGCAGCTCTCCGACCGGACGCCCGATCAGCACCATGCCCAAGAGTTTACCCTTGACGTCGTAGCGGGAGGAGCAGTTCATCGCCAACGGCATCGTAGCGCCCTCCCGGGTCAGCAGGTTGACCTCGCAATCGACGATGGCGTCGTTACCCAGCTTTTCCGAGAACTGCTCGACCAGGGGTTGTGACTCGAGACCGAACAGCTCATTGAAGGGGCGGTTCAGCCATTCGCCCTCCAGCTTACCCGTCAGATTCTCCAGTGCCTGATTGACCTGCAGGATCCGGCCACGGGTGTCGCAGACGATCAATATCTCCGTCATCGATTCGAGGACGCTGCGTATGAACTGCTGTGCCTCCTCTAGTTCGGCGTTCTTCTGCTCCAGCTCCACCTGGTAATGAACCAGGTCTGCATAGACCTTATCCATCTTCTTGATGACTTCGATCCAGGCGCTTTCCGTGGTCTCGTTGAGCTGCAAAGGTTCATCCATGCCGACCTTGTCGATCAGGCTGCTCTTGAGGTGGGTTTTTGTCTCAACCATGACTGCTCCCTGTTTAGTGAGTCCGCAAATGAACGCACATGAACATAAATGGTTTCATTGGAGTGTGTACGTCTTTCTGCATATTCTTTGATGGTGCGGCAAGCCGCACCGATAGACTCTCCCTTCTTCTGGTTCCCACGGTCCACCGTGGGAATCCATACCTCGATCTGTCATTGCACTGAAGCCTGCATTCCCACGCAGGAGCGTGGGAACGAGAAAAGCCGATACACCCTTCAAACATTTGCGTTCATTAGCGTTCATTTGCGGACTGATATTCGCCTTCAGGCAACTGCTCGATCTTCTCGAGCCCATAACGCTCCAACTTGCTGCGCAGGCCAACCCGCGAGAGGCCGAGCTCCTTCGCCGCCTGGCTCTTGTTCCAGCGATTGCGGATCAGGCACTCCTTGAGGATGCGTGCCTCCAGCGATTCGACCCGCTCCTTGAGGGTACCCTCCAGGTCGTTCATCAACTTGAGGTCGGCCTCGTCCTCCTCCGGCGCTGCCTGCAGCACCCTCGGCGACAGCAGGTCGGCGCTCAACAGCTCGCTGTCACTCATCACCAGCATATGGCGTATCTCGTTCTGCAGCTCGCGGACGTTTCCCGGCCAATGATAGGCCTGCATGCAAGCCAGGGCCTCGTCGGTAAATCCCGTCACCGGCTTGCCCAGTTGTCCCATCGAGGCGTCAAGGATCGACATGGCGATCAGCGGGATATCCATCCTGCGCTCGCGCAGGGCCGGCAGTTGGATGGTGACGGTGGCAAGCCGGTAGTAGAGGTCCTCGCGAAAACGCCCCTCGCGCACCTCCTGTTCCAGGTCCCGGTTGGTGGCGGCGATGATGCGTACATCCACCTGGCGTGTCTGGCTGCTGCCCAGGGGGCGTATCTCGCCCTCCTGCAACACCCGCAGCAGTTTCACCTGAAAGGCGGGCGAGACCTCGCCGATCTCATCGAGGAACACCGTGCCGCCGTTGGCGCGTTCGAAGATCCCCGCGCGATCCTCCACGGCGCCGGTGAAGGCCCCTTTCTTGTAGCCGAAGAGTTCGCTCTCCAGCAGCTCGTCAGGCAGGGCGCCGCAGTTCTCCACCACAAAGGGCTGATCCCAGCGTTGACTGTTGTAGTGGAGCGCCCTGGCCGCCAGCTCCTTGCCGGTGCCCGACTCGCCGGTCAGCAGCACCGAGACGTCATAGGGCGAAACCCGGCGCACCTTCTCGCACACCTGGTTCATACCGCTCTCCGGGCTGCGCACGATCTGGTCATCGCACTGATAATCGTCGCGCAGTCGCTTGCGCTTCTGGTCCATGGCGGACTGCAGGCGGCTCGGCGACATCTTCAGCTCCACCGAGAGGATTTCGTTCTTGCGCTGCAGTTCGAAGAGCTCGGCGGCGTTCTTCAGCAGCAGGATCAGCCTGTCGGGATGCCAGGGCTTGGTGACGAACTGATAGATGCCCGCTTCGTTGACTGCGCTGATGATATCCTCGGAGTCGGTATAGCCGGAGATGATCATGCGGATCACCTCGGGCCACTGCTCCCGCACCTGTTTGAGGAACTCCACCCCGGTGATCTCCGGCATACGCTGGTCGCAGAGGATGATCTGCACCCAGTCGGTCTCGAGGATTTTACGCGCCTCGGCCACATTCTCCGCCGTCCTGACGTCGAACTCGTCCTCCAGGATGCGCTGCAGGGTCTCCAGGCTGCGCACCTCGTCATCGACGATCAGTACCGTGGGCTGGTTGCTCATGACACCCTCCTGAACGGCTTTGCCCAACGATGGTTGGCGAGGGTCAGCGGGGTGCGCGACTTCGGCACCTTGTAGACAAAGTTATAGCGCGCAACATGGTAGCTCGGATCGAATCCGTAAAAGTTTCGTTTCATCTGTTCAAGTTCCTCCTCGCGATAGCGGGCCAGCGGTTTGACCGCCTCGTCGGCCTGCCTTCGCGCATTCTTATAATGTAGACGTTCAGAGAAGGCCGGGGTACGGATCATCCCGCTTGCCAGCCGGCGGACATGGGAAACAAAGCCGTTGACCGGGCCGTCGATCACCCTATCGATCAAATTCAACGCCACGGCCTCGTCGACCCCCATGGGCAGGCGGGTCTCGGCAATCCTGGCCGCGCGCTCGTCGCCGCTGCAGCCTGGCAGGAGATAGGTCCAATACTCCGATCCGAAAAGATTGCCCATATCCTTGTAGTGGGGATTGAGAATCACCCCGCGTCGGGCCCATACCTCGTCGGCGGCCCGGGCCAGAAAGACACCCCCGGCACCCGCGTTGCCCTGCAGGGCGGCAACCGTGAGGTGGCTTTCGGTCTCGATGATCTCGCGGGCAAGATCGTCGATGGCGTTGATGTTGCGCCAGGACTCGTCGGCGGCGCTGGATGCGGCCTCGATCAGATTCAGGTGCATACCGTTGGACCAGTAGTCCGCCCCCCCCAGCAGCAGAATCACCCGGGTATCGCGGCGCTTCGCCTCGCGGAAGGCGGCCAGCAGGGCCTCGCATTGGGCGGTGCTCATGGCGCCGTTGTAGAAGGGGAAATGGAGCAGTCCCACACCCGCCTCCTCCTGGTACCGGATCTCCCGGTAGCCTGACGCCTCGTCCGCCGCGATCTCCGGCAGGGCAGCGGCCTCGGCCGCCAGCAGACGGGTAGCGGGAAGCTTGAACGGATGCTCGCCCCGCTTCTCCCGCAGATGGCCTATCCAGACCGCGCCGTCGATGGTGGCACGGCAGATCGCCCCGCCGCAGCGGGCGATGGGTTCTCCGGGAGTGCCCTTCAATACCCTTTCCGGTCTGGCATCGTAGAGATAGCACTGGCGACCGAAGAGACTGTCCTGCACCCCCGGCATGCCATCGGCGCTGCGGATCTTGCGCAGGATGCGCGCGGTTGTATCCTTCTCCCAGTCGATGGCCCTGTCATCCTGCTTGACCAGGCGCCGCCATCTACCAAGGCCCGAGGGATCGATCTGTTTCAGTGGTTGGGGTTGATACCCCCCTGTCTGAAATCTCTCCACGGCCTGTTTCACGGCCACCACGGCCGCCTCGGTGACCTCGTTGCGGTAGAGACTCCCCTTGGTCGCCTCCCGCATCTCGAACTCGACACTGGCCCAGATATCCCCCGCATCCATCTCGCCATTGGCCTGAAGCACGGTAACCCCCCAGCGTCTCTCACCCTTGAGGATGGCCCAGTCGAGGGCCGAGGGTCCGCGGTCGCCGCGAATCCCGGGATGCACAACCAGACAGAGATGGTTGCGCCAGATCGCTTCGGGTATCGCCCGCTTGAGAAAGGGTGCGATGATCAGGTCGGGCTGGTGAAGCCCCACCGCCTCCAGGGCCACCGCATCGTTGATATCGAACTCCACCGACACCTCGTGACCCAGGGCACGCAACTCCACGTGGAGCCGCTGGGTGAGGCTGTTGAAGGCGTGGGTGAGAAACAGGATTCGCATGCTAATCGGGAGCCTGCCGGCTTTGGTTTCTGCTCAAAGATACGACGGTGGGGCAGGGCCCCACCCTACCCCAAATCGAGCTGTAGGGTGGTGCCCAGCCCCACCTTTTTTTGCTCACCATGCGCCTGCGTGGGAACCCATGATTTGTTCTACCTTTCCGCATGCATCTGCATTCCCACACGGAAGCCTGGGAACGGGAATGGTGCGGCAAGCCGCACCCTACATGTAATATTGGGTAGGGTGCGGCTAGCCGCACCGATAGATCCACTAATTTGCGTTCATTTGCGTTCATTTGCGGACTTTTCAACCCTTCATCACTCATCGTACTCAACAGATCCTCGGCAGCTGCTCGCCGGAGAGCCAGTCGACCACCCGGCTGCCGCCGAAGAGGGTCTCCATCTGTACGAAATGGTGTTCATCCTCCACCACTTCACCGATGATCCGGCTGTCGCAGCCCAGGGGATCGGCCTGCATCAGCGGCAGCAGCCGTTCCGCGTCATCGGGTGAACAGATACAGATGAGCTTGCCCTCGTTGGCCACATAGAGGGGATCGAGACCGAGCAGCTCGCAGGCGGAGCTGACCGCGGCCTTGACGGGGATGGCCGATTCCACCAGGCGCATGCCGACCCCCGACTGCATCGCCAGCTCGTTGAGGGTCGTGGCGAGACCGCCCCGGGTGGGATCGCGCAGGCTGTGGATCCCGGGGGCGGTCTCGACCATCCGTTGCACCAGACTGTGCAGCGAAGCCGAGTCGGACTCGATGCTGGTCTCGAATTCCAGGTTCTCCCGGCTCGACATGATCGCCACCCCGTGATCACCGATGGAACCGCTGAGGATGATCTGGTCGCCTGGTTGGGCGCGATCCCCCGAAATGTCGACCCCTTGAGGCACCACCCCGATGCCGGTGGTGGTGATGAAGACACCGTCTCCCTTGCCCTTCTCCACCACCTTGGTATCGCCGGTGACCACCGGCACGCCCGCCTCGGCGGCCGCGCGGCCCATGCTGGCGACGATGCGATCGAGATCGGCGAGGGGAAAACCCTCTTCCAGGATGAACCCGGCGGAGAGATAGAGCGGCCGCGCTCCGGACATGGCGACATCGTTCAAGGTCCCGTGCACCGCCAGCGAACCGATGTCGCCGCCGGGGAAGAAGAGCGGCGAGATGACATGACCATCCACGCTCATCACCATGCGCCCCGCGGAGACATCGAAGGCGGCCTGGTCGTTGCCCTGCCTTAGCAGTTCGTTGTCGAAATGTTTGAGGAACAGCTCCTCGATCAGCTGCGCCATGGCGCGGCCTCCGCTGCCATGGGTCATATCGACCCTGGCGCCCCGGGTGTCGAGGCGCAGGGGAAAACGTTTCACCACCGCGTTCATTGTTCCACTCCGGTATGAGATAAAGAAAAATCAGTCCGCAAATGAACGTGAATGAACGCAAATTGATTCTGTGTTTCCAGGTGGGAGTTCGGATACGAGGAAGTTGGGTTCTGGGATAAATCCAACCCTGATCGGTGCGGCAAGCCGCACCCTACATTAACTTTTAAACATTTGCGTTCATTCGCGTTCATTTGCGGACTCATATTTTTATCTGGTTCCCACGGTCCTCCGTGGGAACCCATGCCTCGACCTGCCAATAATCCAACATCTGTATTCCCACGCTTGGGCGTGGGAACAATAAACATTTGTCTTAAACATTTGCGTTCATTTGCGTTCATTTGCGGACTCATACTTTTTCCTGCCATATCCGATCAAGCACTCCTCTTCTCGGCTTGACGGAAACGCCCGTAGCTCCAATAGGCTGCGCAGGCCCCTTCCGAGGAGACCATGCAGGAGCCCATGGGATTCTCCGGGGTGCAGACGCTGCCGAAGAGCTTGCAGTCGGTGGGGCGTTTGGCGCCGCGCAGGATCGCCGGACACTCGCAGCCCTTGATATCCTTCGCCCGTGAGACGGGTATGGGGAAGCGTTTCTCCGCATCCAGCGACGCGTAGGCCTGCTTGATCTTCAGCGCGCTGTAGGGCACCAGCCCCAACCCCCGCCACTCGAAGCTTCTGCGCAACTCGAAGGTCTCCGCCACCAGCTGCTGGGCCTTCAGGTTGCCCTCGCGACTGACCACGCGGGTGTACTCGTTCTCCACCCTGTAGTGCCCCTGGTTGAGCTGACGGATCAGCATCAGGGTCGACTGCATCACATCCAGCGGCTCGAAGCCGGCGATCACCACCGGGCGCTGGAACTCCTCGGCGAAAAACTCGTAGGGCCGGCTGCCGATGATGGAGCTGACGTGGGAGGGTCCGAAAAAGCCGTGGATCGAGACCGAGCCCAATTCGCGCACCTCGGGGGACTCCAATATATTCTGGATCGCGGCGGGGGTCAGCACATGGTTGCAGAAGAGGCTGAAGTTGTTCAGCCCCTCCGCCTTTGCCTGGCGCAAGGCCACCGCGCTTGGGGGGGTGGTGGTCTCGAAGCCGATGGCGAAGAAGACCACCTCCCGATCGGGATTCTCGCGGGCGATTCGCAGCGCATCCCGGGTCGAGTAGACCATGCGCACGTCGCCCCCCGCGGCCTTGACCCGGATCAGACTCTTGCGGCCGCTGGCGGGGACGCGCAACAGATCGCCATAGGTGCAGAGGATGACGTCATGGGCCTCCACCAGATGGATCGCCTCGTCGATCCTGCCGATGGGCAGGACGCAGACCGGGCAGCCGGGACCGTGGACGAACTTGACATTGTCGGGCATCAGGTCCTGCACGCCATAGCGAAAGATGGCGTGGGTGTGGCCGCCGCAAAACTCCATCAGGTGATATTCGCGGCTGTCGTCCGCCTCCTGGCGGATGGCGTCAGCAAGTTGTCTGGCCAGCCTGTGCTGACGGAATTCGTCGACATATTTCATGGCGCCACTCCCGCCTGGGCAAACAGCCGGAGGGTCTTCTCCGCCTCCTCCTCGCTCACCTTGTTGAGGGCATAGCCCACATGGATCAGCACGAAGTCATCCACGGAGACATCATCGACCAGGGCAAGCGAGACCTCTTTCCTCACCTCGCCCAATACCACGGTGGCGTTCTCGCCCTGCTCGTCGATGGCGACCACTTTTGCCGGTATGGCCAAGCACATGTTCGCTCACTCCTCTGTCGTTTTATTGTCACCCATCAGGTGCATCAGAAATCTGCTTATGCAATTCTTCCAACCCCCGGTTAGTGTCTGTCGGTTATCTTTCTCCGACGCCCCGACAGCACGTCCTTGTGCTGACGGGGCTTACGCGGCATCCCTGCCGCTACTGCGAAAGATAACCGTCAGCCACCAACCTCCTACCGTGTATGGATAATATTCACTGCGAAGTTTGTAGGGTGCGGCTTGCCGCACCATTACTCTTCACCGCAAATGGTCGCAAATCACCGCGAATTGCCGCCAAAAAATCTTTCTTTTTTGATCTGCTTGTTTTATTTGGTGCGGTAAACCGCACCCTACGTCTTGATCGACATTGGATGCGGCTCAGGAAAACTTCAATGTATTCGCGTTTATTTGCGTTCATTTGCGGACTTGTATCAAGCCGGCACTGCCGGATTGCCAGCCAACGCCATCTGCCGGCTGGCCACGATCCACTGGTACCAGGCCTCCATCCCCTCGCCGGTTGTTGCCGAGACCTGCAACACCTTGATCCGCGGATTGATCCGCTGCGCATAGTCGATACAGCGCTCCACATCGAAATCGAGATGGGGCAGCAGGTCGATCTTGTTCAACAGCATCAGGTCGGCGGCGTGAAACATATCGGGATACTTGACCGGCTTGTCCTCACCCTCGGTGACGGAGAGGATCGCCACCTTGTGCGCCTCCCCCAGGTCGAAGGCGGCGGGACAGACCAGGTTGCCCACATTCTCGATGAACAACAGGCTCCCCTGCTCCGGTTTCAGCGTTTCCAGGGCATGACCGACCATGTGGCCATCCAGGTGGCATCCCTTGCCGGTATTGATCTGCAGCGCATTCGCCCCGGTGGCGCGTATCCGCTGTGCATCGTTGGCGGTCTGCTGATCGCCCTCGATGACGCTGATGGCATAGTTCGCCATGAGATCGCTGATGGTTCGGGTCAACAGGGTCGTCTTACCCGAACCCGGGCTGGATACCAGGTTGAGAGCCAGTATCCCCAGCTGCTCGAAGTAGCGCCGGTTGGCCCCGGCATACTGATTATTCTTGCTCAGAATATCCTGCTCGATCTGCACCATCCTCGACTGGGAGAGACCGGGCGCATGGGCATGGGCAGGACCCTGGCCGTAGTCATGGGTATGCCCATGCTCGCCGTGGCCGTCGTGATGATGGTGGTGATTGTGATCATGCTCATGACCCTCGATCTTCGTCTCGCCTTCACCACAACCGCAAACCGTACACATAACAAACACCTCTAGTGTGAATTTTGAATTATGAAAACTATTCGACTTCCAGCTCCTTGACCCGCATCTCGTCACCGCCGGTCACCTGCAGCTGATAGCTGCCGCATTGCGGACAGGCCTGGTAGCGTGCCGCAACCTGAACCGGCTTGCTGCACTGCATGCACCAGGCCTCGCCGGGCTGATGGATGATCTCCAGTTGCGCGCCATCGGCCAGGCTCTCTCGCATCACTGCATCGAAACTGAAACGCATCGCCTCCGGTTCCACCCCCGAGAGGGCGCCAATCTCCAGCCAGACACGCTTGACCCGGCTGAAGCCCTGACTGACGGCATGCTCCTCAAGCAGCTGCAGCACACCCTCGCAAAGCGACATCTCATGCATCAGACCACCTCGAGCCGATAACCGACGCAGGGATCGACGGTGTTGATGAAGAGATCCGCATACTCTTTGAGCAGCGATATATCGACGGCGGGGAGTGAGAGCAAGCCCTTTGCGACCATCCCCCGGGGATGAAAATTCCACTCCGTAGGCGCCAGAATCTGGTACTTGGCTATCTTTCCCTTCTCCACCACCGCGCGGTGAAACAAGCGACCGCGGGCCGCTTCCACCTCACCCAATCCTTCCCCCTCGTCTCTCTCGGCGCCTAGGCTCACGCTATCAACGGGATCATCTCGCAAGCCCTCCAAGCGACGACTCAGCCGCCCCGGTATGGCGGCCAATTCCAACAGCCTGGCCACCATACGGGTCATCAGCCCGAAGCCATAGCGCCTGCTCAGATCCTGCAGCAGGGGATGGGAGACCATTCGCGTCAGGGACGTGGTCTCGAGTTGTGCGCCCATCCAGTCGGGCGCGGCGATGAACTGCTCGGCATCCACGTCCCCCAGGCGCTTGCCGAGCGCCTGGTGATCAATGCTGGGCAGGGGATTGGAGCCGGCATCGGCCAAGCCGCCTGTCCGCCGATCCCTTATCCTTCGCAGCAGCATTGCCGAGGCGGTCGATGTCTGGTCGAGCCAGCGATCGAGCGTCTCAACCTTGTCGAAGGCGTGCCATTCATCGGCAGGCATTGAGAAGACAGCCTCCGCCGCGGTCTTCGATATCCTTTCGATGACCGACTCGAATCCTTCACCATCCAGTGACAGGGCCGGTCTCAGGGTGAACGGCCCACCCTCATCGAAGCAGGCGCTTTTTGCCGCTGGCAAGAGGGTTGACAGTGAACTGACCAGCGGACGATCGACCGGCTCTTCGACATAGTTGCTCCAGTCGATGAGCAGACGCCAGAGATGTTCACGGGCGGTCTCCACGTCGACCAGCATCTTCTCGGCCAGCTCGGCCCGGACATCTCCATCCAGGCCCGTCGCCCGGCGGCAGGCCTGGGCTGCCGCAGAGGCCTGGGCCGTGGCGCAGACACTGTAGAGCATGGGCACCACCCTGAGCAGCTCATTCACCGACTTACCCTCGAACAGGGTCGTCAACTGCAGGGGACGGCTGGAGCGGATAGTCACCTTTTCCACGCGACGCCGACTGCGATAGAGTTCTATCAGAATCTCGCCTTCGACGTTCACTGCTCAACATCCATCCCGTCACTGAGCTTTCCGCGCAACAGATCGCGACGACTCAGGGGTTGCTGCAAGCGCTGCCTCAGCGGCGCCCGTGTTTCATCCAACGGGTGTCCCTCCCCATCATCCGCCTCGCTCTCCGAACCACCTGCCCAGCGACGCTCGATCTCGCTTTCGCAGGTTGAGACAGTGTCGCGATGCTCGGGACTCATCAGGGCATCCATCACTGCTTCGGCCGTGGCCACCGCTGTCTCCTGATCGGCAAACTCGAATACCGGCGAAAAGAGCGAACACATCTGGTAGCGGCCTACACCCTCCTCCTCGCCAAGGATGAACTCATAGGGTCCCGAGGGCATCTGGTGCAGCACCTTGTCACCGATCCTCGACTCTTTCCAACTGTCCCCTTCCGGCGGCAGCAGCATCAGGTTCATGAACCAGGGTGTGATCAAGACCCCGAGACAGTAGCCGTTCCACTCTCGAAACCCGACCGCTTCCACACGCAGCTTGGGATTGAGCAGCGGCAGGCCCTGCATGCGCTGCTGCTGAATCTGACGAAACTGCCGCTCCAGACCTTCGATGAGGTAGTCGGGACAGATCACGCTAGGCCTCCCTCACCACCATGAAGTCGCTCTTTTTGCCGTCGCAGTTGGGGCAGCTCCAGTGCTCCGGCAGCTGGGAGAAGGGTGTACCCGGGGGTATCTGCCAATAGTCGTCACCCTCGGCGGGATCGTAGATATACCAGCAGATCTTGCACTCCAGCCGGCTCCGGTCATGGAGCTTATCGTCATCGCCGCCGTAGGAACCGGCAAAGAAGGCAGCGCTCACCGATAGGCCCCCATGATTTCATTGAGGCGCTGTGCGCTCTCCCGGATATCCTCATGGGCAGCGGCGGCAACCTCGGGCACACCCCCGATCTCGAGGGTATTGAGAATATTCTTGTCCTGGGAGTTGAAATATTGCACCCACCAGACATTCTGCACCGCCGTGCTGCTGATGCGGCAGTTGCCATAGCCTCTGGACAGAATGGTCAGGGAGCCCTCGCCCAGGCGTTCGATGAGGAAGGAGAGATCCTGCTCGGTTTGCGGCAACAGGGTGAGGTTGATGACGTGGCTCTCCCCGCCCGGCCGGTATTCGGCCACCTTGTCGTTGATCTCCGCCAGCAGCGGGGGCGCATTCAATACCCCCTCGGGAATCGAATCGAGTTGGGTATCGACGCGATGGGAGGCATGGCTGAAGACATGGCGGCGGCAGAGCCTCGGCACCTGAGCCACCTCGATGGCGTCCGACACCGGTTCTCCCTGGTTGTCGAAATACCTGATCCGCCAGATACCCGCCATCACCGACTCCTGAATCCTGGCGCTTGTATGCGCTCCCCGGAAGATCATGCTGACCTCGCCCTCACCCAGCACCTGGTCGACCAGGTTCCGATTCTCTTCATCCAGATGCGAGATGTCGACGATTTCAGGCTTGGGATCGTTGATCTCGGCCTGAAGCCTGAGAATCCCGTCCAGTTCGGACAATGCCGACATGCCTCTGTCGAGATTCCGCACCTGATCCGGATCGGGTATCTCAGGCGCGTTGAAGGTCGACATCTCATCCGGGAGTTGCAAGATATCGAGGGCCGCCCCATCCTCTTCCCCCGGCTGGGAGCCTGGACCGGTGACGCTGACGGGTATGTTGATATCCTTCATGGCGGGAGTACTCCTTGGGCCTGTTGGTACTAGTGGCAGCGCCCGGGGGCGCCGACGACAGGGATCTTGAAACTTGGCGACGGCGAGGGTTGGGCGATCAACAGGCGCTCGATCTCGTTGAGATAGACATCCCAATCCCGCATGCGCGAGATCGCACCCACATAGGCGCCATCCTTCAGCATCACCAGCGCCGGCCAACCATCGAAGGGAAAACGGGCATGCAGCTGGCGCTCGCTCTCGCGATCGACCACGGCGACCCGAAAGCGATCGCCAAACTCCGCCATCAGCAGGGGCAGCACGACCGCCACATCGTTGCTCTCGGGAAACTGCTGCGGGTTCTCGGTGAAAAAGAGCAGGCAGTGGCTATGGGCACGGACAAAATCATCGAGGGTCTTCACAGTCACGGTGGGAATCGCTTTGTTCTCAATGAGGTCTCTGATCAGAGGCGATGGCATAGCGGTCTCCTGCTATTTGGCCGGTCGAAGATGTGGCGGTAGTTGGGGTTCACGATTCACCAGGTCGCTGAACAGATGGTCGATATCGCGCTCCCCCCCGATGGCGAGATCGAGGGCCTGCAGCGCCTGGGTTATCTCCCTTGCTCCCTCCTCGCTCAATACCTCACGGGCGGTATCGAGAAACACCAGCAGCCAACTGCCGATCGGTTGCTCGCCCACGAGCAGGATATCCACCAGACGGGTCTCTCCCATACCCTCGCATAGCGCATAACCCGGTTGGGTTGAGAGCACCCGCATCGGCACACCGATACACACTACAGCTCCCCTTTGCCGCGGTACTTTTCGAGATGGGCGTCCACATCCACGCTGATCGCGCCCTGCTCCACGGAAACCGGACGGTAGGCCGGCGCAAACCTGGATGAGGTCAACACCCTTGCATCACCGACACGACAGGCCTGCTGAGAAGAGGGCCGCTCGGTCTCATAACGCTCGATATCGGAAATCGCCCCCTGCGTCCCGGTATCCGGCATCAGGGGGGCCGTACGCTGTTCCGCCTCGATGCCGAAACCCGACAGGTAGTCGAGGGCGATGGCGATGGCCGGTTCTATCTGCGCCCGGACAGCCTGGTGCAGGCTGCCGCCATAGTCCTCCAGCTCGACCGGTTGCACGCCGACGAGGAGCAGATGCTCGGGATAGTCACCAAGCATCTCCGCCATGGCGAGCACCTCTTGAAAGCCGGTCTGGTGCAGACTCACCTTCTTCGCGCCCAGGAAGCTGGGCACTTCATCACCCTCGACCCGCTTGAGGCTGCCGCCGGGAAGACCGTAGTCCACCGCATCGAAGACCACCAATATCTCCGCTTCACGGATGTGCTGCACCAGATAGATACCCTGGGTACCCCCATCGAGGAGACGCACGTTGGGGGGAAACTCGTAGCTTCGCTGCAGTGACTCCAACGCGCGCACTCCAAATCCCTCGTCCGCCCAGAGCAGATTGCCAATACCGAGGATCAATACATTGGGCTGACGGGACATTTCGCACTCCGGCTGGATGGCGGAAGATAGACTCACTGATTGCAAACCACGCGCCAACCTTTTCTATATGGCTTAACCATTGTTTTTGATAAGATTTTTTTCGATGCAAAAGGAGCATATTCCCTACAAGTGGATACTTTCTAACCATATATATTGATTTTTTGTAATATATGTATCCACTTTAGCGGGATGCTGGCGCGCGATCCTCAATTGGCACAATGAAAATGGGGGGTTTGTCTCCAGTGTAAAGCCCGTTAGGAAACCAGCTTTACACCGCCCCCGGGGAAACCTATAAATGAAGCCGGGTAGGACAGATAACCAGCGGATGGTGCAAAATGATCCATCCGGCAAAAAATGCTGCGCAAATGCCAACCGACTCCCTTGCCACATTTGTCATGTTATAGAGAGAACAATATGCCGACCGTTACCTGGAGCGATGAATTCAATATCAATGTCAAAGAGATTGACGAGCAACATCAGAAAATGCTCGAAATTGTCAACAATCTGCATACCGCGGTGGAGGAGAACAGAGAGAATGAGATCCTCAATGATCTGCTGATCGCGCTCTATCATCACACACAGCATCACTTCGCCACGGAAGAGGAGCTGATGAAAAAGCATGACTATCCGGGCTATGAGCAACACCTGCATGAGCATAAGGTACTGCTGCAGCATCTTGGCAACCTGGTGGAAGGCGTCTCCAGCGGAAAAAATCCCAGCTTCCGCTCAGACTATGATGTCTCCTCCGATTGGGTGCTTATCCATATCTTCAAGAGCGACAAGGATCTCGGCCTGTTCCTCAATGATCACGGTATCTTCTGAAGCATCCGCAAAAGACCGCCTCAAGCCTGTCAAGCGATGCGGCTGTCTGCTATCCAAGCCCCTCACACAAAAAGGCGGGGGAGCAAAGCTCCCCCGCCCCATCTTCTACGCAAGACCGAAGTTACCGTACCTTTACATATAGATTGATCTCAAAACCATAACGCAGGTCCTGATACCTCGGTTTCGACCATTTTTGCATCGAGTATCTCTCTCCTATTCTGTTCTAAAGGTTTGTAAAAAGAGTTGCCTCAACTACTGCCAGAGGCAACACGGATCACCTTTCAAGATATATACCAACAGCCTGGCCTGATCATGCCGCGATGATGATCGCGACGGGAACCAATAACTGACTGGAAAATAAAAGATTATCCCACGCATCGTGAATTGTCGTGGCAACCGGCGAATCGGTACCGCCAGTGGTGTGCAGTTTCTGAACATACACCCGTGAAAATTTTGCACAGGGTGATTCAGTATCAAATCGACGGCAGGCCCCTGCCTGTCACTTTGACGACGATGATCTCACGCCGGCGGGCGGTTCCATGCGCACAGGCACCCCCTTGGTGTCCAGCGACATGATCCAGTCGACCAATTCGACAGCATCCTCCCTTTTCAGGGCCACATTGGGCGGCATGAACTGCATATTGACGTTTTGCCATATCTTCTGATTACCCTGGGTTCCCTGAAGGATCGATTCCAGCAGCCTCACCCTGCTTTCGGGTCTGTCCTTGTAGTGGGCAGCCACCTCTCTGAATGAGGGAGCAAGCGGAATGACCCGGGACTCCTTGACCGGATCGATGCGATGGCAGATGGCACATCCGCTCACCGTGGAGAGCGCCAACATCCTGTCATGCAGGATAAGTTTCTCCGCCAATACCGGGTCGATCTCGAGTTCAAGTATCCAGTGGACCAGGGCCGACGCATCTTCACGAGAGATGTTTACATTCGGCGGCATAAACCGCATCCCAATCTTTCCACCCCATGCCTGATCCTGATAGACCGTGCCATGCAGCACCCGATCGAGCAGACGAGTGAAGGCACTGTTTTCGTCTTTGTAGCGCAGTGCAATCTCCTGATAGCTCGGCGCCAGGGGGATATCATCGCTCTTGGGATCAGGCGCAATCTTGTGACAGATGAAACAGCCGGATGCATTCGCCAGGGCCAGCATCTGCTGATCCTTTGCCTCCGCGACCGAAATCAACAAGATTGCCACGGCTCCGATCATGCCGGTGAAAGACAACTTCAGCCTGACCATTGTTTCTATCTCCCCTGGTTGGAATAACGCTGATATTCTCGGCTTGGTGAAATGCCATAAATTAATAGCAACAACTGTGCCTGCACACAGACGACGGATCCTCGATTCCATTCCCTTTCGATGAGGCCGGACCGATAACCGGCAGCCAATGGTGAAACGACCCGGTCAATACTGCGTCAACCCTAAGCTTACTGGGGTCGGCATTGTTCAAAAACGGCAGGGCATGTTCCATTTATGAACATTTCAGACTCAAGCCGATTGTATCCACTTGGGCCAGGGCAAGACCGCCGGACGATAGCGGCGCATGGCACGGACCATGCTTTTCACTCAACTGTAAGGATCAATTAAAACAATAGAGAGAATGCCGAATTGCGACAGGCCGAGGCGTCCTATACCCTTTTTCTTCAGTGGCTGCTGCTGTTGGGAGTCATGCTCTTCGTCAGCTGGTTGTTCTGGCACCAGGGACTGCTGCAGGCTGCCTTGTTGTCAGATCCCACGCGCATCACCCTGATCATCCTGCTGTTGTTCAGCATCGCCACCGCCCACTGCGCGGCAAGGACGCTGTTTTTGTCTCAACAGCAGAATGCCCTGGATCGGATTATCCGGTTCATTGCCACCAGCCCGCCGGCCCCGGGCAGCAACCGCTGGTGGCTGGCAAACAGACTGCCTGAAAAGGAGTCCCTTGCCGGCCAGATGATCGCCGGGCTTGTCGCCGGCAGCGGCAATGTTCACAGGCGATCCAGGATGGATGGCCAACTGCTGGCCCAGGTGATGGCGGAGCAGGCCAGGGGTCAACATGAGATAGGCTGGTTCACCTGCGGACTGCTGGTCAAACTCGGCCTGCTCGGCACGGTGGTCGGCTTCGTGCTGATGCTGGCGCCGGTGGCGGAGCTGGAGTCTTTCGACCTTTCCGATATCCAGGGCCTGTTGCAACGGATGACAACGGGCATGGGGGTAGCGCTCAACACCACCCTGATGGGACTCGGCTGCAGCATGCTGCTCGGGATGCAGTATCTGATGCTGGACCGCGCTGCGGATCGGCTGGTGGCCGAAGCCGTGCAGTTCAGCGAGACCCGCCTGTTCAGGGCGGTACAGAGGCAGGCATAGTCCCATGGCGATGTTTCGCAGCAGCCGCCACTTCGATACCGATCCCTTCACCGACCTGCTGTTCAACGCATTGCTCGCGTTTACCTTTCTTTTTCTCGTCGCCCTGATGTTCCTCAATCCACCGGCGAAGAGCGGCACCATCAATCCCAAGGCGGACTTTATGATTTCGGTAACCTGGGCGGATAACAGTCCCGACGACATCGACACCTGGATCGAGGGGCCAAGCGGCGAACTGGTCTGGTTCAAGAATCCCCAGGCCAGCCTGATGCATCTCGACAGAGATGACCGCGGCATGGCCAACGACACCCTGCTCATCGACGGCCGCACCATAACCAATCCCCTGAACCAGGAGATCGTCACCATACGCGGTCGCCCGCCGGGAGAGTACGTGGTCAACGTTCACTACTACAACAGCAAGACCCTGCAGCCGGTACCGGTAACCGTCTATCTTGCCGAGGTCAATCCCGCCTTGAAGGTACTTCACTATGCGACCCTCAACCTCGATCGGCTCGGCGAAGAGAAGACGGCGGTTCGCTTCACCATCGGCACCGATGGCAAGGTCAGCAACATCAACACCCTCGAAAAATCGATTGTCCAGGTAGGAAAGCTATGAGTGAATCTGTGCTTCTGCTTCTGCTTGCCTATGTCGCCTTGGCCGCGTTGGTGGCCGCGGCACTGATCGCGAGCCGTTTCCATATCCTGATAAAGGCGGTGATTATCGTCCTCGCCACAGCCCTCTATTTCACCACCTATCAGGGGTGGCAGACCATCCAGGGCTGGCCCGCGCGGGTAGAGATGCCGCAGCGGTTTATGCTCCATGCCTCGGTGGTCGACGAACCCGACAAGCGCAGCGGATCTCCCGGTTCGATCACCCTATGGGCCACCGACCTCGGCAGCGGAGGACCGGCGGAGAATCCGCGGGCCTATCTTCTCGAATACAGCAAGGAACTTCACACCGCGCTTGATGATGCGCTGCGTAACATGCGCAACGGTATCGTTCAGCTCGGCAGAAAGCGCGCGCTTGCCAAGCAGCCGGAGCAACCCCTCGACTTTACCCGCATCGGCGAAAGGCGGGAGAAGATCGAGATCTATTCTCTTCCCGATCCCGCACTCCCGGAAAAATGAGCATCCTCCCAGCTGCAATCCCCCTTGTTCTGCTGCTTGCAGCCTGCTCCAAGCCTGCCATGGAGAGCACCAGCTACTTCCCACTGGCGCAGGGACTGCGCTGGGACTATCTCGTCACCAGCCGCGTTGGTGATTCCATTCGACACAGCGATTTTTCGATTCACACCGGAAGTGAGGAGTCGGTAAACGGCGCCCTCCACTCGGTGCGCATAACCAGCGACGGCACCCGCTACTACATCGCCGAGAACAGCAGCGGCATCTACCGTAGGGCGAAGCGTACCCTGATCGAAAGCCGACCCAGCGTCGACGACCCGCCCCACTTGATCCTCAAAAAACCCTTACGCAAGGGCACCCATTGGAGCAATCCGACATACCCGTTCGTACTGCGCCGCGTCTATCCCTATGAAGAGCGGCTGACCCGGGGCATGAATCTCAAGATGACTTATCAGATTGCATCCGAGAACGATACCGTGGTCGTCCCCGCCGGCCGTTTCGACAACTGCCTGCGCGTTGAAGGCGAAGCCAACCTCACCCTCTATGCGGACGCCAAGAGCGGCTATGAAGAGATTTTGATCAATACGACTGAATGGTATGCCCCTGGTGTCGGCCTGGTGAAGCTGCTGCGGGAGGAGCCCCTGTCGAATGAAGTGTTCGCAGGCGGCGAACTGGTCTATGAATTGAAAGCACTACGCCGTTGAATCGGGATTGTTGCAATACCGTGATGGCAGCATTGCCGACCGTCATCTGTTGCATGAACCAGCACGCATACCTCGACTATTTAATGAAAATCAATCTCATTATAAATGAGTCCTCGTCAATTCCTCCCAATACGCTCATTTTTAATGGATAACTGGATTAATCAATTCTCATTATATATATTTAAACAACCTTCGTTTCTTCATAGCAATCGGAATGCGCAAAAACACACCCTACCCTCAGATCCTGGAATTCCTAACCGACCTGGTCGACAAAAAGGCGAGTGGCACCCTGTTTGTCCATTCCGACAGCAACCACGTAATCACCATTGCCCTGGACAGCGGCAGGATTCATGCGCTCTACTACGGCGCAAAGCGAGGGCGCAAGGCCATACCCCTGATCAGCACCATTTCGGGAGGCAGTTTCAGACTGGAAAAGTCGAGTTTGGTTGAAACCTTCCACGATCTCCCCTCCACGCCGGAGTTACTCAACCTGCTGAGGAATCCGCACGCTGAGAAAAAGCCCAAGCCAGCTGCCTCTTCAACTGAAGGTATAAACAACAAAGCGATAGGAGAAGATAAAAAGGATATCCTGTGCCAGGAGTTGAAAAGCCTTCTGGTACAACGTATGGGGCCCATTGCCGAGATCGTATTCGACGATGCAGTGGATGAGATAGGCGACTTCTGCGCCACGCCTCAGCTTACAGAGGATCTGATCAACAAGCTCTCAGAGGAGATCGACAACAGCGCCGAGGAGGCGCAGTTCAGGGACGAGGCCTACGTGACCCTGAGCAAAATACTGAATAGCTGATCCTCGCTACAGCAGGAATAGCAAGCGGATCTGTGAGGCTTGATGTTTTATGCCCATCAGGTTTTGCGTTTCATCCGCTTCATCGCCGCAACCAGGCTACGGCGCATAAGTTCAAACGCGTTTGCCAGATCGGCAATTTCATCCTTGCGATCCCGCACATGCACCTCGCGGCTGATATCTCCATGGCTGACAGCCTTGGCCACTGTGGTGATCTCTGTGATCGGTTCCAGTATCAGGCGCCGAACCAGCCGGTTCACGACAATGAAAAGAACCGCGAACAACAGGGTGATCGCACCGATCACGATCAGGCTGCGTCTGATGGTCAGGGACTGCACATCCTCCAAGGGTACGCCCACCACGCTGACACCCACCACCTCACCGGATTGATAGCCATAGCCACTGCCCGTACCGTACATGGCTTTTACATCCTCAGGCGCCTGTTCCGGTTTGCCGTGACAACGCAGACAGCCCTTTTTGCTGACCTTTGGCGCGGAACTTACCAGGTAGTTCCGACCCTCGATCACACCGTCCGTGGTCACCAACGCCATATTTCGGTTCTTGCGAAACTGATTCAACAGCTCAGCTTCCAGTCCCTTCACCCTGTTGGTGGGATTCAATGGGTTGTCGGATACATTACTGATGTAGTATTGAGGCTGACTCTGCTTGAGGTATTTTGCTATCCGGGATGTGGCCACAATGCCGGAGAAGGATGGAGAGTAGAAAATCTGCTCCTTCATGAAGTGCGGCCGAAGATCGTTGGCGACAAAGCTCTGAATCGATTTAACCACGTCGACCAGCAGCACCAGTTCCTGTTCCGCCCGGCTATAGACCTGCAGCTTGGTTATAAAATAGATGAGCGGTGTTGTCACAAGCACGGTAACAACATACATCAGAATAAGTGACTGGTTGAAACGTTTTGCCAGGCTCTGGCGGTTACTCTGCTTTGTTGATTGTTGCGCCACTATGCTGTCCTCTCACTGCCATTCCATTTAAATGCATATGCTGACCATCTGCTGATGGATTTTAACAACAATTCGCTGAAGTTTACCATCGCCGTTCAAGATGACAAATCGTCCTTGTGGTAGATAGATGAACGGCGATGCCATGTGGAGTAGAATTCATCGGCGGTGAAGGCTTGTAAACAGCACCGCTTCGAGCAGAAATCTGGACAGGTGGGACCATACGATGCCATGCGTTACCGATATACGCGAAGTCAATGCTGAACAGATCGAACTGCTGATCGAATGTTCCATCCAGGCCTATAACGCCTTTTCCGGCAATGCTCCTTCGCATTGCCATGCCAAGAGGGTGACGCCTCCCGAGGGATATGAACTAGTGGACGATTGGAGCGGCGTGGATGCTGTCTTCGGACGTCATAAAAAGGTCGAGACATATGGCCTGGTGTTCCGTAGCCTGGCGGCGCCATGGCGCTACATCTTCGCCTTCCGCGGAACCGACAGCGCGCTCGATATGCTCGACGATTGCGGCCTCGAACCGCAGTCGTTCGTCCCATTCGACACGACTCGGAAACTGGCTGCCGATCTCCGCGTCGAGTCCGGCTTTTACGATATCTACAAGTGCGGCGACGCAGCCACTGTTCCGATGCAGCACCAGCTTTTCGCCCTGATCGACAAGTACCAGGCCTCCACTAGACCAATTGCTGAAATCCTCGTCACCGGCCATAGCCTGGGCGCCGCGTTGAGCCAAATCTTTACGCTGGATCTGGCGCTATCCAGGCAGCCGATTCCAGGCATCAATATCAATTTCGCCTCGCCTCGGGTAGGCAACAGTGGCTTTGTAACTCTCTTTCAGCAGGTCGTGAACCAGCCAACACTCCGGGTGGAGAACGGCTACGATGCGGTACCCCGGCTCCCCCCCGCGGAACTTGGCTTTGAACATATCCCTTCGGTCTACAGGGTCGCCTTCTACAGTAACGATATGTTCGGCAAGATCGACCTGATGGCGTGCCACTCCAGTATCAACTACAGGGCGGTGATCAACTGCGCCGGAGCGAGCCAGGAGGGCGTCTGCATCGCCGAGCGCCTGCCGGTGGATGGAACTGCGTCGATCTGTAGCGAACAACCCCATATCGAGGGATAAACCGGTCCCGGCGCGACTAAACTATCGGCGGTGCCAGCCGTTAATTGCTCATATTGCCGATGACAAACTGTCGAGAAGTTTCAGGCGACAGCCGAAAACGACTGAAATCCAAGGGGAAACGATATGGCCATTATGAAGGAGCTGTTGCAAGGGGCGGAAGAGGTCGCGGTTAAACTGCATAGAAAGCCGCATGGCTACGACCAGTCCGAGCTCAAATCCCTCGACGAGATCGCGCCCAGCATCAGCTGCGGATCTGTCCTGCTCTGCAGCGGTACGGCCGCAGAGAGCAGACTCATCGAAGAGGTCGACGGCACCGATTTCAGCCATGCAGCGATGATCGTCCGGTTTCATGACGATCCCCGGCTCTACCTCTGGACCGCAGATACCGTGGACAAGCTGGAGGACCAGATAGAGAAGGAGTCCAATCCGGATCATCCCGGCACCCATCTTTTGGTTCTCAAGGACTACCTGGCCAATCTCGATGTCTATTACCCCTCGCCTGACGGCTCGAAATACCGTTTCGCCGTCGCCAGGCTCGGCGGTATCGATGTCGATGAAAAGAGACTCTGGTCGGTGATGTACGAGTATGACGGCACTCCCTTTCCACCCACAAAGCAGGAGTTTCAGCACTGGATGGAGGGACAGCTGGACATAGACAGCGGGATGCTGAACTCCTTCTGCGCCCAGATGGTTGCCAATACCTATCAGAAGATGGGCTGGCTTAAATTCAATCATCCCCCCAACCACTATAATCCGGGTTCCTTTGCCAAGACCCGGGAGATCAACGGCGACATGACGGGTGGCGCGTGTCTGGATCACCCCCAGTATTTCAAACTCTGAATGGTTGAGGAAAAGGCTCCGCTCGACCGCTTCACCGGCCGGGAGCCTGCCCTCCTGTTCAAGCGCAGGCTTTTCATCTATGATCTGGTGGAACGATGGATCCCCGTCTGTTCTCTCAGCGCATTCAGTCAAATAACCTTTTCAGAGTTGCAGCTCATTCCGTGACACTCGACATTCCCACCATGTACTTTGTCAGCGTCGTCACCAATTTGGCGATGACCCTGGCGGTGGTGATCGTAGCCCTGCGCCAGTCCATCCCCGGCCTCTCACAGCTCGCCTGGGGCCTGGTCGCCAACAGCGGCTACTATCTGGTAGCGGGTGCACGGGACAGGATTCCTGAATTGCTGGCCGTCGGCTTCGGCAATATGCTGGGATCGTTGACCCTGACCCTGGTGCTGCTCGCCGTGCTCAGCAGCCGGCGTGCCCGCATGGCGCCTGTGCTTTATCTGCTGCCGGTCGTATTGATGCTGATCGTAAGCCTGGCGTGGTTCGATGACCGGGAGACAAGGCTCATCCTCGCATCGTTTATACTAAGCTATCAAATCGCCCTGATCCTGTGGGGACTGCTGAGAGTGGGCCACATCATCGTAGGGCGCGGCCGCATGATCATGGCCCTGACTTGCCTGGTGGGGATGTCTATGATGATCTACCGGGCCCTTGCATTATGGTTCGGTTGGCATGATGTCACACCCTTTCAATCCCGGGATTCTCTGAATACCCTCTTTTACATGATCAATTACCTGGGCATGTTTTTCCTCGCCTTCGGTTTTGTGTTAAGCACGGTGGAACAGAGTGCGGAGCAGAATCGCCGCATCTCCCTGGAGGATCCACTTACCGGGCTGGCCAACCGGCGCGCCCTGTTCGAGAACATGGAGAGACTGTTCAACCGGGCCGAGTCATCCGGGCAGCCCTTGAGCCTGATGGTGATAGATGTTGACCACTTCAAACAGGTCAATGACCGTTTCGGTCACCAGGTGGGCGACGCCGTGCTGCAGCATGTAGCGACGACGATCAAGCATCGCCTGCGCAGCAACGACATCGTCGGCCGCATCGGCGGTGAAGAGTTCCTCGCGGTGCTGCCTGAATCACCACCCGACGGGGCAAAGCGGGTGGCTGAAGAACTGCGTCACTCCGTTGCCTCCAAACCGGTGGTTGCCGATAACCAGGAGGTCGGGGTGACCATCAGCATCGGCCTCTACAGCTCAGCACGCCTGCTCTCCTCGCAGACGCCGGACAGTGTAATCGCCACCGCCGACGAAGCCCTCTATCGGGCCAAGACCAACGGCCGCAACCGGGTGGAAATCGTTGAGGTACCGGCACCCGCATAGCCGCAAAGCCGCCGTGCTCTGCCGTTATAGGCTGTAGCTCAGCTGGATCGAACCACCCTTCTCTATATAGTCGTGTTCGGGATGATTATATTGCCGATCCTGGCGGTCCGTGTGGTAGAAGGAAAACTCGGCGGTCAGATTTTTTCGCAGCGGGAACGATGCGGATAGCGTCCATTTATCTTCTACGCGTTTATTGGTATAGGGTCCGAAACCACCAACTATCGCTGCATAGGTTGGATGGACCAACAGTGCATTGGCGGTATGGTTCGACCTTGAGTTTTCCAGCCTGATATTCCAATCATCCCTTTTCAAGGCGATTGAAACCCACGTTGCCTTTTTGCGTTCGGTAATCCGCTCGGTTGCCGGCAGGTAGGGACGATGGCCCTCACCCTCATGGCGCAGCAGCTTCAGATCGATATCGAATCCCTCGAATCTCGCAGCCAGGTGAAGCCCTTTCAGGCCGCCATCCCCCTGCAGAGGGTTGAATGATCCACGATAGGAACCCTCGCCGAAGATCGGCGCCACCAGGGTCAAACCATTCTCCTCGGGATTGAGATAGATGCCTAAAGAGATATCGCTATGGTCGTAACGGAATTTATTTGTCGGGAATAGGGGCGTGGTATAGACATTATCCTTGTTGCCATTGAGATGTCTGGCATGGAGATAGAGATTTCCATAACTCCCCGAGGCAGTGTAGCTGTCTTCGGTGGCGTCGACCAGGCTGTCGTAGTTGCCGACAGAGGTCTGGTGTCTCAGGGTGTAGTCATGGATTTCCCGTTTCCACGCCAATCTGGCCTCGATCCCTTCTGCGGCATAGTCGAGCAGCGCACCCGCACCCTCGATACTTATCCGCTTCCCCCCCGGCTCGTCGTCCGTCTCTCCCAGATAGTCGCGAAATCCGACGCCGGCCTTGAATGTCCCCCCTGCAGCCGCCCACTTCGCGCCATAGCGGCACTCGAGATCGTGGGCGGTGAAATCCTTCCACTCGGCCTGCCGCACATCGGATATACCGACAATATTGTTGAATGAATCGATTCTGGTCTCACCGGCAAGATAACCGGGATCGCAGCGGAACAGCCCGGCCGGCGTAATCAGGGCGACGGAAAGCCCCAGCGTGTTCAGCTGGTAGTCGATATCCTGGCGCGTCTTGGCGAAGACACCGACTGAAGAACCCTCTTTGGCCTGCAGGCAGGTTGCGGCAAGGAGAGAGACAATAGCTAGTAACAGGCCGTGCATCTTACAGTCATGACTGGATATGATCGGCCATTTCGCGGTTATTCATTGCTTACGGGATCGAGTAGTCCGGCGAATCTTCAAGGTACGAATGCCTTCTATCTAGTCGTGCATGTTGCCAGAAACTTTAACCCTGCGCCTCCCCGCCGCGGCAAATCCACCAAATTTACAGCCTGAAACTGAGTATTGCGCTTGGCCGGCGGTGGAGGTGTTGGTCACAAGCTCTCGGAATCGAGCGCTACCGGATGTCCCGGAACCAGCTCCAATCCCGCTTCCCGCCAACCGTCGCTGCCTTCGGGATACCAATAGAGATTGCGGTACCCCAGGGCATCCGCCCGCTTGACCGCGTTCCAGGACATCCAGCAGTCGATCACGCAATAGAAGACCAGCGCCCGATTCCTGTCGCCCTGGGTCAGGCGGGCGAGATTCTTCTTCAGATAGGTAAAGATCCGCGGCTCGAGCCGGCCATAACCCACATTCGGCAGCCAGACGCTTCCCGGAATGTGCCATCTCTCTCTACTCGGCAGCCAGGCAATGCCGAACGCCTCCGTCTCCGGGCGAAGGGTGATGGCCTGGACATCCAGCAGCAGCGGCTTCTCAGCGCTCCGCAGTTCGACGAGTTGATCGGTATCCAGACGTTTTCCCGCCGGGGGCGCTGCGGGAAGCGGAGCACGATAACGCGCGATACGGTAACCATCCGGCGAGAAGAGCGGACTCTCCGAGGCAGTTGAGAGGATCGGAAACAGCAATAGAAGCGTGCAGAGGATTGTCTCGGTGGTTGCTCGGATCCTCATGCCCATTCACTCTTGCACCACCCTGCCCTGGCGCAATGCCCTCGCCTCGATCGCCGGATAGAGATGGGTGACTGAGCGTTGATACTCCTCCTTGAACACAGCCAATCCCCTGATCGAGGGGGGTGCATCCGGTTGCAGCACTTCGGCCATGGTCATGCCCTGCTCCGCCGCCTCATGGAGGTAGGCGTTCAACCAGCGCAGATAGTCGCGGGTCTGCTCAATCGAACGTCTGTCCTCGACCACGCTGCCGTGCCCCGGCACCAGCAGCTTGAAATCGAGTTCGGCGAGTGCATCCAACGCATCCAGCCACTGTCCCAGGTCGGCATGGGGTGTGGTAGGGGTGCGTCCATGGAAGACCATATCCGCCGCAAACAAGACCCCCGTGGTCTGGTCGAGAATCATCAGGTCGGCATGGGAGTGTCCCTTCATCGCTATCAATTGAAGGCGGTGACCGCCGATCTCAAGGCTGCCGGGCCGCACCGTCTCGGTGGGCACCACCACACGGGTGCCGGCCATCCAGGCACCGGCAAGACGGTACATGCTGTCGTTGAAGAGCTCACCCTGCTCCCGTATACCATCGATGGTTGTCGCCAGGGCGGCAATGGGTAACTTCTCGAAGGCCTGGTTGCCGAGGATATGATCGGGATGGAGGTGGGTGTTGAAGAGCTTCAAGATCGGCCGCTCGGTAATCCTGCCGATGGCGGCGCGCAGCTGTTCGCCGTAGAGCCGGGAGGGCCCGCTGTCGATGACGATCACGCCCTCGTCGGTTACGATGAAACCGGTATTGACGATATTGCCCCCGTTGCGGAAGTTGAAATGTTCATTCGCCCCGAGCAGTACATAGGTGTCGGGTGCGATCAGCAGCGGTTTCAGGCCGTAGTCCCTTGCCCCCCAGGCGTAGCTGACGATGAAAAACCAGAACGCGATGACACTGACCCGCTGCAATGGCGTCATAGCTCCGCCTCCCGTATTTCTTTGCTGATTATCGCCTCGATCGGATTGCCGTTGTTGTCCGCGCCCAGGACTGTCACCGAGTCCCGTTGCGGCAGATCGAGGGTGAGCACCGGATTTTCGGCCACCGGTTCATAGAGAAAGAGACGGGAGAGCCGTTCCCCCGAGGCATCGAGAAAATCGAGCTGGTCTATATGGAATGCCGGAATCCCCGGTACCAGGCCGGTATCCATGGGATGCATGATACGCAACCTCAGGCGGGTGGATCCCTTGCCGGACCAGAGCCTGCCGATCACCTCGCCCATGCGGCTTGCCCAGTCGCTGTTTCCGCTGCCAAGGCTGGGCACCGTGCACCCGCCTCCCGCCGCATCGACAATCCGCCCTGCCACATGCCACATGCCGTCCGGGGTCAGCGCCGCCGCGCGAATCGGCGTCGCCTGCTGTACCTTGATGCGAAAGCCCACCAGGGGCTTTGCCTTCAGCGGCTCCATCTCGAGCACCTTGTGGATGGGATTGAGCTCCGCGAACACCAATAGCCGGGTGACCTCGCCCAGCGCCGATGCATCCACCAGGACCGGCACATTCATCGAGTCCTCGGCATCGCCAGGGGCCAATACCCGGATCCTGTCATCGAAAACCACCGGCGCATCACCCAGCAGGGTACGTCGCATATCCTGCCACATGGTCGAATCCAACGGATCGGCTTGGCCTTGCTCTGCATACAGCGCATTCGAGGTGCAGCTGAGGGTCAACACTAACGGCAGGTGATGGATCAATCGTTTCACACCTGCCTCGCTAGGAACCGGCCTTCTCGATCAGAATGCGCCGCAGCCAATGTTTGTCCGAGGGTTCATACAGCGCCTCGGCGTCGATGGGTCGAAGATCGCCATCCTCCGGCGGTGCCTGGAGGACGTTGAGATCCGTCTCTCTGAGTTCGCCCGCAAAGCCGTTATCGGTGCGCCGGAATTGAAAGTAGAGGCCGTTCCAGGCATTGATGCCGTACTCCTGCGGCGTCTTGTGCAGGAACAGCATGTCATACTCGAGATCGATCAGGTCACCATCGCTGATACGCCGATGGATCTCGTAGGGATAGGGAAGATGGCAGATCAGCTGTACCGGGTGGGGAAGGCATTTGAATGGCCGCATGGAAAGAAAATGATTATCAAATTTCGCCTCGTCCCATTCTATGCGATAGCGCTGTTCACTGCCGCCGTCCGCGAGGTGAAGCTCACCCAGTTCGATCGACTCCTGCTGCCGGTCCTGCGCAATGATGCGATAGACGCTATCGCCAGCCTTTGCCTCGCCTGCCAGGACGAACGCGGCCAGGAGGATCAACGCGAACCGGCAGCGACAACCCCGATCGTCAATCGCGCTGACTGATTCGCCCATTCGATTCGACCCCCACCAACTTGGTCTGGCTCGGCAGCTGATAGCTGGAGCGATAGTTCGCGAAAATCTTGCTTAACGAGCTTTGCTGGCGCAGCTGGGTCATCGCCTTTTCCACCTCCTCGGCCAGTGCGCTGTTGCCTTTTTTCACCGCGGCGCCGAGATCCCAACCGGAGGTGCGCAATCCCGGCATCCGGATCGGTCCCACGGCATAGCTGTCCGCCAGATCACCCAGGGCGAACTCGATCTCGCTGCGCGGTCCGGCGACGGCGGCGATCTCGCCCCGTTTCATGGCGGCAACCGCCTTGCCGATGTTGCTGAAGTGAACCACTTGATTGCGAATCTTGCCGTTGTAGGCGGAGAGGAGATAAAAGTCGGTCAGGGTATCCAGCTCCACACCCACCTTCTCGCGACTGAAATAGTCCAGGGGATCGAGGCTGGCCCCGACTCCCTTCTCCACCGCGACCACGATCTGTTCCCGGTAGTAGGGGGCAACGAAGATGACGCGATCATTCTCTTCGGCGAAAGCGCCGTCATAGGGAACATGCAGCATGAGATCGGCAACACCGCCGCCCAGATAGTGGCCTTTCCAGACGTTGTTGCGCAGATCGTCCTCCATCGACTCATCGGCGCCCACCGCCCTGATCGCTGCCGATACACCCAGGCTTTTCGCAAGCGCGCGGGCGATATCCGCATCGATGCCGACTATCCTGCCTCTCTCGTCGCGAAAGGAGAAAGGGGGGAAATCGTTATAGACCGCAACCTCGAGCACGCCGCGTTCACGGATCCGGTCCAATGCGCTTGGTTCCTCGTCGGCGGTTGCCGGACTCTGCAGCATAAGAGAGGCAATTGCAGCTGCAAAGATTAACAGTTCTTTGATTCTATACATATCTCTCTCTCATGTTTGGATTAATGGCTACTCTTCCACCGGCAGCGTCACCAGCCAGGCCCTGATCGACCAGAGGGCCTCCTGTGAAAGAATGCCCTCAAACTTCGGCATATAGGTGATTCCGTTACGAACAGCGCCGTTACGGGCACGATAGATAAACCACTCATCACCCTCGTCTTCGGGGGGCAGCAGGCGCAGGTCGGGGGCGATACCACCCGAGACCGCCCCCAGGCCATGGCAGCGGGCGCAGTTCTGGTTATAGGCGGACGCACCGGTCTTTACGGCATCCGTGTTGTCTCTGTATGGATTGACCTCGAGCCATTCCTCACCCAGCTGCGGCAGATGCTTCGTGTCGACGGCCTGAGGCGACACATCACCGTGTGCTACAGCCTTACCAGCAATAATAGTCGAAAGCAGAATGCCCAGTCCGACTTTAATTGATGTTGAGATTTGCATGTGGAGTTACTCCAGGTAATCAATCAGGAAATCGCGGATGACCGTCATGGCTGACAGCCATCCGCCAATTCCGCTATGCGCAATTTATCTATCTGTGCCGACTTCGATTGCCGGTGTGACTGGCCTGCCTGCTGCGGGACAGGGCCGGTTGTCGCATGCAAAACCGACCCTGCCTGCCATCGCTCAGACGTCAGACAGCTTGAAGACCCAGAGCGATCCACCCTGGTTCAGGTACTTGACCTTCTTCGCCACATCGCCGCCCCAGAGCGGTACCGCACCGCCCCAGCCGGAAGGTACGGCGATATACTGCTCGCCATCCTGTTCCCAGGTAATCGGGCAGCCGACCACGCCTGAGCCGGTCTGGAATTTCCACAACTCTTTCCCCGACTTGGCATCAAACGCCTTGAGATAGCCTTCCGGCGTTCCGGTAAACACCAGGCCGCCGGCGGTGGTCATCACACCACCCCAGAGCGGTGCATTGTTCTTGTATTCCCATACAATCTTTCCGCTCTTCGGATCGACCGCACGCAGGGCGCCGATGTAGTCGTCATTGAGCGGTTTGATGGTGAATCCGGCACCCAGGTAGGCCGCACCCTTCTTGTAGGTGATCGGCTCGTTCCAGAGATCCATGCCCCACTCGTTGGCCGGCACATAGAAGAGCTCGGTATCGGGGCTGTAGGCCATCGGCATCCAGTTCTTGGCGCCAAGAAACGAGGGGGCGACAAATATCACTTCGCCCTTCTTGCCATCCTTGCTCTTGGCGGGATCGCCCGGACGTACTCCCGTCTCCAGGGGGCGCCCGGTCTTGAGATCCACGCCCTTGGCCCAATCGATCTTGTTGACGAAGGGAAAGGCGTTCTTCAACTTGCCATTGGTACGGTCGAGGACATAGAAAAAGCCGTTGCGGTCGGCATGGCCGGCCAGCTTCTCGCCACCCTGATTGTACGAGACCAGCTCATTGACGCCGTCGTAGTCCCAGCCGTCATTGGGTGTGTATTGGTAGTGCCAGGCGATCTTTCCGCTATCGGGATCGATGGCCAGGGTCGAGGTGGAATAGAGATTGTCACCCGGCCTCAGGTGGGCATTCCAGGGTGCCGGGTTGCCGGTACCGTAGAAGATCAGGTCGGTTTCATGGTCATAGGTACCGCCCTGCCAGGTAGCGGCGCCGCCGGTCTTCCACATATCGCCGGGCCAGCTGGCGTTGGTCTTTCCGGTGACACCGTTCTCCATCTTCTTGTCACCTTTCCAGATGTAACCCATGTGCCCTTCGACTGATGGACGGATCCAGCGCAGCTTACCGGTCTTTGCATCACGCGCCTCGACCCGCCCGATGACGCCGAATTCACCGCCGGAGACGCCGGTGATCACCATGTCCTTGACGATCAGCGGGGCCGCGGTGAAAGAGTAGCCGGCCTTATAGTCGTCGATCTTCGCGCGCCACGCGACCTTTCCCGTATCCTGATGGAGAGCGACGATGCGGGCATCCAGGGTACCGAATATCACCAGGTCGTCATACAGCGCGGCGCCGCGGTTGACCACGTCGCAGCAGGGCAGGATGCCGTCAGGCAGGCGGTGGTCGTATTGCCACAGCTCCTGACCTGTCTCGGTATCGATCGCATAGAGCCGCGAGTAGGAGGCGGTAACGAACATCTTTCCATCCTTGACGACCGGCTGCGCCTCCTGTCCGCGCTGCTTCTCTCCGCCGAAGGAGAAACTCCAGGCAGGCACCAGCTTCTTTACATTTCCTGTATTGATCTTCTTCAGCGGGCTGTAGCGTTGCCCCTGTTGGCCCATGCCCCAGCTCAATACATCGCCGGTGCTGGCGGCATCGCCGTCTATCTCAGCCTGCGTGGTGCGTGCATTGGCCGTCCCGGCAAATGCCACTGCAGCACTGAGGCCTGCAACCGCAAGCGCTTTGCGTAAACTCTTTGTTCGATGCGGGGAAATCATCATCTCTTCTCCTCCCGGTTTAATGGATTGTTCTGTTCCCGTGACAGATTGTTGGATAAGTCCCATTCCTCGTCTCACGTTTCAGCAAAATCCAGGCCAAACGTGACACTTGTCTCATGCGCAGGGGTAAGCGCTTATTTTTATTTGAAAAACTTAACCGTCATCGATGCGGGGGAGAAAATTGGCAGGCCAGTGCACACCCTCTATTCGCTGTAATGATTTTGAGACAGTGATTCAAGACTCAACACATCTGCCAACAGGTTGCGCGCACAGAACCTGTTCGCTGCCGCGAGGCGTCAGGTTCCCTGTGCCTGAGAACCGCCCTGTGAAAGCGCACGATAGGCTTCACCTATACGGCGCGGATCATCCATGAGCCTTTTTTTCCACGCCTTGAGCGGGATTCGTGAATGGATCAGCCGGGGCAGCAGCTGCAGATGTTCGGCGTTGCCGATATTGGATGCCCCGATCAGGCGATCGTCATCAAATTGAAGATTGAGGTAGCTGTATTCGCTGGTGGAGGCGTGGCTGGCGCTCTCCCCCGCTGCTATGCCGTTCCAGAGGCCAAAAGAGCTGGAGATCAATCCCATGGTGTCAAGCACATTCATATTGATACTCCCGGCATAGCTGGCCTTCAGACCGCACATGTTGGCCGCGGCGATACGGCCGTGTTCACTGGCGGTAAGCTGCACCGCCTGCACTCTGCGTCCACCGGTGGAGAAGCCTAGCCCCTGACAGACATCACCGGCGGCATAGACATTCGGCTTGGTTGTGTTGAGGCGCTCATCCACCAGGACACCCTGGTCGTAGGCGATTTCTGATCCCTGGAGAAATCTTGTATTCATTTTTGTGCCGGTTGCGAAAATCACCATGTCGGCATCAAGTGAATCACCGTTGTCCAACGACACATGGAGCTGCCTGGAATCCGCTGCAGCACTCTTTTTTGTCCTCTTGCTCGCCTCAATCGCCCGCAGGTCGACACAGGTTCTGACCGCTATGCCTTTCGCCTCGCACCAGGATTTAATGAGCCGGCTCGATACATCATTCATCAACTGCGGGAGCAAGCGCTCTCCCCTCTCGATCAAATCGAGGCGTGCACCGGTACGCGCAAGGGCATCGAGAATGACCAGGCCGATAAATCCGCCGCCTACCACGATCAGGCGACTGTTTACCCCCAGGTGGCAGACAATCTCTCTCGCATCGTTCAGCGTCCAACAGTTCAACACCCCGGGCAGCTCGGCGCCGGGGATTGACGGCTTGTTGGGCCGGCTGCCGGTGGCGATCAGCAGACGGTCGTATTCCAGACGTGTACCGTCCGCTAGATCGATCGCATCGGCATGGGTATCGACCTTGACCACGCTGCCCTTGCGCACATCGATGGAGTGGGCGGCGAAATAGCCCTTCCCGCACCGGAGGTAGGTGTCCTTTTCGGCGATCTTTCCCTGCAGCAAGCGGGGTATGGCCAAGCGCGAATAGGGTCTCTCGGCTTCATTGCTGACCAGGGTGACAGTACTGGATTTGTCGAATTTACGAATTGATTCGGCCGCAACCACACCCGCCGGACCCGCGCCGATAATCACATGCTGCATGCTAACGCTCTCCACTCCCTGACTGTCAAACATCCTCTGATCCAAGCGGATCCCGTACATCTAAATACGCCTGCTCCCGGGATTGCCCTGGTTGCGGGTGGCGGCGGTATCGTCGCATCTGCCTCTGCCCCGACTGCTGCCACCGCGATAGCCAAATGCAGAGAAACCATTAACATCTATCCACCCATGCAACCTTGTACAAATCACCCATATCCCAACCACCTCGTAGCTGACGTAGCAGTAACGGATGCCCTGTTTCAGGTCCCGAACCTGCCGCCGAAGATGATTGTTTTCGTTACTCTGGCAAGAAGCGCGCCACCATGTTGGTACAGATATTGATGTTATCGGGTTAACGCTGGCGGCCGACGCGCTTGGTGACCATCAGGTGATCCTTGAGCAGATTCGTCAGACGCCGACGCCCCAGCGTACCAGACCGCTGCCCGCAACTGGCATCCGGAAGCGAGGAGGAGAAAATATCTATTTGAAAATAGAGGTATTTTTGAGATCCACCAAAACGCGAGATTTGCTGTTTAAGTAGGTCTTTTGAAATAAAAAAACAGCCGTGCCGGGCCGATGAGCAGGTATAGAGATACGCTCGGTTATGCAAATTTTGAACAGTCGACTGTATCGAATTTGAACAGTTGGCATGTAAAAATAGCAAGGCAGGGTCTAAAGTGTATGGTTGGATAACTATAAAAATAACGATAATAAAGCAGTTCAACTGCAAGTAGACTGGATGGAGTGGAGATGACCCAGAATCAGAAACTTAAGCAGCATGCGCAACGCATCACCTCGGTGGCTGCGTTGAGTGATGATGCTGAGGAACTAGGCATAGAGCGCGAGATAATCAGGTCCTGGCAGCGTTGTCTCAGCGGGGAGCAGCTGGACCCGTTCAAGCCGCGCAGTCCCAATGTTCTCGAACCTCAATCCCTGCACGAGCTCAGATCCCGCTACGAGCCCTTCATCCATCTGTCTCAACCGGAGCTGGCCAATCTGGCATCGGCGCTTTCCGGCAGCGGTTACGCGGTGATATTGACCGACAACAAGGGTCTCATTCTCAACCATCAGGTCGAGGAAAACCTGGCCAACGAGTTCAAACAAGCGGGATTGTGGCAGGGCGCCGACTGGGGTGAAGAGCATGCCGGCACCAACGGCATTGGCACCTGCATATCGGAGATGCGGCCGGTCACCGTGCACAGGGATGAGCACTTCCTCAGACAGAACATCGATCTCTCCTGTTCCGCCGCGCCGATCCTCGACCCCCACGGCAATCTGCTCACCGTGCTGGACGCCTCCTGTTGCGGCACGGAAGACTCCCGCGCCTCACAGATCCATACCCGCGCGTTGGTGATGAGCTATGCCCGCCTCATGGAGGGCCGTTACTTTCTGCGTGAATTCCGCAATCAACGGATACTGCGCTTCCACAGCCGCGTCGAATGCGTCGCGCTGCCCAATGAGGCGATGCTGGCGCTCGGCGAGGATAACCGGGTTCTTGCCGCCAATGTCGTGGCGCTGCAACTGCTGGGTATACAGGACCGCAGCAAGCTGATTGGCATGGAGCTGTCGGAACTCGTGGGCAACGACCTTGACAGTCTGCTGTTCGCCTCCAAGTCGAATGAGGGCACAGTGCTGCCCTTCCGGCACCAGGACAGCGGTGCGTGCTTTTTCGGCTTCATCTACAAATACAAGGAGCCCGTGCGCCTGCGCGGCCTGACCATCAAACCAGCCACCCGGACCCCGGATGAGTGCCGGGGCGAACTCTGCAATCTCAACAAGCTCGCCGGCGAGGACCCGCAGATGCTCGAAGCGGCGAAGCGCGCCTTGCGCGTGGTGGACAAGCGCATTCCGATTCTGCTCCAGGGCGAAACGGGCACCGGCAAGGACCTCTTCTCCCAGGCCCTGCACAAGGCGAGCAAGCGAAAAGAGAGACCCTTTGTCGCCCTCAACTGCGCATCGATACCGGAATCACTCATCGAGAGCGAACTCTTCGGCTACAAGCATGGCGCCTTTACCGGGGCCAGGCGCGAAGGCCGGCGTGGAAAGTTGATCGAATCGAGCGGCGGCACCCTGTTCCTCGATGAAATCGGCGATATGCCCCTCAACATGCAGTCCAGGCTGTTGCGTGTCCTGGAAACGGAGGAGGTGGTTCCCCTCGGCGCCGAGGAGCTGATCAAGGTCGATCTCAATATCGTCGCCGCGACCCATCGCGACCTGGTGCATTTGATCAGCGAGGGTACCTTTCGCGAGGACCTCTACTATCGGCTCAACGGCATCACCCTCTATCTGCCGCCCCTCAGGGAGCGCCAGGATCTGCGCAATATCATCCTCAACGTCCTTGAAGCGGAAAACGATACCGGGAAGAAACTGCAGATCACCCCCGAAGCCATCGCGCAACTGCTCAAGTACCCCTGGCCGGGCAACCTGCGTCAACTGCGCAACGTAGTACGCACCGCAGTCGCCTTGTGCGACGGGGATGTGATCGATATCTCCCATATCAACCTGCCCACCCTGGTCGAGCGCGGTCGCAAGCCCGCCACTGCCTATCCTCAGGATGCACAGCCATCGACGGCAAAAATCGAGGAGTTTCCTCCCCCCGAACCGGTCTCGGATAATCCGCTCAGATCCGCGGAACACACGGTTATACTCAATGCGCTGAAGACCAACAACTGGAATATTTCACGCACCGCCGAGACCCTCGACATGAGCAGAAACACGCTCTATCGCAAGATGCAGAAACACGACATAAAACCGGAAAACCGTTAAATAACAAGGTCAGTCAGGTCGTTCATAGGAAGAAAAAAGTCCGCAAATGAACGTAATGAACGCAAATTGTTTATTACTTTCCAGGCGGGAGTGTGGATACACTGAAATTTGGTTATGAGGTAAATCCAACCCTGGTCGGTGCGGCAAGCCGCACCCTACGTTAATTTTTAAATATTTGCGTTCATTAGCGTTCATTTGCGGACTTATAATTCCTTCCATCCACTACCGCAATCCCAGAGAGTATTTCAGGCTGGCAATTGAGCAGGTCCCTGGTCATACGGTCCGGGTCGCGCACGACCTCGGGATCGATGCGCGAGGGGTTCAGCGCTTCCTGGTGGATGATGCTTGCGGGTCCCTTGGAAAGGAAGAGTATCTGGTCGGCCAGCTCCACTGCCTCATTGAGGTTGTGAGTCACCAGTATCACCGCGCTTGAGTGATCGCGCCAGAGATCGAGCACCAATTCCCGCAATGATGCGGCCGTCGGCGCATCCAGGGATGAGAAGGGCTCGTCCAGCAGCAATATATCGGGTTTTATGGCCATCGCTCTTGCCAGTGCAACCCGCCGCTGCATACCGCCGGATAGTTGACCGGGGAAGGCATCCGCCCTTTCGTGGAGCTCTACCCTGCGCAGCAGGTGATCGACCCAGGAGCTGTCGTCATGGGCATCCTTCATCACCAGTTCGATGTTTTCCCTTACCGACAGCCAGGGCATCAACCTTGGGTCCTGGAATACATAACTTACGCAACCCGGCCCGCCATCGACCCACTCCAGGCTGCCGTCGAACTCCGTATCCAGTCCGCTGAGTATGTTGAGCAAGGTACTCTTACCAGCGCCTGACGGACCCACCAGACTGATGAAGGCATCGGACAATATCTCGAACTCGAGGTCATGGATAACCGACATCTCGCCGAAAGACTTATCCTTTATCTTCACCCGGCAACCGTTCACGACCGCCACCGTGTCAAATAGTTCTCCAGGGGACGCATCAGCAAGGATTCGATACTGTAGATCACGAACACGAATGCCAGGGTATAGGCAAGGATACTGGTAATATCGAAAAACTGAAAAAAGGTATTCAGTTGAAAACCAACCCCGTCACTGCGCCCAAGCAGTTCGACGACCAGGACAATCTTCCAGATAAGGGACAGACCCGATCTGGCGGCCGCCATCAGATAGGGATAGAGTTGAGGCAGATAGATATGGACCAGTCGTCGCAAAAGCGGCACCCTGAACACCTCGCCAACCTGGAGCAGCTGGTGGTCTATCGCCCGCACGCCCTCGCGCACCGTCACCGCCACCAGCGGCATCTTGTTGATCGCCACCGCGGCCACCGCCGCTGCCTCGACCAGCCCGAACCAGACATAGCAGAGGATGATGACGACCAGGGCCGGTATGTTGAGCCCCATGATGAGTACACCATCCAGAATGGTATCGATCAAGGGAAAACGTCCCATGAGAAATCCGACCAGGATGCCCGCCAGCATGGCAATGGTGAATGCCAGCACCACCCGCCGCAGGGTGACGGCGACACTGACCAGCAAATCGCCATCGGTCAAGTGGGACCAGAGAGACTGCATCACCGCCAGTGGGCCCGGCAACTGATTGCTCTCCAGCAGATAAGCCGCAATCTGCCAGATACACAGGAAAACAGAGAGAAAAAGCCACCTTCCCCAGTTACTGCCTTGCAACATCGTTTTTGATCAACTCCTCGCTGTCCAGGACCTGCCAGAAAGTTCCGGCCTGCAACAGTGTCGCCTCACCAACCAGCTTCTTACCGCCCTCCATGGCCAACATATCAAAAACCTTTGATGCAACCTTCATTCCATTTTTATTCAAGCCATAGGGTATTCCCTCCCTGTAGCCCCGCTTCAGGTTGTCGAGGGTGGCGCTATCCTTCGCCTTGGTCAACGGCGCGATCGTCTCCCACTCCTCATCGCTCTCGTGCAATACCCGCTTCGCGGCATAGGAGGCCTTCAACAGGCCCGCGATCAACTCCCGGTTTTTCTCCGCCCACCCGGCAGAGAAGACCCAGCCCAGCATGGGCACGGGTTCCCTGATCTCCAGGCCATCGAGCATCGACCTGACATCGATCAGCGGCACCATTCCCGCGGCCTCCAGGCGCGCACCGTAGTGCCAGAAGTTCAGTACCGCGGGCAGATCGCCCTTGAGCATGAGCTGATTGAGCAGCGGCGGCGCGGCAAATGCGGGCTCGACGGCGTTGGCGATATCCAGCCCCTGTTTGCGGCCGAAGGCCTGCAACAGGAGCCAGCTTTTGTCCACGGGTCCCCCGGCCACGCCCAGTTTGAGATCCTTCAGATCGGATAACCGCTGAACAGCGGCGTCGGGACGCACATAGAGGCCGCCAACGGTGAGGGAATAGGGAAAGAAGGTGTAATCCTTTCCCGCCGCACGCTGCCTGTTGACCCAGATCCAATCACTGACGATCACATCCACCGCCCCACCCTGCAGGGCAATACTGTTCGCATGCTTGGAGCTGAGGGGAACAATCTTGATCGCAAAGCCGTGTTTGTTGTCGAGTTGATGGCGGAGCAATACGTCCATCTCCCAGTTCACTGTACCGAACTGGAGCACACCGACACGCAATTGATCCATCGCGCCCGCAGGGAAGCATGCAATCGAAAAGAGCAAACAAGCGATAATCCTATTCATGACTCTTTATTCTTGATGTCTGTTAACGGATTGCACATTCATTGTCTGCCGATATGTGCAGTTGGCTTTAGAGAATAACAGACTGGAGGAGGCAGACAAGCAGATAGCGATCCTGAACAGTCAGCCGAAATAGCGAAAGACTATTTTCATACTCCAGTCGATTGGCTCGATGCCAAACCGGTCGCCCGCACCAGGTCAGGAAAAAAATCTGTTTCGATGTAATGCCGCTGGAAATCCTGTTATTTGGACATTTGGGAGGGCGGTCATATTCCATGACCATGAAAACTTTCCACCTTTAAACTGACTGCATCCTTGCCTGGACCCGGTAGCTGTTGCAAGTAAACAACAATCATGGGGACAAGCCGCTGTCGGCGCCATTTTCCAAGCGCCATACAGACAGACGTTCGGCTTATGGCACAGCGATCAACGCCGTTGATGATGCAGTTGTCCCACATTAGCACAACTTAAATCAGGGCATTGTCTTAAAAAGGGGACAATGCGTCACATCAATATTCTTACACCCTCCCCAACCCCTCGCCTATCTCACTGTTATTTAAATCAATAGTCATAGTGGCATAGTGATTGCAATTTCGCCAAAACCAAGAGCTATGTAATTTTTATGCAACAAAGAATGCTCAGAGTCGTAACGACGGTTACGGCCTTCATTGGCCGTTTTTAAAATTATCAAAGAGAGGAGCCCAACTCGATATGAACAAATCCAAACTCGTATTGGCAATGCTGAGTGGAGTTTGTCTGGCCAGTGCCGGCACTGCACATGCAGTCAACTGGCAGGCCGGTGACTGGACACTCGGACTGGGAGGCAATATCAACGCCTTCTACACAATTACATCATGCGATACTGGTGATCTGAATTCGGGAGGCACAACACTGGCGGGTCTTGCTTGCGGCTCTACCGATGACGACGCGCACACTGTATCAAACGGTCTGTTACCCGCTTCGCTGAATTTCAGCGCCACCACCAATCAAAATGGCTATGACCTGGCCGCCCATATCAATGTCTATTACGGCCTGGCCTCGCAAGGCGGCACGGGTAGCGATGCCCTGGCATTCTCCACGGTCGATGCCCGTCAGGTCTACCTGACTTTCGGCAACGACAACATGGGTACCGTACTCGCGGGTCGTAACTTTGGTCTGTTCGGACTCGATGCCATTCTGAATGACATCAGTCTTGTGGGTATAGGTCCCACCTTCACTGCTGATAATCCGGGTCATACCACCCTGGGTGGCCTCGGCTATGGCTATGTCTATGTTGATCGCCTGGCGCAAATCAACTGGACCACGCCGGACATGGGCGGCTTTTCCGCCACCATCGGTATCTTCAACCCCATGAACGGCAGCGCCATAGGTGGCACCGCTGCGGGCCAGGATTCACCCGGTTTTCACGGCAAGGCAAGCTATAAGTGGGATGGCGACATCAGCGGCATGGTCTCCGCAACCTTCATCAACCAGGATATGGATCTGGGCGGTTCCGACAGCACCATGAGAGGCTGGGATGTCTTCGGCAAGGTCGGTGTTGGTGATTTTGGCGTCGCCGCCTATGTCTACGACGGTGAAGGCATGTCCACCCTGGCCCTCGGCGGCCTGGTACTCCCAGGCTTCGATGCCACCACCGGGGATGCCGAAGAGTCCAGTGGCTACTACCTGCAGGGCACCTACAAGATGGGCAACACCAAACTGGGTGTCCACTGGAGTGAGAGTGAGCAGGAGAAGCTTACCGAGGTTGAGAATACCCGCATCACCCTGGGTGTCTATCACAACCTGACTTCCGCGCTGACCCTGATGGCGGAGTACTCCGACATGGAGAGTGAAACTTCGGTCGGCTCAGATGACACAAATGCATTCAATGTAGGTGCGATTCTATTCTTCTGATCGTAAATGCCGCTCTATAACAACAACAAATTTCCTCCGAGTTGATGGTGATTAACAGGCCGGGTGACTTACCCCGGCCTTTTCTTTATTATTGACCGCAACAGAGGATCAGGCTTATGTCCAGACACAACAGTCATGCATTAACTATCTTTGTTGCCGCCTTGTCTCTGCTCTTGCTTGCCCGAGTCGAGGCCGCCCATCTCTACAGTTCCAGCCTGACGGAAATCTACTCGGTCGCCAGCGAGACTGAAGCGCCCAACGCCCACCCGGTGCATGGAGTCGAACGCCTCGCATTGGCAAAGCTCTTTGCCTCCATCCAGATCAGCTCGGATCGGGAAAAGGGTGCAGCCATCTACCTGATGAGTGAGTTGAATGCGGAGCGCGTGGCGGAACAGGTGTTGCTGTCACTGAGACGCCTGCGCGCCGATCAGGATATGCACCTGGTGATCTACCGCAGCATCGGCGGCTCCATATCGAGCAAGCGCTATGCCACGGGGATCCGGGTTTTTGCCGATGCCTCCGGGCTGAATCTGATATTCGGTCAACTGGACACTTTCCAGGACGACTTTCGCGGACCCGACCGAAAGATCGCCCCGGCCGGTTCCCGCAACGCGGTCCGTCTCAAGGGAGGCTCGATCATTGCCGCCGATTGGTTTGAGTTCAAGGCGGGCCGCTCTGACTGGATGGTCTACCCGCTGCCGAAGCAGCCGAAATCCAGGCTCCGCATGTAAAAAACCCGGAACATCTTCGAATTCGGCAGCAGACCCGGTTTCGGCAAGGCTAATCCACATGGGGTTCCGATGCTTGGCCCCATTTAACCGTCAATATGTTTCAGCAACAGCCACATTCTTTTACGGATATTGTTCACCCTCACTGACCATCGGTATTTACTGTTCTTCCCGACATGAGGATATCTGATTTTTAGCTCGTTGATTTTATCGCAGATCGAGACGATCAGTTCCTCGGTTTCCTTTCCCCCCCACTTCGCCAAGTCGGTTCCCTGCAGCGATGCGTAGTTCGCTATTTTCGTTTTCTTCAGCTTGTTGAAGTTGAATCCTTCCCTGGACAGGCGCTTATATTCGGCAATAGACAACTTGGCCAGAACATCGCCAAGCGGAACGCCGTCGGCGGCGACCATGTCGAGATAAATAAGATTATCCTTCAACTCGCCGACGAGCGCCCTGGTGTCGCCCTTTGACTTTTTCCACCAGGCAGTGATCGACTTTGCTGCAGATCCCGATGCGGAGAGTGTTTTGAGCGCCGTGGGTATTGTAATATCCATCTTTATTATTCAGTTGAGATTTTGCCCCGCCTATTACTCCATGGAGTGAAGGCCGAACATGTTTCCCTCGGTGTCGATAGCATGCGCAATGAATCCGTACTCCCCGATCGAGGTCTTCGCCTGCTGCACTTTGCCACCTGCTGCTTCAACCCTTGATGCTTCAATTCCGCAATCCTCACAGGAAAAGTAGACCAATGTACTGTTGCCACCGGCGGGAAATCCCTCCATCCTGACCAGGGCGCCCGCAGCTCCGTAATCCTGCATGTCGGAGGGAAACGAATACATATCGATACCCGAATCAGTGGGATCGACAAGCTTCTCCAGACTGACACCAAGCACAGCTTCGTAGAACTTCCTCGCTCTATCCATCTTATCTACGTAGATTTCGAACCAACCGACAGGATTACCCATGATCGTCTCCTCATTTATACTTGATTAAGATATCCCGCGTCTTGCAGTAACACCCGTTCATTCTCTGCCTCGCAGGATCGTCCGCATCCGATTGTCAGGCATTGTCATCCGGCGGTCCCACCCAGAACATGGGATTGTGAGCCACTTCCCACAGATGTCCGTCGGGATCCTTGAAGTACCCGGAATAGCCACCCCAGAAAACCTTTTGCGGCTGCTTTACCGGCTCCGCGCCAGCTGAGACGGCTTGGGCGTAGACCCTGTCGACTTCGGCCTCAGATACCACATTGTGAGAAAGCGTGAAGCCCTCAAATCCCGAGCCTTCCTCGTCTACTGTTACATCCTTGGCAAGCTCCGCACGGGTGAATAGGCTGAGCCAGGTTCCGTTTAGGGTAAAAAAGGCAATTTCAGGGGGTGATTCCATGCGGGGAAAACCCAGACCCTGTTCATAAAAGTTGATGGCCTTCGATAGATCGCTGACCGCGAGGGTAATCATGCTGATACGTGGCTGCATTGAGTCTCTCCTTACCTTGGCATCTTGCCAATGGGCATGTGTTGCCGAAAACAGCGCGCTTGCAAGGAGTAATGGCCCGAACGCAACCACTCCCATGCTCGACGCGCCGGGATATGGTCGCGGGAGTGGCATTGAGCCACACAGAGTTCCCAGGTTCAGGGAACGGGCGGACTAACCGATACCGCCCTGTCTTTTTCGACATCGGAAAAATGATAGCACCGGGAGATTTAAAAGCAATCCCGGAGGCTTTGAGTCAATGCTCTACAAAAGATGTGACTGTTATGTTACACCGGCTTCACGCAGTTGATTGGCGTTGAATAGTCTGATTTGGGTACGCCACGGGGTGGCCTCCTTAGAATACCAATGGATATTGCAATAGACCGGGATTGTTCCGGTCCGCTGATACTCCCTTTTATGCGTTATGTTTCTTCCTCACCCGAAATCCAAGCAGAATGTGTAATGCTGACCCGAACAGCCATACAGCTGCAGGGATTGGCACTGGATTCACCGCCACGTTGTCGAGCCCTATGTACTGCCTTCCGGTATGCCCAGCAAAGGATATTGTTGTTAACTCGCTGTTTGCTGTGAACAGCATTGAAAAGTTATCCCAGTCAGAGATTCCGCCGGTAGTACTGCTGGCAAAGACTTGTGAGGTACCCGCCGCACTCACTTGAATGGCCGAAGGCCGGCCCCATATGTTGGAACTGCCTAAATCGAATGTAACTTCATAGCTCTGTCCGATCCTGGTATCGATTTCCTGGGATATGCCACCAAATGGCGCACCTGTTGAGTAATCTGTCAGATCCAGGAAATAATCCCCCTCGCTTGCAGTCAATGACCAGGGGTTGTTGGGACCAATCCAGGCAATGGGGTCCGTGTGAACCAACCAGCCTGTGATATCAGTCGACCCGGGCAGAAGGGTCATTGTATCAGCGCCGGGCGGTGTGTAGTTACCCTGTTCAAAACTTCCATTTATCAGACTTGCCGCATGTGTAATGCCAGCTGAACCGGCCAGTAGAATTGGCAGCATCATCTTTAAAGAAACATATCTCATTTCTTAGTACTCCTTGTATATAGATGAACTGAACTTATTTTGTTTTTAAAAAAAGACCTGATTCCTCCTTTTAGTGACAATGCCGGAATGGTTTGCTACGTAATAATGATTTACATCAAATTCTAGTGTAAATCTATCCTAGTCCATTTCCTCGTTAGACCCATTGTTCATGCCTCTTAATTTAACGAATAAATCCTGCAGCTAAAGTGGTGTACGTTCAGTAGCGACTACGACATATGGAAGGCCTGATAATCTATTTTCGAAATTCATCACTTATCTTTGAGTACTGATGTCAATCCGTGTTTGCATATCCAGAGAGCTCAATAGCTGTATCGAAATTCGGTTATGCATTATATTACGCATCGCATGTATTAGCACCCACAAAACCCACACCTTATGATAGTGTTCACAACTTGTTTGCTTCCTTTTTTTGACATATTGCATGGGAGGGTCTTGATTTGCAAAGGCCAGCTGGCGGTTCAATCGGTTGGCTATGACTGCGTGTCCCTTCTGCTTCCGGGGAATCACGCTGCGCCTTTTCGTAGGCGGTCGCCACACAATTAAAATAGGCTCTTGTATATCTATCGATATTAGCTGAGTCAGCCTTAAAGCTATCGGGTATTTGTGAAGATAGATTCCTTTCGCATGGTTTCACAAAAGCAGGAACTTGATTTCTGCAAGTGTCGAGAGTGCCACCATACAGTGCTATCAGTGAATCTCTACACACAAATTGACCAATCTTCGGTCGAACCATATCAAAGAATTCTGTCCTCCCAATCGAGTGCTGATTAGCGTTTGCCGTTGTCCCAGCGACGATGATAATCAACAGTGAAGATGCCCGCACGATTATTCTCATTTATACTCACTTAATCACTGCGGTCCAGAACGTTCAAATATGCGGCGCACGTTAGTGCTTCCAAATGAACGAAGTAAATTACATGACTTTCTTGTTATGTATTTTTTATATCCAATCATGTGACAAAGCCATGCCGCCTATAAACCACAAATAAGCAGCCGACAATATAGTAAGAAGATGTGTTAAGACGATGATTCCTCGTCCATTATGCAAACTTACAGAATACATAATTGAAAGGAACGCAATAAATATTGCAATTTGATATGTCCACCAAAATGGTTCGTAGTTTTGTCTTGTTGTGTATTGAGACACTAAAGCCATAACAATAAAGCACATCAATAACAATATGGATGGAATTATTAATTTTATTTTATATATAAAAACTTCATTTTTATTCGCCACCCAACAGGCAATAGCAGGTATAAATGCTAAAACAATACCAACAATACCTTGCTTTAATACGAAAATACTATAGGTGGGCATTTTTATACATACTTTGCGTTCATCGGCTAGTCCGGTGCAACGTTTTGTTATGTATGTTAATTTTTATATTGAATCTTAACTTTTGCAAATTAACATCCATACCTAGTTCATTCATGCGCTTCCTAGTCAGCCTTGCCAATACAGTGCCTTTGTATTGTGTCAAAATCTTCATATAGTATTGTTTTGCTCTTTTCAAGTCACCATTCAATTCCATTATTTTGCCTAGCTTATATAGTGAATCCACTCTCTTAGGAGAGTCTTTATCCGCGATTACTATCTCGAAACAATTTATTGCTTGAGAAATATTACGGTTTGTATAATGCAATTCCCCTAGCCAGTATTTGCTATTCAATCCGTACTTGGTGTTAGGATATTCCTTATATATCATTTCAAATTGATTAATAGCCTCATTGAAATTCTTTAATTTCATATATTCAAAAGCTTGCCGATACATTTCATCAGCTGGATTCTGACTTTTGAACTCAGGATTTGGGTTAAATATTAAAACTATTTTTGATATTGATTCATCATTTTGCCACTTCAACCCATCTAGTACCGTAAAGGGTGATGATTTCACGATTGCTGCCTCTACACTATCAGCAAATCTCCAGTCACCACGGTTTACTAAAGGATAGATATTTGTAACGTTGTAGTCTTTATCTAAAGTTATTTCTATCTTTGCCCACATACCTTTTTTATAAGTGTATGGAATGCGCCAATTAGAACTTATACTTTTTTTTACAAGACCAATACAATCGTTTCGATCAGTACACACTTGGATATTCTGATCTAACTGAGGCTCTATCTTAGCTAATTTTGCAGTATTGCATCCGGTTACTAGCAATCCTATAAACATAATCAATGGAACATAATATTTCTTCACAATTTCCTCTTTTAAAAAAACTCAACATTACCTATAAATCCGACTATGCGATTAGATTCCTCAACTGTAGTGTCTATATATAGAACTCATCCGACGAAAATCTCTTAAACACAGTGCGGACATAACGAGCCTGTCGAATAACCTGCTTTAGAGAAGCAGATATCTTGCCGGTCAAATTTCGATAGTAGTCAATCATTATTACTCTACAGATATAGTCATATCTTACAAAATCTGTTGTCTTGTCACTTTTCTCTCTTTTCCTAACCCCATTCCCAACCATATCGGTGGATCTTCAGGATATTGTGTAACATCATCATCAATTTCCATTGACCATCAACTTTTCTTTTACCTCTGTAACTGAATCGCTTGATGCCGATGGCGTCAGTGACATGGCCAAATACCGGCTCTACTGTACCTAGTCGTTGACTATAGATGTACCTTCCTCTCGGACTGTCCAGCTTTCGTTTCATCCGTTCGAGGATACCCATTTTCTGTTCCTGTGTGATATCCAGCGTCACATTGATCTGTCTTGGCGTGTCCTGCGCCTCGTTTCTCAGGCAGCGCTTTCTCAATCCGAAGTTTTTGCAGTCTTTCTCATAACCCTGGAACTGCATGAACAGATGATGGCCGATTCTGGCGCGTCTCGCTTTTAACCACATCGCCTTGCCTGCAGGACAGTGGCAGGTCTCTCGCTTGCGATCAATGATGAACTCACTCTGACTGAAACGCTATTTGTCCTGCCGTTTGTTCCTTTCCTTCGCTGCTTTGTGATCCTTGAATCTGGGATCACGTGCGCGAAAGCCAGTATCAGCGAAATAACTGTCAACTTGCTGCGCTTCGAGGTATTCAAGCATTTCCCGGTTGTAGTAGCCTGAATCCGCTGTAAGTTTGGTCTGCTTCAGTACCTTCCTGGATCGGTTGTCTGTGAAGGTCGCTTTTATCCCTTCAACCACCGGCTTGAGTAGGCCATGCTCCTGGCCCTGTCCAAAGGCTTCGGCAAACACCACGACCTGATGTTGGTTATCCACTGCCGCAACACCCGTATAGCCCTGGATGACGCCATGGCTCGTCTTCATCTTGGCTCTCTCATTATCGGTGATGTTACTCTTTACGGTTCTGCCACTCACGCCTTTTCGCTCAGGCTCCGTACCCAGGAACCGTTTGATCTTGCGCGAGGCCGCCCGCAGCTTCTTGATCTGGGCTTGCTCCCGCTCATGGATATCCGGATGCTGTTCTGCTGTATCCTGCTCCCGATGCCGTTGTAGCATGCGTCGTACTGCACGGTCGATCTTCTTGCGTTTCTTGTTCAGTTCCGCGTGGGTGCCACTCCAGGTCTTGGAGGCACTGGAGGGCAACTTGCAACCGTCGATGGTGAACATCTCTTTGCCGATCAGGCCCAACCGATCGCAAATCAATACCACCTGGCCAAACAGGTCGGCTAACGTATCAGGTGCACGGGAAATGAAATCCGCTACAGTACTGTGGTCGGGTTGCAAGTCGGCCGACAGCGCCATGAATACGATATTCTCACGGCACAGGCGTTCAATCTGGCGACTGCTGGTAATACCTTTGGAATAGGCAAGGATGATTATTTTCAATAGCAGTTTCGGTTCATAGGCCGGTCTGCCTGTAAAGTCATTTTGATACTGTTGATCAAATGCACTTAGATCAAGCTCGTTCTCGATCAGGTAGGAGAGGGAATATTCGAAACTGCCCGGTAATATTTGCTTCTCATAGGATATCGGCAGCATTTTCATCTGATCGTAGTTGTAGTCCTTATAACGTGCCATCTTCCTTTTTCCGTGCACCGTTACTGTCTATGTAATTTTATCTAATTTTGGGGTTTTCCGACAGCCTCAACGTTTGGCTCACCCGACCGCCCAAAGTGCGACAGCGCTTTGGGCGGTCGGGTGTAGCCGTATGTTAGCTTATTGACAAGATACATAAGCATGAACATTCGTAGCACCAATAGTTGGCTCGTGGAATTGATATGTTAAGCTTTTCGACTCATTTTCATTAAAAGGTACGGTTTGCCTTCTTTGGAGGTCACCTTCAGACGAAGTAAGCTTTGCAGTCACCACCAGTTGGCTTGCAGACCCTTTGTTTTCAACAACAGCAACAACTTTAAAGCCTGCGTCAAACTCCCCATTAATAATGAATGGCTCGGAAGTGACATTCACGGTATGCACCTTGCACGAATTAACCGGGAGCGATATTTCTCCATCCTTTTTCCATTTGGAAAATAATCCAATCACTATTAACACCAAAACCGCGTAGCCAACGAACTTAGCAATGCCATCCATTTTCTTCCCCTAACCTGCTTACTTAAAAATCTTCTTCGCCAATTAAATGGTACGTTGATAGGCCACCATCATATGCCTTAAACACAATACGATCAGTATACACAGTGCCATGCAGTGTAAATGTATCGGCTTTTTCTCCGAAAAACTTATCGACAAAATTAGGTTCTGGTTGTTTACAATTAATTTCTATTTCAGATCCTGACATTTTATACTTGCAACTCGTATGATTTTTACTACCTTTCGTTAGCCATGTTTTCACCACATCAGGTACCGCAGCAGTCGCGCACTCAACAGCTGTTCCGTCATCGAAGAAGCGAAGATATACATAAATTTTTTCTTTACCGGAGGAGTCAAAACTTCCTTCATCACGATAAAGCCCATTTGTGTCTAAATTCCGGGCTTGATTCTGTTGATCTAGAGGTTTAGCCGAAATTAAGTCATTTCCACAACCAGCGCAATAACTATCCGATTCTTTCACTTCTTTGCCACAGTTATTACAAAACATTTTGTTCCCCCAAATGAATCTTGGTCACTAACATAGAAAGCTAACCGGTGATTATATTGCCGGATCCTATTATTGTGTTATGCCGCCAATCTCTCAAGACCTGCTCACTAAAGAGACTCAAAAGAGGCCGACTGAGATATTTCAGGATATTTATAAGAAGCACTTGATCTCCTTGAGAATTTATGAACATTCTCAGTACTCGGAGTGTCGCTATTCCGCTTAGATCAGCCGCACTCTCTTCCATTCCGGCGGGTCCTTGATAATCGTGATGCCGAGCGATTATGACAAATCCAAAAATCGCTGCCAAATCCCTGGAAAATCCAACTCTGGGATCCAGGGGTGCGAAGTGAAGATACAGGTCAGGATAGAATGGTCTCCAGCTCCTGCTCGGAATAACCGGCCTCGTCTCCGAAGCTGTCCCTGAGGTCCCGGTTTGCCATCGCCCTCGCCGTCTCCTTTGCCTGGCCGTTCTCCAGGTGGTATTCGTATCTGTCGCGGAGAAATCCGTGCTGCTTCCACGCCTGCTTCTGCGCGACGCCGATGCGTGCGGTTCGTTGGGAACGGAGTAACTTTGCGGCACCGCTTCTCCCTTTCAGCTTGTCGTTTTTATTGTCACTCTTCCCGTTTTTATCCGCTGACTTTTTCAGCCGCTTTTGCAGGCTCCCGATCAGCTTGTCGCGATCCTTCAGTTCAGACTTGAGCCTTTTTATCTTGTCGGTCAAGGTCTGCACGACGGCTTCGTCCGAGGCCTTGGGCCTGCGTTTCAGCTTCTCCTTTTCCTGCTTGAGTTTTTTCTTCAGCTTTTTCTCTTTTTTCTTCATATGACGACTCCTTAATTACAATGGCGTTGAAATCCATCTCTACCTGTTTGTCATTCAACCCGGTATCTTCACCAGGGCGCGGCCGCGCACCTTGCCTTCCAGTATCGCTTCCGCCGCGGCGGGCAACTCTTCGAAGGGGATCTCGACGATCATCTTCTCCAGCTGCTCGAGATCCAGCTCCTTTGCCAGCCTCTGCCATGCCTGCCGGCGCTTTTCGATGGAGGCCATCACCGAATCTATGCCGTACAGGGTTACCCCCCTGAGAATAAAGGGCGCCACGGAGGCGGGAAGGTCCATCGATTCCGCCAGGCCGCAGGCGGCGACGGCGCCGCCGTAGTTGATCTGGCTGAGCAGATTCGCCAGGGTATTGCCCCCCGCGACGTCGATGGCCGCGGCCCAGCGCTCCTTTGCCAACGGCTTGACCTTGCCGCTTAATTCGCCGCGGTCGATGACCTGGTGGGCGCCCAGGCCGATCAGGTAGTCCCGTTGCGAAGTCCTGCCGCTCGATGCTGTCACCCGGTAACCGAGCCGGGAGAGGATCGAGACCGCCACGCTGCCGACGCCGCCAGCCGCGCCGGTGACCAGCACCTCGCCGCTCGCCGGGGTCACCCCATGCCGTTCCAGGGCCAGCACGCACAACATGGCGGTATAGCCCGCGGTGCCCACCGCCATGGCCTGGCGCGGGGTGAAGCCATCCGGCAGCGATACCAGCCAATCCCCCTTTACCCTTGCCATGCCGGCATAGCCGCCGCTGTGCACTTCGCCCACACCGAAACCGTTCAACACCACCTGGTCGCCCTGCTTGAACCCTGGATGGTCGGAACTGACCACGCTACCGGCGAAATCGATGCCCGGGACCAGGGGGAAACGCCTGATCACCGGCGCCTTGCCGGTCAAGGCAAGACCGTCCTTGTAGTTGAGGGTCGAGTACGCCACCTTGACCGTGACATCGCCCTCCATCAACTCGTCGAGGGTGATAGTCTTCAATTCAGCGACCTGACCGCTGTCGGTCTTCGAGATCAGGTAGGCGGGAAAGGTTTCTGACATGGTGTCCCCTCATGTTTTTTTATGCAGTCAATCGCACTTCCACCGTTATAGCCTGTAGCGGGTAAAAAAAAAAGCGCGGTATAACCGCGCTTTCTTAACTATTTGGTGCAATTACCTAGTTGGTCAACACAGAGGCTATCCATCAAGCTTGACTGGTGGGGCAGGGCCCCACCCTACTGTTTCGGCTAATTGTGGAGCAGGCGTAGGGTGCGGCAAGCCACACCCTACTTATTGTTCATATATTGAAGCAGAAAAGATTTGCGTTTATTGGCGTTCATTTGCGGACTAAAAAATCATTCGCGTATATTTGCGGCTTGCTTGCACCCGCTCATTATAAATAATCAGGGCCTGTCGTCCTTGAACATGCGCCAGCCGCTGATCATGGTGCTGATCAGGCTCTGGCGGGAGACGATATCCTCCCGGATCGCCACGTAGACATGGATGATGACGAAGGCGACGATGATCCACATCCCCCAGTGGTGCCACAGGCGCACATCCTGGCTCTGCCCCACCAGGGGTATGAGCCAGCCGAAGAGCTGGTCCTGCCAGCTCCCCAGGCCGGTCTGCTCGGCATAGAGGGAAAAGCCGGTGAGCACCATTGCGATGCCGCCGACGGTGATGATGGCGACCATGGTGAGGTGGGCCAGGGGATTGTGACCGACATACTTCTTCGGCTCCTTCTCCATGAAGGCGTACCAGCGCACTTCATGCATCAGTTCCTTCCAGAAGGAGAGGCGGTAGAAGGGGAGTCGAAACAGCTCCTTGGCGTGGTCGTTGCCGACAAAGGCCCAGTAGATGCGGCCGATGAAACCCACGGTGAATATGTAGGCCGCGGCGAAGTGGGCGAACCGCATATAGCCCATGAGGAAATGGTCGCTCGCCTCCCCCGGCATGGTGGGCAGGGGATTGGCGATAAAGTAACCCGTTATCGCCAGCACCGTGATGGCCAGGGCGTTGACCCAGTGCCAAAGCCTCACCGGGGCTTCATAGACATAGACAGCGCTGCGTTTGATGGCTGTTTGCATTAGCGTAACTCCTGATCGTCAAGCAGAGACGAGTGGTGTGGCTCAACCGCGGTTCAAGCGTTTCAGGATCAGAGCGGCCGCGACGACACCCAACAAGACCAACAGATAACCATGGTCCGCCAGCAGGTGCTCCACACCCGATAGCAGGCCCAGAGTCCCATGCTCACCCACATGGGCCGACAGCGGACCACTTAGTGACAGCATGCTTGCACTGACAATTCCAACTGCAATCTTCTTCATTTCAACTCCTCAGCATAAATCTCAATGAGTTGCCGACCAGGTGTTTGATCGCTATAGATCGATCCCCCCTCCCTAATCCTGAGAGAGAAGGGATGTGAGGTGAATCCAACTTGTTGAGCATCACAGACACCTAATCAACTCTTAATTCACAATTCAAAATTCATAATTCAATTTTTCAATCATCGTACTTTCACCTTCGCCAGTTCCCTCCCCTCCTCGCTCATCACATGGGTGGAACAGGCAAGGCAGGGATCGAAGCTGTGCAGGGTGCGCAGGATCTCCACCGGCTCTTCGGCGCGCGCCACCTTGGTGTTCATCAATGAGGCCTCGAAGGCGCCGATGTTGCCCTCGCTGTCCCGCGGCGAGCCGTTCCAGGTGGTGGGGACCACGCACTGGTAGTTGTCGATGCGGGTATCCTTGATGCGGATCCAGTGCCCCAGCGCGCCACGGGGCGCCTCGCTGATGCCGACGCCCTTGGCCTCCCTGGGCCAGGTCTCCGGATCCCAGTTGTCCACGTTGGCGGTGCTGGAGTCCCCGGCCTTGATGTTGGCGATCAGCTTGTCCATGAAGTAGCGCAGCTTGTCCCCGGCCCAGTCGGCCTCCAGGGCCCGCGCCGCGGTGCGGCCGAGGGTGGAGAAAAGCGCGGTGACCGGCACGTCGAGGGTCTTGAGCACAAAGTTGATCTGTTCGGTGATCTCCTCGTGGCCCTTGGCGTAGCCCACCACGTAGCGGGCCAGCGGCCCCACCTCCATGGCGTGGCCGCGCCAGCGCGGGGCCTTGATCCAGGAGTACTTGGCATTCTCGTCGATCTGCTCGATGTTGGTCTTGGTTCCCTTGGTATTGGGTCCAAGCTGGAAGTTGTCCTCGGTGACCCCATCCCAGGGATGGAGGCCCTTGACCCCGTCCGGGTAGTCGTACCAGGAGTGGGGAACGAACTCCTGGATCTCCTCCGGATTGCGCAGGTCGACCTCGTGCACCTCTTTCAGGTTGCCGTTGATGACGGCGCCGCTGGGCATCAGCAGGTTGCCCGGCGAGTAGTCGTTGGCGCGGTCGGGGATATCGCCGTAGGCCAGCACGCTGGTGCCCGAGATACCGCCGCCGTAGAGCCAGCCCTTGTAGAACTGGCCCACCGCCAGGATGTCGGGGATGTAGACGTTCTTCACGAACTCCCGGGAGGCGTCGATGATGGAGGAGATCTGGTTGAGGCTGACCATGTTCAGCGCCCCCACCGAGCCCACGCCGTCCACGTTGATGGGACAGGGCACGCCGCCCACCAGCCAGTTGGGATGGGGATCCTTGCCGCCGAGGATGGTGCGGATCTTCATGATCTCCTTCTGGAAATCGAGGGCCTCCAGGTAGTGGGTCACCGCCATCAGGTCGGCCTCCGGCGGCAGCAGGTAGGCGGGATTGGTCCAGTAGCCGTTCTTGAAGGGGCCGAGCTGGCCGCTCTCGATGAACTTCTTCAGCCGGTTCTGGATATCGCGGAAATAGCCGGGGGATGACTTGGGATGGCTCGGCGAGACCTTCTGCTGCAGCTCCGAGGTCGCCTTGGGATTGGCCTTCAGGGCGTTCACCGGATTGACCCAGTCGAGGGCGTGGAGATGGTAGAAGTGAACCAGGTGATCGTGCACCTGCAGGGTCAACTGCATGATGTTGCGGATCGAGTTGGCGTTCTCCGGGATCTCGATCTTCAGCGCATCCTCCACCGCCCGCACCGAGGTCAGGGCGTGGGTGCCGGTGCAGACGCCGCAGATGCGCTGGGTGAAGGCCCAGGCGTCCCTGGGATCGCGCCCCTTGAGGATCACCTCGAGGCCGCGCCACATGGTGCCGGTGGAGACCGCGTTGCGGATGATGTTCTCCTCATCCAGATTCACCTCGCAGCGCATGTGGCCCTCGATGCGGGTCACCGGATCGACGACGACGCGCTGACCCGAGTCGTCCAGATTGTAACCGTTGGGAGTGGTCTTGGTGCTCATTGATCCTGGTCTCCTTTCTTCTGCGCATTCTTGATCGCGGTGACGGCGGCGTGGGCGGCGGCGGTGGCGCCGACGATGCCGGCGGCGGCCAGGCCGACCTTATCCGCATTGGCCTCGACCCCGAACTGATGGGTGTCGGTCACGTGCTGATAGAAGGAGCCCTTGTCCCAGAAGCCGTCCTCGGAGCAGCCGATACAGCCGTGGCCCGCCTGGATCGGGAACGAGAGGCCGCCGTTCCAGCGCACCGTGGAGCAGGCGTTGTAGGTGGTCGGACCCTTGCAGCCCATCTTGTAGAGGCAGTAGCCCTTCCTTGCGGAGTCGTCGTCCCAGGCCTCGACGAACTGGCCCGCGTCGAAGTGGGGGCGCCGATAGCACTTGTCGTGGATGCGCTGGCTGTAGAACATCTTCGGCCGGCCCTGGCGATCCAGCTCGGGAAACTTCTCGAAGGTGAGGATATAGGTCACCACCGCGGTCATCACCTCGGCGATGGGCGGGCAGCCCGGTACCTTGATGATCGGCTTGCTGGCCAGGCCGGGTACCTTGTGCACCGGGGTGGCCCGGGTCGGGTTGGGCCGCGCCGCCTGGACGCAGCCCCAGGAGGCGCAGGAGCCCCAGGAGATGATCGCCATGCAGTGCTCGGCGGCCATCTTCAACTGATCGACGAAGGGCTTGCCGCCGATGATGCAGTACATGCCATCCTCGTCGAGGGGCGGATTGCCCTCCACCGCGAGGATGAAGTTGCCGTCGTACTTCTCGATGGTCTCCTCGACGATCGCCTCCGCCTGATGGCCGGCGGCGGCCATGATGGTGTCGTCGTAGTCCAGCGAGATCATCGACAGCACCACATCCTTGGCCAGGGGATGGGCCGAGCGGATGAACGACTCGGAACAGCAGGTGCACTCAAGACCGTGCAGCCAGAGTACCGGGATGCGGGGCTTGGTCTCCATCGCCTCCGCGATCCGCGGTACCATCGCCGGCCCCAGGCCGAGCGCCGATGCCGTCAGACTGCAGAATTTCAGGAAACTGCGGCGGGTGATCCCCTGTCGCCGCATCACGTCATAAAATGTCTCGGTCATTATCGTTCGCCTCCGGGTCGATAAAAGCCGTGATTGAGAGTGGCTTTACAGCTCGCTTTGTCAGTTAATCTGCAACAGTTATGCCATGAGAATATCTCTCACCATTTCAATAAGTTGGATTTTCCATAAAAGAATTGGGGTAAGGTTTGGGTGTCTATCTTCAGATGATCTTGAGAGGACAAATGGAAAGTTGCTTACCGATCCGTCGGTAAAAAAAATCTCAAGGCCAGGGAGAAGTACAAAGCACAAAATTCGAAAAGATGAATAGAAGATCAGGTAAATGGTGGGGCCCTGCCCCACCAATGCACGTATGCAATTCGTGAAAATCCAACTTAGCGTAGGGTGCGGCTCGCCGCGCCATTACACAAACCTTATTACGCCACCCATATGTCTAGGGGGTTAAACGGTGCGGTAAACCGCTCCCTACCTGTTCATATTGCGAAGCAGAAATCATTTGGGTTTATTCGCGTCCATTTGCGGACTCAAACAATCAAAACACGCACCCTTTACCTGCAACTTTTTTACAAAAGTCGACTTGATCCAGGAGACGTGAATCTGGCGCTAATCAATCTGGCTCGCACGGGAAATTTGAACAGTGATGACCGGTCTCCCCGGCACCCGACAGTATCTCTCCGCTGACCGGATTGGGCCTGAAGGTCGTACAGCCCTTCAAACCCAGTTTGAAGGCCTGTCGGTAGATCGCCTTGAAGTCTTCATAGGGATAGTCGGATGGGATGTTGATGGTCTTCGAGATGGCGTTGTCCACATAGGGCTGGAGGGCCGCCTGCATCCGCAGATGGTCCTGGGGCGACAGGCCGGCGCTATCGACGAAGGCCTCGGACCGGGGCTTGCCGGGATTCATGTTTTGCCATCGTTGCCAGGCATAATCGGTCAAGTCGTATTGCTTGTACTGCCCTGACGCCTGCCTGATCCTGCGCCGCTGACTGAAGGCATAGACCGGCTCGATGCCGCTGCTGACATTGTTCGCCAGCAGACTGATGGTGCCAGCAGGGGCGATGGCGGTGAGGTGGCTGTTGCGAATGCCATGGCGTGCTATACCCAGTTGGATATCATCGGGCAGGCTGCGTATAAACGGACTTTGCAGATAGGCATCCCGCTCAAAATAGGGAAAAACACCCTTCTCCTCCGCCAATTCAATGGAACTCCGGTAGGCGGCATGGCAGATACGAGCCATGACCCTCACCGCCTCTTCCCTGGCCCTTGCGTCCGCATAGTGGAGACCGAGCATGATCAGGCTGTCCGCCAGGCCGGTAATGCCCAGGCCGATCCTTCGCGTACCCCGCGCCTGCCGCTGCTGGGCCGGCAACGGAAAGCGTGAAAGGTCGACAACGTTATCCAGGAAGCGAACGGCCGCCTTGACACTTTGCTCCACTGCAGGGTAGTCGAAAGCGGCAGATTCACTGAACGGCGCCATCACGAAACGGGTCAGATTCAGCGATCCCAGATTGCAGGCGCCATGGGCCGGCAGGGGTATCTCGCCGCAGGGATTGGTGGTGCTGATCCACTCTCGATAGCGGAGATTGTTCATGCGGTTGATCGAATCGATGAACAGCACGCCAGGCTCGGCATAGTCATAGGTCGCCCGCATGATCCGCTCCCACAACTCACCGGCCTTGACGATATCCATCACGACACAGGGTTCGGCATGCCGGGGATCGCTCCAACAGCGCTCAATGATCCTGCCGCCGCCCCGAACGTCACCCGGCAGTGCCTTTGCGGGAAACAGCAGCGGCCAATCCTCATTCCGCTCGACAGCGGTCATGAACGGGTCGCTGACCTGCACCGAGAGATTGAAATGGCGCAACTCGCCCGGTTGGTTCTTGGCATCGATAAAGCGTTCGATATCGGGATGGTCGCAGCGCAGGCTCGCCATCATGGCGCCGCGTCGCGATGCGGTCGATACCAGGGTATCGCACATCGTATCCCAGATACGCATAAAGGAGACCGGACCCGATGCGATACCGCCCACCCGCCTCGCCGCTGATCCGTAGGGGCGCAGGCTGGAGAAGTCGTAGCCTATCCCGCCGCCCTGCTGCATGGTCAACGCCCCCTCCCTGAGGGCGTCGAAAATACCCTCCAGCGAATCCTCGACCGGCCCCATCACGAAACAGTTGAAAAGGGTGACGTCACGGGCGACGCCGGTCCCCGCCAGGATCCGTCCCCCGGGCAGGAAAGCGAAACCCTGGAGGCTGCTCAGAAAGCGCTCGCGCCAGGCATTCCCATTTCGCGGCTCGATGCCGGCAACCCCTTGCGCCACCCGTTGCCAGGTCTCCTCGATACTCCCGTCGCCGCGCCCGCCCTGCTCATGGTGGCGATACTTGCTGTCCCAGATATAGCGGGCGATCTCCGATTGAAAAGGCGCTTGTATCATTGCAATCGACTCGCTTCGGCTTCAACACCGCCGCCCTGCCATCCGGCAGCAGGTGTCAGATCGTTTCGGATCGGTCGACGCCGTAGATCCCGCGTTGCGCATCGCTGCGGGTCAACGGCACGAACGCCACACCGAGAATCACCCTTTGACTCACCCCGCCCGAGGGGTTCTTCTCAACCAGAACAAGATTCTGATAGTCATAGGGGCGGCCCAGCGGCATCACCAGCCGCCCCCCCGGCCGCAGCTGTTCGATCAGCGGCGGCGGAATCTCCACGGCGGCGGCGGTGACCATGATCGCGTCGTAGGGGGCGTGTTCCGGCCAACCGTTGTAGCCGTCCACACAGCGGCAGGTGATATTGTCGTAGCCCAGGCCGTCCAGGGTCTCCGCCGCCCGCTCCGCAAGGGTTTCGATAATCTCCAGGGTATAGACCTCCTTTACCACCCTGGAGAGCACGGCGGCCTGATAGCCGGAACCGGTACCGACCTCCAGCACCACAGCGTCCCCATCCACCTCGAGCAGGTCGGTCATCAAGGCGACGATGTAGGGCTGGGAGATCGTCTGCCCGCAACCGATCGGCAGTGGTCCGTTGTGATAGGCGAATCGACGCTCCGCCTCGGGTACGAAGGCCTCTCTGGGCACCAGACGGATGGCATTCATCACCGTTTCGCTCAAGGCGGATCGGCCGATCATATGCCGGGTGTAGGCCACTTCCCGTTCGATATCGCTTATCATCTGCAGTTGATCCGACATCACTCGGCACCCTTGACGCAGCGGACCCCGGGGGCAGGCTCCACGCTGTCCTAGCGGGACCAACTGGCCCGCAGCTGTCCAGACTCTTCGGGAAAGTGGACCTGGAGCTCGCCCTGGTAGGCCTTTTTGAGTGCCTCGCCAACCCCCTTCGGCAGATGGAACTCGGTGAAGGTGATCTCCATATCGCCGGACTCCAGGGTATGGGTATCGATGATTCGCTGCAGCGGATGCCGGGTCCGCTGTCTCTCAACATGATTGTGAACCAGGCGCATGATCTCCCTTCTATGTTCGTTGAAAAAGGCGCCGCTGAGGGTAAGGTACCCGGCGGGTACCCGGTCATGGATGCGCTGGCAGGCGGGGCAGCGCGTCTCCTTGGCCTCATCCGGCAGGGTCTCCCGCCACTGCCAGCGTCCAGCCGAATAGACCGCGCCGCAGATCTGGCACAGGGTGGGATCGGTAAGTTTATGATCACTTCGGTAGGCATCCATACTCCGCTCCTTGAGTAGTCTGTTCCTTCTCTTGATGGACGTTTGGGTCATGTTTCGAGACATCATGGCAACCTCCTGATGAGATGGCGTTAATGATCTCTTTTTCTTCTTGTTCCACTTTAATTGTAGCCTGTCGACGTGATGCGGCGATCAATTGCAGCGGATCGCGACAGCCCGGGGCGCGCCAGTCGGCGCTTGATCTGCGCTGGGTCATGGTGCCCTATCCGGCTCGGTCTACAATTTTAGTAGAGACCGGATTTCCAGGCTGATTGCGTACTCCCCTGCGCGCTCCCAATCAGACAGCAGGTCACAAGGAGTTTTCCATGACGACTCGCCCATTGACACCAGAGCTCCTGCATCGCCATTGCGATCCGCAACAGTTCAGCTTCGACTCCACCGACGAAGTGGAGGATCAGGTGGGCTTCATCGGCCAGGAACGGGCCACCGAGGCCCTCCGCTTCGGACTGGGGGTCACCCATAAAGGCTACAATCTCTATGCCCTGGGTCCCGCGGGAGCGGGAAAATTCGCCATGGTTCGTGGCTATCTGGAGGATCTGGCTGCACAACGGCCGATGCCTTCCGACTGGTGCTATGTCAATAATTTCAGCGACGCCCGAAAACCACAGGCCATCGCCCTGCCCGCAGGAAAAGGGGCAGTACTCATGCAGGATATGGAACAGCTGATCATCGACCTGCAGGAGGCGATACCCCTGGTATTCGAGAGCGATGAGTACCACACCCGCCGCCAGGCACTGGAAGAGCACTTCGAGGAGCGCCAGGAGCATGCCATGGCGGCGATGCAGAAAAAGGCGGAGGAGAAGCATATTGCCCTGATCAATACCCCCACCGGCTTTACCCTCGGTCCGAAAAAGGATGACAAGATCCTCGGACCGGAACAGTTCGAGAAACTCTCTGAGGAACAGCAGGCGGTGATCGAGAAGGATGTCAAGGAGTTGCAGGATGAGCTGCGCAAGACCCTCCACGCCATTCCTCAGTGGCAGAAGGAGGCCAAGGAAGAGATCGGCAAGCTGAACCGGGAGATGACGGCATCGGCGGTACACCATCTGATCGACGCGCTGCGGGAGAAGTATCGCCGGATTCCGGCTGTCAGCGCTTATCTGGACCGGGTGGAGGAGGACATTGTCAGCAACTATCAGCAGTTCCTCCCCCGGGACGAACGCAAACCCACCCTGCTGGGCCTTCCCCTCGGTCAACATGAGGAGGGACCGCCCTGGCACTACCGCTACCGGGTGAACCTGCTGCTGGCCCACGAGGCCAACGGCGGCGCACCCATCGTCCATGAAGACCTGCCCGGCTACAACAACCTGGTTGGGCGGATCGAACACCGCGCCCACCTGGGGGCGTTGGAGACCGATTTCACCATGATCAGGCCCGGCGCCCTGCATCGCGCAAACGGTGGCTACCTGATTCTCGACGCACTCAAGCTGTTGATGCAGCCATTCGCCTGGGAGACCCTGAAACGGGTTCTTCAATCGGGCGAGATCCGCATCGAATCCCTGGCCCAGATCACCAGCCTGATCAGCACCCAGTCCCTCGAGCCCGAGCCGATACCGCTGGAGGTCAAGGTGGTGCTGCTCGGCGAACGTCATATCTACTATCTGCTGCAGGCCCTCGACCCGGAGTTCGATGAGCTGTTCAAGGTCGCGGTGGATTTCGACGATGAGCTGCGGCGCGACAGCCGCAACGAACAGGACTACGGGCTGCTGATCGCCTCCCTCGCGAGGCACCATGAGCTGCGCCCGCTGGACAGGTTCGCGGTGGCCCGGGTGATCGATCACTGCATGCGCCTGGCGGACGACAGCGAACGTATCAGCAGCCATATGCGCTCCCTGGTCGACCTGATCCAGCAGGCCGACTACTGGGCCGGCGAAGAGGACAACAACCGGATCACCCGTGGCGATGTAGAGAAGGCGATCGAGGCCCAGATCCACCGTGCCGACCGGTTCCAGAAGCGGCTGCAGCAGGAGGTGGTCAGGGGCACCCTGATGATCGCCACCGCGGGAGAGGTGGTGGGCCAGATCAACGGCCTCTCCGTGATGCTGCTCGGCGGTCAGCGCTTCGGCCACCCCACCCGCATCACCGCCCGCGCACGCCTCGGCAAGGGGCAGGTGGTCGACATCGAGCGCGAGGTGGAGCTGGGCGGTCCGATCCACTCCAAGGGGGTCTATATACTCTCCGGATTCATCGCCGGGCGTTATGTGCCCGACTACCCGCTGTCGCTCTCCGCCAGCCTGGTGTTCGAGCAATCCTATGGCGAGGTCGAGGGCGACAGCGCATCCTCCGCCGAGCTCTATGCCCTGCTCTCGGCACTCTCCGGACTGGCGATCAAACAGCAGTTCGCGGTCACCGGATCGGTCAACCAGCTGGGCGAGGTGCAGGCCATCGGCGGGGTCAACGAGAAGATCGAGGGGTATTACGAGATCTGCAAGGCGAGGGGATTGAGCGGTGATCAGGGGGTGCTGATTCCGAGCGCCAACGTCAAGCACCTGATGCTGCGCGAGGATGTGGTGGAGGCGGTGAAGGGGGGCAAGTTCGCCGTCTATCCGGTGTCGACCGTCGATGAAGGCATCGCACTGCTGACCGGCATTGCGGCGGGCGAGCGCGACGGGAACGGCCTGTTTCCCGAGGACAGCGTCAACGGGCTGGTGGAAGCCAGCCTGATCCGTTTCTCGGAGCGCCTGCAGTCATTGGATGAAGCCGCCATCCCGGTCAAGGGAGAGGAGCAGTGAGCATCCCAGGTCGTCGTCGTATCACCGTGGTGCTTCTCGACAAGCCCCAGAGCCGGGAGCTGCTATCCCTGGGTGCCACCATCGCCTCTTTGCTGCAAGCGGAGATCGAGGGAGTGTTCATCGAGGACGATGCCCTGTTCAGGCTCACCGGTCTCCCCTTCCTGCGTGAACTCAGGTGGGGCAGCAGGCACGAGGCCCGTCTCGATCCCGCCCGTCTGACCCAGGAGTGGCGCGCCATCGCAAAACAGACCCGGGAGGTGCTCGAGGAGTCGGCCAAACGTGCCGGGCTGAGCTGGAGCTTTCGCGTCTGGCGGGGTGAGTACGACAGCGACCTGGGTCAGTTGGCGACAGACTCGGAGATGCTGTTGATGGGCCGTCATGGAAGCCTCTCCCCACGCCGTTTCTCCACCCGGTACAGACCCGCAACCGCGGCGCCCAAATCCCTCAGGCTCGGGGTCATTGTGGATGCGGGCATGGCCGAGCCGAGACTGCTGGAGACGATCACCGAGTTGGCGCAAAAACCCGAAATCGAAATTGTCCTGTTTCTGCCTCCGGATGAAGGGCGCCCCTTGATCGAGACCCTGGATGATCACCTCAGGCATCATGACCCCGAGCAACTTATCTCGCTGATACGCATCACCGACAAGGAACCGGTGAAACTGGCGAAACAGTTGAAGGCGTCGGCATGCGACCTGTTGATGATCAGCGAACGGAGCTCATTGCTGAAAGGACCTACCATCAAGCGGATTCTGGAGGACCTGCCCTATCCAACAGTCGTGGTGCGTAAATAGAAGAGGATGCCTGCCCGCTCAGCGCATAACAGCTTGGCCTGTCCGTCCGGCGCCGGATTTACCCCGTTCTCCGGGTAGAATCCGGGCTATAAACATTCAACGCTTAGCTGTTAAGATAGCGAAAAACCAAAGGAGACCCTCACCATGACCACGAAACACGATGGCGCCGCTCGCACTAGCAATCGGAAACTACTAGCCTGGGTCGAAGAGGTTGCCCAGCTGTGTAATCCGGACCGGATCTACTGGTGCGACGGCTCTCAGGAAGAGTATGACCGCCTGTGTGATGAGATGGTGAAAGGGGGTACCTTTGTTCGCCTCAACCCGGAGAAACGGCCCAACAGCTACCTCGCCCGTTCCCATCCGAGTGACGTGGCCCGCGTCGAGGAGCGTACCTATATCTGTTCGGAAAAGGAGGAAGACGCCGGGCCAACCAACAACTGGATGGATCCCGGGAAGATGAAATCGATCCTCAAGGGATTGTTCAAGGACTGCATGCGGGGAAGGACGATGTATGTGATCCCGTTCAGCATGGGACCGCTCGGCTCGCATATCGCACACATCGGCGTTGAGATCTCGGACTCTGCCTATGTCGCGGTGAATCAGCGCATCATGACCCGCATGGGGCAGAAAGTACTCGATGTGCTGGGTGAGGATGGTGAATTCGTACCCTGCGTGCACTCTGTTGGTGCGCCCCTGGCACCGGGGGAGGAGGATGTCCCCTGGCCCTGCGCAGGCAACATCGAGGACAAATACATTACCCACTTCCCCGAGACCCGGGAGATCTGGTCCTTCGGCAGCGGTTACGGCGGGAATGCCCTGCTGGGCAAGAAGTGCCTTGCGCTGCGAATCGCCTCGGTGATGGGGCGGGACGAGGGCTGGCTCGCCGAACACATGTTGATCATGGGCGTGGAAACCCCCGAGAAGAAGAAGTTCTATGTCGCGGCGGCCTTCCCCAGCGCCTGCGGAAAAACCAATTTTGCCATGCTCAAATCGCCGCGGGGCTTCAAGGACTGGAAGGTCACCACGATCGGAGATGACATCGCCTGGATCAAACCCAATCCCGAGGACGGTAAGTTTTATGCCATCAATCCGGAGTACGGGCTGTTCGGCGTAGCCCCGGGCACCAACGAATCATCCAATGCCAATGCGATCGCCGCGTTGAAGGAAAACTGCATCTTCACCAACTGCGCCCTCACCGACGATGGTGATATCTGGTGGGAGGGGCTGACGGAGGATCCCCCCGAACATATGATCGACTGGCGCGGAGATGACTGGACGGTGGGCTGTGGCCGCCCGGCGGCCCATCCCAACGCGCGATTTACCGCCCCCGCCTCCGCCTGTCCGTCGATCGATCCTGAATGGGAGAACCCCGCCGGCGTGCCGATAACCGCGTTTCTCTTTGGCGGACGCGTGAGCCACAATTTTCCCTTGGTCTTTCAGAGCTACAACTGGGAACATGGCGTCTACATGGCGGCGACCATGGGCTCGGAGGCAACCGCGGCCGCCATCGGTCAGGCCGCCATGCGGCGCGATCCCATGGCCATGCTGCCGTTTTGCGGCTACAACATGGCGGAATACCTCAAGCACTGGCTGCGTATCGGACGCAAGAACGTCGCCACACCGCCCGCGATCTTCCGGGTCAACTGGTTCCGCAAGGATGAACACGGTCGTTTCATCTGGCCGGGCTTCAGCGAGAACATGCGGGTGCTGAAGTGGATCGTGGAGCGCTGCACCGGCTGCGGTCCCGCCGTGGAGAGCCCGTTAGGCTGGGTTCCCTCCTATGAGTCCCTAAACTGGGAGGGACTGGATTTCGACAAAGCGGACTTTTTCGACATCATGAATATCGACCGGGAAATCGCCCGCCACGAAACCGTCGATCAGGATGAGCTGTTCACCCGATTTGGTGACCACCTTCCCCGGGAGATGGTGCTCGAACGCGAGCTGCAACTGGCGCGCCTGTTACACTCCCCGAAATATTGGGACCTGTCCGCCACCTGCGATTGAACGATGCCGGCCAGGGACCGGACGAATGCCTTTCCAGCATCGACAGTCCGGTCCCCTACCTCGCCTGACTGCCGCCGCGCCCTGCGGGGCGCAAGTCTGCCGACCGCCCGCCCCTGATCGGGACAGGCATCAACCCTGCATCGCCTTGACCACACCGTTCCAACCCAGCGCCAGATTGGTACGGTTGTAGCCGCCTCCCCCCAGCGCAATCATCCGCCCGTTGCAGAACTCGTCGGCAAGCCTGCATAAGCGACCCGCGGCATATGCATGGGCGGCAGGGGTGAATTCCATATGCGTGATCGGATCACCCCGGATGCTGTCGGCCCCCGCCTGCAGTATGATCAGCTCCGGCTTTCCCCGGCGAATAAAGGCCTCGACCGTCGGCCAGACACGATGAAAGTGGGAGTCGTTGGCCAAGGGTGGCAAGGGTACGTTGAGTTTTCTGCCCTTGGCCTCTCCCTTACCCGTCTCCTCCACCCCACCGGTACCAGGATAGAGAAAGCGCCCATCCTCATGGATATCGGCAAAGATCAGATCGGGATCGGATTCGAAGGCATAGAACACGCCATCGCCATGATGGGCATCGATATCGACATAGGCGATACGACGCAGGCCAAATCTGCTTCTCAGGTTTTCAACCAATACACCCGCATCGTTGAAGACGCAAAAACCGGCCGCCGAATCCCGCCGCGCATGGTGCAGGCCGGCGATGGGCACGAACACCTTCGGCTGAGTGCCGTCGAGTATCCTCTCCATGCCGTCCAACACCGAACCGACGACGGTGCAGGCCGCTTCATAGACACCGGGGAATGCCGGCGTGTCACCGGCATCGAGATAGCCGTTACCGCTCTCTGACTGCACTTTGACCCGATTGACATAGGCCTGGCTGTGAAACCGGGTCAGCGCCTCGTCGTTGCACGGCTGCGGGCCGGCAATGGCGGCCCGCTTCTCCAGCCCCTGTTTCAGGGTCTCTTTCCAGAAGGCCTCAATCCGGTCCGGGCCAAAGGGATGCCCATCGCCGAAACCGTAGCGGCCAAGGGCATCACCGTAATAGATAGTGACCGGTTGTTCGCTCATCGCATGGATAGATCCCGCAGGTCGGCTCTGTTGTTCGGTCTATGTGTAATTCTAGTACAGCAGATCTTCAGGCGGCGGATTGAAGGCGATGAGGTCAAAACCACTGATTGCATAGCGGACATTCGAACCTAAAGGGCCGAATCAATCCCACGGCGCTGCTGCGATCCATGTTTGCATGCCTCGTCTGAACGCGGACCTTGCCCGGATCATGCAGATCCGAATCCGCCTCTTTTCCATCTCAATTCAATGGAGAGCACCACCCCCAATACGATCAATTGCAGCAGCATGATGAGAGCCAGCCAAAGCGGCATGCTCAGGCCGAGGAACTGCCACTGAATATCGCCGCAGAATCCGGTGGGTTGAAACACCGCCGGCAGCCAGTGGTCGAGCTTCAGCCAGGCCGGAAACTTGGCGTTCACATCGCAGCTCAGTGACGGCTGGACCATGCCCAGCTGCATTCCGGAGAGCTCCAATGCCAGATAGAGGCACCAGCCGGCCGCCAATGCCCAGCCTGCATACCCGATCGACCTGGCGACCAAGGAGCGGGGGGCACTCATGCCGATAAGCGCCGAGAGAAAGATTCCCAGGACCGCGGCCCGCTGATAGATGCAGAGAACGCAGGGATCGAGCTCCAAACCATACTGGAAGTAGAGCGCCGCCCCCTCCAGGATCAGCGCGCTCGATGCCAACAAGAGCCAGGGCAGGCGTCGTTGGGTGAATACCATATCTCTCCCATTTGCTTCGTCTGAATGAACATCGCAGCCCGCCGGTTAGCGCATTGACCGATCGGCCAGACCCGGCTCACGCGGGCAGTAATTGATCATTTTCAATGCTCTGGACAGGGCGGCCCACTATGCTGCAAGTTGCCAAGGCTTTAGCAAGTCCGTGATCGGACCCACGCTAAACCCTGTCATCTAAAACGACCAGCTGGTGCGCTCCCGGTTCCATGAAAAATGGCCGGCATCAGCACAGACCACCCGGTTATACAGCCATGAAAATTGCAGTAACCAGTCAGAATTTCCTCACCATCACCCAGCATGCAGGCAAGACGCGGCGCTTCCTGATCTTTGAAAGGGACCCGGCAAGCGGAGAGATACATCAGCTCACCCGACTCAACCTGCCGAAACAGATGTCGATGCACGAGTTCCGCGGTGACGACCACCCTATCTTCAAGATGGACTACCTGATCACCGGCAGCAGCGGTGAGGGCTTTATCCGCCGCATGAACGACTTCGGCGTCGAGGTCGTGATCACCGGTGAAGAGGATCCCCTGACCGCGGTCACGGCGGTGGTCGAGGGGAGACCGCTGCCGCCGCCCGCTGCACATAACCAGGGGCAATCCCGTTCGCCTCTCATGCCCTAGGCAGCGACGCCAGGTCGAAATCTAAAAACCGTAGTTGGCCATCAGGCGTACGAAATCGCCATCCTCGTGCATATCGGTATAGATCAGCTCAAATGCCAACTGGTCGTTGAGCTCGTAGACGCCATAGTAGTCCGTCTCGTTCGCGCCCTCGTCGAAATCGACATGCAGCAGGCCGACTGTCAATGCCTCGACGCCCGCATATTCGATACCCAAGGCAGTGGCCTGCTGATCCTCGACACCGTCGATGGTGTGGTCATCGGCCGAGGTGAAGTAGGGTCCGCCGCCGAATCCGTTCGTCACCGTTCCCGAGACGTCGTTGAAGGCGGCAATCAAGGTCAGATCCGACAGGGTGTAGCTCCCGGTGATACCCCAGACATCGCCGTCGGGACCCGAGTCGTCGTCGGTATCATCCGTCTGCGAGCCGAACTGCAAGCCGACAGAGAAGTCGTCCGACTCGTAGAGGGCCTCCAGATAGAAGAGTTTGGCGAAATCGCTGCCCTGGTAGTACCAACCCTGCACCGCCAGCTGCGCTATACCCTCGTAGACCGCGCCGACCGCGGTCACGCCGTCGTCGCCGTTGATCTCGTTGAAGCTTTCGGGTATGTCGGCGTCCACGCCGGCCCATTTGTCGAGGTGAGTGAGGTAGAGGGTGGTGGCGGGGATATCGCTGTTGCTCAGTAACAGCCCCTGAAAGGTATTCGGCACCATGCGGATATCGTCGGTGTCCGCGTGCGGGGTATCCAGCTCGAAGCGACCGATGCGCAGCCGGGTATTGGCCAACTCACCCTGCAGATAGGCCTCCCCGAGGATGGAGTAGCTGCCGTTTTCGGAAGAGAAGAAGTCGCCGTTTTCATCGTCGAACAACTCCCCCGTGGTGTAGAAGGTCGCCCCTGCGCTCAGTCCCTTCCAGCTCGGACTGACATAACCCAGCTTACCGCCGATGGCCGAGCCATCGCTCTCTTCACCCGCCTCGTCCTCGGCATGGATAAAACCCACCCTCAGATTACCGAAAACACCCTGTTCGGTCTCCGCGGCGAGCTCGCCGCTGAGCCCCCACATCGAACCCGCCAACAACAGGGTGAAAGCGATTTTTACCGGCGCACGACAGACACCGACCTCAGTCAGTCCTCTTTTTTGCATAACTCTGAACCCCTAAAAAAAAGATAAAAAACACAGGCTGGCTGGCGCATGCTGGCGGGCCGACGAATAGCATACAACAGAATGTGAACTGGTTGCCTTACAGGCACCTATGCAGCATCGAGTGAGGCCCTTTACTGCCAGGTGGCGAGGCGACTGTTCCTCCGTCAGGACCCCATAGTAATAAGAATGATTATCAATTGCAAATAGGCTTGGACATTCTGCTCGCTCAGCTCGCTACCGGGGGCCCAGTCCGATCCGCCCCGGTAACCCTGCCCACCAGTCAGGGAGTTCGGCGATCGAGGCGAGATGGCCGTCAGGGGTGATGCCGACAGCCAGATCCGATGCCTGAAACTTGCCGGTGTGTACCAGTAGACCCCGCACTCCGGCCGCCTGGGCGGCAGCGATATCGCCACGAATGTCATCGCCGACCATCACACTCTGCTCCGCTTCGCAGCCGATCATCTCCAAGGCGCTGTTGTAGAAGTCTACGGAGGGTTTGCCGAGCACAACCGGCGTTATCCCGCTGGCATGCTGGAGTGCATGGACAAACGGGGCGACATCGAGCCGCAGGCCGTCAGGGGCGCGCCAATAGCGGGTCATGCCGAGGGCGATAAGGCGGGGGGAAGGCTGCTGCATCAAGAGGCGGAAGGCCTGGTTGAGGGTGGTGAAGTCCCAGCCATCTCCCAGGTCCCCGACCACGACCGCCGCCACCGGCTCTTGGGTCTCCCGATCCAACAGGTCGAGTTGGGCGAACTCGGCCTCGGTATCATCGGGAACAAACAGGACGATGGAACCCGCAAGGTGTTGCCCAATCCAGCTGCTGGCGGCGACAGGAGGCGTGAGAATATGCCGCGCATCGGCGGCCAGTCCCAACCGGCTCAGCTTGGTCACCAAGGCGTCACGGGATTTGGAACTGGTGTTGGTGAGAAAGCAGTGGGGAATATGCCGTTGTCTTACCCAGTCCAGGGTCTCGGCTGCTCCCGGGATGGCCTGGTCACCCACATAGAAGACACCATCGAGGTCGAACAAGATACCGTTCATCTACTTCTTTGATTACTTCCCAGATTGCTCACTTACAGTATAGTGAGCGACGCGCTGCCTGTTCTCTTCCGGCTACAACAATTCAGGCCTCAACATCCAATTGATCTGCCAACGCCGGTCGTTTGTCGCCTCGAGGCAGACGACGCTGCCGGGCCGATAAGCAGCGACCAGCCTGTCCTCATCCTCGACAACCAAATAGGAAACCATTTTCGCCACGAACGGCAGATGACCGACGACGAGGGTGTCCGAGTCCGCGCCTTCAATTTGCGGGTATAACCCCTTCGGATCGTCGTTCGGATTGATGCAACCGCTCGTTTCCAGCTCTATTCCCGGTGCGATGCGCTCGCGTAAGCGCTCCGCCGTTTGCACGGCGCGCAGCTTTCCGCTGTGGATCACCCTCGTCACTCGGATACCGGCCTGTTGCAGAAATCCGCCAAGACGATCCATATCCTCCTTGCCCTTTCGGGTTAAGGGCCGATCGGGATCGATCTCTTTCGCACAGGCCTCGCCATGCTGTACCAGATAGAGTTTCATGACCGCTTACCTCTCAATCGAAGTTGACTGGGCTCTCATCGGAATTTGTTCAAACCTCTTTTCGGCAACCTGAGTGTAGATCAATGATCGGCTTGCGAAGGCCGGAGAGAAAATATGGGCTCAACCAATCTCTAAACTCGAATCACGACAGCAGCGCCACGCTCTTGACCTGGGCATAGAGCTGCATCCCCTCGCGAACCCCCATGCCGATCGCGGAGCGGCGGGTGATGCGCGAGAGCAGGGTCTGTCCGTCCTCCAGCTCCAGGCGCACCAACACCTGTGTCGGGCTGATGTCGCGGGTATCGATCACCCGCGCCGGGAGGATGTTAAGGATACTGGTATCGGCATGGGCGCGGATCGAGAGGCTGACGTCCCTTGCCTGGATCTGCACCCTGGCATGGCGTCCCACCGGCAGGTCCTCCCGGGGCACGGCAACCCGGTTGCCCTGGAGAGAGATCCAGGTCAGGTGGTAGCTGTGGTCGTGGGAACCGACGAAACCCTCCAGCAGGGCGGAGGCGTCGTCATAGGTCGAGAGGGGGAGATCGAGCCGGGTCAGCAAGGGCGCGGCCTCACCCTCCGCGGCGACACGCCCCTCGTCCAGCACCACCATGTGATCGGCCAGCCTCGCCACCTCGTTCGGATCGTGGGAGACGTAGAGGGAGGGAATGGCGAACTCGTCATGCAGCCTCTCCAGATAGGGCATGATGGTCTGCTTGGCGGCGTGGTCGAGGGCCGAGAGGGGTTCATCCATCAGCAGCAGCCGCGGGCTGGTAAGCAGGGCGCGGGCGATGGCGACCCGCTGGCGCTCGCCGCCGGAGAGGCGGGGAGTCGCCCGGGTCAGCAGGGTGGAGATGCCGAGCAGCTCAACCACATCGTGAAAGGGTATCTGGCGCTGCCTTTCGGGCACCCGGCGCAAACCGTATTCGAGGTTTTTCCGTACCGAGAGATGAGGAAAGAGGCTGGCCTCCTGGAACACATAGCCGATGGCACGGTGGTGGATCGGCAGGAAGCGCTTCTCATCCTGCCACACTTCGCCGTTAATCCGCACCAGCCCTTGGCGGGTGCGTTCCAGGCCGGCAACCGCCCGCAATACGCTGGTCTTGCCGCAACCGGAGCGCCCGAAGAGGGCCGTGACTCCCTGGCCCGGCGCGTCGAAGGCCACATCCAGCTCGAAATCGCCGAAGCGGTGGTTGAGACGGATCTCGATTCGGCTCACGGCTGATGGCTCCGGCTGATCCGGCCGTTGACCAGGTAGAGGGTCATCAACACCAGAAAGGAGAAGGCGAGCATGCCGGCGGCCAGCAGGTGAGCCTGGTCGTATTCCAGGGTCTCCACATAGTCGTAGATCGCCACCGACAGCACCCGGGTCTCGCCGGGAATGTTGCCGCCGATCATCAGGACCACACCGAACTCGCCGACGGTGTGGGCGAAGGCGAGAACGGCGGCGGTGAGAAAGCCTGGGCGCGCCAGGGGGATCACCACGGTCATGAAGCGGTCCCAGGGGGATGCGCGCAGGGTGGCGGCCACCTCGGCCGGGCGCGGCCCCAGGGCCTCGAAGGCGTTTTGCAACGGTTGCACCACGAAGGGAAGCGAGTAGAGCATGGAGGCGAAGACCAGTCCTTCGAAGGTAAAGGCCAAGCTGCCGATCCCCAAGGACTGAGTCAGCCGCCCCACCGGCCCGTCCGGGGCAAGCATGATCAACAGGTAGAAACCGAGTACCGTCGGCGGCAATACCAACGGCAGCGCAACCACCGCCGACAGCGCCTGTCTGTACCATGCATGGGTGCGCGCCAGCCACCAGGCAATGGGGGTGCCGATGATCAGCAGCAACAGGGTTGTGGTGCCTGCCAATTTGAGGGTAAGCCAGACGGGTTGCCAATCGAATGTCATGCTCTGCTCCGCACCCTTGGGTGTTGAGTGTTAAGTTGTTCAATACCGCCGCGCCGCACTACTCCACTCCGTAGCCGTAGCGTTCGATCACCTTACGCGCGGTGTCGCTCCTGAGGAACGCCAGATAGGCGACGGCTGCAGGATTCGCTTCGCCCTTTTTCAGCAACACCGCCGCCTGATCGATAGGGGCATAGTAGTGGGGCGGAATCTCCCAGAGTGTACCGGCCTCACCCTCCCACTCCCTGATCTGGGCAAGGGCGACAAATCCCGCCTCCGCATTGCCGGTGGCGACAAACTGGAAGGTCTGGGCAATGGATTCACCCCTCACCAGTTTGGGTGTCAGTCCATCCAGCACACCCAGGCGATTCATCACCTGATGGGCCGCCAATCCGTAGGGGGCCGTTTTCGGGTTGGCCAGCGCCAGGTGATCAAAGGCCCCCTCCTTGAGAAACCGTTCGGCATTATGGAACAGCCCGGGCCTGACACTCCACAACACCAGCCTTCCCTTGGCATAGACGAAGCGGCTGCCGGGAACGGCCAAGCCCTCCTCCTCCGCCTTGATCGGCCGCTGGGTATCGGCCGCCAGGAAGAGTTCGAAGGGGGCGCCGTGTTCGATCTGGGAATAGAGCTTGCCGGTGGAACCATAGCTGATCCGGGTGCGATGGCCGGTGGCCTGTTCGAACAGCGGAGCAATCTCGCGGCTGGCATCGATGAAGTTCGCCGCGACCGCGATCATCACCTCTTCCGCCTTCACAGGGGCGTGGCATGGCGCGATGCCAATCAGGATTGCGAGGATAATCTGGACCGTTCTGTTCATAGGCTCCTATCTTTACCACGGATGGCATCGTTCAGTTAAGCGCCGCAGGATTGGAATGCAGGCTGGAAGAAATCGATGATGCAATCGGGATGCCAGATCAATATTGTAATAATATCAATGCGTTGCATGCAATACTCAAGATAGATGTTGGTCCGGGTCGCGACATATGTCAGTCGGCTCAAGAGGGATCCATCCCGCATGGAATCAGGGCACCAGCGCACTTCCCCAGCCATGGTTCGATTCCGAATCCATTCGACAGGGGGCAGCAAAACGCCGCCATCGCCAACCCATCCCGACCGGACAGGGATGCGATTTCTTTTGATCGCGGCCGCAAAATGGTAGCTTGTGGTGCTTGAGTATGGGGCTAGTTCATCCGTCATAGGCAACTGTCAGCTACACTGATTCGAGGCGCTTGTACGGATTCGGCAGGATCTCAATCAGTCACCCAAGGAGACGTCATAATGAATACATTGTTGTTGAGAAGTCGCATTCTGGATTCAATCACTGTTGTTCTGTTTCTCTTACTGGCCGAAACCGTATCCGCCGATTACCTCGGTGAATTGTGCTGGACCCTTCATGTCACGGAGCGCAACGAGGTGCAGACCGACGAGTCGTATGTCGTGAAGTTCGGGGTGACCCATATGGGTGACGACTACTATACCCTCCAGGGCTATGCGCTGGTCGATGATCCGACCATCCTGCAGGCCGCAGCCGTTGTCATCGGCGACACCGCCCATCTCCACTTTTCCTCATCGGAATACCACCCGGACGATCTCTCCAGGGACATTGCCATCGGCAACGCCCGGCTCTCCCTGACCACCCTGAGCGGACCCTTTTTCGGACTCAACACCTTCTATGATCCCATGCCGCCCACCTTTACCGACAGCCTGGCGACCGGCACCATGACGCTTGTCGAATGTCCCCAATCTGCCGGTTTAAATTAAGATTGATTTCAGACACCTATCCATCATTTGCTCAAGATGCCAGAGGGCGGGTCGGAGCGTAGAGGGGGGATGGGTGTTTGCGGCTCGTCTGTGTCGTCAAGGAATCCTGATCCGACGAATCCGCGGAACCCCAGGGTCTGCCCGATATTTTGACCTGGCGCATTGACTGTTCTTTACAGCGTGGCGGAATTGCGTTTATTGTCCATACTGAATTGTAGAGGGCGCTCATTCAGGGCCCTTTGGCTCGGTTGGCGAGGGTGATTCGGAATATCAGGGAAGCGGTAACTTACCAGGAGCTGGCAGTGGAAAACCGATACTATCCACGGATTCGAATTTCACTGGAAGTTGACCTGTTCCGAAAAGGTCGGCATATCGGAAGTGCGGTGACGAAAGACTTGAGCCTGGGAGGCATGACCCTGCTGCTTGACGAACCGGCGCTGAATCCCAATGAGATTGTTCTGTTGCGGGTATGGATCCAGGGCGAGCTGCAAACCCTGCGCGGCTTTGTCATTTACACGGCAGAAGAGCATATCGGAATCATGCTGATCGGCATGAGCAAAGAGGCCACGCGCGCCTATTTCAATTTTCTGAAGGATATGGATATCCCACTCAGATGGGCACTGGACAACAATAAATCTTACTAGTAGGCCTGCCTTCAATTCGTCACAAAACGACGTCAATTCACAAGTTCATTATTGGTTAATCTCTTTTTAACCGGAAATGGAAACTCCGTTGCACTGCTGCAATCAGCGCCTGCAAATACCTGAGATGAGAATGGGGCAGCCGTCAGGAACGCAGTTTTTTAAGAAAACAGACGATACGCTCAGTCTCCTCGAATCCCAGACGGGCATGAATGGCTATACTTTGGCGGTTATCGATCTCGGTATCGCTGGCCAACTCGCTGTAACCTTGCCCGAGGGCCCAACTCTCCGCTTTGCGCATCAGCAGCCTGCCGCAGTTCATGCCTCTGTACTCCGGCTCCACATACCAGGCCTCGACGTATGGCACGCGCGGCCGGCGGCTTCCCTCGGCAAACTCTCTGATGTTGAGCTCGATAAAACCCACCGCATTGTCATTGACCGTAGCGACATAGACCTGATCTATGTCTATCGACCTACCCTCGAAATAGTCCTTGATTTCAGTTACGTGGGCATCCTCTGTATTTGGCCAAAGCGCGCTTCTCATCTTCGACCACCGATCCAGGTCGCTGTGTTTTATCTCTCGGATCAGCATGGAATACGGTGAACGCCCTATACCCTATTTCGCAACCTCGATGATTCCATTCAACATGATGTATTTATGGCTTAACCCGTCATTTCCGCAATTGTTTCCGGCAGGAATGCTGTATTCACCATTTTCCATTCTAAATCTGTCCGGCTTGTCCACCACACAGCTGTTATCCCCAACCAGTGATTTCGCTATGCATTTGTTATTCGAAAGCCTTGCAACTATATCGACAGGTCTGAGCAATAAACTGCCTTTATCCAATAGCACCACGGACGAGCCATGGACCGATCGATTGTCTACTACTGCGCTACACGAAATGCTCATATACTCGGGCTTGAGGGCCAGTACCACATCTGCCGTTCCACCTGCCTTTGCCTCTTTGATACCCGTCGGCATATCGAATATATAAGTTGTTCCAAGATCGGTCTTGGTTTGCTCAACAAACATGACAGGAAAATTCGACTCTCTTCCCTTGATCCTGGCGGTCGTCATCTTGCGGTTATTCTTCGCTGTATAAAAGCCATCCAGATTGACAATGTCGCCTATCTCGCCTTTCAGGGTCACCTTGGTAGTCAGATAGACCTCTTCCGCGCCGCAATGGGAGGCGATCAAGATCAATGCCATGAACAGATAAAGTCTCATTTTATATCTCTTTCAATACGGGTTATGCATGGAAACAAAACAGGCAGTCTGCCTGGAAACCAGATCCAAAAGATTGGGTTTTAGCTTAATCAACTTCCCTGTATATACGATTTTCATACTACTTTTCAGAACTTTACCAGTCAAATTCCAATACACGGAAAGGTGCTGTCGGGCAAGGCGGCCAATCCCAACACCGCCCATCGATATGGGCTGCTTGCGGTTCTGCCGCCACTGACAAGCCCGGGTTTGCTGAGATGCGGGGTTTGCACGATAAACCATCTTTTAGGCGACTACTTCGAACAGACAACAATATAGTGGTTATCCTCTTTATGGACATCATGGATGTTATGGTTGAATCGCTCGCACCAATTGCTGAAGTCGTGAAGAAAACCGACATCGTCGACCAGGATCTTGATCGGTGTGCCGGTGGTGTGCGATTTCATGTGCCTCTTGACCTTGAGCATGGGTCCGGGACAGCACATGCCCCGTACATCGACTATGCCCTCTTCGATCAGGTTGTCACTCTTCTCCACTGCCTCGGATGTGACCTCGAAGGTCATCTCCCCGGGATGAAAGAGGCGCCACAGGGTGTAGCCGCCGAGCAGGTTCATGCATTCATATCCATGCTGGATCAGCATGCGCTGGCTCGATGTCGACTTCGAGCCGATCTGGCAGCAGACCAGAATCGGCCTCTCACTGGAGAAGCCATCGAGATGGTCTCGCAGAACCTCCGCCGGAATGTTGCGCGCACCCGGGAGACTGCCGAGCTCGAACTCGTCCGCACTCCTGACATCGATGATCTCCAGCTCCCGCTTCCGCCAGGCGGCCACCTCATCGGGATAGATGCCGCGAATGTCGTTGCGCAACAGGCCGGCGCCCACCGAACCCGCAATGTTGACCAGATCCCGTGGCGCCCCGTAGGGCGGCGCGTACCCCAGCTCCAGATACTCGAGATCGTAGATGGTCATCCTTGCGGTAATGGCCGTGGCGAGCACATCGATGCGTTTATCCGTTCCCTGGCCGCCCACCGCCTGCGCCCCCAACAACCTGCCATCCAGGGGATCGAACAGAACCTTCAAGGTCAGGGACTCCACATCGGGGTAGAAGAAGACGTGGTTCGTGGCGGGTATGATGACCTTGTTATACCCTGCGCCCTGACGCTTCAGCGCCCTCTCGGAGTAGCCCACGGCGGCTGCCGTCAATGAAAAGACCTTGCAGACGAAGGTGCCCAGCACCCCCGGATAGGCGTGCGGGTAACCGGTTATGTTCATCGCGGCGATCCGCACCTGCTGGCTCAAGGGCGCGGCCAGCTGAACCAGGGTGGATCTGCCGTCGATCCTGCTCGGCAGCTCCACCGCATCGCCGACGGCATAGATGTCCCCGATCCCGGTGCAGAGGGTATTGTCGACGACCATGCCGCCCAGGTCGCCGATCTCGATGCCGGTCGATTCGGCCAGCTGGGTCTGCGGCCTGGTTCCCGTTGCCAGGATGACCATCTCCGCCCGGATGGGTTGTCGGTTATCGAGTTCCAACCGCAGCCGGCCCTGTTCCGAAACGATGCGCATGAGCCTGGCGCTGAAGATCTGCTCGATGCCATGGGCATGGAGTTCGGCCTGCAGCAGTGTCGCCATCTCCCTGTCGAGATGGTTCAACAGCTGCTGGCCCTCTTCGATCAGGGTGACCTCGAGGCCGCTGTGTTTCAGGTTCTCCACCACCTCGAGACCGATGAAGCCGCCACCCACGACGACGGCCTGTCGTGGTTTCTTTTCTTCCATCCAGGGAAGGATCGAGCGCAGATCATCCACGGTGCGCAGGCTGAAGACCCCGGGCAGCTCCACACCTTCGATGGCGGGGATGTTCGCCGCGGCGCCGGTGGAGAGGAGCAGCTTGTCGTAGCGCTCGCTGTAGTTGCGATCCGCAACGGCATCGTGAATGGTCAGCGTTTTATCGTCCTTATCGATCGACACCACCTCATGCCGGGTGCGGACGTCGACATTGAACCGCTGTCCGAGCTGGTCAGGTGCTATCGGGATCAGGGTCTCCACCTCCGGCACCACGCCGCCCAGGGCGTAGGCCAATCCGCAATAGGCGGTGGAGATATGCGTGCTTTTCTCGAAGAGGACGATCTCGGCCTCTTCGCTGAGGCGGCGGATCTGCGCGGCGGCGGAAGAACCGCCCGTGGAACCGCCGACAATGACGATACGTTGTGTGGTCTGTGCGTCCATAACACCTCCAAACTCCATGTACCCACAATGTGAAGATACGCAACCAGGATAGCCGCCGATCAGGCAGCAAGGCAAGCGCTGATCTCGGCCGGCATGTTAGCGCTGTTGACCTGAACCTGGACAGCAACGGGCAGGAGGGTCAGCAGGTCGCCACGACCCTTAAGACTTAATGGACTAATCCGGCTTGCTGACGATCAACGAGGCATTCACCCCGCCAAAGCCGAAGCCGTTGCACAGGGCGTGAGGCAGCGTTTGCTTGCGGGCCGCATTGGGCACGAAGTCGAGGTCGCCCATGGTCTCGTCCTGGTTCTCCAGGTTGAGGGTCGGCGGCAGGGTGTCGTGGATTACCGCGAGGGTGGTGAAGATGCTCTCCACACCCCCCGCGGCGCCGAGGAGGTGGCCGGTTGCCGATTTCGTGGATGAGATCGGCAGCCTGCCGATGCCGTCGCCGAAGACGGCGCGCAGGGAGGCGATCTCCGCGCGGTCGCCCACCGGGGTCGAGGTGGCATGGGCGTTGACATAGCCGATATCTCCCGGCTCGAGTCCGGCCATCGCCAGGGCGCTGCGAATGGACGCGGCGGCACCCGAGCCGTCCTCCGGGCCGGCGGTGATGTGGTGGGCGTCGGCGCTGGTGCCGTAGCCACTGACCACCGCCAGCGGGGTGGCGCCGCGGGACTCGGCGTGGTCCAGGGTCTCGATCACCATCAGGCCGGCCCCCTCCCCCATGACGAAGCCGTCCCGGTCGCGGTCGAAGGGGCGGGAGGCGCGTTCAGGCTCGTCGTCCCGGGTCGAGAGGGCCTTGAGGGCGTTGAAGCCGGCCAGGGCCAGGGGATCGACGCAGGACTCCGCACCCCCCACCAGGGCCACCTCCGCCTCGCCGCTGCGGATCAGGCGCATGCCGTCGCCGATGGCCTGGACCCCGGCGGCGCAGGCGGTCACCGGGCAGCCCAGGGGGCCCTTGAAACCGTAACGGATGGAGACGTTGCCCGAGGCCAGGTTGGCGAGGAAGGCGGGCACCACGAAGGGCGAGATGCGTTTGGGACCGCGGCTGTCCAGGGTCTTCTGTGCCTGGGTGATGGTGGGGAAGCCGCCGATGCCGGTGGCGACGATGGTCGCCGTGGCGCGCTGCTCCGCTTCGCTCGATGGCGACCAGCCCGCCTGCGCCAGGGCCTCCTTGGCCGCGGCCAGGGCATAGAGGGTGAAGAGGTCGATCTTCTTGCGCTCCTTGGTCTCGATCACGCTGTCCGGATCGAAACCCGCCTCCGGGTCATTCTCGCTATCGGGCACCAGCCCGGCGATGCGGATGGGAAAATCCTCCACATCGAAACGGTCGATACGGCGCACCCCTGATCTTCCCTCCGTGAGGCGCTGCCAGACCGGCTTGACTCCACATCCCAGTGGACTGATGATTCCCATACCTGTGATCACAATGGGCGGGTTCATAGTCTCTCCTGCTGATTGCTATTGAGACACTAGCCCGTACCATTATATGATCAAGATAATATTCACGGCCGGTATCCGTGGGAGCACCTAAATGCCATACTCCAAATCGCACAAATCCGAGTCCAAGGACCGCATCCTGAAGTCGGCGACGGAGCTCTTTTTCCGTTACGGTTTCGACAAGGTGTCGATTACCCAGATCATGAAGCTGGCGCGCATGACCCATGGCGCCTTCTATGCCCACTTCGAGTCGAAGGAGGCCCTCTTCAGCGCCTCCTTTCTCGAGACCCTGCGGCGCAGCAGGGCGGCGCGTCTGACCAAGAGCCCCTTCTCCATGAAGCACCTGTTCTCGCTGGTCACCGACTACCTCAATCTGCGCGATCCGAAAAAGGTCAACGAACCGGGCCCCGAGTCGATCCTCTTCAACGAGATCGCCAGCGACAATTTCGAGATCAAGAAACTCTACGAGAAATCCTACTCCAGCCTGAAGGAGAACCTGGAGACCCGCATCACCGCCCTCTGCCGGCTCAACAAGCTGCCCTTCCCGGCGGACAGCGAAACCGTGGCCGAGAAATCCCGGGCGATCCTCGCCTCCCTGGTGGGGGCGGTGGCCATCGCCAAGAGCCTGCCCCACGAGGAGGAGCAACGAAACATCCTGCTCACCGCGCAAAAGCAGATCTTCTCCATCCTCGGCGTCAGCGAGCACGAGTGGAACGATCTATCGGACCAGGTCCGGTAGGCGCATCGGCACTAATCCGAGTCTGACAACGGCAGTCTCAGGCTTACCTCCAACCCCCCCCGGGGATGATTCCGCGCCGAGGCCTCACCACCGTGGATGCGCATCGCACGACGGGCGATGGCGAGACCCAGTCCGAAGCCACCGCTGCCCCGCTCCCGCGCCTCGGCGGTACGGGTGAAGGGATCGAACATCAGCTCCAACTGGGAATCCTCCACCCCGGGGCCGGCGTCCCTCACCCGAATCAGGCAATCACCTTGATCCCGGGCCAGCGACACCTGGACGTCACTGCCCGCGGGGGTATGACGGACGGCGTTCCTCACCACATTCTCCACCGCGGCGCGCAGCAATACCGCATCACCCACCAGGGTCACCGCCTCGCTGCTGAAATCCACCCCTTTCTGCTGTGCCCGGGCCTCGAACTCGGCATCGGTCACTACTTTAGCCACCAACTCATGCAGTTGCAGACTCTTCCGCTCCAGCCCTGCCTGCCCCGACTCCAGGCGGGCCAGGGAGAGGAGCCCGGTGACCAGGCGCTCCAGCTCGTCCGCCTCCTGTTCGATACGGCCCAGGGCCTTGGTGCGATCCTCTTCTTTTTCTGCCAGTTCCAGGGCGACCCGCAGCCGGGCCAGGGGGGAACGCAGCTCATGGGAGACATCCCGCACCAGCTGGCGCTGACTCTGCAGCAGGTCGTTGAGCCGCTCCGCCATCAGATTGAAGTCGGCCCCCAGGGCGCTAATCTCATCCCTTCCCTTGATCTCCACCCTTCCGCTCAGATCCCCTTCGGCCATGCGTTGGGCCGCCAGCCTCAACGGGCGCACCTGCCGGGTCAGGATCCTCGCCAGCAACAGGCTGACCAGGGCGAAGATCAGGATCGCCAGCAGTCCCCGTGCCCAGATCGGCATGCCGTGAAGCCTGCCGAGATCGATCACGGTGACAAGAAAACGCTTGGGCGCCACCTCGGGCAGTTCGACTGCGATCATCAGGTGCCCAGGCCGAATGCGCTCCACCCCCGGGCTGATCGTCTGCGGCAACAGTTGTCTGAGATGGGGCGGCAGCGGCCGGCGCATCAGCGACTCGCCCCCCTCGTCAACCAGCACTAACAGATGCTTCTCGGCCTGGCGGTGGAGCCAGCGATGCAGCGCCTTGTCGCCTCCGTCCCGCCACAAAAGGGCCGCCGTCTCCGCCTGGGCCTGCATCACCGCCGCCACCTTTTCCACCACCTCGCCACCGTAGTGGCGCTGGATCAGAAAGAAGGAGAGGGCCAGCAACAGGCTCGCCAGCCAGAAGGAGAGAAAGATGCGCAGAAAGAGGCTCATTCATTCACCAAATATTGATAACCGGCACCGCGCACCGTCTTGATGCGGGGGGAGCCGTCCGGCAAGGGCCCGAGCTTCTTGCGGATCTGCGCCATATGGGTCTCGATGCGGCGGTCGTAGGCCTGCAGGGCACGCCCCAGGCCCTGCTTCGCCAGCACCTCCTTGGAGACCAGCTCCCCGGCATGCTCCAGCAGCAGCACCAGGAGATTGAACTCCGCCCCGGTGAGTTCCACAGCCCGCCCGCCCACGGTGATCCGGCGGTTCTGCCTGTCGTAGCCGAGATCGCCGATCTGATGAGGACTCAGCCCGGCGGGCTCATCCTGTCTGCGGCGAAACAGATTGCGCAGCCTCGCCACCAGCACCCGGGGGCTGCAGGGCTTTGCCACATAGTCGTCGGCACCCAGCTCAAGCCCGAGGACGGTGTCGGTATCGTCGCCCCGGGCGGTGAGCATCAGCACCGGCGCGCTGCTTTGCGCCTGGATCTGTTTCAGCACATCGAAGCCGTTCATCCCCGGCAGCATGACATCGAGCACGATCGCGTCCCATTGCTCGGCAACGGAGCGGCTGACCCCATCCGGCCCGCTATGGACGCTCTCCACGGCGAAGCCCTCGCCGACCAGGTATTCGCCCAGCAGTTCGCACAGCGCCTCGTCGTCATCGATCAGTAATATCTTTTTCATCGCCCTACTATTCTGGCCTTTTTCATGCCCTGCTCCCACCACTTGCGGGGCCAGCTTTGCACTTCTTTGCACTCGCTTGCATAAGTTGCCGCCCGGTTGACGCTCCAGCCCATATGATTGCCACACAGATTTTCAATGGAGCCGAAGTATGAACCTCAAGAGACTCAAACCCACCCTTTTCAAACTCCATCGTTGGCTCGGCATCGGCCTGGCGCCGCTGTTTCTGCTGATCGCCCTCTCAGGCGCAGTGTTGGCGTTCAAACCAATCCTGGCGCAATCCGCGTCGCCCGGGGCTGAAACCGTCTCCGTTACCCAGGTCATCGATCTGCTGCAACGGATCGACCCCTTGGGTCGGGATGTGGTTGCCCTATCCATCGACGCAACAACCAACCAGGTCCAGGTACGATCCCGGGATCCGCAGATCGAAGGCCAGTATGACCTGACCAGCGGCGCATGCGCCTGCGGCGATAAAGCCTCAACGTCCTTCAATCTCTTCGAATTCGCCGAGCATCTGCACAAGGAGCTGTTGCTGGGCGCCGATATCCTGATCCAGGTCGCCAGCTACCTGATGCTGCTGCTGGTGATCAGCGCGCCTTTGCTGGCCTGGCCGCGCCTGCGCAACAGCCTCATGGGCTGGCATCGGGGGGTCGGCTGGATCCTGTTGCCGATTCTGCTGATGCTGCCCTTGACCGGCGTGCTCATGAGCCTCCATCTGGGCAAGCCCGAACTGCCGCGCATGAGTCGGCCCGGTACTGAGTTGACCCTGGCCGAGGCCCTGGAGAGTGCCCGGCAGAGCCATCAACTGGACGGCTTGACAGGCGTACGCAGCTTTCCCGGCGGCAGGGTCATGCTCAGTGTCGCAGCGCAGGAGGCCACCCGCCTGCTGGTCGTCACCGATCACTCCATCACTCCCATCGATCCCGAGAAGAGCCTGGTGAAGACACTGCACGAAGGCACCTGGGCAGGCCCCTTCAGCGGTGTCTTGAACCTCGTCGGCGCCATGGCATTGAGCCTCCTCATCCTCAGCGGGTCGTTCTCCTGGATGAGACGACGGCGGCGCACCAGCGCGCGCAGGGCCTTGGCTGCCGCCTGAGTCGCCATCCCCGCGAACACCCGGCGGACTGTCAGTAACTTTGCGCTTCTTTGCCAAACCTGACCGCTCCCGACCCAACTTTGAAGATGGAAAACATAAAGTTTTAGCAGCTGCCTCGATGCAGCATTCAACAACGACATTGGAGATTGACCATGAAACCGACATATCGAAAGATTGCAATTGTCACCCTTTCCACCCTGCTGTTCACCAGTGCCGGCGCCGCCGTCGCCTTTGGCGGTCACAAGGGTCACGGGGGTTGCGACCGGGATGGCAGAGGCGGCCCGCTGGCGGTCCTGTCCCAGCTCGAGGACCTGACCGCCGAGCAGAAGGAGGCGCTGAAAGCCATCCGCAATGCGACAAGGGACGCCATGCGGGATCTGCGCGATGCCATGCAGGACAACCGCACGGAGCTGCATGACGCGATGGTGGACGGCGCCAAGCTCGAGACCATCCGCGGCCTGGCGGAAAAACAGGGTGGCCAGGTCGCGCGTATGATCATGCTGCGGGCGGAGGTGCGCAACAGGATAGCCGATGTGCTAACCGAGGAGCAGCGTCAGCAGCTGCAGGATATGCGCTGGTCGGGCAGGATGTTCGGTCCCGGACACAAGGGATTCTGAATCCAAGCGACCTAGGGCCGTTGACAGGCCCTAGGGACATACCCATCACTCAGCCGGGTAAGCCTGCTCCAGCCGGCGGTAGACTTGATCGCTGAAATCGGTGCTGTCGGCATCGAGTTCGGCGAGAATCTCCGCCAGATGCTCGTTGTCCTCGCGCCCGTTCCAAACCTTGATATAACTCCCATCCTTGTAGCCGTGATCCTGACGGAAAAAGTTGAGCACATTCTTACCCACATAGGTCTTGAAGAGCTCATCGAAACCGAGCTCCGCCGCCCGCATCACCGCGGCGAAGTGACTGATATCGGCCGCCTGGGTCTGAATGCTGGCCATCGCCAGCTGCTCGATGGAGGTCCTGAAATCGACCGCCCCGGAGGGTTCCGCCAGCCCCTTCATCGCCAGCTCGGCAGCCTCATCGAGGCTGGTGTTGTGGAGGATCAGGTCGCTCAGGGCGAAGTGCCAGATGTCGACGATCTCCAGGTGGACCTGCTGCATATCGGGTTTCTGGTGCTTCCACCACTTCCAGCCGTAGTGGTCGAGCATCTCGGCACACTCGGTCCAGATCGCCCGGTACCAGGGGTAACCCGCGTCACGCCAATCCTCGTTGACCTTGCGGTTCATGGCGTCCTGCAGTTCGAGCATGGTTAGAATTTGCTGTTTCATATTCATCTTCTTGTTGTTGAACTCCTGGTCGAGCAAGTCGACAACCGTCTCCACAAAATTGGGGCAGCGGGTTTTGAACAGACCCTGCTCCTTGGCCTGCCGATACTCCGCTTCGATGCTGAGATCCTTCTCCAGCAGTTCCCTGCAGCGGTTGCTGCCGTGACGTTGGATGAAGCGCTCCTGAAGGCGCCGGGTCGCCGCGTAGGTCGCCTCCTTGGCATCGGCCTCCCGCCGCGTCCGGGGACCCAGCTCCAGGCCCAGCACCAGCGCGCCACCGGTGAGGGTACCACAAACATCCCCCATGCGACCGACCCCGCCGCCGAGACCGGCAGCGATGCGCATCGCCAGGCCATCGTCGATGGCATAACGCTCGGCAAAGGCGGTCAATACCGCCTGGGAGCAGTTGCAGCCGTCACAAAAGCGTGCGACGGCGGCCTCGGATTTCGCCTTGTTCATAGCTGGCACATCGGATGGCAATTGTTTAGCTGTCATCGCTTCACTCTTGTGGAAAGAGTGGTAACGCTGAACCAGTTTGTATCCGAGGTCAAGAGCCGGAGATTGGCGACCGGGAATCCCCTGTCCCGGTGTTGATTTAGGATCGGCCGGGATTCCGCTCAGCCGGGCAGCAGCAGCGTGCTGCCCCGGGTCTTACGCGACTCGAGGGCCTGATGGGCCTGCGCCGCCTCCCTGAGGGGAAACTCCTGGCCGATCTCCAGCCTGATCTCCCCCTTCAGGATCGAGCTGAAGAGCGCGTTGGAACTCTCTACCAGCTGCTCCCTGCTCCGGGTGTAGTCGAAGAGGGTCGGGCGGGTCAGGTAGAGAGACCCCATGGCGCTCAGTTGGGTGATGTCGAAGGGTGGCACCTTGCCCGAGGCCTGTCCATACGAGACCAGCATGCCCCGGGGCGCAAGTACGGAAAGGGAGGCCTGAAAGGTATCCTGTCCCACCGAGTCGTAGACAACAGACACGCCGCTGCCCTTGGTCATGTCCCGGACCCGCTCAACGATGTCCTCGTCGCGATAGTTGATGGTGTAGTGACAACCCAGACCGCGCACCACCGCCGCCTTCTCCTCGCTACCGACCGTGGCAATGACTTCGGCGCCGAGCGCCACCGCCCATTGGCAGAGAAGCTGGCCCACCCCCCCCGCTGCCGCGTGGATGAGTATCGTCTCCCCGGCAGCGACCGGGTAGGTGCGGCGGATCAGGTATTCCGCGGTCATCCCCTTGAGCATCATCGCCGCAGCCTGGCGCTCACTGATCCCATCCGGCAGCCTGATCAGCCGCTCTGCCGGAAAATTACGCGCTTCGGCATAGGCCCCCAGGGGACCGCCGGCATAGGCAACCCGATCACCCGGGGTGAAATCGGCAACCCCCTGGCCGACCGATTCCACGATCCCGGCGGCCTCGAGGCCTGGAGTAAAGGGCAGATCCCCGGCGGGGTAGAGGCCGGTGCGGTGATAGACATCGATGAAGTTGAGTCCAACGGCGGTATGACGGATGCGCACCTCGCCGGGAGCGGGATCGTCCAGCGGAACCTGCTGCCATTGCAGAACCTCGTTGCCGCCATATTCGTGCACCCTCAGTGCATGATTCATTGCGATCTCCTGATAGGGTTTTTGTTTGTGTAATGACAAAACCGAATGCCTGCGCGACAGGCAGCATTTATCCGAACCAGCAATCCGTATACTACCTATTGAGAACCTGTGCAATCACAAAATGGACGGGGGAAAAACAATAAACAACCATCCCTCGCGGCAACTGCCATGGTGTTGAACTTGTGATGAGTGTCTAGCTATGCCGCATAGCGACAAGATATGATACTGAGCGTCAATGGAATTCACCCTTAAAACATTGACTATATGCGTATTAGTCAGGTTTTTCGGGTGCTATTGACTGGCAATAACAGATAACTATCAATCAGGCTGGAATCTTACAATGGAAATACTACCTAAGAGAATCTGTGAGATTCTCAAAGATAAGGGTGTTTCATCAATACTACACGCAAACAGTGTTGAAAACTCATGTCTTTTCCTTAGAAATCGGTGTTTGATGTCGCGGGACAGCATCGAAAAGCTTGTCACTCAGAAGCGGCCACGGAAAGCCAATCACGGCGCCAGCAACTACAGCATCCTGAATGATATATTTACTGACACTGTAGATATACATGAACAAGCAAACAGTGTGCACAACCATGGCCCAGTGCTTTTGGAACTTGACATTGAAATCGTAAACAACACATACACTGGAAAGGTTTGGATCAGCAAAAGCAATCCCATGAAATGGGACGCCAACACGCATCATGAAAGAAAATGGTTTGTCTCGGCCCACGACCTGGAAGACAACTTCAGATACGGCAGTTTCGATCATATGGTCGTATTCCGACATTGTGCAGGAAAACTGCCGATACTCGGCTATTTAAACAGGATTGTGCTTGATGATCCGAGACTGCGGACAGACAGATATCAAGTGGACTATTTCAGCATGGCTTTCGGCGCCCTGAAGCTGGCCATGAAAGAGGGAGGGTTTGACGCTCCGATTGAAAAGAGAGAGTGCACTCAAGACTGCAGTTGCCTGGATAACTATAAAAGCCGTAACGTAGATCCGGAGATCATGTTTAGCCTGTAGCAATAACCTTAAGGCAGGCACCGGTGTTCACGAAGCAGCTCAGCGAACTCGTCAGCCGATATGGGCTTGCTCAGATACCACCCCTGCGCAAGGTCGCAGCCCTCCCGCTTGAGAAAATCGAACTGCTCGGCCGACTCCACCCCCTCTGCCACCACCTTGACGCCCAATCCCTTCGCCATGCGCAGGGTTGCGATGATCAATTCTCGATCGCTCGGATCATCGATGACGTCCCGTATGAAGACGCGGTCGATCTTCAGGGTATCGAAGCGATAGTCTCTTAAATAACTGAGCGAAGAGTAACCGGTTCCGAAATCGTCCATCGAGATGCTCACACCGAGTTCACGCAGGCCCGCGATGATTTCGCTCGCACCCATCTCGTCACCGAGCAGCATGCCTTCGGTGATCTCCAGTTCGATTTGCCTGCCAACAATGCCCGCGCGCTTCATGGCGCGTCCGAGCAGGTCGACGAATCCCAGCTTCCTGAACTGACGGGGAGATACATTCAGCGCCAGGCGAAAGCCTTCCTCGCTCCAATTATCCCAGTGTTTCAGGTAGATCATTGCGGTATCGATCACCCATTCTCCAATCTCCATAATCATGCCGGTCTGTTCGGCGATTTCGATGAACTCGGTGGTAGGCACCTGGCCCAGGATTTCGTTGCGCCACCTAAGAAGGGCTTCCACTGCTACGATTCTGGCGCTCGACATCTCCACGATCGGTTGAAACTCGAGGTATAATTCATTGCGCTCCAGCGCCAAGCGCAACTGTTCCTCCATCTGCAGCCGATGGGCCACATTCTGATTCATCGAATCAGTAAAATAGTGGAAGGTATTTCTACCCATCGCCTTCGAATAGTACATCGCGGTATCGGCATTGCGCAGCAACAGCAAAGGTTCATCGCCGTCGTCGGGATAGATCGAGATGCCCAGGCTTGCGGTCAGCATCACCTGCCTGTTCATGACCAGAAAAACCTCCTGAAAGGTCTCCAGGATTTTCTCGGCGACAGGGCGTACCGCACCCTCATCTCCATCCTCCCGAATCAGGACAACGAACTCATCACCGCCCAGGCGGGCAACCGTGTCCGAGCTACGAACAGCCTGTTTCAGCCTGCCGGCAGCCATTCTCAGGACCTGATCGCCCACCTCGTGTCCCAGGGCGTCGTTGATCTTTTTGAAATCATCCAGGTCAAGAAACAGCAGCGCCGTATGCGCGCCTCTGCGTGCCGCCAGGTTGATATTCTGTTGCAGACGGTCCAACGCCAGAAAACGGTTCGGCAGACCGGTCAGCGAATCATAGTGGGCCTGATAGAGCAGCTGCTCCTGTTGCAGTCTCCGCTCGGTGATATCGGTAAACAGGGTGATTGAGCCCATGTATTCTTGTTCACTGGTTAAAATCGGGGATGTAGAGGCAAGGGTCCACAAATTACTGCCGTCAATGCGGCGAAGTCTTCTCTCACTGCTGTCCGTTATGCCACGATTTAGTTTCGAATCTATCTGCTGCTGACTCGCCCGATCCTCGGTAAACAGAAAATCCGCCATCCTCCGACTCAGCATTTCACTTACACTGTAACCCAGCATCTCCGCCATGGGCGCATTTACGAATGTGGTGATGTTGTCGCTGTCGACGACCCAGATTCCCTCGCTGGCCGTATCGACGATGAGCCGGTAGCGCTCTTCGCTGCTGCGCAGCGCTTCCGCGGCCCGATTCTGATCGGTGATGTCTTGAGCGATACCGATCACGCTCACCACCCTGCCCTCTTCATCCCTTTCGGGAATGTGCGCAACATTGAAATTGCGCCTGCCTTGAGCCGTATGCCATTCGGTTTCCAACTGGTTGGCGACCCCTTCATCGAAGGCGCGTCTTATCATGGCTTCCAACACGATATTTTCCTCTCCGCTGGCGGGACCGTTCTCGCCCACTCTCCTGCCAACCGCCATTTCTGCGCTCAGGTCAAAGGTGTTCAGCGACGCCTGGTTTATCAGCAGCACCCGTCCATTGCGGTCGAAACGCGCAATACAGTCTGGGAGATTGTCAAACAGGGTGTGAAACTGCCTTTCGGCCTCTTTAAGCTTTGTCTCGCTCTCTTTCAGATCACGCAGAATCAACATGCTGGTCAGGGCGTCGGCCAGACGCAGGCCGATTTCATTCAACAGGCGCTCATCGCCGGCGCTCCATTTCCGCGCCGACGAGCATTGGTGGATGCCGAACTGCCAGGGCTTGCCGACCTTCGGATAGATCACCATGGACATGAAGGACTTCACCTGAAACTGCGCCTCCACCTCTGGCGGGACAGGGCGGATTCTTCCGGGACCGAACTGAACCGGGCCATCGCAGGCGAGTAGTGACTGGAAGGAAGCTGCTATCTCGGGTGTCACCTCGATCTCGATCTCGATCCCCATCGCCAACGCCCCGGGATAGGCGGGTCGGGTTCGCTCCATCGGCACCTGCCAGGTGGCGGCAGCGGGATCGCAGGGGTAGAGCAGAAAGGAACGGTCGCAGCTGAATATGTCCAGAATCAGATCGAGCACATCGCTCATCATCTGCTGCAGATCCGATGCGTGCAGGATCGCCCGATTGATTCTGTCCATGCTCTCGAAAAAGTAAAGATTCGACAGATCTACGGCTTTGGATTTAGCCTCGTCCGTTTTGTCTCTGACTATTCCCAACACGCGTAGGATATGACCCTCTGGATCGCATATCGGCGCAATCTGCGCCTGCAGTCTGCGTCCGCCAACGGAAATAGGAATCCCTGCGCCTAAGTGATAGGGGTCGTTATCCTGAAAATATACCTGGAGCTGCCGGAAAAAATGCTGGGAAGCCTTGCATATACCAACTTCTTCATCACCATCGGCCGACGCTGATGGTTCAGGACACCGCTCCATCAACTGCAACCAGGGTGAATTGGAATCGATCAGTTTGATGCCGCCTTCGGCCGTCACCTCTGCAACAAAGGCAGGTTCCGTCTGGGAATCCAACGAATAATTCAACAGAAAACCAGTTCGGTTATCACCTTTGTCGTTCACCTCAACCATATCCGCTGCCTGACATGTGGGGATAGAGATTACGGTCCAAAAAATCCGTGAATAAGGAGATATCCCTACATCAACCACTCATATTTTAACTATAAATCCGGTCTGTGATTTATGAAAGGCATCTGCTTGTGATTTCGTGGATGGAGTCATCTCTCGACCGGCAATCCCTCCAACACCCACTCCGGAAGCCCCCCCTCCAGGCGGTGCGCGGTGAGGCCTCTCCGTCTCAATCTGGCCACCGCATCAAAGGCCAGCACACAATGGGGGCCGCGGCAGTAGGCGACGATCTCACCCTGCGGATCCAGGCTGTCGAGGTGTGTCTCCAGCTCATCGAGCGGGATGTTGATGGCGCCGGGCAGATGCCCCGCTTCAAACTCCTCCCTGGGACGCACATCGAGCACGGTCACCAGGCCCTGTTTCGCACGCTCGAGCAGTTCACGGGCCGGTATGGGTTCCAGGCCGTCCTTGACCTTCAGATAGTCATCCACCAGCCGGTCCACCTCCGCCAGGCGCCGTTCAGCCACCTCCCGCAGCGAAGCGAGCAGGGATGAGACATCCAAGCCACTCAAACGGTAAAAGACCTTGTGCCCCTGCTTGCGGTTGACCACCAGGCCGGCCTGCCGGAGCTGCTGCAGATGTTGCGAGGTATTCGCCACCGTCAGCCCGGATACCTGGGCCAAGGCATCCACGCTGCGCTCTCCCTGGGCGAGGTATTCCAGCAGCTCCAGGCGGTAACCGTTGCTCATCGCCCTGGCGACCCGGGCGAACTCGTTGAAGAGATCGTGTTTGAAATGCGTGCTTGACATATTGCGTCCGATGAACTTCAATAATTCAAGAGATCTATTGAATAATAGATAATTAAAGAGAATTATAGCAGAATTGGCATTGGAGGATAGGTGACCATGAACTGGAACGACTGGGTGCTCGGCAACGAACTACCCATCCGCCTGAGTTTCTTTTTTGGCGTTTTCGCCCTCATGGCCCTGTGGGAGATCCTCTCACCCCGTCGCCGGCTCACCGTCTCCAAGGGGGCGCGCTGGATCAACAACCTCGGCCTCATCGCCCTCAACACAGTGGTTCTGCGCCTGCTCTTCCCCGCCGCCGCGGTGGGGGTGGCGGCCCTTGCCCAGGAGCAGGGCTGGGGACTCCTCAACCACTACAGCCTGCCACTCCCGCTGGCGGCGGTCATCGCCGTGGTGGCGATGGATTTCGTCATCTACCTGCAGCATGTGATGGTCCACGCCGTTCCCCTGCTCTGGCGCCTGCACCGGGTGCATCATGCCGACCTCGACTACGACGTCACCACCGGCGCGCGCTTCCATACCATCGAGATCATCCTCTCCATGCTGATCAAGATGGCCACCATCCTGCTCCTGGGTCCACCCCTGGTGGCGGTGGTCATTTTCGAGGTCCTGCTCAATGCCACCGCGATGTTCAACCATGGCAACATCTCGATCCCGGAAAGGTTCGACCGGGTGTTGCGCCTCTTCGTCGTCACCCCCGACATGCACCGGGTTCACCACTCTGTTCACGCCCCTTTGGCCAACTCCAACTTCGGTTTTAGCCTCCCCTGGTGGGATCGGCTGTTCGGTACCTATGTTGCGCAACCGCCAGAGGGGCATGTAGCGATGGAGCTCGGGGTGAGCGATTTTCGCGATCCGCAGCAGGTGGACCGGCTGCCGGGGATGCTGATGCTGCCTTTTGTAGGTCGACCGGGCGAGTACACCATCAACCGACGCTGGTGAACATTTGCAGACCCCTGCCAAACCACCTGTCCCAATCTTACTGTTCTCCTTGTGTGATAGAGAGACCTGGAACTGATTAACCCTGTCGAAATGCACCTCTGCGCTGAACGATCGTTATGACGAAGAGGAGACATACCAGCGCAATTACCGCAGGAAAGAGCAGGGTCGCCAGGGTGTAATTTTCCAGCGCCGCGATCACCAAGGCATTGCGCACCACAAACAGCGCAAAAAAGGTCAAGTCCTCATCGTAGGGGTGGGCAAACGCCTTCCGGATGGTCGGTCCGAAACCGATCACGTCGATGGCGGTCAACAGGATGACGGCCCAGGTGGGATCCGCTGTGACATACCAGACAGGTATGGAGGCCATTGCCGCGGCAAAAAAGGACCAGTCAAGTCTTGTGATTGCGATGTCCGATTTCTTCAGATAGGCGAGGAAGGCAATAAAGAGCGTGATCACACCCGAAATGCCGATTGGCCAGGCCCCTATCCCACCGCCATCCTCAAGCTGGGCGAGAAATACAATAAAGGTGGTGCTGCCCCAGATGACCCAGGAGAAGACATGGGGCTTGGTCCGCCCGGTGAATATGGAACGTAGATAGGGAAAAAAGGCGATAAAGGTTATCGCAACCGCCAATCCGCTGATTAACTCTTTAGCCACATTCCAGTAGTCCGCAAATGAACGCTAATAAACGCAAATGTATTTTACATGTGATGCGTTGGACTTGTTTTATCAAGATACAGGCATCAGCACTGACCAGACAACACGGTTATGAGGTGTGACAAGCTATACTTTTCATAACATTTGCGTTCATTCGCGTTCATTTGCGGACTTTTTATATTATCCGGGATACTCGGCGAGCCCCGGATTGTCTTTCACACCGACAAGTTTCGGTGTATTGAGTTTCTTGATCTTCACCGTCTTCTGGTCGCGCAGATATTTCGCCACGGTGTCCCAGATCGGCTCGCCGGGGGCCTTGGAGCCGACGGTGGCCCAGCCGGCGACCACATAGCTCTTGTCCGCCTCGATCTTGGTGCCGTCATTCAGGGTCATGTTGGAGATGCGCTTGCCGAAGCCGGCGCCGGGTTCGCAGACGTAGTCGAGGCCACCGACCCGCACCATGTCACCGCCCTGCTGATAGTAGGGGTCCTTGTTGAAGAGGTTGTCACCCACATCCTCGAGTATCGCCTTGATATCGCTGCCCTTCATCTCCCGTCGATAGGTCTCGGGATAGGTGATGCAGGTCTGGTCCATGACGTTGTCCATGGTGATGGTCTGGCCAGGCAGCACCGTGGTGCCCCAGCGAAAGCCGGGGGAGAGGGATATCTGGGCGTCGTTGACCGTGGTCAGGGCGTCGCAGATGACCTGATCGAAGGTGCCGTTGAAGTTGCCGCGGCGATAGAGGGTCTCCTCGGCCACCGCCAGCTTCTCATCCAGCTTTGCCTTGTAGGGTGCGCGCACCTCGTCGATGTAGGCCTGCATCGCCTTGTCCGCCGGCAGCAGGTTGGAGAAGACGGGCAGCAGGCGATAGCGGAAGTCCCGCAGCTTGCCGCCCTTCACATCGAGATCCATGACCCCGAGGAACTTGCCGTTGGAGCCGGCATTGGTGACCAGGGTCTTGCCGCCGGAATTCTTCACCAGGGTGGGCGCGGGCATGCCGTCGTGGGTATGGCCGCCGAAGATGACATCGATGCCGGCGACCCGGGAGGCCATCTTCAGGTCCACATCCATGCCGTTGTGGGAGATTACCACCACCAGGTCGGGCTTTTCGTTTTCACGTACAGCATCCACCACACCCTGCATCAGCTCATCCTGGATGCCGAAGGTCCAGTCGGGAATGAAACGCTGGGGATTGGCGATGGGGGTGTAGGGAAAGGCCTGGCCGATCACCGCCACCCGGGCGCCGCCCACCTGTTTCATCACATAGGGCCTGAAGGCGTTGCCCTCATCCTCGTTGAAGCCCTCGAAGTCCGCGAACCTGTAGTCGAACAACGCCTCTTCGCGGACCATCACGTTCTGCGCCACGAAATCGCCCTTGAAGTCGGCGATGTTGGAGACAACCTCCTCATCCAGGTAGGTGAACTCCCAATGGCCGGTCATGACATCGACGCCAAGACGGTTGCAGGCGCCGACCATATCCTTGCCGCGGGTCCAGTAGGCGGTGCCCGAACCCTGCCAGGTATCGCCGCCATCGAGGAGCAGGCTGTTGCCCGGCCCTCTGTCGTCGCGGATGCGCTGCACCAGGGTCTTGAGGTGGGCAAAGCCGCCGACCCTGCCGTATTTGCCCGCCGCGGTGTCGAAATCGAGATAGCTGAAGGCGTGGGCCTCGATGCTCCCCGGGGCGATACCGAAATGGTCGAGGAGACGCCTGCCGACCAGGTGCGGCGCCTTGTTGAAGGCCTGGTCCAAGCCCAGGTTGACGCTCGGTTCACGGAAATAGATCGGATTCAACTGGGCATGGCAATCGGTGATATGCAGCAGTGAGAGATTGCCGAACTTCGGCACCTCGTAGAGATCGGCCGGCTGCTTCGCCGCCGCGAAGATGGATGAAGGCATCATACCGGCGGCGCCGGCGATACCCATCAGGCGAAGAAATTCGCGTCTTGAAATCGTCATTCTTTCATCCTCCAGTTATTGGTCGCTGGACTCACCAGACCGCCGCGCGGTGATGGGCCGGGTTCCCAGGCTTTTCTAATATCCTGGCCTTTTCATGCGGAATCCGACAGTGCAACAAAAAAACCAGCTGAATTGCCGGAAGGTGCCTGTTTTGGTTCACTACCTCCCGGCCATCCAGCTGGCCGATCCCCATGCGCTCGCTCCGGATAGGGCATGGGGAGGCGTTATTATGTAACTCTTTGTAGGGCGGTGAAAATCCCGACATACGCGAGTGCCGGTTAAGGTTTTCCTTAATCCTTTTCCAGGGTAAGCATCATACGCATCAGATGGGACAGGGAGTCGGCCTGCATCTTCTCCATCACCCGGGAGCGATGGGCCTCGACAGTGGAGAGGGTGATGCCCAGCTGTTCGGATATATTCTTGTTGCGCATGCCGCTGATGACCAGATCGAGGACCTCCCGCTCCCGCGGTGTCAGCTGATTCAGGTGTTCGCGAATCTCCGACAGGCGGGAGGCCTCACCACGCCGCTCCGCATCCATCTCGATGGCGCGATGGACGCTGTCGAGGAGGATCTGGTCGCGAAAGGGTTTTTCGATAAAGTCCACCGCACCCGCCTGTACCGCGCGCACCGCCATCGGCACATCCCCATGCCCGGTGATGATGATCACCGGGGGGTGGATCTGCCGTTCGGCGAGCTTCTCCTGCATGTCGAGTCCGCTCATCCCCGGCATGCGGATATCCACGACCAGGCAGCCCGGCAGGGACTCGTCGAACTGATCCAGATAATCCACCGCCGAAGGGTAGCAGATGACGGGGAGGCCGACCGATTCGAAGAGCAGTTTCAGGGCGCCGCGTACCTCCTCATCGTCGTCAACAACGAACACTGTCGGCTTTGACTGATCCACTAGCTCGCCTCCCCGAATGGCAGGTAGAAATCGAACTCCGCGCCCTCCTCGTAGGCCGGGTTGAGAGAGAGTTTACCACCATGGGCCTCAATGATCCCGTAGCTGATGGATAGCCCCAGCCCCATCCCTTGGGGCTTGCCGGTGACAAACGGATCAAACAGGGTAGTGGCGAGTTCCTGCTTTACCCCGGGCCCGTTGTCGCGCACGACCACGGCGATGGATTTGCCTGCCTTGTTCTGGGTGCCGATGTGGAGCTTGCGTTCACCGCCTCGCTTCTCGAGCAGGGCCTCGATGGCGTTGCGCGCCAGGTTCAGGATCACCTGCTCTATCTGGATAGGCTGCAGCGGGATTGCAGGCAGGGTCTCATCGAGATCGAGCTCCAGCTTCACCGACGCCTTCCTGACATCGGGCCAGATCAACAACGCCACCGCGTTGACCAGGTCGTTGACATTGCCTTCGCTGCGCTCCAGGGGCTCTTTGCGCACCAGGCGGCGCAATTGACGAATGATCTCACCGGCACGGTCCGCCTGCGCGGCGATGCGCTCCATGACATCGATGCAGACATTGGTGTTGGAGCTGTCCGATTCGAGGATACGGATGCTGGCCTGGGCGTTGGTGGAGATGGCTGTCAGTGGCTGGTTGAGTTCATGGGCGATGCCCGAGGCCATCTCCCCCATGGTGCTGAGGCGCCCAGCCCTGGCCAGCTCGAGCTGGTGCTGGCGCGCCTCCTCCTCCGCCCGCTTGCGCCTTGTGGTATCGCGAAACACCACCACACTGCCCACCGTCTTGCCGCTGTCGTCCCAGATCGGGGTACTGCTGTACTCCACCGGGAAGCTGCTGCCGTCCCGGCGCCAGAAGACATCGTCGGAGACATAGCGGGCCTGATTTTCGCGGAAGGTCTGATAGACCGGGCACTCCTCCGCCTTGTGGGGCGATCCGTCCGCATGGGTATGGTGGAGGATCTCGTGTTGATTGCGGCCGATGACATCGTCGGCCTTCCAGCCGGTGATTCGCTCCGCCGCCCGGTTGAAAAAGGTGGAGCGGCCCTGCAGATCGACCCCGTAGATGCCGTCCGCCACCGAGTCGAGGATCAGTTCATGCTGCATCTCAAGGCGCTCCTTGGCCTTCTTGATCGCCTGGTTGAGACGCATTACCCAGAGGGTCATGACGATCATGAAGAGCAGCATCATCAATCCCCCCAGGAACCAGTACCAATAGCGAGTGATGGCGTCCGACAGGGTGAACTTGCCCAGATACTGGTAGGGCGGCAGCTTGAGGGTCATGAAGAGATCGTGCACCGGCTGGTAGTCGAGGGGTATGGTCCAGCCGGCATAGTTGCCGGCGAGGGCGGCGGCATGGTCATGGTGCATATTCAACAGCGCTATCGCCACCTTCTGCGCCAGGCTGTCGGCGGTATGGGCCACTTTACTGAACGGCCACTCGGGGTAGAGGCGGGTGCTCAGGGCGAAAGGGAACTCCGCGACGTTTTGTGGATTGACGATACGGAAATCCGCCAGATCGATGGTGCCCGCCGTGGCCATGCGCTCCAGGATATCGGTGCGCACGGTGCCGATATCGACCTCGCCCTTGAGCACGGCCATCACCACCCGGTCGTGAATACCGCCAAAGCGCAGCGCCTCCAGATCACTGTAGGGATCCACGCCCTGCTCCACCATCTCCCGCATCGCCATCTGAAAGCCGCCCAGGGAGGTGGCATCCACCGCCATCATGGTATGGCCGCGCAGATCCTCCAGGGTATTGATCTCCGGGTGATCCTTGCGGGTGAAGATGACGCCGCCGAAGATCTTGTAGGGGACATCGTTGCGCCGGTTGTAGAGGGTAGCGATACGGGAGACGCGATATTTGACCTCGAGATTGACATAGATACCGGGATTGACCAGGACAAAATCGATCTTTCCCTGCTCCACCGCGGGATTGACTTCATCGAACTTCAACGGCTGGATAACGAACTTGTGGGTCGGTATATGGTAGGTGAGGAAATGGGCGGTGGGACTCCAGGCCCTCAAGGTGGCCTTGTCGCCACGATGACTCAACACACCGATGCGCACCACTTCGGATTCGGCCTGCAGCGGCGCGACGTTGAGTGACAGAAGCAAAAGGATAAACAGCAATAATCTTTGGTTATGCTGACGCGTTGCCATGCAGTGAGGTTATGTGAATTCCCCCTCCCTGACAAGGTCGCCAGAATTGGCTTCAGAGGTCATAGAGGGCGGCAATCTCCTCTTTCCAGAGCGTATCGTCGATGGTCTCCAATACCAGCGGGATATTGTCGAATCGCGGATCGTGCATGATATAGCGAAACACCTCCCAGCCAAGTTTACCCATGCCGAGGCTGTGGTGGCGATCGACCCTGGCGCCCAGGTCGGGCTTGCTGTCGTTGAGATGCATGCCGCGCAGATAGGAAAAACCGACGATGCGATCGAATTCGCCGAATGTCTTGTCACAGGCCGCTTCGGTTCTGAGATCGTAGCCGGCGACAAAGGTGTGGCAGGTATCGAGACAGACACCGACCCGGCTCTTATCCTCCACCGCCTCGATGATCGCCGCCAGGTGTTCGAAGCGATAACCCAGGGTACTCCCCTGGCCCGCGGTGTTTTCGATCACCGCGGTCACGCCCTGGGTCCGGGCGAGCGCCAGGTTGATCGATTCGGCGACCCGTTGCAGGCTCTCCTCTTCACCGATCTTCCTCAGGGTTGCCCCGGGGTGAAAGTTGAGCAGCGACAGGCCGAGCTGCTCACAGCGCCGCATCTCATCGAGAAAGGCCGCTCTCGATTTTTCCAGTCCTTCCGCTTCGGGATGTCCCAGATTGATCAGGTAGCTGTCGTGGGGCAGCACATGCCCGGCAGCGATGCCGACCCTGTCGAGATTCGCCTTGAAGGCCGCAATCGACTTTTCGCTCAGGGGTTTCGCGCGCCACTGGCGCTGATTCTTGGTAAACAGGGCAAATGCCCTGGCGCCGATCTCCTCGGCATTCAACGGCGCGTTCTCCACCCCGCCCGATGCGCTGACATGGGCACCGACATATTTCATAGGGATCTACCTTACTCGAATGATCTGGACCAGCCCCTTCTACATGAAACATCCCGGGATCACAAATCGGTCTCCCCGGAACTAAAACCGTTCTGCCAACAAAAGCTTCAGGGCGAGCAGGCAAAAGATCGCTGCGGCGACACGATGCATGACCCGCTGTGCCGAATTGGAACGCTTGAGCCAGGGACTGATGATTGCCGCCAGTTCAGCGATGCCGCCGAAAACGATCAAGGTGGCGAGGATGAAGACAATGCCGAAGCTGATCATCTGCAGCGCCATCGGTCCGGCCTCCGGCAGGGTGAATTGGGGCAACAGGGCAAGGAAGAAGAGCGATACCTTGGGATTGGTTACATTCATGACGATACCCCGCTGATAGATCAGCCAGGGTCTGAGGCTTGGTTGCTCCTGCCGCGGAATGGGACTGTTCGATCGCTGCAGAAAGCGCCAGGCCAGGTAGAAGAGATAGACGGCACCGATCACCTTGAGCAGGTTGAATGCCAGTTCGGAGGTCTGGAACAGGGCAGCCACCCCCAGGGAGACAGCTGCCGTGTGTACAATCAGTCCGGTGCAAAAACCCAGGGTCGCATACCAGCCGGTCCGCCTGCCGTGGAGTGCCGAGTGGGTCAGTACGAACAGGTTATCGGGACCCGGAACCAGGGCCAGGACAATGGCCGTAACGAACAGTGCGAGCAGGTTTTCCAACATAACGGTTATTGACACTCTCCTGGCCGCGCCAGCTTAATCCCTCGTTACTGCCGAGTACAGACCCCATCAGGTAAACATTGGTTAATCCCTCACCGGCCTTGGGCATCAACTATCACATTTAGGTTATAGTCTGATCCCTAGGGCCTGTTGACACTAATCCAATCGGCCCTGCTGGGACTATTTTTTCGTCCAGCAAGGCAGAATGAGCGCGGCGTAGGTATGCTACATGAGCGAATGATAACGCCGCTGGGCGGAAAAATAGCCCCAGCCCTTCAGGCACAACAGGGCCAATTGGATTAGTGTCAACAGGCCCTAGCATACGGACTTCGGAATTTAGGATTTCAACATGGTGGACAACCCCCTCACCGGCGCAGGCTACCTGATAAAGGGCCTCGGCCTTTTGAACAAACCTGGCCTGAGACGATTTGTCGCAATCCCGCTGCTTGTCAATGTCGTCGTCTTCAGCCTGCTGATCTGGCTCGGCGTCGGTCAATTCGAACAACTCATGGATCGTTTTCTTCCCAATGACGAGAGCTGGCTCTCCTGGCTCCGCTGGTTGCTCTGGCCCCTGTTCGCCATCACCCTGCTATTGATCATTTTCTATACCTTTACCGTCATCGCCAATCTGATCGCCGCACCCTTCAACGGGCTTCTGGCGGAGAAGGTTGAACGCTATCTCGGGGGAGAGATGCCGAAACAGGCGAGCGGCGCGAAACAGATGTTCAAGGATGTGGCGCCGGCGCTGCTCTCCGAGCTCCGCAAGCTGCTCTATTTTCTGCTGCGCGCCATCCCCCTGTTGATACTCTTCCTCATTCCCGGCCTCAATGTCGCCGCGCCCTTTCTCTGGATGCTATTCAGCGCATGGTTCCTCGCCCTGGAGTATGGCGACTATCCGATGGCCAACCACAACCTGGCCTTCAAGCAGCAGCACAAGCGCTTGAAACAGGCCCGGCTCTCATCCCTCTCCTTTGGCGGCGGCCTGACCCTGATGATGATGGTGCCCATCCTCAACTTCGTCGCCATGCCCGCCGCCGTCGCCGGCGCCACCCTCTTCTGGCATGAACGGTTGCGGCATCTTGAGAGTTGAGTCCGCAAATGAACGCAAATAAGATTCAAGTGCAGACGACTAAACCCTCAATGTTGAATAGCTTCATCGCGTTCTCCAATGTGCTGGTGGTTCGCAACAACTAATACTCGAAGTGACCATCATGTTAAGCAATTGATAGCATTTGCGTTTATTCGCGTTCATTTGCGGACTTCCTTCATCCCAATCTCAGCTCGCGAGAAAGGCGCTAATGCGTTCAACCCCCTCCCGCAGGCGCTCCAGGTCGGTGGTGTAGGCGAAGCGCAGGTGGGATTCGGGCTGATTGAAACCGAAGTCGAGGCCGGGGGTGACCGCCACGCCCGCCTTTTGCAACAGCGCCTGGGCGAACGCCTGGCTGTCATTGCACAACCCGCCGCAACCGGCGTAGAGATAGAAGGCCCCCTGCGGGGTCACCGGGATCGAGAATCCCAGCTCGCGCAGGGCGGGCAACAGAAAGTCGCGGCGCGTCTGGAAGGCCTGGCGGCGCTGCTCGAGAATCTCCATCACCTGCGGGGTAAATGCACCCAGCGCGGCGTGCTGGGAGAGGGTCGGGGCGGAGAGGAAGATATTCTGCGCCAGGCGGTCGATGGGATCGATGAAGGCCTCGGGGGCAACCAGCCAACCCAGCCGCCAGCCGGTCATGCCGAAGAACTTCGAAAAGCTGTTGATGACGAACAGATTGTCGGCAAACCTCAGCGCCGTACCCCCCCCTTCGTCATAGACCAATCCCTGGTAGATCTCATCGACGATCAACACCCCGCCCAAGCGCTCTACCGTGGCGTGAAGTTCTCGCATCTCGTCGTCGGCGATCAAGGTGCCGGTGGGATTGGAGGGCGAGGCCAGCAACACCGCCTTGGTGTCGTCCCGCCAGGCCTCCTCCACCAGCTGGGCCGTCAACTGGTATGCGGTCTCGGGACCCACGGCCACGGCCAGGGGCACGCCATCGACCAGCTCCACGAAGTGACGGTTGCAGGGATAGCCGGGGTCGGCCAGCAATACCGACTCCCCCGGATTGATCAGCACGCTCATGATCAGTTGCAGTGCGCCGGAGGAACCGGGGGTGACCACCACCCGCTGCGGATCGAGTTCGGTGGCATAGCGATCCCGGTAGTGGCCGGCAATGGCCTGACGCAGGGCCGCCAGGCCCATGGCCGGGGTATAGTGGATCGCCCCCGTCGCCAGGGCGGCCTGTCCCGCTGCGACGACCGGTGGCGGTGTGTCGAAATCGGGTTCGCCGATCTCCATATGGATAATGGAACGACCCTCGGCCTCCATGCGTCGGGCCTGCGCCAACAGATCCATCACATAGAATGGAGCGATGCGCTGCATCCGCCTGGCAATGGCTGTCATGGGTCGGATCTGCCGTGCAGCGCCCGCAGCAGGGCAATATCGACAAAGCTGTACCCATTCGCCTCGCCGGTTTTGACCCGGAAGGGCTGATCGGGCTCGCCGAACTGATCGATCACCAGGGTGGCGCCGCTAAAATCATCCTCAGCGGTGTAACCGTTGGTGGTCACCAGAATCGAATCGATCGCGGCATGGTGGGCGGATTGCACGCCGTTATGGGAGTCTTCGAGGGCAAGGCAGGCATCTGCCTGCAGCTGCATGCGCTGCATCGCCCAGAGATAGATGTCGGGTGCCGGCTTTTTCGCCGCCACGATATCACCCGCCGCGATCACCTCGAACCAGCTCTCCGCTTCCGGGTGGAGACTGTGTTGCAGCAGGGCGCCGACATTGGCCGGCGTAGTGGTGGTCGCAATCGCCAGGCGCAGTCCCGCCTGCCGCGCCTCCTGCAGCAGTCGCTTCACACCGCTGCGCATCGGTATCAAGCCCTGCGACAGCATCCGGGTGTAGTGCTCCGTCTTAGCGGCATGAAGGGCTGCGATGAAGCCATCGAGATCGTCCGGTCTTGGGTAGTCCCGGTTGTAGTGATCCAGGTAGTGGCGGATTCGCTCCTTGCCGCCGGTAACCGCCAACAGCTCGCCATAGAGGGCAACCGACCACTCCCAGTCGAGCCCCGCCGCTGCAAAGGCCCTGTTGAAGGCCACCCGATGTCCGTCACGCTCGGTATCGGCGAGGGTACCGTCAACATCAAATATCAATGCCTCTAGTTCAGCCATTACTCCACCATAAAATCAGGGCCGATTGGAATCGAGTCGACTCCTAAACGACAAAAAATCAGCTAAGGTATCCAACAGTCCGGACGCTAGTTTTCACCATGCTTCCACGACCGTTAATGGTCCCGATTGACCATTTATCGGAGAAGGCGCACAAGCATACCTAGTGGGGCGAGGCGTGCAAAGTCGCCTGGAAGGGCAAAATCCACACAAATCGTGCGCTGAGACAACCATTATGGATGAATTGACCTTTAAATTCAGTCAATTTGGACCAATCTTATGGATGGGAAGACGATTAACAAAGCCGACCCCGATTTGTTGTTTCGTTCTTTCCTTTCTGGTATAGATATGCGCCTTCACTGAAGAGGTACCATGAATGGCCCAGAAGAAAGCCGCCAAACAAGGGGCACAATCCTTCGGAATTGAGCCCTATAAGACCGCCAAGGGCGAAGAATATATGAGCGACCAGCAAGAGGCTCATTTCCGCGCCATCCTGGCCGCATGGAAATCCAACCTGATGCAGGAGGTTGACCGCACCGTGCACCATATGCAGGACGAGGCCGCCAACTTCCCCGATCCCAACGACCGCGCCACCCAGGAGTCGGAATTCAGCCTGGAACTGCGCACCCGGGATCGGGAGCGCAAGCTGATCAAGAAGATCGACGAGGCCCTGGAGCAGCTGGACAACCACGAGTATGGTTATTGCGAATCCTGCGGCGTCGAGATCGGAATCAGGCGACTCGAGGCCCGCCCCACGGCGACCCAGTGCATCGACTGCAAAACCCTCGATGAGATACGCGAAAAGCAGATGGGATAGACCCCTCTTCACTTTTTCATAGGAAAAACCGGCATTTGCCGGTTTTTCTTTTTGTGTCGGAGGATTATGATCTGCCGACGACGCCTACGGAAAACTGAGCCAGGCATGCCCGATCAAGACGAAAACCGGCGCTATCGAGGCCGTTTTGCCCCCACCCCCAGCGGCGAACTCCACTTCGGTTCGCTGGTGGCGGCCATGGGCAGTTATCTGGATGCCCGCAGTCAGCGGGGAGAGTGGTTTATCCGGATGGAGGATCTGGACCAAACCCGCGAGGTGAAGGGCGCGGCCAGATCGATCCTGCTGACACTGGAGCGATTCGGCTTCCAGTGGGACGGCGAGATCCTCTACCAGAGCCAGCGCACCGCCGCCTACGCCGCCGCGGTCGACAGCCTGTTGGCTGCGCGACTCGCCTATCCATGTGGCTGCTCCCGCAAGCAGATCGAAAAGCGAGCGGACAGCGGCGCCGGGGGAGCGATCTACCCGGGGACCTGCCGCGGCGGCGTGCCGAACGGGCGCCAGGAACGAAGCATCCGTGTATTGACCAACGATCAGACCATCACCATCGAGGACTCGCTGCAGGGTCCGATCAGCCAACGACTCAACCGTGAGATCGGGGATTTCGTGATCCGGCGAGCCGACGGCTACCACGCCTACCAGCTTGCCGTGGTGATCGACGACGCCTGGCAAGGCATCACCGATGTCATTCGCGGGGTGGATCTGCTCAGTTCCACGCCGCGACAGCACTATCTGCAGCGACTGCTGAAACTGCCGCATCCCGGTTACGCCCACCTCCCCCTCGCAGTGGACGATCAGGGTCGAAAATTGAGCAAACAGGATAAGGATGCCCCGGTCGATCCGGCGCGGCCGATAGCGTCCCTTCTGCACGCCCTCAACTTTCTCAATCAGCCACTGCCGCCACAGCGTCCCGACAGCCTCGAGGCCTTCTGGGATTGGGCGGTGACGAACTGGTCACTGGCGACGGTTCCGGGAAATCTTCAGATCCCGGCCGCATCACGCAGGAATTTGAAAAGCCTTCGATAGGTCGTGGCCGGCCGCCCCTGCTCCCGCTCCCGCCGGGTTGCCTGAATCAGCTGCCGCAACTGTTGGCGGTCCACGCCGGGATAGGCCTGCATGAATTCGCCAAACGCCTCGCTATCCTCCTCCAGGAGCCGCTCACGCCATCGCTCCAGGGCGTGAAAGCGCTCTACATCGGCCTGGTGCCGGTTATCGATATCGCCGATCACCCCCCTGATGGCGTCGAGATCCTCGCGGCGCAGCAGCTTGCCCAGGCGTCGATAGTGGCGGCGCAGGGCATTCAGTGACTTGATCCGCCCGCTCTCTTCCAGCGCCTGTTGCATGGCATTGCTCAGGGAGATCCGCGCCAGCTCCTTGGGCGAGAGCTTGGTAAGGCGCTCGCCCAGCTGCTGCAGTGCGAGCATCTCGCGCTTTATCTCGCTCTTGCTTGGCCCCTCGGCGTTCTCGTCATACTCTTCTAGGTCGTCGATTGAATTGTCTCCACTATCAACTGTGCCGATCGCCTGCCTCGAAACTCATTCACATCCAGCCGGTAGGTCATCCGAACCCGGCGATCACCGGCGGACAGCGGCGGCTGGTTGAAGGCGATGGCATCGATTCTGCAACTGCTGTCGGCTGATGACAACTCGAGCTTCAGATGACTCTCCCCCACGACACGCTGCTGCTGGAGATCGAAACAGCCCTCGAACAGCGGCTCCGGGAATCCCTGACCCCAGGGTCCTCCGTCGCGCAGGATCTCCGCCATCTCCAGATTGAGCGCCTCCACCGGCAGCTCGCCGTCGGTGAACACCACCTCCTCCAGCATCTCGGGACTCAGCTGTGCCGCGGCCTCCCGTTCAAACGCCTGTTTGAAGCGGGGATATACCGCTTCGGCGAGGGTCAGTCCGGCCGCCATCGCATGGCCGCCAAATCGGGTTATCAAGCCTGGATTGCGGGTCGCGATGGCCGCCAGCAGATCACGCATATGCAGCCCGCTGATGGAACGGGCGGATCCCTTGAGTATCCCGCCATCTCCCCGGGCAAACGCGATCACAGGACGATGGTATTGCGCCTTCATGCGCGATGCCAGGATTCCCACCACCCCCTGGTGCCAGGCGGCATCGTAGAGACAGAGTCCCGCGGGCAGTCCCCCGTCGTCACTGAGATGCAGATGCGCCATCGCCGAGTCTGCCTGGGACTTCATCGATTGCTCGATCGAGCGCCGCTCCTGGTTGAGCAGATCCAGCCGATGCGCCATCTTTTGCGCCTCGGGGGTCGATGCGGTGAGCAGACACTCTATGCCCAATCCCATGTCATCCAGTCGCCCCGCCGCATTCAGGCGGGGACCGAGTGCGAATCCGATATCCGAGGCCACCAGATTGGGCAGGGCCCGTTTCGCGACCTCCGCCAAGGCGCGAATGCCGGGTCGGCAACTGCCGGCCCGGATCCGCCTCAAGCCCTGGGCGACCAGGACCCGATTGTTGAAGTCAAGGGGCACGAGATCACAGATCGTGCCGATTGCCACCAGGTCGAGCCACTGCGCGGGATTGGGCGGCGCCAGATTCCGTTGTTTGAACCAGCCGCCGCTCTCGAGCCGTCTGGCCAGGGCCGCCATGAGGTAGAAGACCACCCCCACACCCGCGAGATGTTTGCTCGGAAAGGGATCACCCGGTTGATTCGGATTGACAATCACGGCCGCGGGGGGCAGTTGTTCGGGAGGGAGATGGTGGTCGGTGACCAGGACGGGGATGCCGAAGGCATTTGCCCGTTCTATGCCGGAGAGGCTGGAGATGCCGTTATCGACGGTGATAATCAGCCCGGGATCGTAACCGGCCGCCAATTCGACCAGCTCCGGGGTCAGGCCATAGCCGTACTCGAATCGATTCGGCACCAGGTAGGAGACCCTTTCGGCACCATAGGCTTTAAGCGCCAGCATGGCCAATGCGCTGCTGGTGGCGCCGTCGGCGTCGTAGTCGCCGACAATCAGGATCGATCGCCCCTCCCGCAGTGCCTCAAACAGCAGATCGGCGGCATCCATGATCCCCTTCATCTGACTTACCGGCGCCAAACGGGCCAACTCGAGTTCCAGTTCACTCACCCGGGTCAACCCCCTGGCGCCATAGATCCGCTGCATCACCGGATGGATGGAGTCCGACCATAAACCCGGTTCGGCCGGGACCGGACGCTGCTGGATCTTCACAATCGCTATTTCCCCTGGAAACTTATGCTTGTTGCCCCCATCTAATGGGATGGCTCATTATACAGCCCTCGTACACCCGTAAAATGAAGCATAGCCAGATGCTGTTGAATAAGATGCGCCCGATAAAGCGATTTCTCACATCACCGTTGACTGGTCTGTTGATCACTCTTCTGATCCTCTCGTCCCCCGCTTCCGCCAAGGTGGCCGCCCTGCTCTCGAACAGCAGTGTCGGTCCCGACCAGCCCGTTCGGCTGACCCTGCAGATGGAGGGTGAGGATGAGATGAATCCCGACCTGGGCGAGCTGGAGACCCGGTTCGAAATACTCGGCCGTTCCACCCAGCAGAGCATCTCAATCATCAATGGCAAGATGTCGGCCAAACGCTCTCTCATCCTGACCCTGTTGCCGAAACAGACCGGTAGGATTGAAATACCACCGATCAGGATCGGCCAGGAGTCGACCCAGGCGCTGGTACTGGAAGTGGCGGAGCGCACCCAACAGGAGACGGAAGCGGAGAGCAGGCAGGTGCTGTTGGAGTTGAGCCTGAGCAAACCCAAGGCCTATGTCGAGGAGGAGGTCCTGCTCACACTCCGGCTCTTCCAGGCGCCGGGGATAAGGGCCGAATCCCTGACCGAGCCCCAGCCCTCGATGCCCGATACCCAGATGCGGCTGCTTCATGAGGAGAGCTATCACAGCGATCGCGACGGCATCAATTACCTTGTCGTTGAACGGACCTATGCGCTGTTCGCCTACCAGAGCGGCACCCTGGAGATCGGCGGGGTGAAGTACCGCGGCCGCAGCGGCAAGGATAGAATCTTCTCCTTCCTCAACGACCCCTTCAACGGCTCGCAGCCGGAGATCCGACACTTCAGAGGCGAGTCGAACAGGGTCGAGCTGGAGGTGACGCCGATTCCGCAAGGGTTCGCCGGTGATCGATGGTTGCCGGCGAAGAATCTCCAGGTGGTGGAGAGCGGACTGGCCCAGCAAACGGCCATCATCGCCGGCAAGCCCGTTGTCAGGCGTATCATGATCCTTGCGGATGGTTTGACGGCAAATCAGCTGCCGGCCCTCGAACAGACCATGCCCGAGGGCCTGAAACTCTACCAGGAGAGACCGCAGCTCAAGGAGACGCCCGCCAGAACCGGCATCAGCAGCAGCCGCCAGAGCGGGATGACCTTGATTGCGACCGAACCCGGGCGATACGATCTGCCAGAGGTGGAGATTCCCTGGTGGAATATCGAAACCGACCGCCAGGAGGTCGCCCGCCTGGAGGCGGTCTCCATCGAGGTGCTGCCCAATCCCGGTGGTGCATCCGATCCTCAACCGGGGCAACCGCAATACACCCCGGAACCGTCAATCCCTGACGAGAGCGAAACCATTGCGAGCGGCGATCAAGCCGCGGCGAGCGGCTCCCGCAGCGAGACCCATTGGCTGGTTTGGCTGTTTGCTGCCGCCTGGGTGGTGACCCTCTTCGCCTGGTGGTACACAAGACGCAACAATCCCGCGCGACCGCAACAGGAAGCGCACGCGCCGGATGAGAAGACAGCCGATGATCCGGGCAAGCAGGCAATCACGGAGGCACTGGCGCGCCTCGAGAGCGCCTATGCTGAAAGGGATGCCGTTTCAGCCAGGGCGGCCTGGTTGCATTGGGCACAGCTGGAGTGGCCGGAGAATCCACCGCACAACCTGACCCGATTGGCCACCCGCTGCGACACAGCGGTCTCGCAAGCCGTGCTAAGCCTTGAACGGGCCATCTACAGCCCGCTTGACGAACCCGGATGGGCAGACTTTGAAGTCCGCTCGCTGATCGAGCAGACAGCAGGGGAGAAGCGGGCCGAGAAACCGGGAGATGGTCTGGTGCCGCTGAACCCCTAAGACCCCATGGTATTGAAAAGTTTTGAGTTGTCCTGGGCAGCCATCGGGTCTTGTGCCGCAAGAGATATTTGATGAAATAAACCTTGAAAGTCGTGAGCGAAGCGAACTCCTAAACTCAAAACTTCAGTGTGGCGCTTGTTCAGTGGCCATGTCGGGGCAGTCGGAAACTGTGGAGAGATACTATGCCTCTTCCCAGCCGCCGTAGTCGAAGGTGATCTCTTCGTGGGGCTCGATGTCATCCAAGGCATAGAGATCGAAGCCGTCGAATTCGGCATTCCCCTCGTCCTGGTGGTTTAGATAGCGCAGCAGGTTGCGGCCGCTGCGGCCCACCGGATCCTTGCCATCCTCGAACACCCAGAGGACATAGGTGCCGTCCCGCTTCGCGGCAGGGCCCTCATAGGTGCCGATATAGTCTCCCCTGCCAAACGCGACCTTGGCGAACAAGCCATTGCCGTGGATTTCGGAGGGTGCCTTGTAGACGATGCTACCGAGACGTAGTCTTCTTTCTTTGGTCATGCCCTAGGCCGCCTTTCTCACTCAGTGGGGGTTGTGTAACCGGGCATCCATCACCATACACTGCCATGATTGAACGTAACTCCTTCAGCACCAACTGTCGGCTTAACTCGTCCAGATCACTCAACTCAGGCAGAACAACACCCCGGCTGAGTAATCGAATATCTTCCCGCACCGACCTGCACCCTTTCTCGCAGATGGCTTCGACGTGCTGCTCTATCAGACTGTTTCGCATAGACTTGTTTGAAATCTGAGTTAGTATATGCCGTGAAATATTCGATCTGAATCCGATATACACTACCGGGAACCATAACGCTATTCAAATTTCTAATAGGTTCCAATAGGATTCAATCCTCAACAATTTTTGTTACTGACTGAAGGACATAACATGCCCTGGAACTATAAAATCTTACTACTTCTGCCCTTGTTGATAATGCAAACAGCGCAGGCTGAATGGGGCGAAGGCTGGGACCCGATCGAACCCCCCGTCGCCACAACCGCACCTGACGGCAAGGTGGAGGTGATAGAGTTTTTCTGGTATGGATGCCCGCACTGCTATCAGATGGAGCCACAGCTCGAGGCGTGGCTGGAGAAGAAACCTGAGAATGTATCGTTCATCCGCGTGCCCGCGCCGTTGAACAATAAATGGACAGTCCACGCCCAGTTCTACTATGCAGCGGAGATATTGGGATTGACCGAAACGCTTCACAATCCCCTGTTTGAGGCGCTGCACGATAAGAAAAGGAAGCTCTATGACAAGGATTCGTTAATTGAGTTTGCCGTCGAGCAGGGCGTTGACAGACAGAAATTTCTCGATGCATTGAACTCTTTCGGCGTCTATGTGAAGGTGCAGAATGCGAGAAAGCTGGGGCAGCGTTATCAATTGGACGGCGTCCCCGCCATTGGCATCAACGGAAAATACAAGACCAGCGGCAGTCTTGCCGGCAGCTACAGCCGTATGTTTGAGATTGTCTCTCAGCTGGTGGCCAAGGAGTCCGGTGCGGCACCATGAGATCCGTTAGCCGGCCATGACCAGCCAGGCCCCCTTGCTCTCCAGGTAGGCGCTGAAACGCTGCGGAAAATCTTCGACAACAGAGTCTTTGACACAGGGCAGAGAGGCAAGCCTCTCTGCCCATCCGGCAACGGCTCGCGGATAGTCCACCTTCGCCAATGGATTTAATCGGGACAGCAGATCGAGCCGCATGAAGAGCGGTGCAAAGGCGGCATCGACGAGGGAAAAATAGACGGAATCACCAAATAATCCCTCCTCGAGGGGCGCCACCAAATAGTTAAGCTTGGCTTGCAGATCTCCCCTTTTTTCATCCACAACCCTGCGATCCGCTGCCATCGCCAATTCATGCTGCAGTACCAGCAGCGATGAACCGAACTCGATCCATGCCTTGTGCCGAGCCCTTTTCAGGTTGTCCTCGGGATGGAACCTGGGTGGGAAGCTCTCGTCGATATAGTCGAGGATCACGGCGGATTCGAACAGTACCTCTCCATCGACAAGCAGCAGCGGCACCTTTCCCAGCGGCGAGAGTTGTTGAAACCACTGGGGTGGATGCTCCAGCTCGATATATTCGATCTGATAGCGAACCCCCTTCCTCTCCAGCAGAATGACCGAGCGCTGAACGAAGGGACAAAGGCGAAAACTGACCAGTTTGATTTCTGTTTCCTGATTCATGGTTTAGCTATCGTTTTTCATTGAGATCGATGTGTTGAGGAAGTAAACGCCTGAACACCGAAGAATAGCGCGCCACGCTGCCTGACCACAAGGCCGTCCAGCTTGATTTGTCTCACATTTACAAGTAGTTATAGCTATCAAACAGGCGTAAATCCTGAAATCCCATACCTCAAAAACCTATAGTAACTAAGGTATTTTACAATTGGACACAATTTCTGTATTTTGTCGTCAAATCAGCAGTCTACGAAATCAAGGACGTTTATACAGACCGGATCACATGATGTGACATGCCTCCTTCAGCAACAAGCTCTCGCCCCAACTCTCGGCGAAAGGACAGAGTTCTACGATTTCCGCAACCAAGCTTGGGTTGGCAGGGGTCGGTTGCAGTTGGGGTCAGATAGCCACTACCGTTTGTCGTGTTTTTGGCCCGGATAAGGAGATATGTCTGTAGTACTGATGTGAAAAATGACTATTCTCTACTTAATGTGAACAACTGAAAAGCCTCGGCAGTACAATCGATATGGCAACAACCAATCCAACAGGCTTAAGGATTCCCGAACAGGCACCCCCGTCGGGCAACTCTTTTTTTCTCGATGACAAGAAACTTGCCGCCTGGGCCAGGGAACTGCCGGTTGCCAACGTGGGTGAAACCGCGCGCAAGCTATTCCAGACACTACGTTCGTTCAACAAAACCGAACTTGAGAGTTCCAAGCGCATCCTCTGTGCCGAGCAACTAAGGGAGCCTCTGGGTTATGTCAGTTCGAATCTGAACAAACATTACACCGGGGTTCGCTTTCCCCTCAGTGAGAAGGCTCACAAGATAGCCAACCTCAACCGGGAGCTCCACAGCGGCATGGCGACTGCCTATAAAGCCGCTATTGTCGATCTGCTGATGGAGAGTCGCGGCTCACCGGACACCACCCAGCTGACCTTGGCGATTCACCGCTGTATAAGCTACTTGTCTCGGGTTATCCTGCTCTCGGTGCTGGTCTACGACAGCTATCCCAAACGCACTTGGCGGGAACTCCACACACTCCATCGGCTTGCCAGCCGCTACGGGATCGGTTCATACACCATCGAAGACAAACTCGAGACGAGCGCGATACGTTCAAACATCGACGAGATGTATCGCCGCTGCCTGCTGTTTTCCTTGTCATCCCCCTACAAGATGCGCCAAAGGGAGAATCTTCAGCTATTCGACACCCTGCTTGAATGGAGTAGATATACCTTAATCCGCCCCTACGATGATGCACCGGAAGAGTACACCATCACTATTCATCAGGATGCGGACCTGGCACCCACCCATGAGACCCGGATTGAACAAACCGACAGTAAATATCTGCAGATACTGGATGTGACCCCCCTGCTTTCAAGCCTGCGGGATCTGTTTATCGACAAGGCCGATGAGGCCCCCAGCCTCTACGGAACCAAAGAGCTCAGCAAGAGTTTGATACGCCAGTTGCTCATGCTCTGGTCAAAGGCGCAGAAGCGGGCCTTTGTGCGTACAAAACTTAATTTCGAACTGCGTGTCGCGGTTGGCCTTCGCTCTGTCTACAAACTGATCATGTTGGGGGACGAGCCCATTCAGGCTGATGATAAATCGGTTGAAGACGGCACCTGGATCGAAACCCAGTTTGCCCAGGGCGGCGAACTCAAGGTATCGGAGCATTTTACGCTGATGCCGATGGATGTGGCGGCCTACAATCCCCGTCGTGGAGACTTTGAGGAGTTCGGGCCGAATTCAACGGAATACAGCAGTTTCGAACTCCCCCAGGAAGATGAGGTGAAGATCTGGGAAGATAACGAGAAGAGCCAGCTTGACAACGCCACGAGCCTCTTCCACACCATCAACGAGAGTGCGGGCGGCTATTGCCTGGATTGGCGGGGCAAGAAGATCCCAAAGATCCAGGTTGGCGAGCTGATCGGGGTACAGTCCGCCATGTCCGCCACCCAATTCGGTGTAGGCATAGTGCGCTGGATGCGCAGTTCCGACCAGGATTCAATGCGGGTGGGGGTTCAGATGATCGCCCCCAACGCACTTGCCATCACCGCTGCCGACCCGGAACATAAGACAAAAAAGAGCGATGAGTGCCTGCTGCTGCCCGAGGTGGGCACGTCGGGTCAGCCAACCAGCTTCATCTGCGCCGCCCAGGCATTCGATGTAGGCAGGATAGTGTCGATAGACAACGGCGAAGAGAGCAAGGATATCAAATTGACCAGGCTGCTCGAATCGAGTGGCTCCATATCACAGTACCAATTCATCTACCTGGATGATGCCGCCGCGGCCTCCGAGGACGAAAAGGATGATGAAACCGGAAACGATTCCGATTTCGACAGTCTCTGGTCTACCCTGACCTGAAATTGAGTTTCATCACCATCGTCTTGCAACGCCCTGGAAGCGGTGCGGGGCCGGGTTGATCAAAAGCCGGCCTTCTCATACCAGCGTTTGGCCTCTTCCGGATCTTTTTCCACCCCGCGCCCCTCTTCATACATCATGGCAAGGGTGGTTTGAGAGCCCGCCAGTCCCTGCTCCGCGGCTTTCTTGAACCAGGCTACCGCCCTGCCCAGATTCTGTTCGATACACTCCCCTTCGAGATACATGAACCCGAGTCCGTGTTGCGCCATCGGATGGCCCGCCTCCGCTGCCGCTTTCATGTATTTATAGGCCATCAACTCATTGACAACCATACCGAGCCCCCCCTGGGCCATGATCGCCATCCGATATTGGGCCTCGGTGTTGCCCTTCTCCGCCAATGGTGAAAGCAGCGTGGCGGCGCGGGAAAAGTTCTTTCCTTCAAACGCGGCGACGCCGCTACTCAGTTCAAATTCCATCTCGCTCGTTGAATCGTTCATATACTCAATCTTGCCTCAGTCACTTTTCACACTAAGATAATGCTAAATCTTATATCATCCACAGAATAATTAACTCCCTTGGGGATCTCATGGAATATGTTGGTTTTCCCGTCGATTCTCATCACAATACCCCAAACACCGGATAATTGAAGCTCGATGCAGACCCAGATAAGCCAGCAGATACTCAGCACAGATGCGGGGCGCAAGGCGGAATCAATTCTGCGCAATTGCGTCCACTGCGGTTTCTGCACGGCCACTTGCCCCACCTATCAGCTGTTGAGCGACGAACTGGACAGCCCGCGCGGCCGAATCTACCAGATCAAGCAGCTGCTCGAGGGGGCGCAGCCCACCGCCAGTGTACAACGGCACCTCGACCGTTGCCTGCTTTGCCGCAGTTGTGAAACGACCTGCCCCTCCGGGGTTGAATACGGCCGATTGCTGGAGATCGGCCGCCTCCATATGGCGGACAACTATCGCCGACCATTGGTTGACAGATTGCAGCGGTGGCTGCTGCGCAAAGTGATACCCGATAGGGGCTATTTCTCTTTTTTATTGAGTCTGGGACAGGCATTCAAACCGCTGCTTCCGGCAAAACTCAGGCGTAACATTCCACCCAGAAACCGGTCCGCTGCCCCTTGGCCAAGGGTAAACCACCCGCGCAAGATGCTGATCCTCGACGGCTGCGTGCAACCCTCGTTGGCGCCCTCAATCAACCTCGCCACGGCACAGGTGCTCGATCGTCTGGGAATCAGCCTCATTCCGACCCCATCGGCCGGCTGTTGCGGCGCCGTGGCCTACCACCTGGATGATGAGGAAGCGGCCAAGCGCGCCGCCAGACGCAATATCGATGCCTGGTGGCCCCATTTGCAGGCGGGTGCGGAGGCCCTGATCATCACCGCCAGCGGATGCGCCCAGATGGTCAAGGAGTACGGCGAGCTTCTGGCGGAGGATCCCGACTATGCCGAGACGGCCAGACACCTGGCGGCGCGCACCCGGGATATCGCGGAAATAATCGAGAGAGAGGAGTTCGAACAGCTGAAAAAGGGACTCAACAACCGATCCAGAATCGCCTTTCACTCCTCCTGCACCCTGCAGCATGGTCAAGGACTGGCAGGCTGTGTAGAAAACATTCTGCGGCGACTCGGCTATCAGCTGACTCTGGTCGAGGATCCCCATCTCTGCTGCGGATCGGCGGGCACCTACTCGGTGCTGCAATCCAGGCTCGCGGATGAATTGGGTCGACGTAAAAGTCGCTCACTGCAAGCGGACCAACCCGATATCATCGCCACCGCCAATATCGGATGCCTTACCCATCTGCAAAAGCACGTGGATCGACCCGTTGTTCATTGGATCGAGCTTTTGAACAGTGACAAGTTGTGAATGTCAAATAGGGTTCAAACCCGCACCATAAATGCCGAGTAGCTGCTACTATTCTGCTAGGGCCTATCAACACTATCAGGCCCCGGTAATCAATAAAACAAGCGTGGATAAATTTACCCTTTACCCTACCCGGCCTGGTACCGATTAGCGATGCGTCACTGTCTCCATAGCCTACTGTCAACCCTGCTAACCTGGACAATCATCACCTCACCGGCAGCCGCCGCAGCGATCCCCCAGGATGAATCCCGCCTGCTGCGGCAAAGGGTGCTTTTCATCGCCGCTGAAGAGGCGTTAACAAACCAGGAGAGCGAAACCTATCTGCAGCTCAAAGATGAGTTGCTCGACTACCCCCTGCTGCCCTATCTCGACTATCAGGAAACCTTGACCACACTCGACCGGCAATCGATGCAAAGCATTACCAACCGACTCAAATGGCTGCAGGGGACGCCCCTCATGAGCAAACTGAGGTCCCACTGGCTGGCCCTGTTGGCAAAAGAGCGACTGTGGGCCAGTTATCTCAGGTTTTCCCGCGAAGGCGGATCCATCGAGCAGCAGTGCAATCGCCTCCAGGCACTGATCGAGACGGGACGAAAGCATGAGGCCTTTGCAGCGGTGACACCGATTTGGCTGAGCGGCCGCTCGCAACCCGAGGCCTGCGATCCGGTATTCTCCGCCTGGATTGCCGATGGCAAGCTGAACACGTCGCTGGTTTGGCAACGCATCAATCTGGCCATGTCCGCCGGCAAGACCCGGCTCGCGCGCTATCTGAAGCGCTATCTGCCGCAAGACGAAACCCACATGGTCGATCGTTGGCTGAAGCTCTACCACCATCCGAAGCAGGTGATGACACTGCTCAACAACACCCATCCCATGCGTGACGAGATGGCCATGCAAGCGATACGCAGGCTTGCCTGGCGGGATCTCGAGAGCGCCCTCATCGCCTGGGAGAAGTTCCACGATCGGGCCCTCTTCTCCGACGCGCAACAGCGCAAGATCGCCTATACCCTGGCGAGCAGCCTGGCGCGGGACCCCGACAAGAGGCACAACCGGCGGCTGATATCGCTGCTCCCCGGTCATCTGCAGCTCGACAGCGGGCTCTCTGAAAAACAGCTGCAGGCCGCACTCCAGGAAAACGACTGGCAGTGGGTGTTGCAGATCGTCGAATCCCTCTCCCCGCAGGAGGCCGATCAGGAGCAGTGGCGCTACTGGCGCTCCCGCGCACTCATCGAGCTGGATCGTGAAGAGGAGGGTAAAAAACTGCTGCACCGTCTCGCCCAGGAGCGCAGCTATTACGGCTTTCTCGCCGCGCAGCGCCTCGGCGGTGAACCGAAGCTTTCACACGCTGCGCTGCAGGCAGACGAGCAACTCGTCGAGGCCCTGGCAAAGCGACCCGGACTGGTTCGCGCCCGGGAACTGATTCACCTGGATCGTCCGTTATTGGCGCGCCAGGAGTGGAATCTAGCCCTCGACGGCGCCCTCCCTGCTGAACTGAAAGCGGCCGCCCGTCTTGCCGAAAAATGGCAATGGCCGTCCCAGAGCATCATCACCCTGGCCCGCTTACGCCTATGGAACGACTTGGAGTTGCGATTCCCCCTGGCCCACAGAGAGGCGATCACCGACCAGGCAAGGGATCACGGCATCGATAGCGCATGGATCTATGCAATCATGCGCCAGGAGAGCGCCTTCATGAGTGATGCAAAGTCATCCGCGGGAGCCCGCGGATTGATGCAGCTGATGCCCAAGACCGCGAAGCAGATGGCCAAGGAGCTGAAACAGTCTCTTGGCAAACCCGAGGATCTCTATCGACCTGAGCTCAACATAAAACTCGGTGCGGGTTATCTGAATATGATCTACCGCCAGCTGCAGGAGAGCCCGGTGCTCGCCACCGCGGCCTATAATGCCGGACCTCACAGGGTAATGAGCTGGTTGCCCGAAGAGTCTCAAGCAAGCGATGTCTGGATCGAAACCGTACCCTTCAGAGAAACCAGGGAATACCTGAAGCGGGTTCTGGCCTATACCGTGATCTACAGCTACCGGCTGGGTGACCTGCCGATCGCTCTTCCTGTTGAGTGGCTGCGCCCCATCGAAGCCAAGAAGGCGCAGCAGGATGACCGGGCAGATGCCGGTTCAGATGTCTGACTCCAGCGACAACTGCGACTCTCCGCTCAAATCATCGGTCTGCTTATGCTGAGAACGCCTGGAGTGAAGTTTATCTTTAACCCGTCCGACTAGATTGGTATCGGTGATGATCTCGTAGAAATAATCGTCCCGGGTATCCCTGTTTTCCTCGATGCCGCCCCCATGCCAGACCTTTACCGCTCCCTGTCTGACCACCAGCCAATGCGAGCTCCCCTGCCTGTCGACGAATCGTCCCACATGGTAGTAGTGAGGTTCGCCGGAGCGGCTGTGTATCTTTAACTTGTGCAATACCATTTCCGATTTAAGTTTTATAAAGGCCGATTCCGTCAACTCTATGCCGTTGACATTGTAGCGGATGCGGATTGGGGTATCCGCCTCGCCTTCCTCGCCGCCCTCCTTGAAGACTTCCACCCGGTGACGCTTGCTTCTGCGCCAGCTCGTGTCGTGACGCAACTCCGCCGAACAGGAAGAGAGCCTGTCGGCCTCGTTGATTGCGGGAGAAATCATGATCTTCTGCTGCTCGTCATAGAGATAGGCAGGCGCATCATTACTGAAGGCGATTCCCAGTCCCAACTCGAGTTTTGGCAGATTATGCACTCTGTTTTGGCTGTTTTGCGCATCCGTGACAGAGAGTATCTTGCGCGCCAAGCCGCAGGCATTGGCAACGGTCAATGCCTGCGTCGTGATCCTGCCTGTCTCCATGACGGCAAGGATCAGCGCATCCCCTTCCACGAACACCTTCTGGGCGCCGAATCGCTCGAGCAGTTTGGTGATGGGGCCGAAGAAGTTCATGCTGAAATGGGTTGCCGGATTGAGCCTCTTCTCAATCAATTGGCGGGTGATCTCAGTAGATCCTCTGATATCGGCCTTCAATATGACATGTGCCTTGACCTGATCCTGGCTGTCCGGATCACGGCCAAGCCGGAATTCGTAAAGACTGCCGTTGTCCCGGGAAAGCTTGATGCTCTCGCCATCCTGCAGAACACGCAGGTGGCTCATCTGCTGGTAGGTGTAGTAGGCAAGCTTGAGATCCCGGCGAAAGGTAAGAAAATCCTTTACATAGCGAATCCCATAGTCCTGCTGCTTGCTGGCCGGCATGCGTCGAATGTAACCAAGTACAACATCCAATGCCTTCAGCGCAGAGCTACCCTTGTCAGGGGTATTCACCAATCTTTTCACCAGGGTACGACGCGGTAGATCCCCGGCAAGAAATCGATAGATATCCTTGATTGATATCTGCCCGTTCAGCTGTCGGTGGAGCCTGGGGGTGCGATAGGCCGCGATGGCGCGTTGCACCAGACCGGCCTTGTCGAGCTGTTTCAACAGTTGCGACTGAAGCTCCCGCCTTGCATCTTCACACTCTTGACTCTTCCATGGCGACTTTTTGCCCTCGCTCTTGCCGCGGGAGAACCAACCCCCAGTGTCACCGCTTGGACGCTGCAGAAGGATATCGATATTTCTAGGCACATCCAGCCATGAGACGTCGATCTGCTTGAACTCCGCTTCCGAGAGACTCCGTTCCAACATTCGTTGTCCCTCAAGAAATTCCGAGAAACCGCTGTGCAACTCGCGGTCTCTTATCATGAAACCTTGGCCGTCCCCGCCGCCCCTGTTCGCCGTATCACGGTTCGGGGCCTGCGCCCAGGGTGGCAGATAGTCTCGATAGGTGTTGGTGATTATCCTGTTGGTCATGTCAAAGTAGTTGGCATGATCTCTGTCCACGCACAACAGGGGATAGTGGTTGATGATGAACTCTTCAGTGGAGAGGTTGGGCAGATGCAGCAGCGGATTGAAAAGGAGCTGTTTGGAGAGCGCCCAGGAGCTGCCTACCACCGACTTCCTCAATTTACGCAGCTCCTTTGATTCGAGCCGCTGCACGATTTTGAAGACCCGGCGCAGGGTGCGGTAGCGAATACCCGGTTCCAACCGCGCCAGGGTGACAATACGCTCATGCAGCTCCAGCGCGCGTCCACTGTGCGTGCCCACAGGCTGATTCCCATCCTGGTCGAGCTTGTCGCGCAGCCCGGCGATGACGACGCTTGGAGACTCGAGCAGCAGCTTCAGCAGTACCAGGTGGAGCAATTTCAGCAGATCCCTTACCGCTGCATCCCTATGCACCTGCTCCAGCGCGCCCTGCATCATGCTTCGATAGATCGATTTGAAGGCTTCCACATCACTGCCGGAGGGGGGCGCATCCATCTTCACCCAGCCATGCCTGGTAAGGTCCTCATAGACAATCTTCTGCACGAAGTTGGCAAGGGTGGTGCGGAACTGATGGCTCAGAGCGACGTCGATATGGTGGTTATCTATGCCGATCTGGAAAAGGTCTAGCTGACAATGCGGGGCGGCACTGCTTCTCAGCGGCGCCACGAACTCTCCGACATCCGGTTGAATATGCAACAGTCTACTGACCTTCGTAACCATAAAATAAGACCATCAGCCATACTACCCTGTTCAGATCCTGACAGCATTCCGGCTCAGCTATAGATCAATCGAGAAAAGTCTTTTGTAACTCAGGATGTTACCATCTTCGAGTCTAGTTGATGATCCGACACAGTTAAACTTCTTTAAGGCATATACGGATCACAAAGATTTAGAACTGTGATCAAATTTGAAGAAAACCTGTCAGAATTGTGGGTTGGGAATGCTATCTGTCCAGCATCGCAGATAGCAATTGATCTTCCAGTTCAATCCGTACTGCCAGCTCCTCCCCCAATTGAGAGAGGTCGTCCGCAAGGTGATCCAGGACCAATTGATGATCTGAGAGATCATATTTGTCGTTGAAATTTACCGCCACTTCACTCGCTTTAACGAACTCGGGATAGATCTTTTCAGCTATCCTGATGACAGCGCTGCGCCGCTCGCTGCCGTTGCTGATGCGGCCGAAGACCTCGAAATGACCAAAGGCCGTGTAATCGATCAGCACTTGGCAGAAGTCCTGCAGCTGTTCGTCCAACGATGTTGAGCGGTGATAGGGTTCGAGTCCAGCAACCTCACAGAATCGTACCAGCATCTCCTGCCGCTCCGCCAACAGCTTGTCAATCAGATCTTTGGTGACTGTTCTGCGTTCCTCGACACTCCCCTTTTGAGAACTCATCAGGACCCTCCCGCGAACCACATTCTATTATTCTACCGTTCAGCCAATTCAGGATATTACGAAATAAATTCTATAACCCTATGAAGCAAAAGTCATTCGCAAGCTAACCATCATCGAAAAGATATGGCAAGAGTCGCTACCGAGACCCATCTTCGGCTATCATTAGCTGCACTAGGCCGCCGCCGCATCGAGCCACCTCGGAAATCTCCCAATATGCATCGATACAGACCTGTTTCTCATCCCTGGATCTGGCTCATGGCAATGCTCTGTATCGTACCGCCGGAAAGCCCTGCCGCAACCTCGCCATCGACGATTATGAGCAGGGCGATGATCGCCATGATGGACACCATGGGCGAACTCGCACACAGGTTCAAGAGCGATACGGATTGGGATTTTGATTTCAGTGCAGCCCCCTCCAGCCGCTGGTACGGGCGGGACGGATCGTCCTGGGGGGGGCCCGGTTGGGCCTATCCGGACTACCCGCCACCGCCTCCCGGAGTCAATCCCTACGCCTACTCAATGCCTGGATTCGGCAGCGGCCCGGGATATGGCGCAGCGCCACTCTCCCCGCCCCCGGCAAGCCCCACGCGCCATAAATCGGTGGTCGACGGCATCTGGCTGGGTCGGGGAGGCGAAGTGGTTTTGGTCATGTATGGCCATTTCCGAATCTACGACGCCAGTTCGGAACGCTACCGTGACGGCCGCTATCGAATCCAGGGCAACAAGCTCTACATGCTCGACCCGGAGACGGAGCTGATCCAGGCGTACGACTACTACCTCGAGGAGGGCAAGATGGTGATGCGCAGCGAGTCCGGCACCCTTCTCTATTTCAAGCAATTACCGATTCCGATCCCTCCCTACACCCTGATTCACGGCATCCGGTAGGCCATTCGCACTTTCGACCCCGGTGGAACCCCGAACGGGGAGGAATCGGGTTCCCGCTCCAGCTTCAGACGCGTGTTTTCCTATCCCATTGATTTTAAGAGGATTATTTTTGATCCAAGGTCGTGGGGTAACAGATTACCCCGTGATCCGGCTCATCGGCGCTATCCGCAGGGTCTGGACAGATTCTGGATTTCAACTGAGAACAGGCTCACAAATACCGCTTGAGCCCTGCCTGTGGAGCCAACAACCGGGAAAAAACTTATTGCTATATTAGAAATTTTATATATACTACTACACATCATCTGAGCAGCAGTATCATATCGATGATTAAGCAGTACCTATTCGCAGCACTCTTCCTCTTTTTCAGTGCCTCAAACGCCGACTCCACGTTGACGACCGATGATTGGGCCGGTCTCTCCCACATCGCGCGCGAGACCCACTCTCCGATTGTGGTTGTCTTCAATGCCGACAGCTGCGACTACTGCAGGCGACTCAAGGAGGAGGTCATAGGGCCCCTCTCTCAACAGAGTGACGGCAAGCACCCCCTGATCCGTGAATTCGATATCTACTCAAATGGCAAGATCATCGATTTCAACGGTGATTCCATACGCAGCCGTCAATTCAAGAACCGCTACAAAATCTTTGCCATTCCGACCTTGCTCATCCTCGATGCGAACGGGAGGCCATTGACCGATCCGATCGTGGGATACAACTCCCAGGACGAATACCTGGAGCTGCTGCAATCATCCTTGATCGCCTCGTTCCAGGCCCTTGAATAAGAACCCATCGAAGCAGCCGCTGCAATGACCGCAGGTTGGCTATTCCCCGCTACCCTGCCCTATAGACGTTCGCAGAAATCCCGCAGGCTGAAGCCCTGCAGATTGATATCCAGATCCTTCAACAGCCCAAGGACCTTGAACCGCTCCCCCATCTCCGAGGGCAGGGTCAGGCGCTTGACCCCCTGAACCAGGGTCATATGCCTGGTCAAATCGTTCGGGTCGGAGTCCGCCAACAGGCTATCCAGGCCGTTGGCAAGGAGAAAGTGGGCCTGGGTGGTATAGCCGCCCAACCTGAATCCCGCCTCTACCGCAGCACGGGCGAGGGCAGTGAAATCGACCTGGCTGGTGATGTCCTGCAAGCCGATCCAGCGGAACGGATCGGTGTGGGCGCGATGACGATAGTGGCACATCAGGGTGCCCTGGCGGCGTTGCGGATGATAGTACTCCGCACCGCTGTAGCCATAGTCGATCAAGAGCGCAGCGCCCCGATCCATGACCCTGGCCAAAGCCGATACCCAGGCCGATTGTCGAAGATTGATCTCAGAAACATAACCCGGGGGCAGATCGCCGTGGGCCAGAATAATCGCCTCCACCGCCTGTTGCAGACCGGGGGTAACCGGGCGGTCGAAGCACTCCTTAAAGCCCTCATCGGCACAGATCACGAAGCTCTCCTCGACGCCATCCTCGGTGACGCGGAAACGGTTCACCGGCATTGCATCCAGCAGCTCGTTGGCGATCACTGCACCGCTGAAGCCGCCCGGCATGACCTCCAGCCATTTCACCAGAGGCAGCAGATGGGGGACGCGCTGCTCCAGGGTCTCCAGCTGTCGCGCCCGGAGTTCGGGACTGACCTCCATGATATGGTAACAGCCGGGCAGCCGATCGAGCTGCTCCAGCCCTGCCAACAGATCGGATGCCAGGAGCCCGGAACCGGCGCCGAACTCCAGGATCCCGCCGCCTGGTATCTGCTCCAATACCGGTTCAACCTGATGTGCAAGGCACTGTGCGAAAAGCGGCGACACCTCAGGAGAGGTGATGAAATCCCCCTGTTCGCCGAATTTACGGCTCCCCGCCACGTAGTATCCCAGCCCCGGCGCATAGAGGGCCATCTCCATGAAACGGTCGAATGTGATAGCGCCATTCGCCTTATCTATCATCCGTCTTAGCTGACGCATCAGCCGTTCGCTGACAGCCTGGGAGGTGGCATCCGGCAGTGGCAGTGCCCTGCCGTTGGTAACCGGTTTGTCGCTGAGACAGTTGGACATATATTTTGAAACCTTGCTTAGGGTCTGTGCACACTAATCCAATTGACCCTGCTGGGACTATTTTTTCGTCCAGCAAGGCAGAATGAGCGCTGTGTAGGTATGCTACATGAGCGAATGATAACGCCGCTGGGCGAAAAAAATAGACCCAGCCCTTCGGGTTGTGTCTGAAAAAGCGCCACTCGGCGTTGCTCGTCGTTCATTTGGAATCACCAAACCTCTCTCCTCGCGCCTTGATTGGCGCTTTTTCAGACGCAACAGGGCTAATTGGATTAGTGCGAACAGACCCTAATCCGTTAGAGTAGAGGCGACATTCAACCATGGAGTTCCTCTATGACGCAAAACCAGGTCGATTTGTCGGGAAAATGCGCACTGATCACCGGCGCGGCACACAGGATCGGTGCGGCGATCGCCCGACAGCTCCACGCCGAAGGGATGAATCTACTGCTCCATTATCGCCACTCGAAGGCAGCCGCCGAGCAGCTCCAGCGCGAATTGGAAACGAGTCGCGCCGATTCCGTTTGGTTGCTGCAGGCGGATCTGCAGCATGGGGAGAGTTACAGCTTCCTCATCGACCAGGCGACAGCCCTGTGCCAGCGTCTCGACCTGTTGGTCAACAATGCATCGAGCTTCTACCCGACACCCCTCGGAAGTGCGACAGAGGATCAGTGGGAGGATCTCCTGGGCAGCAACCTGAAGGCGCCCTTTTTCCTCTCCCAGGCGGCGGCGCCCCTGCTCAACCGCAGTGAGGGCTGCATCATCAACCTGGTCGATATCCATGCCGAGCGCCCCCTCAAGAGGCACCCTATCTACTCGGTCGCCAAGGCGGGAAACGCGATGTTGGTGAAATCCCTCGCCCGCGAGCTGGGCCCCGAAATCCGCGTCAACGGGGTGGCGCCCGGGGCCATTCTCTGGCCTGAGCAGGGCATCACGGACGGGGAGCAGGAGGAAATCCTCCGGCGCACCGCCCTGAAGCGCGCCGGCACACCCGAAGATATCGCCCGCACCCTGCTGTTCCTCTATCGGGACGCCCCCTATGTTACCGGCCAGATTATCGCCGTCGACGGCGGCAGAACGCTGCATCAATGATATCCTGCATCTGGCAGCAGGCAACGAGGATCTGCCCTCCGGTTAGAAAGACAACGAGCCCCAGAAAATGACGCAAGTGACATCCGGCCTGACATTCAGACAAAGCGTCGACCACATGGTCGATCGCGCCCTGGCAATCATGGAGCTGGATCCCGGCATCGCCAACGCCATCAAGGCCTGCACCTCGGTGCTGCAGGTCACCTTCCCGGTGGAGATCAGGGGCAAGGTCGAGATCTTTACCGGCTGGCGCGCGGTGCACAGCATCCACCGCCTGCCGGCAAAAGGCGGCCTGCGCTACGCGGAAAGCGTGGACCAGCAGGAGATCGAGGCGCTCGCCGCACTGATGACCTACAAATGCGCCATCGTGGATGTCCCCTTCGGCGGTTCGAAAGGGGGACTCTGCATCGACCCGAGCAACTACACGCGGGATGAACTCAAACTGATCACGCGCCGTTTCGCACGGGAACTGGCCGCTCCCGGCTTTCTCAACCCCGCAACCAATGTACCGGCACCCGACATGGGTACCGGGCAGCGAGAAATGGCGTGGATTGCCGACACCTACAAACACCTCTACCCGGAAGAGATCAACGCCCTCGCCTGCGTCACCGGAAAACCGGTGGCCCACGGCGGTGTAAACGGCCGCACCGAGGCTACCGGGCGCGGGGTTCAGTTTGCACTGCGGGAGTTCTTCAGACACAAGGAGGAGCTGAATGCCGCCGGCCTGGAGGGCGGATTGGAGGGCAAGCGCATCATCATCCAGGGATTGGGCAACGTTGGCTATCATGCCGCGAAGTTTCTCTCCGAGGAGGATGGCGCGAAAATAGTCGGCATCATCGTCCGCGATGGCGCGATCTACAACCCGCACGGCATCCACGTGGAGGAGGCTCACTTCCACCGCTGTTCCCATGGAGGTTTGAAGGGATTCGCCGGCGGCGACCACATCGTCGAAGGTGACAAGCTGTTGCAGCATGAGTGCGACATCCTGATTCCCGCCGCCATCGAGGGCGTAATCAACGAAGACAACGCACCGAACATCCAGGCCAAGTTGATTGCCGAGGCAGCCAACGGCCCGATCACCTTTGAGGCCGACCGCATACTCCGCAGTCGGGGGATCACCATCCTCCCCGATGCCTATGTCAACGCCGGCGGCGTGGTGGTCTCCTATTTCGAGTGGATCCGCAACCTCAGCCATATGCGCTTTGGACGCATCGAACGCCGCCTCGATGAATCCCGTGGCCGACACGTGGTCGCCGCATTGGAGGAGACCACGGGCAGACAGGTCCCCGAGTGGATCAAGAACAGCCTCTCCAGGGGTGCTGACGAGTTGGACCTGGTACGTTCGGGACTCGATGACAGCATGCGCCTTGCGCTGCAGGAGATTATCGATATCCGCAGCCGCAAACCCGAACTCGAAGACTACAGGACAGCCGCCTATGTGATAGCGCTGCAAAAACTGGCGCGATCCTATATCGATATCGGCGTGTGAGCGGCACGGCTCAAAAACACTTTACAAACCGGGGTATTTGTATAAGAATTTACTTCATATTCCAGCTACGGGCTTAGTGTCCGTACCAGTGGTGAAGGGAGTCTGGCGAGACACGCAATGTTCATCGCGCACAGGGAGGAGCGAAACTGGTGGGCAATCTCAACATCCTGTTCCAACGTTTCGACCTCATCGACCCGAATAGGGCCGTGTGTGCCTGATATGGGCTCGACTGCAGCCATCTCCCCACCCGTTGCTTCCATGCTCGTCGGCGATTGCTCCAATCCCGGCCTGAATATCGACAGCGAGCTGATCTGGGTGGAGGTTTGAGCAGCGAAGCAGACTGAGATCCCGCGCCACCGGATGGATAGGCATGTTAGGGAAACGCTAAAGAGAAAAGGAGTTCAAGTATGTCACTTATGCAATGGGCGGATGATAGATACGGCACCAGCGTCGATCTCTGCGACAACCAACACAAAGAGCTGTTCGACCGCGTCAATGCCCTCAATGACGCGGTGATCAACAGAGACCGCAGCGATATTGGCAATCGCCTCGACAACCTGGTCGATTTTGTCCTTAAGCATTTTGAAACCGAGGAGCGCCTGATGGAGGAGCGTGGCTACAGCGGCCTCGATCACCATCGGCAAGAGCACGATCTGCTGGTGCGGACATGCACCGAGATTCAGGACAAGTTCCATGCCGGTGAGATGGATGTCGAGGAGGCCACGATGACCTATATAAAAAATTGGCTCGACCACCATATCCCGGTCATCGACAAACTCTACGGACCAACATTGAGCAATTGAAACAATAATTACGATTTTGATGTTAA
>QBVC01000005.1 GCA_003058495.1 gamma proteobacterium symbiont of Ctena orbiculata | reverse complement strand
TCAGTTTCAACGGTATGCAGGCACACTGCCGGGAAGGCTATGCCGACGCGGAGGGGATACTCGCCCACCTGGAGAATGTGGGGGCGCTGCTGGATCAGGCGCTGAAAATCGCGGACATCACCCGCCTCGAGGTTCACGCCCCCGCCGCGGAGATCGACAAGCTGCGCGAACCCTTGCGTGCGCTGAATGCGGAATTCTATACCATGGAGATCGGTTTTCGGCGCTAATCCTACGGGTGGCGCTGTTTATTGCCATTCCCGGCCCTGACAACGCTTTCTACGCTTTAATGATCACCCCGTGTTTGATTGCCAGACGGACGAGCTCGACAGGGGAGTTGATGTCAAGTTTCTGTCTGATATTGGTTTGGTGATTGGCGACTGTTTTAAGCCCGATATCGAGATCGCCGGCGATATCCTCCACGGTCTTGCCTTCGGCCAGGAGCCGAAACACCTCAAACTCCCTCCCTGTCAGCAACCGCGAGGGATCGTCGTCGCCGGACACGCTGTTCAAGGCTATTTTCTGCGCCATCTCCCCGCTTAGGTATTTTTCCCCGGCACGGGCTTTTTTGACCGCCTCTATCAGATCGCTGGTGGGTCCCGACTTGGCAACATAACCCATTGCCCCGGAGCCCATCGACTGGATGGCGTAACTGGTGTTTTCATGCATGGTATAGATAATGACCCTGGCGTCCGGCCAATCCCCGATGATTCGCCGCAATGCCTCGAGTCCGCCCATTCCCGGCATGGATAGATCCATAACCAGTATGTCCGGCAAATGTTCAGCGTATAACTGGTAGGCTTGCTCACCATTCTCAGCTTCAGCTATCACTCGAATTTCACTGTTCTGCTCAAGCAGCCTGGTCAACCCGGACCTGACAACGACATGGTCATCTGCCAGTATCACATTGATTTCCCGACTCATGCCGTCTCACCTTGTTTTGGAATGCTTACCATGATGATCACCCCCCCGCCAGGTTTGGAGTCTATATCCATGCGGCCATTCACGCTCTCGATCCGCTGCTGCATTCCCGCAATGCCGAAACTGGATTTCTGTTCATCAACTTCAAAACCCTTGCCGTTGTCAGCTACCTTGAGCGAATAGGTTGTTTTACTCTCCTCCAAATTGATGCTGACGTCAGTGGCGCTTGAGTGACGACTGATATTCGTCAGGCACTCTTGCAGCACCCGATACAGGGTCAACTGAATGGCCTCGTCGTTTAAGCCGAGGTTTGCCTGGATCTGATAACTGAGTTTTGTCCTTGTATGTCTCAGTTGCCACGAATCTATAAGCTCCTGCAAGGCGTCAACGAAACTTAACTCATCAAGACCGCCGGGTCTGAGGCGTTTTAGCATGCTCCTTAGAATTGACATCATATGGCATGCAATGTCGTCGATGGCCTGGGCGCTTTTTATGCTGGCGGAGGGATCAGTAGACTGTTTTATCACCGAGGCGTCAACATGGATTGCAGTCAAATGTTGGCCGATTTCATCGTGAAGCTCTTGTGCAAGGCTCTTTCGTTCTGTCTCCTGCAGGCGGATTATGCGCTGGGTCAGGTGCTGGTTATGCAGAATACTGTCCTGCATGGTTGCTGCCATGGTGTTGAATTTCTGGCTGATACTCGCCATCTCCGGAAGCTTGAAAATCGGCAGCCGTGTTTCAAGATGACCTGATTCAATATCGGACAATGCTTTTGTGATATGGGAAATCGGTCTCAAGGCATGTGCCACCACCAGATAGACCATGATGTTTACCGCCAGAAAAACCAGTATCATCATCAACAGCAGCATCCTTGTTTCTGCCCAGGCTTCAGATATTTCACTGTTGGGTTCGGGGCTGACCACGAGCTCCCCTACTTTGGCGGCATCTGCATAGACGGGCAGGCGCTTATTGGGAGTATCCTGCAATGCCGTGTGCATCAACTCCTTGAACCAATTCGGTGCGGTTGCTACTCCTTGTTGCGGGGTTGCCTCATTGCTTTCGATCAGATTGTTTTCAAGATCGTAAAAAACGATCAGCAGATGGCGTATATTAGCCAGCTGATCAAGTCTAAACGGAGTCGAGTCTTGCGCTCCGAACCCCTCGCTCCGATTTATATGACGCAACTCTGCGGCCAGCATATGCATGGCAAACACCATCGCCGACTCCAGTTCAGCACGGACATTTTTCCGCGCGTTATTCACCGCTTGTACCGCGCTGATCGCAAGGATGATCAACAGCACCAGGGTTACGATAAGATTGAGTCTGAATCGAAGGTTCACTTGTCGCCACCAAGAAATTAAGGGGTAAATCAGGTTATTTTAGTGCCCTATTGCGAAGATTAGATAGGAAAAAATCCCAAACAACTTGCTTTTATTCGCGTTCATTTGCGGCCTGCTTTTTCCAACACCCGCCGTGAGGAAAAGCGTATTGAACAGGTGGCTCTGTCAAACCAGACGATTGCGCAGCTCACCAGTCAGAAAGGCCTGGATATTTGCGCTCACGCCATCGACCAGGCGCTGCCTGGCCTCCCTGCTCGCCCATGCGATGTGAGGGGTCAGGATCAGGTTGGGTATCTCGGGATTGAGCAGCGGACTTCCATCCACGGGCGGCTCCGTGATCAGCACATCTATACCCGCGCCACCCAGTTCACCCCGGATCAGTGCATCCGCCAGCGCCTGTTCATCCACGATGCCGCCGCGCGCCGTATTGATCAGCAGGGCGTGAGGCTGCAGCAGACCCAGTTCGCGGGCGCCGATCAGGTTGCGGGTGTTTTCCACCAGGGGCGCATGTATCGACAGCACGTCCACCAGCGGCAGCAGTCTCTCCAGCGCCAGCCGACCGGGCGCAGGTTCGCCGCCCGGTCGCTGGGCCACCAGGACCTGCATGCCAAAGGCCTCGGCCAACTCGCCAACCCCGCGGCCCAATTCGCCATGGCCCAGGATGCCCATGCGCTTACCCGCCAGCTCCCGGATGGGGTAGTCGAGAAAACAGAAATGGTCTGCCTTTTGCCAATCGCCCTTCGCCACGGCCCTTTGATAGTTCTGCTGCCGGGTGACCAGCGAGAGGATCAACGAGAACACATGCTGCACCACCGAGGGCGTGGCATAGCCGGTCACGTTGGTGACCGCGATACCGAACTCGGCGGCGGCATCCAGGTCGACATTGTTGCTGCCGGTCGCCGCGATGCAGATCAGTTTGAGCTTGCCACCGGCAGCCAGGCAGGCGCGATCGAGCACCACCTTGTTGCTGATCACCAGATCGGCATCGATGATGCGTTGAAGCGTTTGCTGGGGCCTGGTCACCTGGTGCCAGCCCCAATCTCGGGCCATGGCCCTTAATGGCGACCAGGCGATATCCCCGGAGTCGACCGAACCCGCATCGAGAAATACACCCTTGTCAAACAAGACCGGCTCCAGGCTGATAGCTGCAAAGGTACCGAAACGACTGGCCGGACGGGATACGGGGGGTCGGATTCACTCTCGGATGTCGCTATCTTTCGTAAAGATATCCAATCCCACCAGCACCCTCTCCCGATCCGAAAGGTCACCGATGATCCGTCGCATCGGTTCCGGCAGCTTCTTGATCAGTACCGGTGTCGCCAGAATCTTCTCCTCTTCCGCCAGGGACGGCTGGTCGAGCAGATTGATCACCTCGGTATCATAGACGGTACTGAACTCGGGCTGTTGGCACAGCAGTTTGAGGTTTTCGATGGCACGTTGCGCGATGGGTGTATATCCCAATACATAGAGCCGTACGATCTGCTTCGCCATCTTCACTCCCTCGCGTCCCGCATCGCATCGCGTTGCTCGAGCACCTGGCCCGCCTGGCGTTTCAACTCAGTGATCTTGCGCATCAATTCACTCCTCTCCGACTCGAATTCAGCCCCCAGCACCTTCTGTTTCGACTCGTAGGTGGCCTGCAGGGTGGACAGGGCCTGTTCAATCTGTATCAGTTCGTAGCGCTTGCGTTCCGCCTCCTCCTGCTCCTGCTTGATACGCGTGATTCTGGCGCTGCCGACAACCACCTCCCCCTCGCCGATATAGGGATCCTCCAATAGGATGCCGCTATCACCGATGGTGAACTCCTTGATCTGATTGGATGTCTTGGAGCCGCGGGATTTGACCACATTGATCAGGCGATTGAGCTCACCGTTGCTCTCCACCTGTCGCAACTTGAACCAGGTATCCACCAGGCTGGAGATGGCCAGGTCGCTGTAGTCGGCGGATGCGTCGGGCAACAGTTCGGTCAGCACCAGGGTCGTGCCTGCCAATTTGATGTGGGAGATGAAGCGGATCATCAGCATCTTCACCATCCGCGACGAGCCCATATCCATCAGTGCGGAGACCGGATCCAGCACCAATATCTGGGGCGATTCATTTTCAACCAGGTTGAGAATGGTGATCAGGTGGTCCTCCAATCCCATCTCGATGGCGCGGCCGGAGTGGATCAGCAACTGCCCGCTGTCGAGGTATCCGCTCAAGCCGATCCCCACGGACTGCAGGTTGCGTTTCAGATCGCCCTCCGACTCCTCGAAGGAGACATAGATTGCCTTCTCTCCCTGTTGCAAGACCTGGTTCAGCATGGTGCTGGCGAAGATGGTCTTGCCGCTGCCTGAGCGTCCGCTGATCATCAGACTGGCCCCTTTGTAATAGCCTTCGTCCCCCAGCATGCTATCTATTCTTGGTATGCCGGTGCTGATCCGCTGCAGTTCCATAGCGTCTTCGAGGCGGGTCGCGGTGATCGGCAGCAGGGACACACCTCTGTGATTCAGGCTGAAGGGGTAGCTGTTGGAACCGTGGGCCGAGCCCCGCATCTTGAGCACCCGCAGATATCGGGTCATCAATTGGTTGTCAAGATTCTGGCTCAAATGGATCACGCAATCCACCGCATACTCTTCAAGCAGACTATGCGGCTGGTTGTCAAGCGAGGCCGACATGGTGACAAGGGTGGTCACTTCCTTCTCGCGGATCCAATCGAAAAGCTCCAATATCTCCTTCCTCGGCTCAGTTACCCCTAACCCCAGCAGCAGGTTCTGCAGGGAATCGATCACCAAGATCGCTGCATCGCTGTTTTCGACGGCATGGCTGATGCGCAGCAGAATGGGTGAAAGGTCATACTCACCCACCACGGTCTCGCTCAGATTGGGACGAAAATCGAGGAGCACCAGTTTCCCCGAGGCGAGATGTTGTGACCCCGCCATGCCAAACCTGTCCATATAACCCACCAGGCGCTCCGGGGATTCGTCGCAGGTTGCGATCACCGCCGATGCGCCCTGTTGCAGCTGGGCATGGGCAAAGCCCAGGCTGAATACCGTCTTGCCGGTACCCGGCCCCCCTTTCAACAGGGTCGGGCAGGCGGCGGGGTAGCCGCCCATCAATATCGTATCCAGGCCCTTCAGCCCCGTGCTTATCTTGTTGTCATTCATAGATACTCTCAAGTTTTCAGGTGGTACTAACCGGGTTTGTATGGCGGCTTTATCTTGTTGCGGATATCCACTGCCTGCTTTGCCATCTTGGTGGCTTCCTGCATCATGCCGGCAGCGGTGATGAAGATTTCCGAATTGGAGAGGTCGCCGACAAATCGATGTTTTTGCGACGCGGGCGTCTCTATATCCAATGTCGGTACAGCAATGATTCTTCGGTACTCGAACAGTGTCGGATTTTCCTGCAGATCCACGACTTCCAGGGTGTAGTTTTCAAGCAGATGCAGGCGGCAGAGCGCGCGAAGTCTGTCAGCGGCATGTTGCGATTTCGGTTTGGCTGAATCGATGTAGAGGAGAAATTTGTATTTTTCCACAACCGGGTTGTTTTCGGAGGACATGTCGATGATCTTCGTGAGCCTGCCCATTGACGAATTATAGGTCAGCGCTGAGGGATTGGCTCGAAACCCTCTGTTTCAATGCTGCATTCAGAGATCGTTGCCTTTGAACATGGATGGACTCAGCACATGCTTGGAGAGCAGGCGGTAGAACTCGGTGCGATTGCGCCCCGCCAGGCGCGCCGCCTCGGAGACCCGGCCACCGGTGATTTTCAACAGCCGTATCAGGTAATCCCGTTCGAACTGCTGCTTTGCATTTGCGTAGGTGAGATCGCTTCCCGCCACCTTGTTGTGCAGCGCCCTGGCCACCAGGGCGGGCGATATCAGGCTGGTGGTACAGAGCACGCAGCACTGCTCTACGACGTTGAGCAGCTGACGCACATTGCCCGGCCAGTCGTTGGCGATGAGCAGTTCCATCGCCTCCGGCGTGAAGGACTCGGCGCGCCGCTTCCCGGACTGTTGCTCCAGGAAGTGGCGGGCCAGGAGTGGAATGTCCTCCCTACGCTGTTTCAACGACGGAATCGAGAGGCTCACCACATTGAGCCGATAGAAGAGGTCTTCGCGAAACTCACCCTTGGCGACCGCCTCCTCGAGATCGCGATGGGTGGCGGAGATGATTCTCAGGTCTACCGGGATCATCTGGCTGGAGCCGATCGGCCGGATCTCCCGGTCCTCGAGCACCCGCAGCAGCTTGGCCTGGAGCGCAAGGGGCATATCGCCGATCTCATCGAGGAAAACCGTACCGCCGCTGGCGTTTTTGAACAGTCCCTCCCGTGTCGACACGGCGCCTGTAAAGGCCCCCTTGGCGTGACCGAAGAGTTCTGACTCGAGCAGCTGTTCAGGAATGGCGGCGCAATTGATCGCCACGAAAGGCTTGTCGACCCTTGATCCCGCCTTGTGGATGGCGCGGGCCAGCAGCTCTTTACCGGTGCCGGACTCTCCCTGAATGAAGACATTGGAGTCGCTTTCGGCCACCAGCCGGGCCTCGGCGAGCAGTGACACCATGAGCGGGCTGGCGGTAACGATCTCCTCCCTCCAGGCTTCATCCTCCGCATCCTGGGTCGACTCATCCGGCAGCGGCAGGGCGGCGGCGCGCTCGACCAGCTGCAGCAGGGCCTTGGGATCGTAGGGTTTGGTCAGATAGGCGAACACCCCGCACTTGGTCGCCTGCACCGCATCCGGGATGGTGCCGTGGGCCGTCAGCAGGATCACGGGCAGGGTCGGGTCCTCGTTGTGGAGATGTTGAAACAGCGCCATACCGTCCATGCCGGGCATGCGCAGGTCGGTAATCACCACCCGGGGTCTGGCGAGGGCGATATTGGCCAGGGCCTGCTCGGCGCTGGATGCGGACTCCACATGGTAACCGGCGGATGTCAGGCGTATCGACAGCAGCTTCAGCAGGTCGGGGTCGTCATCAACCAGGAGTATGCGGTTTCTGTTCACGGCTGCCGAGGCGCTCCAGGCAAGGGATGCAGGGGTTCCTGCATGCGGGTATTCGATTTGTCCAGGTCCTGCTCGAGTCCCTTGAGGCGTTCGATCTTCTTTTCAAGTTCAATGCTCTTACTGCGTTGCGAACGGTACTGTTTTTTCAGGGTAAAATAGCGCTGATGCAGCAGCAGTATCTCTGCCACGATCCGGTCATTTACGCGCTCCTGCAACTCGTCCAGGATCGAGATGGCCCGGTTCAGCGATCTGTTGCTTGAACTCCTGCGGGTGAGCAGCAAGGCGAATTCATACCTGTCGGCGGGATCCAGCTCAGCGAACCTGGCGTCCAGTTGCTGGAGCCGTTGCTTTTCCGGTCCGGCTTCCAGGGCGGCAACACGGTCCAGGCGCTGCAGCAATCGCGACAATGTCAGGACTTGATTCACCCCCACGCTGGCAGCCGCATTTACAGTCTCCGGATCATCGATTGCCGAGTCTGCCGCGGCCGGCCGCATCGCTTCCGTCTTCCCGGCTCCCGTGTTGCTCTCCTTGGTCGCGGCTGTTTCGACAGCATCCGTCCTGGCGACCTGCCCCGTCGCTGCACAGCCGGTGAGCCAGATTATGCTGAGTAAAACACCCGATTGCCTAAGATTCATCGTCTGCAGCCTCTCTCTCTACCGGCAGGCTGATCTGAAAACAGGTGGCGGATTTAATTCCTTCCATCAGAATGAGTTTTCCTCCGTGTGCTTCAATGTGGGCCCTGGCAATCGCCAGCCCGAGCCCGCTGCCCTGGATCAGACCGGGGGTCTGATTCTTGCCCTGATAAAAGGGCTCGAAGATATATGCCCTATCGTCAGGAGGAATGCCAGGGCCCTGGTCACAGACAGTGATCTGGGTTTCATCTTCGCGGATTTCCCCCCGGATCTCTATTCTACCGCCCAGCGGACTGAAGCGGATTGCGTTGTTGACCAGGTTTTTGAGTACGATCTCCAGCTGCGATTCGTCAACCTGCAGCATGATCCCCGACACCGAGCTTTGGAGATAGAGCTGTTTCGCCTTCAGGGAGAGGTCGAGACTCCGGGCAACCCTGTCCACCAATGATTCTAACGAAACCCTTGCCTGTTGCCGATCCTTTGTCTGATGCAGCGCATGCTGGTAGTTGAGCAGTTCCTCGATCCTCGCCCGGAGGGCGCGAACACTGCTTCGCATAATGCCGAGGATCTCGCTCTGCTGATGGGTGAGTTCCCCCTCTACCTCGTTGGAGAGCAGATCCACCGCTTCCCACAGTGCGGCCAGGGGGGTCTTGAGTTCATGGGATACCTGGCGGAAGAATCGCTGCTTGTCCTCTTCCAGCTCGATCAGTCGCATTCTCAGCCAGTCCAACTGGTTGCCCAGGCTGACCATGTCGCTGGGACCGGTAACCGATACCCGGGTCTCGAGGTCGTCGTCGCCCAGGCGGCTTATGCTGGTGCTGAGTTGGCGTACGGGCCGGCTCAGCAGCCAGGAGAGCAGGGCGGCCAACAGCAGCGAGAGCACGATGAGGGCCGCGCTCTGCCAGATCATTGTGCGTTGCACAAGGTCGGCCATCTTGCGCAGCTTGGCCTGCTGCTGCTGGATCAGCGTCCCCAGCTGGTCGGTCAGGGTGGAGACGCTCTGGTGGATCTGATCGAAAGCGGGTTTGAACGACTCAAAATCGTCCGCGCCGGTCCGGCGCGCGCTTTTCAGTTGCTGAAACAGGGCGGACTCCCGGGTCGCTATCTCGTCCAGCAACGCCACCTGGCTGTCGTCCAGCGGCATGCCTCGCAGACCGGCGACGGTGTCCAGGATGCGTTGATGGGATTTCTCGAGTCTGCCCAGCAGGGCAGGGTCTTCGAGGACATAGTATTGGCCCGATGCCCGCTGCAGGGAGAGCACGGCCTCCGCCATCTGGCGGCTCAACAGGGTTACCTCCTCGGTGACCAGGACCGCGCGACGGCCGTCCGCCGCGATGCGATCCAGCTGATAGCTGATGTTGAATATCCCGCCGAGCAGGGGAAACAGAACCACGAGGAATCCACCCAGAAGCAGGGAGGAGAAAGAGAAAAAGGGTTTGGATCCCGACTTTGATTTCATCCTGACCCGAGATGATATCTGCCCGCTTTCACTCTCCACAAGTGGGGATAGGCCAATCGCCACGAATTTGACTGCCACCTGCCTGGGTTGTCGCCAATAGGCGACAAATATTTGCTGTTTTTTTCAAGTGGTTAAGGAAAACCGCCGAGAGCTGTCTGTGTATGGCGACAGATATTGGGGATTCTGCCGGGCAAGGGTCAGGGTGAAAAATGCTATCCGATTGATTCTGCACGGTTCTCGTTGATTGGCACGGGGTGTGCAACTAAAGCGCCGAGTTCAACTCAACTCTCAACTACGAGGAGGAAACTATGAAAAAGAGAACTCTGGCTACAATGATTGGTATGTTCAGCGGTCTGGCACTCAGCACGACGCTCGTCGCCGGCACCGATTTCGCCACCCTCGATGTGAATCAGGATGGTTCTATCAGCGCTGAAGAGGCCGCCGCGGATCCTGAAGTGAGCAAGAACTGGAGCAGCATCGACAAAGACGAGAACGGCATGGTCGACGCCGCTGAGTTCAGCGCCTTCGAAGGCATGGGTGGAGAGACCACCGAGGCACCGGCTGAAGCCAAGTAAGCCGCTGCCAAAGTAACCGCCAACCGCGGTTATAAAAACAGCCGCCGGGTGATATCGCCCGGCGGTTTTTTTTTTGCGCAAATGCCTATCAGACGTCTCGCCGTCACAAGACACCGATCTCACCCTTCTCGTCGGCAATCTCCGTCAGCAGCTCCAGCAGGGGCCGCGGCTTGCCGTAGTGGTAGCCCTGTCCATAATCCACGCCCATGTTTTTCAGGGCCAACCCGGTATTCTCGTCCGAAACGAACTCCGCAATGACCTGCTTGCCCATGAAGTGGGCGATCTCGGTGATGGAGTTGATCGTGGCGTAATCGGCGGGTTTGTTGAGAATTTCGCGTACAAAAACCCCATCGATCTTGACGAAGTCGACGGGGAAATCCCGCAGATAGGAGAAGGAGGCATAGCCCGAGCCGAAATCATCGAGGGAAAATGAGCAGCCCAGCTGGCGTATTTCGTTGATCGCGGCCGCGGTGTCGCTGATATCGCCGGCCAGCACGGTCTCCGTGATCTCGAATCCGATGTGCCTGGATTGTAGCGGCGATGCCTTGATGCGCTCAATCAGCCGGTTCTTGAACGCATCATCCCCCACCGACATGCCCGAGAGGTTGATGGAAAAGCTCTCGCCCTCCGGCAGCCTGTCGGCGTAGGGTTCGACCTCACGGAAGAAGGCCTCGACCACCCAACGGTCGACATCCCGCATCATGTCATACTCCTCTGCGGCGCGGATGAAGGCCTGTGGTGATTCGAGGTTTCCGGCACCATCGCGGACCCGCAGCAGGATCTCATGGTGTTGCGTCAATCCTTCCGACTCCTGCAGCGGTACGATGGGCTGCACGAAGAGTTCCAGGCGCCCCTTGGTCAGCGCCTCCTTGATCGCCGGCAGGGACTCCACCAGTTGTTGATGTTCCTGATAGGCGGAGTCGCTCTCCAGGTAGACCCGGGTACAGTTGCCCCCACCCTGTTTGGACCGGTTGCAGGCGGCCAGGGCGGCCTGCAGCAGCTTGTCGGCCCGCTGTCTATCCGCGCCTATTTCAACGACCCCGACACTGGTGGAAGTGGGGATCATTCTTCCCTGCCATTCGAAATCATACTCGTTGATCGCCTGGCGCAGCATCTCCGCGGCCTGGTAGCCCTTTTCCAGGTCGTGTCCCGGTAACAGCAGGGAGAACTCGTCGTCACCAATGCGTCCCAGGTAACCCTTCTCCGGCATATAGTTGAGGAGAATATCGGTCACCTTCTGCAGCAGGCTGTCGCCACCTTCAAATCCACACAGGTTGTTGACCACCTGAAACTTATCCAGATTGAGCAGAATCAGAACACCGGCCTCCTCCTGTCCATCCACAAGACTGATATGCCGGCTCAATTCGGCTTCAAACGAGCGCCGGTTGCTGAGACCGGTGAGAGAGTCGATGGCGGACTCATGCTTGAAGCTGTCGTAGGTATTGGCGAGGATGGTCTCGACGGTACGCTCCACAATCGGTTGCGTCACCCTCTCCATCGGATAGATCTGCTGCTCCGCGAAGCGTTCAGCCAGATGAGGCAGCTCCTCATCGAGCACCTTGTAGCCGTCTCCATCCACCAGCAGGTAGCGGCCTGTCTGTGGATTCTTCCAGGCCAGGCTGAGTATCCTCAGGGTTCCCTCGTCACACTGTTGCACAAGCCAGGTATCGAGCGCGATCTCGTTTACCCGTGTCTGCCAATCTCCGTTCTCATGATTCTGCGTCTGGCCCGCGGGATGGATGTCCATGCCCTGAAAATAGCGCTGCAGATAGGCCTCATCCACCGCTATCAGCTGTTGCGGGGTGATGTTGTTGTCCGCTTCATCCTCGAGCAGTCGATGCAGCTCCTGCTGGAACGACTCGGCCTGATCCGCGTAGATCGGATAGTCGGTAAAGCCCTTGCGGACCATCGACAACAGGGCCTGCCGCTGATCATCCGACAGTTTGTGCTTGCCCTGGGTATCGGTAAACAGCCGCTGCAGCAGATCGACTATCTGCAGGTAGTTGCGCCAGCCCTTGGCGTCGGATTTTTCCAGTACCGCTGTCTGGATCAACAGATTGACCCAGCCGAAGCCAAGCAGCTTGTCGATAACCGGGGAGATGGATTGCTCCAGCAGCAGATTCGACAGGGCCTCATAGGTCGACACCTGGGCCTGGCGCAGTTTTTCGTCTTTGAGGCAGCGAGAGATGGAGAGTTTTCGATTCGATTCGAATCGCTCCTGCTGTTCCTGTTGCAGCGCCTCGATCTCCAGGGTCACCTCGTCCAGATGGCTGTGTTGACCGTCCTCGACCGCCTCCGTGATGGCCGCGAGTCGGCTTGCATCACGATCGCGCAACAGGGATGCGCGGCTTCCCCTGTTGATATAGGGTTTCAGCGACTCGATCGAGTCGAGCAGGCGCCGCACCGGGTGGCTGCCGTTCTCCAGCAGGCTGGTATCCTGCAACACCGCTTCGATAACCAGGAACTTGAGGCTGCCCAACAGAGTCCGCAGCTCCTCGGTGATCAGTGGATCCTTGCTCAGTGTGGCCACCAGCTCCTCACCGGCGCCGATGGCCGCCCGGGCCTCGTCTGACAACTCCACCGGATTGCGGCTCTCCTCCTGCAGCAGTTGCTGAACCTGCTGTTGCAGGGTGGATGCCTGCAGCCGGGAGAGTGAAGCCAGGCTGGTCAGCACCCCTTTACGTTCGGTCTCGGTCATGCTTTGGATCGAAGCCTGATCCTGGTCAACCGGATTGAGGTTATTCAGGGCAGTGATGTTGTCGATGGGGCTGTTGACGGCAGTGACGGGTTCGGGATTCTTGACGATGGTCCAGCGCTCCTGGACCTCCCGCTCCAAGCCGATGATCTTCTGCTGACGCAAAAGCTGTAACAACTCCTCGTAAAGGAGACCGAGATCGTTGAGCAGGGTCTTGCAGAACCTGTTCAGCAGCAATCGGGTGACGGTCACATCGAACTGATAGCCATCGAGTATCTTTTTGACGATCGTCAACAGGCTGATCGGCGCTATGGGATTGAGCTCGTTGTGTACATTGTCCTGGCAGAGATAACTGAGCGCGCTCTCGATATGGTAGAGGTTGCGTGCGTGGTCGGACTCTACCCGACGCGCCAGTTTGTTGATCAGAATCCAGGTATCCACCTCCTGGGTATCCACCAGCGCCAAATCTTCGGACCGTTCCGATGCGGACTGCTGTTCCTCCGTCTCTTCTCCCACCAGCAGGGCGAAATTTCTCTCCGCCAACTGAAGAAAGCGTTCACAGAGGGCTGCCTGGTCTTTCTCCAGACTGTTGAGGGCGTAAAAGAGGGACGACTCTTCCCGGGGGTCGCTGGTATCCGCAATAAGATGTTGCAGCTCCTCATGTGCCTGGGAGAAGAAAGCGGCCAACCCGGCTTCGAGAAAGGGTGATGTGTTTTGCTTGAGCTTGTGCACAAGCTCCCGGCTCTGGGCTGGACTGCAGACCCTGGAATCCTTGTCGCTGTCCTGGTCTGCGGGTCTTCTCGCATAGAGCGATTCATAAAGCCTTTCGCCCTCGCTGTCGCAGAACGCGAGTCCCATGCCTCCGCCGCTGAAGTAGACGATATGGGCGCATACCTTGAGTGATTCATCGGGGAGTGAAAGCAGCACGCTCTGCCGTTCAGACTCAGGTGCATAGCCTTGGGGAACGGCGCTGGTCAGGGCCTCGTCCTTGCATTGCAGGTAGACGCCGCCGCGGGAGTAATTGAGCATGCGACAGTTCGAGAAGACCTGGGACTGGTATTCGATCGTGGCCGGGATGTCTACATCCAGTCGCGGGTATCGTCTGCGATTCCTTTGATTATTCATTCCCAGATTTCCCATAGATACCCAAACTGCAACCCTTGTGAGGCAAATTCGCCGGTGAACTATAGTTTCATCGGCCGGAACCAGAGCGGGCTTTAATGCTCCTGCAACAGGAAATATGAATTTTCCACCTATTCCGGGAAACAACAACGGAGAAAACGGCACGATTCCCGTGGTTGTTCATGAGGCCCTGGGTGGGGGTATGACAGGGAATCGGGACGGATGGCGCCTGCCGTCAGGCCCCGGTGACTGTGCCAGGGCCATGCCGGACGGGTATTCGTTGAAAAAGATGTCGCGGAGACAAGATGGCGCGCCCGACAGGATTTGAACCTGTGGTTCCCGCTTTCGGACGGCGGTGGTGGAGTTAAGAGTATATATTAATCAATGAGCTAGCGCGTCTGGCCCCACGCCTCTGTGTCTCAAAGAGACTCGTTCGGTCATGCAGTGACCCAGTTGCGTCACGATTTGGTCACGTTGCTGGCTTGCCAGCCACCCTCGCAACCGGCAGAGACGCACTGCTGCCCCCTTTTTTTCCAAAAGATTTGAGGTCTCCAGTAAAAAAAATATTAATTAGACCTAGAATTTTGCAGAAAATATGCAAAAATAGATCTAAAATGCTATCACACAGGGGGTGTCAGGTGCTAATCGAGTTCAGCGTTGCGAATTATCGATCAATTTGTGACACACAAAGCCTTTCGCTTGTGGCCGCCCAGGGACGGGAGCGCAAGACGGAGAATTCCTTTGATTCCGGTGTAAGTAGCACTCCCCGGCTATTACGCTCCGCAGTAATGTATGGTCCGAACGCAGCCGGGAAAAGTAACCTGGTCCGTGCGTTACATTTCATTCGCAAGTTTGTGCAGGGTTCAGCAAGTACGCAACGGGGTGAAGAGATCGATGTCACTCCTTTCAAGCTGGCTGCGGAAAATCAAAGTGCGCCGAGTGAATTCGAGATCCTATTCATCGAAGACGGTATGCGATATCAGTACGGTTTTTCAACAACCGCTGAGAGGATCGACGAAGAATGGTTGTTCGCTTACCCATCAAGCCGAGCACAACGTTGGTTTGCCCGTCGTTTTGACGAGAAAAAGAATGACTATGAATGGTACTTCGGCCCGTCGTTCAAGGGACAAAAGAAACTGCTTGAGGAGGCGACTCGATCAAATGCGCTTTTTCTCTCCACAGCGGTGCAATTGAATAACGAACAGCTACGGCCGGTATTTGATTGGTTTGAAAAACGTTTAGTAGTGGTGCCTTCTCGTGGAGAATTTCCAATTGAATATGAACACTACACAGCCCAACGCTGTAGGGATGAGCAAGATAGACGGGCAGTGCTCCGTTTTCTTCAGGAAGCCGATCTCGGTATCGACGGTCTGAATATCAAGACTAGTAAGATCACCAATGATGATCTGCCCAGTGAACTGCCAGATCAATTGCGCCGAGATCTAATTGGCAAGGAAAAGATTAATATCGGTTTTCTACACGAGCAGAACGAATCTGGTGAAATGATCCCCTTTGGGATGCCGGAGGAATCAGATGGCACCCACAATATGTTCGCATTGGCTGGTCCTTGGTTGGATGTATTAGAGAAGGGCATGGTCATGGTGATGGATGAGTTGGACACTAGCCTGCATCCGAAATTAGTGCGCTATTTGGTCGAATTAATGCATGGGGCCGAATCGAATCCCAATAATGCCCAACTTATTTTTACGACGCATGATGTTACCTTGCAGGAGGGCGTTTTCCGACGGGATCAGATCTGGTTCGTTGAGAAGGATAAAAATCGTTCAACTCATCTCTACCCGCTTACCGACTTCAGTCCTCGGAAAGGCGAAGCTATTGAACGCGGCTATTTGAGGGGGCGCTATGGTGCTTTGCCACATCCACATAGGAAGAGCGCCTGATGGGATCGGACGATCTATTTCATAAGAGAAAGCATCGCACGAAAGAGTCATTATGCCGAAAAAAAGTTAAACGAGAGCCTTATGATGTTGTTTTGATTGTGTGCGAGGGCGAGAAAACAGAGCCGTATTATTTCGAAGAACTTCGGGATGCTTTAGGATTACATCGTGACAATATCCAGGTCACCGGTGAATGCGGATCAAGCCCAAAGAGTGTGGTTAACGAAGCGCTCCGTCTTTTTGACCTGGAGCCAGATTTTGATGCCGTATTTTGTGTATTCGATCGAGATATGCATGAAGATTATTCGGCAGCGCTCGAGCGTATATCAGCAAGACCCCTCAATAAGCGCCAAGGAAAACGCAGCGTTGGCAAAGCAAGATTCGAGGCAATAACATCAGTTCCATGTTTTGAATACTGGTTGCTTCTCCATTTTCATTACACCACTCATCCGTACACTGGTAGCGGAACGAAATCTCCTTGTGATCATGTACTGGACGAACTAAAGGTTCGAGGAATTCCGGACTACGAAAAAGGTATAAAGGGCTGGCATGAGCGGACTCGAGAGAATCTAGATACCGCCAATCACAACGCCATACGCGCACTAGCTGCCGCCGAAGCAGCAGGAACAGACAATCCGACAACCCTTGTCCATGAACTGGTGTCTTACTTGCAGGATCTGTCAGAGCAGCAGAAAAAGTGAGCCGTATTTTCCTGGATTCGATCATTAATCTCCAAAATCCAATTCACCTTTAGGCAGAAATTCAGCTCGTAATCTGTTCAAGGGCACTCGAGCTCTATGGTTAATCGGGTAATCCAGCGTGTGTGCTGGAACCTGATCGAGAATTCCTTCCCGGGTGATCCGACCATCAAGCCACCGTCGAATCCAGAACTGCCCTAATTTTTCGGTGCCTTTCTCCGGCGCTTTCTGCGGTAGGTAGTATTGGGCCTTGGGATGCTTGCCGATTAGCACATCCCGGAAATTCTTGGCCAGAGCCATGCCATAGACGACCAAGCTCATTGCGTGTTTGAGGATCTCCTCTGCCAGCAAGCCAATCAGCGCCAGGGCTTTCCGGATTGTTCTCACGAAGGGGTTTGTACCTTCCCCAAAGATGGAATTTACGCGCCGACCATGGAGCTAGATAAAAACTTAGACGAGGGAAACAGGATGCCGAGAAATGCGGGTCTGAGAATAGTAACTAACCGAGCACCCTGAAATAATTGGCGCGCCCGACAGGATTTGAACCTGTGACCCCCGCCTTCGGAGGGCGGTACTCTATCCAGCTGAGCTACGGGCGCGGAGTAGGACGCGTAGTGTAACGACAGGGGCCGGCGGCGTCCAACCCCATGCCGGAATGGACTATTCCTTTCTCGCGCTAAATTGGGAATATGGCCTGGGGAGAAGGCCGGTTCGAACTTTTTGCCGCCTGTGGGTATAATCGCCGGGTTTTGCGAATCGCCCATGTGCTGGGCCTCAAGCGTTACAACGGAGGAAGAAGCCCGTGAAGATCAAAGCCGTTACCCTGTCCGCCCTGATTGTCCTGGCGGGATTATCCAGCCAGCTGCTGGCCGAGGAGCGGGCGGATGTGCTCGAAAGAATCGCCCCGATCGGCAAGGTGAATGTGGCGGGAGAGGCCAAGCCTGCAGCCGCTCCGGCCATGGAGACCGCCGCCGCAGCGCCTGCCGCCGCGGATGCACCCGCTGCCGAGGCACCGGCCGCCGAGGCCTCTGCCCCTGAAGCCGCTGCGCCGGCCGCTGCCGCAGCGCCCGCCGGCGGTGATGCGCTGGCCCTGGCCACCCAATCGGGCTGCATGGCCTGCCATCAGATCGAAACCAAGGTGGTCGGCCCGGCCTACAAGGAGGTCGCGGCCAAATACAAGGGCGATGCCGCCGCCCTGGATACGCTGGTGGGCAAGGTGAAGAACGGCGCTGTGGGTACCTGGGGCCAGATCCCGATGCCGCCCAATGCCCATGTCTCCGAGGATAACATTCGTACCATCGTCAGCTGGGTGCTTACCCACTAAGACTATTCAGTCCGCAAATGAACGCAAATCAACGCATATGTTGATTTGTCTGGTTCCCACGGTCCGCCGTGGGAACCCATACCCGATCCTGCGCCTCGACCAAATCGATCCATTCCCACCCTGGTGCGTGGGAGTGAGTTGAAATGCTTTTCAAGACGTAGGGTACATCTTGTCGCACGTTTAAACAGTCACGGCGGCTGGTGTGCCTCTTTCTCCGCCGCCCCAACAGCACGTCCCTGTGCTGAAGGGGCTACCGCGGCATCCCTGCCGCTGCTGCGAAAGAGGCA
>QBVC01000051.1 GCA_003058495.1 gamma proteobacterium symbiont of Ctena orbiculata | reverse complement strand
TTATTACTTGCCCTGGAAAACCATCGTACACTCAAGTAGAGCATAGAGAGCCCTGTTTGTCTTTAGGCATGAAACGGATGTTATGAATTCTTTATAATTTGAGAAGAAACCTTCAGCTACACGGAAGACGGTAACTTATTCTACTATTTGATAAAGGTTTTTATGATGATTGACTTGAGCACAGATTCTGCAGTTATCCTGCAATCGCAACCTGCTTTCAGCCGGCAAATGCACCGGGTTGCCACAGCTTGAACATTTCATGCGCACCAGTGCCACATCCCGATTTTCAATTTGCGACCATGTCTTGACCGATATAGCGTCCTCGCTACACACATCCACGCATATGCCACAACCAGTACAGGATCGTGGCTCCATTCTATAATACGGTTGCTCACCGCTGTCATTGAACTCAATGGCCCTATGCGGACAGAGCTTGATACAGGCATCGCAGCCGTTACACCGAACGGAATCGATGCATGGCGCATAGGGCCAGACAGAAGAGCTGCCACTCTCCGGCATCAGCTCTCCCGGCGATTCGAATGGATCATTTTCGCTTTCATACAGCTTGTGGATGGCTGATTTGGCGCCGACTCCGCCATCAAGCATACCCCGCAGAAATCCTCGACGACTGAGTCTGGATATCGCAAGTTCCTCAACCAATAGATTGCTGGTGCGCTGCCATTCGGCACTGTTTACTCGATACAAGCTTACCGGTGCTGACGAGTTGACGAAAAGCGCGGCGTTGATCCGGTCAACTCTTTCCGTGAGTTTGACACCACGGTTGCGCGAACACTCTGAACAGCTGCCTGTTGCGACGAGCCATTCCGAATAACCTTGCCGATGCAGCTTCAGGATATCCTTTACCCCGACAAGATGGATGCAGGGAACGACAGCAATCTTTTGTGGGACTACCGCCTGTTCACATGCACAGAGAGCAATCTTCCTCTCTCCCCAGTCACCTATGAGAATCTCATGCTCGATGGAAATCGCGTCCTCAGGACAGGCAGGCCTGCACAGTCCGCAGCCGTCGCAGAGCGTTGTATCAAGATTTAACGCGTCATCATCCAAGGACCAGGCCCGTTGCGGGCAGACATCGACGCAAGATGTACAGCTCGCCACCTCCACCAGTTCATGAACGCAGCGTTCGGAGACCACATCCGGCAATTTCTCTTCATGCCGGATGCGGTCGAAAAGCTCTTTCAGCGGCATCGCGATTCCATTATACAGCGATTGACTGCCGTGCTACTTTTTCATGCTTTTGATATAGGCGACGATCGCCTGGATGTCAGCATCTGGAATATCGGCGCGGCCCGGCATCGTCGGCGCGCCGCCATACTTGGTTGTTCCATTCTTGATGACATTGACCAGGTCGGCGTCTGTACCGGGTTGTCCGTCCCCATCCGTATCGTAGATATAGGCACCCTCCACGAAACTCCGCGGCTTTGGATTCAGCGCCATACCTGCCGGTCCGTCACCCTGCCCGCTCAGCCCATGGCAGGCCACGCAACCGCCCACACCCTCGTAGATGCCCTTGCCGGCGGCGGCATCCGCAAAGACGCCTTGTGTGTTGATCGCCAATACCGCAGCGGCACACCCGGCAACCACCCAATTGCTTTTGCTCATCTTCATTGGATCCTCTCCTAATGCTTGTATGGGAAAAAACAATGCCGATCAAGCAGCCATCCGCCTGCCCGATCGTCTCTAATTCAAACAGCCGGCCCCATTCCAGGCATGTAGCTGAGAGAAACCTCTTGTTTCGGCGCATTGGGCTTCATTCTCTCTGCTATCTCTTCCGGCGAAGGCCTCGGTTGACCGATGACGACCGCCAGCAGATCCCTCAGCTCCTCGCAATAGGCAGCGGTCAACAGCGCTACACCGGCAAAATAGGGGGTTGCGGATCTGCTTGCCACCCGATGGGAGAAATCAGCGAGCCAGCGCAGCAGATGCTCATCCATGAATCGGGCAGCGTCCTGAAGGTGTTTTTCGCTCTTCTGATTGGAGAAAAGATAGGAAACGAACTGAAGCTGCAGAACCAGATCGTCATCGGGCCTGATACGCCAATCTTCAGCCATCAGGCCGTAGAGCTCATACCAGGCCCTGACCTGAAACATGCTCTCCTGGCAGGTCAAGTGTTCTTCATCCAACCAGACCGATTCCAGGGGCGACGCCTGCAGGCTGTGATTCAGGTAGATATCGGCATAATCAGCGGCCAGTTCGTCGAGCAAATCGTCATCCAATGACTCGGGAAATGAACCAACCGCTCGACTCATCAAGTCAATCGCGTGAACACCCTCTTGGGAAACAAGCTTCAATCCCATGGAATGTGGAAAGTCAAAGTTTCGCAAGGCCTCAAGAATCTCGCGGTCAGGCTCTTCTTGATGCAGCAGGGCCAGCATATCCAAGTCATCGGCTACTGCCTGTTTGAAAGTGTGCAATAGTTCAACACTCGTATTGTCATCTCTATCCTTTACTTCCGCCATCACTTGACCTTGCCTTTGCTATGTGCCACAAAGCCGATTGAAGGCTTTGTCAACTCGATATTCGACATATTCTTTACCTGGCGCGAAACCGCGTCATTGGGCCCTATCGCAACCGTCTCCAATGAACCGTTCCAGATCTTTTCAACCGGTCCGATATCCAATACACGCATCATGCAGGCCATGACACAGTAAGGCTTTCTCCCCGCCTCGATCTCGTCCACGCACATATTGCACTTCTTGACGATGGAGTCGCTTGGATCGAATTGTGGTGCGCCGAAAGGGCATGCGGCTTCACAGCGCCGGCAACCTATACATAAGGTGGAATCGATATCGACAATGCCGTCCTGCTTGCGCTTGAAGATGGCCCCGGTCGGGCAGGTCGGCAAACAGGCCGGCGATTCGCAATGGTTACAGGACATGTTGACCTTATAGGCAAAGACATCCGGATAGGTTCCGCCCTCTATGTATTGGACCCGTCTGAATCTCGGACCTGCAGCCAGTCCGTTTTTGTCCTTACATGCTATTTCGCAGGCCCTGCAGCCTATACAGTCAACATTGTTATGGACAAATCCCAACTGTTTGTCGGGTACGACTGGTTTATAGGTGACGCGCTTACGGCGCTTGACCGCTTCCTTTATCCTGGCTTTATCTCTTTTGTCTGACATATCTCTATCCTCCAAGATTAAAGGTCACGCCTAAAAACATGGGCACGAGATGTTGCCAGCTTGTCCCAGCCAGGTCGATGTACAAGGTCCGTCTTCCGGATATCGCACAACACGGTATTGTAAGCGAATGCCCCCGCGGGGCTTGGCTCATCCAGGGTCAGCATATCCGGGTTGCCTGCCCGATCGACGCCGTTCTCGTCGAGGTCGATCCACACCCCCTCATGCAGTACGGCCACACCCGGCATGCAGCGCTCCGTCACATAGACAGGCACAACCACCTTGCCGCGGTCGTTCCACACCTCGACGGTATCACCGGTCTTCACCCCAAGCTTTTTCGCATCCGAGGCGTTGATCGTGACTTCCTGTTCATAGGTCTCGCGCAACCAGCTGCAGTTGTTGAATATGGAGTGGGTGCGCCAGCGCGGATGGGGAGAAACAAGATGGTACGGATATTTTGCGGTCTTGGGACTGTTCAATGACTCCCATGGTTCGACCCACTTCGGGATATAGGGTATCTCATATCCGTACATGGTCCGTTTCCAATCCGTGATCTGCGCCAGTTGGGTGGCAAGGATTTCAATCTTGCCGGACGGCGTCTGGAACGCAGCACCCTTCTCTATCTGATCCCTGAACGCCACATGCGGCTGGTCGAACGTGAACTTGTAGACGCCTCTCTGCTTGAACTCTTCCCAGCTCATGTCGACATGCTGATGGTGCATGACCTTTTGCACCCACCACTCTTTCAGGTAGGCCTCATCCACATTGTCATTGACATGGAAATAGTCGCGATTCGCTTTTGGATTGAATGCCTGGCCGAAGACATCGCCGCCGATTCGGTAGGCCAATTCGGTGAACACCTGGAAATCGGTCTTCGACTCGCCCATTGGCTCGATCACTTTAGGCCGGTGGATATAGTAATGACCTTTGTACCAAGGCAAGGCCACATCGTGCCGCTCGAAATGGGTTGCGATGGGGAACAGAATGTCGGCGTAGAGACCGGATGGTGTAATGGTCGAATCCATGCAGACCACCAGCTCAAGCTTGTTTATCGCCTCAATCTCTTTGTTGATGTTGGTGAGTTGGTTGAACCAGTCAGATCCCTGCCAGAAGATGCCCTTGATGTTCGGGATCTGCCCATCGGTATTGTCTTCCCTTGGCCAAAGGCCTATCTCCTCTCTTTTCACATTGGGGTAGTTGAGCACGCAGTGGGCCCAACGATCCGACTTGATTGACTGAAACCAGATGTTCGAGTACTGGTCGTATGGGTAGGCCACCGCTTCCGCATGCCAGGCCTTGCCGACACCCTCGGCGCAACCGCCCAGGTTGCCGATATTGCCTGTCATCGCCTGCAGTGCAGCCGCCATGCGGTTGTACTGTTCGCCGTAGGCGTTCCTGCCCGGCGCCCAGGACGCCTTCAATGCGGCGGGTTTCGTCCGTGCATACATATCCGCCAGCTTGATGATATCCTTGGCCGGGACACCGCAGATCTTGGATGCCCACTCCGGCGTTTTCGGCTCATTGTCATACTTGCCGAGGATGTAATCCTTGAAGTTCTCTTTGTCCTTGGCCCACTCAGGCATGGTCCCTGCATCCATGCCTTGACAGAACTGATCGATGAAACCCTGGTCGTGCAGATCGTTGGTAAAAATGTAGTGGGCCATTCCCGCCATCATCGCCGCGTCGGTATTCGGACGGATGGGTATCCACCAGGCGTCATAGGCGGCCGCGGAATCGGTGTACTGCGGGTCGACCAGCACGAACTTGCAACCACGCTGCTTGGCCATGCGCATGTACATGAAGGTATTGCCGCCATGGAATGTATAGGCGGGATTCCAACCCCACATGATCATCAGCTTGGAGTGTGCGAATGCATCGTCTTCATTGCCATCCTCGATGGTTCCGAAGGTCATGCGCGAGCTGAATGTCGTACCCTGATAGGAGGGCACGGACCAGGAACTGGTGCGGCAGCCAAACATTCCAAGGAAGCGGCCCAACAGTCCCTCTATCTGATCAGACTTGTGCAATACGCCGTATGATGCCCCGGCATAACTCTGATCCACCAGCGCGGTAGGGCCGTAGGTATCCTTGATATGAACCATCTTCTTGGCAACGAAATCCAGCGCCTCGTCCCAGGTTACACGCTTGAATTTTCCCTCGCCCCGCTCACCCACTCGCATCATCGGATAGAGTAGCCGTTCCGCCGAATAGAGGCGTTGACGATAGGAACGTCCCCGCAGGCAGGCCCTCAGTTGCGGTTCTTCATTATTGTCCTTGCCGAAGTGACCCCCTCGTTGATACCTTCCGTCATCCGTTGAAAGCCGCACGATAACGTCCTTCCATTTGTGCGCAACCAGCATGTGTCGCGAACCACAGTTATGCGCGCAACTGGTAACCACAGTCTCCAGTTGATCGTCAGTCGGATAGGGCTCATAGGCAAAGGCCTTGGCCTCCTTGGCAGTCTTTAAATCCACCAAGCCTCCGGCAGCCAAGGTCGCACCACCCGCTGCGGCTGACTTCAGGAACGAGCGCCTGGTGAGATTCAACCGCTCTGATAGATTGTTTTTAAGGTTATCGATACTCATCCGTACCTCGCTGTCGCCAGTTGACTAGTTCGAAGCCTGCTGGGTTCTAATGCGGAACCTGGGTTCCGATTCAGTCGGTCTGTCCTTCGCCCACTCCGGTGTATTACTGGACATACCCTTCCAGGCATGCCTGGGATAGGGATAGCCTATGCGGTACCACTGCCGCCCTCCATGACAGCCATAACAGACGTCCGGATCCTTCTTTGCCGCCACCTCGATGGCATCGGCTTTCAAATAATTGACCCGGTGCCTATTGGTGCGGATATTGGCGTGGCAGAGCAGGCAATCGTTTTGGAACAGTCCTCTCGATTCCGACCATGGCATAGGCAGACCCATCAACTCGTAGGGATTTGCGCCGTGGCACATAAGGCAGATCTCGGGATTCACCGACTTGCGCAGGGTCTTGTCCCGGTTCGAATGTTGCGGAGGGTTAGTCGCCTCTTCCCTTAGATCGTTGCCCTGATGGCAGGTATTGCATTTCAAGTCCATCAGTTCCTTGGCCAGAGGTGTTACCAGATGACGGCGATGAAAGGTTTCCTGTTCACCCTCATAGGTCGATAAGGTCTGATACCAGGCCAATGCCTCAGAAGACTTGACTCCGGCAGGTGACTCATAGAGGACCTTTCTATTCAATATCTCCTGATGACAATTTAAACATTGCTCATCGGATGCATTATCAATTGCCGGTTTCGTGTGGATGGGATGCCAACTTGCTCGATCATAGTCTTCGACCGTGATATCACCAGCAAAAACCTGACCGATGGTGAATAGCAGCATCGGAATAAGGAGCCTGGTACCCAAAGTCATTTCATCTCCCTCAACTGAAGCAATCAGATGTTCAAATCAAAACGGGAATTAGCTTTAGAAGGGGGCGCATCCCTGCGCCCTGTTACATCCTTGAATCAAATCCTTTTTTGCATGCGGCCTATTAACGCCAGCCACTCATACCCGACATACCGCCCATACCGGACATACCGGACATACCGCCCATACCGGACATGCCGGACATACCGCCCATGCCGCCCATGCCGGACATACCGCTCATGCCGCCCATGCCGGACATGCCACCCATGCCGGACATACCACTCATGCCACTAGCCGGATAGAAGAAGATCTGTCCCTGGGGGGTGATTTTGAAATAGCCGGACATACCGGACATGCCGCCCATGCCTGACATGCCACCCATGCCGGACATACCACTCATGCCGCCCATGCCGCCCATGCCGGACATACCGCTCATGCCGCCCATGCCGGACATGCCGCCCATTCCCGACATGCCGCCCATGCCAGACATTCCCGACATGCCGCCCATGCCGGACATACCAGCAGGTACCCAAACCCACTGACCGCCCATGCCGGACATACCGCCCATGCCGCCCATGCCGGACATACCGCCCATGCCGGACATGCCACTCATGCCGCCCATGCCGCCCATGCCGCCCATGCCGGACATACCAGACATGCCGCCCATGCCGGACATGCCGCCCATGCCGCCCATGCCGGACATGCCGCTCATGCCGCCCATGCCGGACATGCCACTCATGCCGCCCATGCCGGACATGCCACTCATGCCGCCCATGCCGGACATGCCACTCATGCCGCTAGCCGGATAGAAGAAGATCTGACCCTGGGGGGTAATCTTGAAGTAACCGGACATGCCGCCCATACCGGACATACCGCTCATGCCGCCCATGCCGGACATGCCACTCATGCCACCCATGCCGGACATACCTGACATGCCGCCCATGCCGCCCATGCCGGACATGCCGCCCATGCCGGACATGCCGGACATACCGCCCATACCACCCATGCCGGACATGCCGTCCATACCGGACATGCCATACATGCCGGCGGAAGCCAATGGAGCGACGGCTAACGCAACAGCCATCCCCATAGCCTTGATCACTCCTTTCAATACTGGCATTCGAAATTTTTTCATGTTTTTTGCCTCACTTTGTGTAGTAAATATTTTCCACCATCTAGGGTCGGTTAAACGGCTGCCTGTCGGGATCGACAGGTGAAACCGACCCCCTAGTACGCCAAGACTACTGATGCCATTTTCGAATATCGTATCTACCCGTCATCCCGGGTCGGTTGAAAGGTGTGTACCAATGCCCTTGGTTATCCAGAAAGTAGAGACTTTTAGGGTAGGGTTGATTCACGCCGATCAAGGCAGATTGATACCAGGCGCTGTCACGTTTCACCCATTCAACTACGGGTGCGGATGCAGGCCGTTGGGAAGGTTCCGCGCCGGCTATCGGATAGTCGGCCATCAGCGGTGAAGAAAGCAGAGAAACACCCACGCAGGTGAGTACAAAAGACCGCATTCCGAGACCCTCCTCGATTTATCGTTCGTATCAGTGCGGGTTGGCACGTCAACTTACGCAACCGCTGTGCCATATTGGCTATTCACCGCCTTTACCCTTGTTTTGCAAGGCTTTTTTATCAACCGGACTGGGCCCCAAACAGACTCGCCCAATTTTTTATCTGACGAAATGTCAGCCCGGATGGCGCCGGTGCCATAACCAGCCTTCACGGAGGTTGGCGCGGGGTCGATGGAAAAATAATTTATTTCATATTTTTCATCCATATAGGTGAATGTCCCGAGGAAACGGCGGTTTTTACTTTTCCATCTTCGGGGACTGACATTTCGTCATAAGGGGCATCAAGGCGGCATGCCACCCCGTAAACCACCATCCCTCACCTTGTCAGCCCGCCCAACGGGCGAGCAATTACTCGGCGATTCGATCTAATAGAGAAGGATGACACCGCCATCGGATTCACGAATCGCGAGTTGATGTTTCAACCGGTATGGCTCGGTATCACCGACCATGCTGACCAGATAGACGCGTTGGACCTTGCGAATCCGACCGACCAGCAGGCCTGCCTCCCCGGAGGCATCTATCCATTTTGTAGCCAGATCATGTACTTCGGACCACTCATCGATGGGCAGAGCATCACTGTCGAGCTGAAAATGATCGATTCGGCACTCTGCTGCCTGCTCCATTGCAACAGTTGATGGCGGCTGAATCGTCGGATCTGACTTCAATGGATGAAACAGCAGCGCCCCGCCCTCACCTCTCTCGATGTGCCAATACTTGAATCCAGACAGATCGGCCGGCAACGCGGCGGAATCACTTTTAGCCGGCTGCGTGGACCCTTGAGCCGGCAGGCCACCGGCCTCGCCAGGACGAAGAACCAACATGCCCTCATCATCCCACTCGACCTGCCAGCCGCGATCCTCGAGGGCATCGCCAAATCGATGCAGATTCGCCGTCTCCGCTGTTGCTGACTGATTGTCAGTTACCGATTGCTTATTCGGCTGACGGTAGATGACGCTGCCGTCCGCCGCCAGGTACTCCTGCCACCCCTGTTGCAGCAGGGACTCGCGCAGTGAATCGGAAAGCGTTGACGGCTGTTCCGCCAGGCTGGCCAAGGGGATAGATAACATCAGCACTAAGAGATAAAGGGTGAAATGACCATTGCGTGTGTCTTCTTCTATTTTCACTTTCGGGACTCCTCCAGATTGAATGATCCACAGAATCCCGGTTTAACGAGCAAAACATGCGCCAATCGGCCTTCTCCTGTTGCGAAACGGCAAAAAAACTATCGAATCCCCGCCGCAGACCTGACAAAATGTCAGAAAAACTGGCCAATTTAGCCATTACAATCTAATCAGTTACCACTGCAAACCTGTGCCGTCACCATCGATGAACTGGATAGCCAACAGCTTGAATCGAAAATTCATCCTGGGCACCACCTCAGGTCTTGCCTTCAGCTCCCTGGTCTTCCTGTTACTCTATATACCGCTCTACGAATCGGAGCTTGAGGGGGCAAGGGCGGACACAGCCAACCAGGTCAACAACCTGCTGCAGGTCTCCCTGGAAAACGCCATGCTGAAGAGAGACCTCCCCGGTTTGAGTGAAATGGTGAAGAAACTGGGCGCGCAGGAGGGTATCGTGACCGTTTTCATCACCACTCCGGCTGGCGAAATCCGCTTCAGCAGCAGAGAAGGGGACTTTGGCAGACAGCTGGAGGATCCCTATCGGGCCAGCAGGCTCACAACCCGGTTCACCCGCGGCGAGGGTGGACTGGAGGTCCTGCGCAGTATCAATCCGGTGCACAATAAGCCCCCCTGCAAGGAGTGTCACGGTCCGGCGGAACAAAATCCCATCAATGGCATTCTCTATGTCGACTACGATGCCTTACCCCTCAGGACCAAGGTGCGCAACACCACCCTTATGCTGATGGGTGCCGGCGCGCTGATCGTCATTCTCAATCTGATCGGTGGCTGGTGGTTCATACATTCCCACATCCTCCGGCCGGTCAGTCACCTGACCCACGCAAGCAGGGAGATGACCAGGGGAAATTTGCAGGCCCGGGTATCGATGCATGGATCGGACGAACTCTCGAAGCTCGGCGATACCTTCGATCTGATGGCGGAGAGATTGCGGGAGAAGCTGTCTGAACTCGAGGAGCAGAAGGGCTTTCTGCAGGCGCTCGTGGATGCCATTCCGGACGGCATCAGGATCATCGATGATGAGTTCAGGATCATACTCATCAACAAGGCCTACCGTGAACAACACAAGCTGCCGGACCAGGGTGAAGTTGGCGCTCCCTGCTACGGAATCACCCACAACGCGGCCAAGCCCTGCCCGCCCACGCTCACCAGCTGCCCGGTCCATGAGATCCGGCAAATCAAAAAACCGATCAAGGTGGTACATCAACACTACCGTTCCGACCTCTCCACATTCGAGGTCGAGATTTTTGCCGCACCCATGGAAATCACTCAAGGCGGCCGCGAGAAGACCCTGGTCGTTGAATCGATCCGGGATCTCGCTAAAGCGGTGAACTATTCCCAGGAGCAGAAGCTTTCCGAATTGGGCCGCCTGGCTACCGGTGTGGCGCATGAAATCCACAATCCGCTTGCATCGGTCAAGCTGGCCCTGGATGCCACGAAAAATACGGTTGACGCCGATGCAAACTGCCCTGACTCGATCAGCCAGCATCTGGAGCTTATCGACGAAGAGATCAACACCTGCATCAAGATCACCGGCAAACTGCTGAAATTGGGCTCGCCTCCCCCGGAAAACCTGGAACTGGTCGATATCAACAACGCACTTCACGAAACACTAAGTCTTTTAAAATGGCAGGCTGAACAAAACAATATAAATATTGAAGAGTTCTACGAAGAAAAGCTGCTTCGTAGCCTGGCATCGGATAGTGAGATAAGGATGGTAGCGCTCAATTTGGCGCAGAATGCCTTCCATGCAATGCCCGAAGGCGGAATATTGACCGTCACTGCCCAAACTGACGGCAAAAAGATAATCATTCATTTTTCAGATACCGGTGCCGGGATACGGGCCAAGGATCTTCCCTACATCTTCGATCCGTTTTTCAGTCGCCGCGCGGACGATGTCCAAGGAACAGGCCTTGGACTCTCCATCAGTCTTGCAATCGTCGAGAAATATGGAGGCACGATAAGAGTCGAGAGTGAATTTTCCGCCGGCAGTGTCTTCACTGTCGAACTTCCGGACGCCGGGCAAGAGCTTGAGGGAGATCTATGACGCTAAAAATAGTCGTGGTTGAGGATGATGAACTGCTCAGACAGCTCCTCATCCAGCATCTCGTCAAGTTGGGCTATGAAGCGGACGGCCTCAGCCGCTGGGAGAGTGTGCTGAGTTATCTGGACAAATACGAGCCTGCTTTGATCATTACCGATGCGCGCCTGCCCGATGCCAACAGCCTGGAGCATATAGAAAGCATAGCAACCAATTATCCTGTTATTGTTTTGACCGCGTTTGGTTCGGTAAGAGATGCGGTGAACGCCATCAAGGCGGGCGCTGTCGACTATATTCTGAAACCCGTGAGTCTCGACACCCTCTCGCTCACCGTCGAACGGGCACTTGACAATGCAGCGCTGCGCAAGGACCACCTCTTCTGTAAAAGGCAATTGGAACAGAGCAATCAGCGCTCCTCCCTTGTAGGCAACAGTGAAGCGCTTGCCAAGGTCAGGCAGTTGATCGAAGCCGTGGCGCCCAATGACATTACCGTCCTGATTCAAGGGGAGAGCGGTTCCGGCAAAGAGCTTGTCGCACGCGCCATTCACGCCCAAAGCCACCGCAAGAACCACAATTTCGTTGCGATCGACTGCTGTACACTGCAGGAAAACCTTTTCGAATCCGAACTGTTCGGCCATGAGAAAGGCGCATTCACCGGCGCGGACAAACAGAAAAAGGGACTGATCGAAGGCGCAGAGGGAGGCACTCTGTTTTTGGATGAAATCGGCGAAATCAACAGCAGCGGTCAGGCAAAGCTGCTTCGAGTCCTGGAGACAGGACAATATCGAAGACTAGGCAGTACAAAAGACTTAAACGCCAACGTAAGAATCGTAGCCGCGACGAACCGCGACCTGGAGACCATGTCTTCCGAGGGAGGTTTTCGCTCCGACCTTTTTTTCCGACTCAATGCTTTCAATATCGTTATGCCTCCATTGCGCAACAGACGTGACGACATACCCGAGCTGGCCAAGCACTTCCTGACCAATCACAACTTTTCAACCCGCGTCAACAAAAACCTGTCATCATCCGCAATTCGCTTACTGATATCATATGATTGGCCGGGAAACATTCGAGAGTTAAAGAATGTAATCGAAAGAGCCATCATTCTGTCGGGGGAAAGGCAATCAATCAAACCGGAGCATTTCGCCTTCACCCGTACACTGGGGAAGAGCGATGGCGTTGTTTCGCTTAGCTTCGATCACGATCCATCCCTGGAGGAGCTGGAAGCTTCCTACCTGAGCTATCAACTGAAAAAATACTCCGGAAGGCGCGCAAAAGTAGCGCAGGTAATGGGTATAAGCGAGCGCAGTATCTATCGAATGATAAAACGCTACTCCCTGGACGATATCAAATATAAAACAAACTGAATGCGAAAACAGGCTTATCCCGGGATCAAGGGCAAGGCAATCCCCTTGCGGCTCAAAACCGGAGGCCAAGCTGCCTGCTTGTTGCTATTATATATCCCATGATCATAGACAGCTTACAACACCAGGCAGGCAGCGCGCTGCCATCTGCAGCCAAGGCCCGACTCTGCTTACTCTGTCTGGCATCGCTGCTGCTATTGCCGGCAACTTCCGGGGCAGACGCCCCTGAAGGCTATCCATTCCTCAGCTTTGATCAGGCGATGGCGCAATCTCAGCGCGAATCAAAGCCGTTGTTCGTCTATTTCGGTCGCTATGGCTGCGGCTATTGCGAAAAGACCAACCGTGAAGCCTTCATCGATCCATCGGTCAGGGAGCGTTACACCGCCAACTACGCCCTTGCCTATGTCGACGCGGAGAGCGGTCGACGCATCCGGCTCCACAGCGGCGAGCGGATTACCGAGCGGGAATTGGGAACCCGATATCGTGCTCTGGTCACCCCGGTGTTCACCTTCCTCACCCCGGATGGAGAGCCCATCTACCGCATGATTGGCGTTCAACGCATCGAGGACCTGATCGAAGCGGATGAAAAGATCCAGGCGACCCTGTCAAAGGCTGTACAGTGACAGTCACCAAACCGGCCGTCATCCTGCTATGGCTGCTACCCTCGGCCATGCTCATCGCCGCCCCTTGGGAATTCGATAAAGCAATCGATGTCAGCGGCTTTGCCGGTGGCGACGGCAACTTCTTCCACCACCTGGACTCGTCGGGCCGGCGCAATATAGCCGTCTCCGGTCGACACCTTGCCATCGCCTGGGAAGACGATCGCAGCGGCACCCCCCGGATCTACCTGGGCCATAAGCCTGCGACCGAGGCCGGCTTCGGCCGGGAGACCCGCATCAGCGGCGATGGCGAGGCCTATGAGCCCTCACTGGCCGCGCTGGGTGACGGGCGTTTTGCGGTTGCCTGGGAGGAGGATGGCCATATCCGTCTACGGCTGGTTGCCATCGGGGAGAGCCCGGTTCTTGGCCCTGTCGAAACGATCGACAGCGGCCCCTCGACCCAGGTCAGTCTGACCGCCGATGGTGAAAAGGTCATCGCCGTATGGTCGCGACGAAGTGGAAGGTACGGGCGGATTCAGGCGGCGCGCCTGAGGGTCGATGATGACATGAGACTCGAGCCTGTTATCGGCTGTGCGGTTGACGCCGCGCCTCCCGCTGATGAGCAGCTCTATCCAACGGCGGTGCTCATCAACGATCGTCTGCTGGTGATCTGGGAGGACCGCCGGCCCAAGCACACGATCATCATGGCTGCCATCGAAAGCAAAGGGCAAGCCTGCCGCTTCAGCGATCCCCAACGGATCAGTGAAAAGCCCGAAGGCCGTAACCTGCCCTATGGCTCGGGACACGGGGTATCGAGAGCGGCTGTGGGACGGTTCGGCGACCAAGGTGTGTTCGCCGTGTGGGCGGACAAACGGAATTTCCGCGACGGCTACGATATCTGGGGAGCCCGGTTCATACCCTCCGAAAACCGATTCGGCAGCAACGAGAAGGTCCAGGACGATTTCGGGGGGCTGGCCAAACAGCGCCATGCGACCATCGCCGGGCACGGGGACGGCAGCCTGATCGTTGCCTGGGATGACGAGCGCGAGGGTGATACCGATATCGTCATGAGCTGGTACCAGGCCGGCGAATGGAGCGAGGACTGGCTGCTGCCGGTCGCATCCGGCGAAGGTCAGCAAAGCAGTCCCAGCATTCTGCTGGATCCCCGGGGAGACCTGCATATCTGCTGGGTGGAACGGGCGCAAACTGGCGGTGCCACACAGCTCAAATATGCATTCGGCCGTAACCTCGAGGCGAAATAGTCAGAAATCGACAACGAGCGAACAAGCGGCATGCATGTGACGGCAGGACCATCCCTTGACTGATCTGGTACCCCTATCCTGGGAGCTTGTCTGGCTTGCGGCGCCCGCCATATTCCTGGCCGGACTGGTTCACGGCACCTTCGGCATCGGATTCCCCATGGTGGCGACACCCCTGCTGGCCCTCTTCACCGATGTCTTCACAGCCGTACTGACCTGTCTGATTCCCACCATGTCGGTCAATCTAACGACCATATGGCATGGCGGCAGGGAGGAGTTGATAAATGTCCGCCGCTACCTGTTGATCATCCCGTTCGCGGTGCTGGGCACCCTGCTCGGGACCTATCTGCTGCTCTGGCTCGACCCCCGCCCCTTCCTGCTGATACTTGCCGCAGCTGTGCTGCTCTACCTCAACCAGGACCGCCTGCAAAAGGTCGATTTTTCCTGGGTCAGATATCACACCCTGCCGGCCTATATGCTGTTCGGCACCACAGCCGGCCTGATGGCCGGCATGGTGAACGTGATGCTGCCGGTACTGATCATCATGTTCATGGAACTGCGCATCGCCACCGCGACGATGGTCGTTCTGTTCAACCTCAACTTCTTCACCGGCAAACTGACTCAGAGCCTGATCTTCCTGCAGCAGGAGGTGCCGGGAATCGGCGCTTTTCTCCTAAGCACGCTGATCCTGGCCCCCTTCGCCCTGCTCGCCCTTTTCATTGGTATGCGCTTGCGTAAGAGATTCACACCCGAGCGCTATCTGAGTGTGTTGCGCGGCGTACTCTGGTTGATGGCGGGTATCTTAATTTTGCGATTCATGCTAGCCTACCGCTGAACGGATGGATGGCGCTCAGCATAGCCGCGGGACAGCGGGATCTTTTCCATGGGATACCTATTCCCAGACCATCCCGACACCCGGTGACGCGGCATGCATTTCATAGACTTATTCTCAATTTTACACGTATAACGATCCTGGTTATCATTAAAGAGCAGTTTGGGGATTGCGGGCTCATCGAGACCGATATACTGATCCTGATAATCAAGCTGAAATCAAGTAATTTGGTTTGCAACCGGCCACCGGAATTTACGTGCCTAGGGAATGCTTGCCTGGATTGCCGAATCGTATAGCTTCAACTTTTCTTAACAAGTCGTAATACAATCTTAACCCGAGTTTGTACCGGTTAGCACTTAAGCGTGGAAAAAAAGCTGTAGGTCATACTTTTATATCTTATGCACATCAAATGTATCGTTGATGTTTCCAAAATACCTCTATCCCGTGAGGAGTGGAACAGACTCATCTCACAAAATGAAACAAACACCCTCTTTCAAACATACGAGTGGTTTATCTCCTGGTGGGAGGTCTTTGGCTATACCTGTAAACTCTGCTTTCTTGTCATCTATGATGGCAACACCCCAATTGGCTTCGCCCCTCTTACCTCGTCCACCAAATTCGGCAAAAGCAGAACAATTCAATTCATCGGACAAAATAAATCGGACTACCTTGACTTTGTAACGCCGATAAGGAAGGCAGAAGCGGTAAACCTGATTATCGATTACCTCTTTAACAACCTAACCGACTGGGATCGGATAATCCTCAACAACATACCCCGCGAATCTTCAACGAATTCCCTTATTCAACAGGCGTGCAGGAAGCACGGTCTCCGGTTCCTGAAAAACAGGTCGATAAGGTGCCCTTACCTGCAGATTGAAGGGCGCCACAAGGAAGTGAACAAACTGCTCAACAAATACAGCAACAAACGCCCATACAACTATTTCCGCAAACAGGGCAAGCTGGAATTCCGTCTGCTCAACGAGGATGACGCCAGGAAGCATCTTCCCATATTCATCTCTCAACATATTCAACGTTGGGCCGACACCCCGTCGCCAAGCCTTTTCAACAATCCATTCAACCAACTGTTTTACGAAAACCTGACAGAACATCTATCGCACACGGATTGGCTGCATTTTTCGGTTGTGGAACTTGACGGTACAGCCATCTCCTATCACTACGGATTTGACTACAATGGGAAAATGTATTGGTACAAGCCATCATACAATACCGACTATTCCACGCGCTCTCCCGGGACGCTGTTGATTCGATATCTAATAGAGACAGCGCTAGGCAACCAGCGGCAGGAGCTCGATTTCACTATCGGCAACGAACCGTTTAAGAGGCGTTTCGCCAATGAAATGCGGCATAATGTAAAACTGCAGATTTTCAGGAAAAACACCACATTCTGGGTTCACAGCGCTCGCCTTCACACCGGAAAGCTGAAACGCCATATATTTGAATAATACAGCACAAAAAATGGACGGCTTGTAACTTGTATCCAACTTGACCAGCATCGTTAGGGGTATATCGGTCTGCCTATGGAGCGTTTTTACGATCAAGCAAAGAATGAGATTCGCTGGCCTTCCACGGCAAGCGAGCTTCAATCGCCCAGCTATGGATACGAGTGGTTTTCGGCCTGCGCAGAGGCGCTCTGCAGCGACAAGCAACAGCATATAGTCAGCGTCACCGGGAATGACCGTTTCCAGGCAGTGGCGCCGCTGTGCGTAAAGAAGAAGAAGGGGGTTGCCTGGCTTGAAATAATGGGTGTAGCCGAACTTCATGAGCCGGGCGGATTAATATACACCAACCCGGACGCCTTGACGGCCTTGTGCAAGTCAATCCTGAAAGAGGGAAAACCCACGCAACTTGGACGCCTCCCCGAGGACGACCTCTCCGTCGAGAGCTTTCAAGCGCTGGCTCGAAAAAGAGGCCTGGTACTCAACATAACAAACAGCGGTTCGCCCTATATAGAGATCGATTGCAGCTGGGAAGACTATTTTTCCAGTCTCTCTTCCCGCAGGAGGCAGGATTACCGACGCGCACGCCGGCGCCTGGCTGATCAGGGTGAAGTATCCGTTGACATCCACCGCCCCGACCAAGCGCAATTGCAGCCCCTGCTCGAAGAGGCGTTCCGCGTGGAACAGGCAAACTGGAAGGGACGCAACAACAGCGCGATAAACTGCCGTCCCGAGTTAAAGCGCTTCTTCAGCGCCTATTTCAGCCGGCTTAGCGACTCAGGAAGGCTCATAATAAGCTCTCTCCGCCTGGATGGGGAGATGATTGCAGTGCAGTTGTTGGTCGAACACTCGAATCGCTGGTGGATATTGAAAATCGGCTACGATGAACGCTGGGCGAAATACTCCCCGGGCATGCAGCTCATGTTCGAGACATTGAGTGAGGCCTTCGAGCGAAAACTCACCGCTTTCGAACTGCTGGGCACGGAAGAGAGCTGGATCAATATCTGGCCTCACAAAACCCACCGCTTCATCACCATTGTCTATTTCCCATACAACCTTAACGGCCTTGGCGCGCTGTTTGTCGAAGCCGCTTCAAAACTGCTGACCCGGCTCGGAAACATAGGGATATTGCGCAAATCCAGCTAGCGCCGGTCCAATCGACGCTGCCGAATTTTTGTCAGCCGGGCCGGGGGGGGTGTCGCGGATTCTGGCTTTGATCGATTCAAGATTTTCTCGGCTTTGCCCTGGCGGTTGCCTCTGCCTGCATGGGGTCGTCCGGCCAATAGTGTTTGGGATAGCGCCCCTTTAACTCTCTCTTCACCTGCGGGTAGGTCCTCTCCCAGAATCCCGCCAGGTCATCGGTGATCTGCATCGGCCGCTGCGCCGGCGAGAGCAGATGCAGCATCACCGGCACCCTGCCGTTGCAGATCCTTGGCGTATCCGCCAGGCCGAACATCTCCTGTAGCCTGACCGCCAGGACC
>QBVC01000050.1 GCA_003058495.1 gamma proteobacterium symbiont of Ctena orbiculata | reverse complement strand
AGTTCCATGCCGGTGAGATGGATGTCGAGGAGGCCACGATGACCTATATAAAAAATTGGCTCGACCACCATATCCCGGTCATCGACAAACTCTACGGACCAACATTGAGCAATTGAAACAATAATTACGATTTTGATGTTAAGCCAAGTTTGGCTTCATCCTCGCGGGACCTACGAGTGCCCCCGACGCGTCGGTCCCGCTTTTTTTTGCTCTTCTGTCAGCGCGAAGAATCGCTCTAATACATTTAAATCCTGGGTTTTCGTCATCGCCGGCAAGCTGCGGATAAAGATCTTGCCATAGGGTTTGCTCAGTAACCTGGGATCGCAGACGGCCAAGACGCCCCGGTCCTCCTCATCACGAATCAACCTGCCTGCGCCCTGTTTCAACGCAATCGCCGCCTGCGGCAGCTGATAGGCCATGAAGGGATTTCCGCCACGTCTGCGCATCGCATCGATCCGCGCCTGAAGCACCGGATCTCCCGGCGAGGCAAAGGGCAGCTTATCGATAATCACGCAGGAAAGCGCCTCTCCCCGCACGTCGACGCCCTCCCAGAAACTGGAGGTACCAAGCAATACCGCATTGCCGAGGCTGCGAAACTGCTCGAGCAGTTCGGTGCGTGGCGCGGTACCCTGAACCAGCATGGGATAACTCAGCTTCTCTTTCAGGTAGTCTGCCGCCTCCTGCAGCGCCCTGTGGCTGGTATAGAGCAGGAAGGCGCGGCCGCCGCTCGCCTCTAGAATGGGAAGGGAAAGATCGGACACGGCGCGGTTGAAATCGGGGCTGGCGGGATCCGGCAGCCCCTTGGGCAGATACCAGACTGCCTGCTGCGGATAATCGAATGGGCTGTCCCAGCAATGGGTCTCCGCCCCTGTCAATCCCAGCTGCCGGGCGAAGTGCTCAAAACTGCCGCCCACCGCCAGGGTGGCGGAGGTAAACACCCAGGAGGCGGGATGATCGTTGATGACGTTTTGAAATATGCCGGCAATCTCCAGCGGCGTACGGTTGAAACGGAAGCTCTGGCGGTGGGTTTCAAACCAGCGTATAGACTCCTCGTCACTGTTCTCCTGCAATTTGCGGAGCCGCTGTAAAACCGTCTCGCAACGCTCATTGCAGCTGTCGAGCCCCTTCCCCCGCCCTTCCACGCTGCGCAGCGCCTGCGCAAGCTGATCTATGGCCTGCAACAGGCTGTCGAGGCGGGCGACTACGGACGGATTGCCGGCAACTTCGGACCAGGCGCCCCGTCGCGGCTCAAGACCAAAGGCGAGACGCATCTCCCGGGTAGCCTGCTGCAGCCGTTCCGCACGTTCGGGAATCTCGGGAAGATCCTTTGCTTCACGGTGGTACTCCGCAATCGTGTCGCGGACGAGCTCCAGCAGCTGACGGCCGCTCACGGTGTCACCGAAGAAATTTCCCGCAATATCCGGCAGCTGATGGGCCTCGTCGAGGATAAAGCAGTCCGCGCCGGGGAGCAGCTCGCCGAATCCCTCCTCCTTCAAGGCCATGTCCGCACACAGCAGATGGTGGTTGATTACCACCAGGTCCGCCTCCTGGGCGCGCTTGCGCGCCTCCATCAGGTGACAACTGCTATAGGAGGGGCACTCTTGACCCAGGCAGTTATCGATGGTCGAGGTGACATAGGGCCAGATGACCGCATCCTCGGAAATCTGCTTCATCTCGGAGATGTCGCCGCTGTTGGTGATCGAGGACCATTCACGGATCATCTGCAGCTGCTCAAGCTGCTCCCTGGTGAGCTGCACCTCTTCAAGCAGGGTATTCTCCATGCGGTGGAGACAGAGATAGTTGGCCCGCCCCTTCAGCAGGGCGGTTGAAACCGGGCTCGAGAGGCTCTGCCTCACCATGGGCAGATCGCGATGGAACAGCTGATCCTGTAGATTCTTGGTCCCGGTCGAAATGATCACCTTGAGCCCGGACATCAGCGCCGGTACCAGGTAGGCAAAGGTCTTGCCGGTGCCGGTACCCGCTTCGCAGATCAGCACCCCGCTCTGATCCATAATCCGCGCTACGGCCTCCGCCATCTGCTGCTGCTGCGGCCGGTAGGAAAACCCCTCTATGCGCTTGGCCAACCAGCCGTCAGGCCCGAAGATCTCAGCTAGGTCCGTCATCGATCTATGCAGTATAACCAGACACTCTTTTCATGCCCGTACGATACTTGGTTAAATAACAAAAACCGCAGATGAACGCCAATCACCGCTAAATGTCGCAAATAGTTGTGTAAGACCCGAATAGTTCAAGTAAGCGCAATTCATTTCAGGCCCTAGTCCGCCTGGTTGTCCCAGAGCTCGGGTTCGAGGCCGTTTTCGCGGGTCCAGGCAAGGCGACCGATGATCTTGAACCGGGCCACCGACATGGCACCCCGTTTCGCCCGGTTACTGCTGCTCTTACCCACATATTCAACAATATCGTCGCGTTCCGCTTCATAGATCTCATAGGGTTGATAATCGTCATCCATGAGTACCAGCACCACACTGTCCCAATCCTTATCGAGTTTAAGTTGGCCTATTCTTTGACCCGATTTGCTTTCGTCAAAAATAGTTCTGGATTTGATCTGAATCTGCTTGTCGCCCCGGGCCGGATCGATTGCATCGTAGCCACCCTCGCCCTGGGGCTTGGGATCGAGTTGGAGCAGCTTTACCGCATCGTATTCGGCAATTTCATTGCTGATGCCGGGCAGCGGCTTGCCCATGGTGCGACGATACTCAGCTGCCAATACCCGGGCCTGGGCAATCAGTTTGTCGGCGGCATACAGGGTCAAGCCTCAGCTCCTTCACGCTAGGGGAATGGGATTCTGCTTGGATTGTAGCCTATCTGATACCCGTCAAGAAATGCTCATCGTCCCACGGCGGCCAAGGAGATCGGGGGGCCGCGGCATCCAGCTGTGATGGAGCCATCCGGATCGTTCAGGCATTGGAGATTTGGGCTGGATCCTCGACGATCTCTCGCAGCACCTCGGCAAAGGGCCGTGGGCGGCCGAAGTGGTGGCCTTGTGCGAAATCCACTCCCATCTCCTGCAACGCCTTGCCGATAGAGGCATCGCTGACATGTTCCGCTATCACCACCTTTTCCATGAAATGGGCGAGCTCCATGATCGAAATCACCATCGCCAAATCCGCTGTATTTTGAATCATTTCGCGTACGAAAATGCCATCGATCTTTACGTAATTGACAGGAAAATCCTTGAGATACGAAAAAGAGGCAAAGCCCGAGCCGAAATCGTCCAGATAACAGGAGCACCCCAGCGATCTGACCTCTTCCATAAATGCCACCGTCTCCTTGATATCTTTCGCCAGCGCGGTTTCCGTGATCTCGAAACCGAGTTGAGATGCGGGAATGGGGGAATTGGTGATGCACTCCTTCAGATATTTCTTGAATTCGCTCTCCATCACCGATTTGGTCGAAAGATTAAGCGAGAAACTGATGTCATTTTGCAGTTTTTCACCATAAGGCGCGGTGGCTTTGAAGAAGTGATCGATCACCCAATGGTCAACGGAGCGCATCAGATCGTATTGCTCGGCGATTTTGATAAAGCGTTGCGGAGGCTGGGGATCGCCCTTGTCATCGAGAATGCGCAGCAGGATTTCATAGTGCGGATGGAGACCCGCATCCTGTTTCAGCGGAACGATAGGCTGGGCAAAAAGCATCATGCGATCGTTCGCCAAGGCTTCCTGTATGGTCGGAATTGTCTGGATGGTCTGCATGTGCTTCTGGAAGGCGGAGTCGGATGCCGAAAAGACCCGCGTGCAGTTTCTGCCGCTCTCCTTGGCCATGTAACAGGCTGACTTCGCGGCCTGCAGCAGCTCGCTGGTGCTGGTCTGCTCCCGAACATCGACCTGCACCACGCCGAGGCTTGCCGAGACCGGTATCAGACGCTCATCCCAGCTGAAGCGATACTCCTCGATGGCACGGCGCAGTGATTCTGCGGTCTGGAACCCTTTGTCGAGATCCGCGTTCTTGATCAGCAGGGCGAATTCGTCATCGCCGATGCGGGCCACCATGCCGTCTTTGGTCAGATAGCTCGTGAGGATCGAGGAGACCGTCTGCAGCAACCTGTCGCCTCCATCCAAACCGCAGAGATCGTTGACCACGTGAAACTTGTCCAGGTCGAGAAGCGTCAGTACATGATGCGTATTATCGTTTTCCGCCGCGGCCAAAATTTCATGCAGATTTCGTTCAAAACTGCGCCGATTGAACAGCCCGGTCAACTCATCGGTTGATGACTCATCCTTTATCTGGTTATAGCTGGTCAGCAGGATCCGGTCGATGGCCCTGTCCACAATGGGCTGCACCCGGTCCTGCATGACCTCGCAGTCACCGCTTTTCACCAACCGCGCCAATTCGAGATCGCTGAGATCGAGTGCCTTCAAACCGTTTCCGTCTACAAACAGAAAGCGGCTTGCTTCGCTGTTCTTCCATGCCAGGTAGAGCATACGCGTTGCAGAATCCGCAACCACCCAGGTGTCGATGGCGAGTGCTTTGACATTTTCTATCGATGTCTCGTCAATTTCGGAGTCATCGCTGGGATCGGCGGTTTTGACCCGCTCGCTGAAATATTCAACAAGCCAATCCTCATCAACCTCAATCCGCTGCTCGATAAAGGGCAGTGCCGGCTCCCCTCCCTTGACCAGCGCAGTCTGCAATTCGATCGCGAAATTCCGGCTCGCCTCCGGATAGACAGGATAGTCACGAAAACCCTTCCTGATAAGCGAGATCAGATCGCGAATCTGGTTGTTGCTCATATCGTGCCCGCTTGCACGATTGAGAAAGAGTTTCCCGAGGATTTCGATGACCCGGGAATAGGCCTTCCAGGCAGTGCTCTCTTCACCATCAGCCGTATAGGTCTGCACCAGCAGATTTACCCATCCGAATTGAAACAGACGCGCTACCGCGTTGGTTACCGATTTGCCCAGCAACTGATTTCGCAGGTAGGAGAGAACCGCGCGCTCCGCGGCGATGAGCTGCTCATCCTTTTCACAATGATCGATGGCGATCTGGCGATTGCGATAGAAATTCTCCAGCTGGTCGTGTCTCAATGCCTCGAGGGCCTGGGTAACTTCTGAAACGCTGATCAGCTGTTTACTGTCGATGGCATCGAGCAGTTGGGAGATCCTCGCCATGTCACGAACCTGGTTGATCTGGGTCCCAACCGTGAAATAGGGGATCAATGACTCAACGGTGGCGAGCAGACGCCGCACCGGATGTTTACTGTTTTCCAGCAGCGAGGGATCATTCACCACTTCCTGGATGATTTGAATCTCCATTCGACTCAATAGATCCTTCAGTTCATCGGGCACGAGGGGATCTTCACGAAGCGCTGAAACCAGCTCCTCGCCGGTACTGATCGCGGCACTCACCAGCGGATCGATGTTTTGACTTGCAGATGCCTGGCTTAACAGTTCATGCTCAAGCTGCTTGAGTACTGAGGAGCCAAATCTCAGGGGGAGATTGTTCAGCGATTCAATCACCTCGCTCTTGCCGATGCCGCCAACCTCCGATTCTGAAGCGGCATGATCGGTGAGATGCCCGGCATCGAACAGCGTGGATAGATGCTGCAAAACCTTGCCAAGGTTTGGATGAGATATCTTTTTTGCCGGATAGTTCTGCTTCAGGTTGATCTTGTATTGCGAGGTGAAATCGATTCCCTTGTTTTTAAACAGTTCCAGCAGCGCCGCGTAGAGCTTATCCAGCCCTGCGAGGACGGTCTGCTGAAATACGCTTAACACCAGGTGAAAACCGTTGATTTCCAGATCAAACCTGTCCAACGCATGCTTTAAGGCATTGAGTAGGCTGATTGGCGAGAACGGGTTGTTCTCATCCTTGATCGTATGCGCCGTCAAATAGGTGAGCGAGGTCTCTATATGGTAGAGATTTCGCGCCAGATCCGTTTCAATCTGTCGCGCAATATCGTTGATTACCACCCAATGGTCGATCTCAACCTTTTCAACCAACTCGAGTTCCTGGCTGCCCCCCGTGGTCTTGGTCGGATTGATGCCTGCCAAGCAGCCCAGGTCATCAAACGCCTTTTCGATCTGCGCGGTGAATGCGGTGGATATTTCCGCCTCTTCCCGTTCCAGCGCCGTCATCAACAGAATCAGCCCCGACTCCTGTTGGTTGAACTTGGGTTCGTTGACATATTCCAGCAACGCCTCTCTGGTCTGGGTGAAAAAAGAGGCCAGCAGCGGATTGAGGTAATCGAGCAGACGCTGGCGTAGCGCTTCAATCAGCGGGGAAACCGCCGTTTTATCGAGATCGGTCTGTTCGCTTGTCTGTTGTTCGCGCTGTGACTGAAGATAGCCGTACAGCGCCTCGCCCTCCCCGTTCTCAATGATGCTTCCACCCAGGCCCTGGTTGTTCAGGTAGACAATGGCGATGCGAACTTGATTGGAGGCCACGGTAAGCACCGCCTCCTGGCGATCGGATTCGGCGATGTAACCGGCCGGCAGAAGCGCCGTCAGCCTGTCGTCATCACAATAGAGATAGATCCCGCCCCGGGAAAAATTGCAAATTCTGCAATCATCGAAGCTCTGCCCCTGGATGACCAGGCTTGCCGGCAGATCGATCTCCAATCTCTGATGCCTTCTGCGGTTATTCATTGAAATTCCGTAGCAAATGCCACTCCAGGCGCTGTTTTATTGTCCAGTCATACCCCCGATTAACAGATTATCGGCGCTAAGCTACAGAGCTTGAAAGAAAAATAGTAACAATCTGTTAACAGTGCACGCGCGCGGCCGGGGGGGTTGGTCCTTTTGTTTCAGGGATTCCGCCCGTTTGAGAGAGACGATCGATGGAGCTGCAGCGCGCTGGCCAGTGGAAAACGTTCAATTGAACAGGCGCTGAAACCAGAGTATCCCGTCTTCCACCAGTGAGTCCGAACGGGCGCAGGCTGCCCTGGAACTGGGACCGCTGCCACTGATGAAAGGATACTCCCGGGCCTGGGGACAACCCTCGCCGAGCAGCCCGCTTTCCGGGTCGATCGCCAGCATTTCCACGCCCAGCGGTCGATTCCCTTGCAGCGGTGAAATCCCGATAGCGTTCATAAATCTGGCCCAGACCCGCATTGCGCCTGAGGATCCTGTGAGTCCGGTGGGACGGTTGTCATCGCGCCCCACCCAAACAACCGCCACATGCTTCCGGTCAAAACCGGCAAACCAGCTGTCGCGCAGCTTGTCCGTCGTCCCGGTCTTTCCCGCCACCTCGACCTCTCCCGGCAGCAACCATTGCAGCGCCTTGCCGGTACCGCTGCGGGTCACCTCGATAAGGGCGTGACGGAGCAGGTAGACTGCCCGGCTATCCACCCTCGACTCGATTGCCAGCGGATAGCGTGAAAGGGGTTCTCCATCTGCATCGGTCACATCACGAATCGATTTCAGGGTGGCGCCAAAACCGCCATTGGCCAGGACCTGGTACATCTGGGTCATCTCCAATGGCGAGAGGGATACCGCGCCCAACAGCAGGGACGGATAGGTTTGCAGAGGACGTCGTATCCCCAGTCTGTGAAGATTGTCGATCACCCGATCGAGTCCGACGGAGAGGCCGAGACGCACCGTAGCCTGATTGAATGATTGGGTGAGAGCCTGCTCCAGGGTCACTCCCTCGTGGCTCTGATTGTCATAGTTCCTCGGCGTCCAGATCTCACCGTTCGCGCCCTTGATCTGGATGGGAATATCCTCGAGGGGGGTAAGCAGATGATAGTCACCTGGATGCGTCAGGGCACTGAGATAGACTGCGGGTTTGATCAGGGAACCCACCGGCCGTACCGCATCCAAGGCACGGTTGAAACCGGCATAGCGGGGATTTCTGTCACCCACCACGGCCAGGACCTCGCCTGTCTCTGTATCCGCCAGGGTCAAGGCGCCCTGCAGGGTACCGGCAGCCATCCCCTGCTGGCCCTCCAGCTCCTTGAGCTGTTGCGAGAGTGACGCTTCGGCCTGTTGCTGAAACCAGGGATCCATAGTTGAAAATATTCTTAACCCGCCGGCACTTAGGTCATCCTCTTTGTAGTCCCTTCGCAACTGGCGCTTGACCAGGTCCATGAATGCCGGACTACCCGAGCTCTGCAGGTCACCCTGCTCCACGCCCAGAGGCTGTTGCCCCGCCTGTTGCGCCTGTTGCCGGGTGATCACGCCCTGGTCGGCCATCAGTTGCAGGATCAGGCCGCGCCGTTTTTTCGCCTGTTGCGGATTGCGTCTCGGATCGTAGGCCGAGGGTCCTCGCACCAGGGTGACAAGCAACGCCATGCGCGGCAGGTCCAGCTCGTGCAGGGGCCGGTTGAAGTAGAAGCGACTGGCGAGGGCAAAGCCGTGAATCGCCTTTCCTCCCTGCTGCCCGAGATAGATCTCATTGGCATAGGCCTCGAGGATCTCATCCTTGTCGTAACGCATATCCAGGATCAGCGCCATCACGATCTCGTTTATCTTGCGCCAAAGGGTGCGTTCGGCGCTGAGAAAGTAGTTCTTCACCAACTGCTGGGTCAATGTGCTGCCGCCCTGCACCACCCGCTTTGCCGCCAGGTTGGCCCATAGGGCGCGCCCAATCGCGATGAAATCTATCCCGGCATGGCGGTAGAAATTACGATCCTCCACTGCGATCAATCCCGAGACCAGCAATTGCGGCAGCTCCTGGCGGCTGAGCAGTATCCTGTCCTCTCCCTGCGCCGAGGCGAGACTGCCGATAAGCCTTGGCTCAATTCGATAGTGACCCACCGGATCCCCGCTGCCGGCGCGCTTCAGTGTGGTCACCTGGTGACCATCGAGGACAACCTCCAGATAGTCGCTGGGCCGGTCGAGGTCGGGAAAACGGAAGGGACGCGTCCGGATCAGGTAGCGGCCGCGATAGCTGGAGTACTCGCCAGGACGGTCCGGGTGTTTGACCCGGCGATACCCCAGTCCGTCGAGGGTCTGCTGAAGGTGGACCTTGGGCACGACGGCACCCGGATAGAGATCCAGGGTCCTGCTGTAGACCTTTGCCGGGATATCCCATCGACGCCCCTGAAACCGGTTTTGAACCAGCTGATCGAGATAGAGGGTATAGAGAATCGCGGCAAGCAGCAGGGTGACCATCCCCAGCGACAGCCACCGCTTCCAGCTACGGCCCCCGCTGCGACTGCGCCTTGATCTGCCCCGCTTTACACCTTTTTTCGCCATACTCTGCCGCTGTCAACTCTCTCGACCGAACCCGGTCAATGGGGATCGAGGTGAACCAAGCCAGCAAACCTGATGTGAGCTGTATTGGATTACCACTTGACTATCACCCTCTCTTATGCATTAGATTCCTAAAAAGTCAATACGTGAATCAAGTCTCAAAATTAGTGGCCGCTATGTTGGTTTGAAGTGCACATCTTAGCAGGGAGTTAAAACCAGATGCGATCCAGAATTCCACTAAAGAATTGGCTGCTGACATTCGCGCTCATTGCGACTGCCTTTATGCTGATGGGTCAAAACGTCTTGGCGAGTGACATGGAAGAGGATCTCAAGCTGCGTAAAAATCTTGAAAAGCGCATCACAGAGATGTCCAAAAGCAAAAAATTACGCAAACAGATGGTCAATGAGGGCCGCGAGCGTACGATTCTTTGCAACACATGTCACGGTGAAGATGGAATAGCGATTCAACCCCTGGCCCCCAATCTGGCGGGTCAGAATCCTGTCTATATCGTCGATCAGTTCCAACGCTTCGGCGACGGCCGGCGCAATGACTATCTGATGAGCAACCTGGCCAAGACCTTCAGCTTCGAAGACAAGATAAAAATCGCGCTCTACTACTCCGACATGGAGATGAAACCCTCGGGTGGCGGCAATGCGGAACTGCTACCTGAAGGCGCTAGGATCTACCAGGAATCCTGCGTCAAATGTCATGGCGAGAACGGGCGCGGCCAGGAGGGTTATGCCCGGCTTGCAGGCCAGCGCCACGACTACGTGGTTAAAATGCTCAAGGAGTTCCGCGACCGCACCGGCAAGCGTACCAACGTATGGATGTCAGGCGTTGCGATTCGCCTCACCGACCGGGATATGGATGCCGTGGCAACCTATCTGGCGAACTTGAATTAGCGCTGACTCATCAAGCCGTCGGCCCGGTTGGCCATTCATTCTCCCGCACTCCGTTTTCAGGGTATGACGCCTTGCCGGACGTTTGCCGCTTCGCGGCAGTCATAGGCGCAATTGAAGGCCTTTTCCGTCAGCGGGAACTGAGCAAGCCGCAGTTTCAAATAGGCATATAACTGGGCCACCCAGGGCGGCTCGTCCTGCTTCGGCGCCGTCTCCTTTTGACGCAAGTCATAGGGGGCGATCAAGACAGCCGACCGATCCAGTCCCACCTTCGCGACCAGATAGAAAAGCTCCTCGATATAGCGGTTACCTATCGCCAGGCAACCCGCCGACCAGGCACTGCCGTGAATGAAGATATTTGAACCAGGGGACCTGCGTCCCTCCCTGGTTGCATTCAGCCAATCGAATCCGTTGGGATAGTTGAGTTTCATTGAAAGGTGGAAGTGACTGTTGGGATTGAGCTCGACGATGCGGTAGAAGCCCTCGGGAACCTGCTTGTCCCCTTCGCGCAGTTTCGGTCCCACACCCCCGCTGGCCGCGAAAATGGCATAGTCATGTATAAAACGCCATTGATCGTTTTGGTAGGCCCACAACTCGAGCCGCCGATTCTCCTTGAGCGCGATCAGCTGTATCCGTTGTGGCGGGTAGTCGACCGCAACACGCTCGAAACGGGCCTTCAAGCGCTGCTCCAGATTGGGGCCGAGACCGTTCAATACGGCTTCCAGGTCGGCATTCTCTGCCCCCCAGGCGCTGCCCACCAGCAGCAGGAGCATCAGCAGGAGTGGTCTCATGTCTCTCCCTGCCTGGCCAATATCCGTTCCAACCATCTGCCGTAAATGAGATCGGAGATTCGATGCAACGCTTCGATCTGTTTATCGAGCGCATTCAGGATAACCTGGGCCGATTGACTGCACGCCGAATCGAGCAACAGATCGCTGCCGTACCGCTCAATCCAGTTCCCCACCATCTCCCCGGTCATCTCGAGGTGAAACTGCATCCCGATATGGTCGCCCATGACAAACCCCTGCTGGTCAAAACAGTCGCTTTGCATCAGATGTCGGCTGCCTTCCGGTAAAGTGTAGGTATCCGCATGCCAATGAAAGGCGGTGAATTGGTCGGGTATGCCCTTGAGCCAGCCCTCGTGGTCGTTCCCCCCCAGCTTGTGCACCGGATGCCAACCTATCTCCATACCCTCGCCCCGGGTGATTTCGCCTCCCAGCGCCTTGCTCATCAATTGAGCGCCGAAGCAGATTCCCATCACCGGCAGATCGCGGTCGATTGCCTTGCGGATCAGCTGCAGCTCCCCCTCCATCCAAGGCAGCCGGTCATTGACGCTGACGCCGGCCCCCATGAAGACCAGGGCGGAGACATCATCCGTGCGTTGCGGAATTGGATGGTCCTCGTCGATGCAGACCATCTCCCAGGGGATGGATCGCGACTGTAGAAACTCACCCAGATAGCCGGGGTGTTGGCATACCAGATGGCGGAAGATTCGGATCGGCTTCATTCGGATCTGTAGTTATTTTATGGTTCAGCTGGGATTCTAACCCGAATGGCTCTCCCGGTTCAGCTTCGGCCCACACCACGTAGCGCAAATCACCCCCAGGCATCAGGGCCTCGAAGGGATAGCAGGTCACCAGGATCAATCCACGACCCTCCTCATCGGTTTCGAGTCGATCCTGGCGCTGATCCACGATTGCGCTCGCGGTGACACGATAGCTAACCTGACCGTCATGCGGGGTATCCAGCAGCAGCCTGTCCCCATCCTGCAGATCCTCGAGAAAGCGGAAATGGGTATCCCTATGCCCGGCAATGAGGCTGGTTCCCATAGCGCCCGGCGGCGCTGTCTGCATTGCCCAGCCAGGTGCGAAAGCCAGGGTCCTGCCGCTGACACCCGCAAGGATATGGCGCTTTACCCCCAGTCTCGGCACCTCCAGGCGCGCCACCGGCCAGGTATCCGCCCAGGGCCAGGGCCGGATCCTCTGATCATGGGAAGCGGTGACGCTCCAGGCCGCCGCGATCAGGCCCTCCGCAAGCCAGGCCTTCGCCAGGATCCAGGCCCCATCGGTGAGCAGCATGCAGGCGATCAGGAGCAGCACCGTGGAGAGTCTGAACAGGCGCTTGACATGGGCGCGCCAGATCAGCATTTCAACCGGCCTGGAGCGGACCTCCCGATACGCCTCCGGGAGAATAGCGCTAGCCAGACAAGCAACAGCAGCCCACCCAGAAGAAGCACCAGCGGGCCCCGGGAGGCAGTTTGCGGCAACTCGCCGAAGACCGCCCCGGCATGCCACCCCGCGGGGAGGTTGACCGGCATCATGCCGCCTGCCAGGCCCTCGCCGTCGGCACGGCTGACCCGCTTTTCCACCGCAACCAGACTCGTATAGGGGGAGATGAGTTGATGCTTCAATGCCAGCTCGAGCACCGCCTGGCGCCTCTCATCCCGCGCCATCTCATCCTCGGGCACGGCCAGCAGGCTCGCTATTCGCCGCCTCGCCCACAGCGCGTGCAACCCGGTCTCCTCCCCCTTCGGCTCCAGATTGACGACCTGGCGCCAGGTCTCACCGCCCCTGCTGCCTTCAACCACCAGGCTGCCCCTGAGGACTCTCCCCTTGAGAGAGATCAGCAACGGCTCACCCAGGTAGAGATCCGGCAGACGCCGGGGTTCAACCGCGATATCGCCGGGACCCTGCCAGGCGATGTTGATATGACTCATGGCAGGGTGTTCAAGCATATCCAGCAGGCCCTGCATGCGGTCTGCCACTTCACTCAGATCACCGATGTAGCTAAAGCTGCCCCGTCCATACTCTGCCGCACGCTGCATGAAGAGGCTATTCGGCGCCGATCCTATGCCGACGGTGAAGAGTCTGCTCTCCCCCAGGTCGCTGCGTATCAGATCGAACAGCGCCCTTTCGTTGCCGACACTGCCATCGGTGAGAAACACCACCTGGCGCAGGCGGCCGGATTCATCGCGCTGCCGCAACGCCTTCTCCAGGGCGGGATACATCTCCGTACCCCCCTCCGCCTCGAGCCCGTCGATGAATCGAAACGCCCGGCCCAGATTGTCGCTGCCGGCAGGCCGGGGCGAGGAGAAGAGAGAGCGGCTGCGATTGTTGAAGCCGATGAGATTGAATCGATCGCTGGTTTTCAGACGGCCTATTGCCAGTCTCAGTGCCGCCTTGGCCTGATCCATCGACGGCCCGTGCATGGAACCGGAGTGATCGATGACGAAGATCAGATCCCGCGCCAGGGCAGTGCCAGACCGGCCTGCATCGGGGGGCAGAATCATCAACAGCGCATAATCGTCACCCTGCCAATGGTCGGTGAAGAGCGCACTCCTCGGTGCGTAACCCGGCTGCGGCTGCCAGCTCAATAGAAAATCCCTCTCCGCGGGGACCCTGTCATCGGCCAGACGCAGGTGGACCACGCCCTCTCTATCCACGGTCTCCAGCATCGGATGGTAGTGGCTGTCCACACTCTGCAGCGGTAGGCCGGGATTGAGCCTGACCCTGAGGGAGACCGGATTGACCACGCCATCGCGGGGATCGATCACCGGCGGCGTAATCCGGCTCGCGTCCATGACCTGATCGGTGTCCTGCGCCCATCCGACCAGCGAGCGGGCGCTTGGTATCTCCGAGGCAAGCGGCCTTCCCGGTATATAGCGCGGAGCGATCACCAGGGGCAGCCGCAGCTCGAACCGGCCCTGGGCGTAGTGGACCTGCTGCTGAAACTCGATGGCAATCCGTATCTTCTCACCCGGGGCGATGTTGCTCAGGGAGACGGAAAAGATATTCGCCCGCTGCTGCCTCAGCAGGCTGGCCTTTTTCCCCGCTTTGCGGGCCTTGCGATAGATCTGCTGCGCCGCTCCCTTCTCTTCGATCCGTCCTTCGATGATACGCTCGCCTATCTGCATCCTGAGCCTTTCGACGGCGGACGATTCGGGGAGGGGAAACTGATAGATTCCCTCCATCCAGGAACTGCTGGGATTGAGAAAGCGATGTTCGACACGGACCCTGGCCAGCATGCCGTTGATATCGACATGCAGATCGCTTTGCAACAGCGGCGCCCGTTGCAGCAGCTGGCCATCCAAGGTGCGCAGCCGGAGATACCCAGACCCTTCCCTGAGGCTGTTTGCTTCTACGCTACTCCAACCAAAAACAAGCAGAATCAACAAGATACTACCTGTCAGACCGGTAAAGACCGCAGCCAGCAGGGTCAGCGCCAGATCCCGCACAAGGCCTCTGTTGCTGAAGCTGAGATCCTGCCGTCCGGCTCGCGGCGTACTAATGGCGCTTCTTTGCCGCACGACGCACCTCCCCTCTGATCCGCTGCTGCCGCAAGGGCCTGGTCGATCCGATACTGACCCAGCGATAGCTGTCTCGGGTGAGTCGCTCGGGGGAACCGTAGACGAACGCCTCGCTCAGGGGCTGGCGGTAGAATTTCACGACTCCTCTCCTTTCAGCAGAGAGAGCTCAACCATCCTGTCGTAGGCAAGCCCCTCAAAGTCCTGAATGGGATAACGCGCCCGGGCCTTGCCGATGTAGTCGATCTCCATGCGCGCTTCAGGCAGGCCGGAATCGATCATTACCGCGGCTACCGCCTCCGCACGGCGCTTGCTGAGCATCTTGTTGTACTCGTCGCTGCCGCGCATATCCGCACCAGCCTGGATCTGCAGCTTGAATTCAGGAAATGCCTGCAGCAGCAGCGCCAGGGCCTTGAGCTGCTCACCGATCCCCGGTTCGATTTCGGCGCTGTCGCTGCGAAAACCGAGACAGAAGGTGTAACCCTGTTGCAGGGCCTCCACCCTGGCTGACGCCATGGCACGCTGACGCTGGAACAGCGCCTGATGCTCTGCGGCGGCAAGCTGATCTCTCTGTTGCAGCAGCTGGAGCGCCGCCAGCTCCGCATCCGACTCTCCCTGCTGCCGCTTTCGCGTTTCCAGTTCACCGAGCATCGCGCCGCCGCTCAGTCCGAGAACGATTCCGGGCGGTCCGCCGAAGAGGCCGCCCACCACCAGGCCGACCATGGATCCTGTCAATACACCTTTTTCCACCCTTTGCTCAGCTTCATCCGCGATCAGGGATGATGAATACAGCAGGGTGGAAATTGCCAATGCTACGAATGTCCTCTTCATCTTAGTTACCTCTTTGTCTTGGCCCAGCGCGCCTTCCCTGGCGAATCGGGTGACTCCTGTTCGGCGCCGGTATCTGTTGTTACCGATACCAATTTCAGCCGACGGAAATGGCATTTTTGGCACCAAAATGGGGCATGACGGGGGCGGAAAATGGCGAAATTCTGACAATTCGAGGCGGTTTGCGGCGTGCTTCTTGTCTATTTGTAAATATATGAAGCCGATTCGACTAAAGTTATTATTTATGGATGCCGTAAAGCCGTAGGTAACCGCAAGGAAACCCCTGTTCTCAAGAATGAAAACTGCCTACTTCGCATTAGCTCTTGGACTTTTGCTGTGTTTCTGCGAAGCGGCACACTCCGTTGATCTCGTCATCAACCTTGATGTCTCCCAGCAGAGACTCTCGCGTCACACCGTACGCTCGATCTTCAGCATGCGTACGACTCAATGGCCTGACGGTAAACCCATCCATGTCTTCGTGATGGGCGACAAGAGTGATCTCCACAAGGAATTCAGCAAACAGCTGCTTGGCCTCTTTCCCCATCAGCTGCGGCGCGCCTGGAACCGGCAGATCTACTCCGGCATGGGACAGGCGCCAATAAGGGTCAATTCCGAGTATGAAATGCGGGAACAGATTGCAAATACACCCGGTGCGATCGGTTATCTATCCGAAGACTTCACCGATGAGCATGTACGGAGGATCAGCATTGAATAAGCGGCTGACTCTCTCTCTTATTGCCCACGCCTGGCTGTCGGTCGGGGCAGTGACGGCTGCTGAAACGGATAAGTTCGACGGCATGTTTCAGGTTCATGGATTTCTCACCCAGGCCTATGTAAGGACCACGGATAACCACTTTTTCGGCGACAGCGAAGACGGCAGCTTCGATTTTCGTGAATTGGGGATCAACGCATCCTATCGGTTCTCGCCCCGGGTAATGGCCTCCGCGCAACTCCTCTCCCGGCGCGCGGGCGAGATGTACGACGGCTCTCCCGATCTGGATTTTGCGCAGTTGGAATACACCGTTCACTCGGATGAGGACGATCGAGTCGGATTGCTCATCGGGCGCAGTAAAAACAGCTTCGGCTTCTATAATGACACCCGCGATGTGGCCGCGACCCGACCGGGTATCTTCATGCCCCAGGCCATCTACTGGGATCGGGTGCGCAATATGGTGCTCTCCAGCGACGGCGGCCAGCTCCATGCTGAGCGGCAACATGAGAGTCACCGATTTGAACTGCGTTTTATTGGTGGCAAGACCCCCATCGATGAAAACGTCGAGAACTCCTATCTCAATCCTGCCTTCGATCCGAAGATGGAGCAGGATGGCATCACCCTGGGAGGCAGACTGCTCTACGAGTGGGATGGCGGTCGTTTCAGGCTGGCCTTGAGCGGCGCCTCCCTGACCCTGGATGCCGAAACCAGCCTGCTTCCGGACGGGGAGATCGAGATCGATTATCGTGTATTATCGGCACAATATAACAATGGACCCTGGAGCCTGACCCTGGAGTACATGGATCAACCGATAGATTACGAAGGTTTCAGCGGTCAACTCGATCTCGCCGATACCACCGTGGACGGTTACTACCTGCAAGGGAACTATCGACTGCACGAGGATTGGGAGCTATTCGCCCGTTACGAGGAGAGTCACTATGACAAGAACGATAACAGCGGCGTCGAGAGCAGCGCCAAGCTCGGACCGCCCGCGCATACATTCTTCAGTGAATTGTGGACCCTTGGCGTCCTCTGGGAACCGACCGAACAGCTGATGTTTCGGGCGGAATTCAGCAACATTGATGGCACCATATTCCTTTCCAACCTGGAAAACGACCCTGGCGATACCCGGCGGGAGTGGAACCTTTTTTCGCTGCTGGTCTCCTACAGCTTCTGAACCGCCGACATGAACCCAGACAGCAGCAAGCCCGCGCAGGATCAGACCAAAACGCCGACAAAGGAGCGCTTCTTTCTCAGTCTGAAATGGAAGGTCGTGCTGCTGTTCAGTCTGGTTCTGTTCATCATCAATGCCGGTCTGGCTGGCATGGGTTATCTCCAGCAAAGCAAGCTCTTCGACACCTATCAGGGGCGGATACTGCAGCAGCACAGCAGACAGGTGAAGTCTCTGCTCGACGCCAGCTTTTTTCGCTTGGAGCAGATTGCGCTGATGATTCCGGCATTGTCGGAAGTGGCCACGGCGTCGGACGATTTGACCCTGGGGGAAAGACTGGAAAGGTTCTTTCAACACAGCGAGGCGACGCTCGAGATCGATTGGGGGCTGGAAGAGGCTGCCTTTTACAACCAGGACAATCTGCTGCAATTCAATTGGCAAACAGGAGAACTCGACGACTCCTTCGCGGAGCTTATCGATGCGGTCAATCACCTGGAAGTACCCTTGACCAAACTTTATTGCGATATCCGCTGCAGTCAATATGTTGCGGTCCCGCTGCTGGATAAAGGCAGACACGCCGGGGTAATTCTCCTCGGCCGGTCGCTGGCCGACGTGATCATAGAATTCAAGGAGCTGGCAAAGACTGATGTCGCGATTATCAGCCGCACCAAGGATCCGCAAAAGCTGAGCGGCAGAAACCGCTTCCTGACTGAATGGCAGCGTTACATAGCCGGATCCAGCAACTTGAACCAACTGATACCCTTGTTGCAGTCGACTGCCGGCAAAATCGAATTGAATCAGTTGCTGAAAAGCAGGTACACCACCGTCTGGAACGGCGAACACTATGCGCTCAGCCTGATACCCGCCAGCAGCGACACCTCACCTATTGCCGCAGATTTCGTAATCGCGAGCAATATCACTCCGGTAGTCAATCAGATCAAGCAGGCCACGACCCAATCCATAATCATCGGCATAATCGGTTTCGCGGTATCCGAGCTTTTGTTGGCCCTGTTTCTTTGGCAACCGATGAAGCGACTGCTGATGATCTCGGACAGCCTTCCCTTGCTGGCCAAGAACGCCTTTCATGAGGTGAGAAGCAAACTCTCCCTCAAGCATCGGGATTGGTATCAGGACGAAATCGACATCGCCAGCGACTCCGCCATCCAGTTGACACATACCCTGGAACACCTGCACAACGAGATCAAGACCAATACCGAGAATCTCATCAAGCGCAGCAAGGAACTGGCGGTAGAACGTGACTTTCTCAACACCATCATGGAGAGCGCCCAGGTCATCATTCTGACCCAGGACTGCAATGGCGCCATCCTCACCATCAACCCGGAAGGGGGCGAGTTCATCGGCATCAGGAACTACGAACCGGGGACCCGTCATTTTTGCGATCTCTTTATGAATGTCAAAGACATAAAAGAGATGAAGCACGTCATGCTGCGGCTGCGTGATCAGATGATCAACTCCTACCAGCACGACGCCAGCGCGCTCTCTTCGGATGGACAGAAAAAGACCATCTCCTGGGTCCACTCCCCATTGACCGGCAAGCAGGACTCAGACGAAACAGTGATCCTCTCGGTGGGGCTCGACATTACGGACAGGGAGGTCGCGGAGGAGCGGCTGGCATGGCTCGCCAAGCACGATCCACTCACCGAACTCTACAACCGGCGCAACTTTCAATCAGAGTTCGATAAAATCATCACCCTCGCGGAGCGCTATCACCATGACACTGCTCTGCTCTTCTTCGATCTCGATCAGTTCAAATATATCAATGACGCAAGCGGCCATCAGGCAGGCGACGCCTTGCTCCAGATCGTCGCCAGAAAACTGCGCGAGGTCACG
>QBVC01000049.1 GCA_003058495.1 gamma proteobacterium symbiont of Ctena orbiculata | reverse complement strand
GGAGGGATTGATTCGCCTGCGGCTCACCCCTTCGGGGCGCCTTCGCTGCGCTGCGGCGTCCTGCGGCGCTGCGCGCCTTGTCGAACGAAGGGTTCGAACCAAATCCTCCCCCATCGCCAATTAAAAAGGGGCCCGTTGGGCCCCTTTTTAATTGGCGGAGAGGGAGGGATTCGAACCCTCGGATCCCCGAGGGGATCACCTGATTTCGAGTCAGGCCCGTTCGGCCACTCCGGCACCTCTCCGGGTTTGGTGGCGACAGGGATCGCCGATGGGAGGCCAGCCGCCAGCCGGCCTTTTCCCTGGTGAGTATGGGTTATAAACCCAGTTAATTGTCTAAAATCAATGCCCAGGAGGGCAAAATAGGTTACCAAGGGCCTGTTAAAGCCCTCGATCGACGACCTAATTCTATACTAACTAGGCTAAAGTTAAGTATTAAGAGTCCCATTTTGAGGCCAATCAAGTCAAAAAAAGCTGGTCACAATGGAGTCATGAACCATTCTGATAGTCATAATTAAAAGTAATAACCAGCGTTTGAGATAGATGCAGCCGAAACACCGTACGCTCCTGGTCACCATCTGCCTGCTAGCCATCGCCTCGCTATTGGGCAGTTGCTCTATTCCACCTCCCCTGGTGGAGCGTATCAAGGCCGCCGGCGAGCTGGTGGTGGCTACCAGGAACAGCGGTACCACCCTCTATGAAGGCTCGGAGGGCCTCACCGGTTTCGAATATGAGCTGGTGCAGCTCTTTTCCGAGGAGCTCGGGGTGAAGGCCCATTTCATCATCCCCAAGAGCTTCGAGGGCCTGCTGCCCACGGTGATCAATGGCGACGCCCACCTGGCCGCCGCCGGATTGACCGTGACGCCGGAGCGCGAGGCCGAGATCCGCTTCGGACCCTCCTATCAGGAGATCACCCAACAGGTGGTCTACCGCAGCGGGGAGAGGCGGCCGCGCAAGGTCGAGGATCTGATCGGCAAGGATCTGCATGTTCTCGCCGGCAGCAGCCACGAGGAGGAGCTGGTTCGCCTCAAGGGCGAGCACCCGGACCTGACCTGGGTCAGCCATAGCGATCTGGAGAGCGCCGAGTTGATGCAGATGGTGCAGGACAATGAGATCGACTTCACCATCGCCGACTCCAACGAATTCGCCGTTACCCGCCGTTTCATGCCCTACCTCAAGGTCGGCTTCGACCTCACCCGGCCCCAGCCCCTGGCATGGGCCATGGCCCACGCGGAGGACGCCAGCCTCTATAACGCGATGGAGGCCTTTTTCACCCGCATCCGCGAGGACGGCACCCTGGCCCAGCTCATCGAACGCCACTACGGCCACATCGGTCGGCTCAACTTCGTCGAGCTGCGCACCTTTGTCAAACACATAAAGAACCGCCTGCCCGACTATCAAACCTTCTTCGAGGAGGCGGCGGAGATCACCGACATCGACTGGCGCATGCTCGCGGCCATCGGCTACCAGGAGTCGCACTGGAACCCCAAGGCGAAGTCGCCCACGGGGGTGAGAGGGATCATGATGCTGACCCTGACCACCGCCAAGCAGATGAAGATCGAGAGCCGGCTCGACCCCGAGCAGAGCATCATCGGCGGCGCGAAATATCTGCGCTTTATCGAAAAGCTGCTGCCGGAGCGGATCAAGCAGCCCGACCGCCTCTGGTTGACCCTGGCCGGATACAACGTCGGATTCGGCCACCTCGAGGATGCGCGTATTCTCACCGAGCACCTGGGCGACGACCCCGACAAATGGGCCGACGTAAAGAAACACCTGCCGAAGCTGAGTCTCAAAAAGTGGTACACCAGCCTCAAACGCGGCTACGCCCGGGGCAATGAGCCGGTCAACTATGTGGACAATATCCGGGCCTACTATGAACTGCTGAAGTGGCAGCTGCGGCAGTTGGAGCTGGCGGAGAGAGGGAAGGAGATGTTGTCCCCCGCCCTGAAGATCACCCCCGAGGCGCTATAGCCAATCCGTCAACTGGACGCCGAATCCGAGGCGGTGGCTTTCGACGTTGTACTCGATCAGGCTTTCGCCGTAGCCGTTGAAGTACTGCAGATAGCCGCGCCACCGCCCGTAGAGGGGAAAGCTCCAATCCAGCTGCATGGTCTGGCGGTTGTCGCCGTCGAACAGGTTGCGCAGCAGCAGGCTGAAGGTCTGGCTCTCGTGCTTGTAGATTCCCCGCAGCTCATACCTGCCGAGAAAATCGTCGATGTCGGGATTGTCGTCGTTATCCTCCGGTATGCGATACCAGGGCTTGAATCCCAGCAGGAAGTTATCATTTTCAAAGATAAAGTTTGCATAGATGCGGTTCCAGCTGCGCGACAGAAAACCGCCCTGGCCGTTGGACTGGTGGACCACCCCATATTGCTGCAGCGAATTTCTCCAACCGAACAGGGACCAGTCATTGGGGATCACCAGGAACATCTCGGGCTCATGCACGGTTTCACGAAAGGGGGATGAGATGTCCCGGTTGTAGGCCTGCCAGAACGAAAGGTTGGTATAGGCCGCATAGAGGTCGGCGCGGGTGTCGAACAGGGACTCCACAACCGGCATCTTGAAGCTGAGCTGAAACTTCATCTCCACACGGTCGAAATCGGAGGGCGGGGTATTGTAGACCTCGTAGTTGGGCTTGTCGTTGTAGGAGGCCAACAAGAGATAGTTCTGCCTATGGGGGGAGAGGACGAAGGGATTGGAGCGCGTCTTCAGCTCCTCATGAATCCGTTTTTCCACCAGCGACACACTCTTCTCCGTGACCGGCGGCAGGATATCGTTTTCACCCAACCCAGGCTGATCGAGGGGATCAGGGCGATTCAGGCAGTGCTGCTTCAGCTCAATGATACGCATCGCCTGATCTCCATCCGTCAGCTGTTCCCAGATGCAGCGCTCATAGTCGGCCAGTGGATCGGCCGACAGGTAACAGGGACCGAGGATCGCCCCGATCCAGATCGCTTGGCCGATGATATGAAGATTGGCATTCATCAACTGTCGCTACCGTTTTTTTGTTGTGTTCGTTTGCGGCGAAAAAACGCCTTCAGCAGTTCAGTCGCGCGCTGGTGCAATACGCCCCCCTTTACCGCGACAGTGTGGTTGAACCGATCATCCGTGGGAAGCAGATCGAAGAGACTGCCGGCGGCACCGCCCTTGGGATCATCGGCGGCATAGACAACCCTTGCCACCCGGGCATGCACGATGGCACCGGCGCACATGGGACAGGGCTCGAGGGTGACATAGAGCGTGGTATCCGGCAGACGGTAGTTTCCGAGCCTTGACGCGGCATCGCGAAGCGCGACGATCTCTGCGTGGGCGGTAGGATCCTGCAGCCCGATGGGCTGGTTCCAGCCCTCGCCGACGATCCGGTCCTCATGCACCAGCACCGCACCCACCGGCACCTCGCCCTGGGATTCCGCCCGTTCCGCCAGCAGCAACGCCTGCTGCATGAATTTCCGATCCTTCAGCTCCAACTCATCGACCGTCATCGATCGACCCATGGCCGAGTGGTTCGGCCCGATCCCCACGCCCTTGAGAGTAAACCCGATGGATAGGATACAAGGTCGGGCTCAACGATGATCACCAGTGTCGTTAGCATGAAAAACAGGGTCAGCCATAAATCCGCGGTCGCTACATTATGAAGCAGGCATGCGGCGCTGGCCAGAAGGGGGACCGAGTAGCGGCACATGGCAAATTGAAGTGCGCTATACTGGAGACCAATAGATCCTCCCCCGGAGCCCCTTTCGATGCCGGTATCCAGACTGAACGATGAGAACCGCCGGGCCTTTCTAAGCCACCGACGCCAGGTCACCATCGGAAAAGACAGCGGAGAGACCCAGATCGTCTACAACCTGGATATGGGCCGCGTGCACTACAGCCCGCAGACCCAGTATCTCTACTTCTGCAACTCCTATGTGGTAGCGATACGCCGCGTCATAGAATCGGTGCTCGAGGGCCTCGAGCAGAAGTGTGAAATCGAGTGCGTCTATCTCGACAGCCACCGCTGCCTCCCGGCGGCGAACCGCGTGAGGCTCAACCAGGCATCGCGAAACCCGGTCTGCGTGGCCCTGCGCATGCAAGGCATTCAGGTCACTACCGGGACGCCCTGAGCAGCAGCTGCTCGAAGCCGGGGTAGCCATCCCTTTCGATGGTGTACTTCTCCACCGCGTCGGCCCACTCCAGCTGATCACGCAGCCTCTGCTTCAGGCGCTCCGCCGCCGCCACCCTGCTGCCGCCGACGGCGTCCACCCCCCGGTTGAACAGGGGATCGGGCAGACACCCGGCGGTCGGCCCGATCACCGCCACCCGTTGCGCATGGCCGCAATGGGCGAGAATCTCATCCAGGGAGTCGTTGAGCAGGGTCGCCGCGGTACAGAGAATCTTGTTGCATTCAGCCAAAACGCGTGGATCGAGGGTCACCCGGAAGCGATCGCCCTGCTGTAAAAACTCCGCTCTCTTTTCGAGTACGCTCAAGCGCACGCCCCGTTCGCGCAAACGCTCAACCAGCGGCGGAAAAAAACCCACCATACCGACGTGGTCGGCCTGGGCAAAGGCCATCTTCGCCATCGAGTTTGTCTGCCTGTCCGGCGTATAGTCCGCACGGCGAAAGAGAGACTGGGTTATCGCATTGATGGCACCAAGACCCATGCTCCGTGCCAGTGGATCATGCCCGCCATAGTGAAGCGCCAGCCGGATTGGCGCTCGACCCCGCCAGGCATCCGCCTCGATCTCATGATGCAGACGCTGCATCGTGTCATCCAGCAGGGTATAGAAGAAACCCATGCTGCCGTCGCCCAGACAGACAGCGGCGAACTCGGCATCGTGCACCTGCGTGGCGTGCGGTTTCGGCAGAATGATCTCATCGATGAGCGGCAGCTCGATCCCCTGTGCTATACGCTCGACCGCCTCGATCAGCTCCTCTGCTATCTGCATCGGCCCAGGCCCATAAATAGTTTGCTGGACATCCACCTCTACCCCTAGTGCAACGTACCCTAAAGATAACAGGTTGCGATTCGTCGCAACATATGCCTATCTCAGCTATCTCTATCGTTTATCAAGAGGTCTCCAGGTTAGCCTTCATATGAAACCTTAATTCATAATTTGAGACACCTGGGGCATTTCACAAATCAGATTGATGCTAGCGTGAAGAGAGTCGGTAGGCCGCAAAGGTGTGCAATTTTTATACAAGGGCCTGGCAGGCACAGTAAGAGGCCAGACCTAGATCCATGGTGGTGACTTTTGATCTGTTAGCTTAAGTTTGCTTGTCAGGATACTCTTCTTTTCATTCAAATATCCATTGCATGGTTTTAAGTTTTGGGGTTTCGTATGGTGACAAGTATGTTGCGTATCGGCATTGCACTCCAACTAACGTTTTTGCTCGTCTACGGATGCGGCGGCGGGGACAGTGACAACGATACCTCGCATACAGCCGTCGAACTGCAGATGATCGCCACGCCGGGCGACGATGGCGTATTCGATCCGGCGCCGGTATGGGACGCTGCCGACAGTTTGTGGATGAGCCACTCCAGCGTCAACTGGTCAAGGGACGATCCCCTGTTGTCCCAGGTTCATACCCGGATCGCCATGTCCCAGGATGGCGGCAGGAGCTGGGTCGACACCGGTGCCGATCCGAACCAGTCCCACCTGATCCCCGACTTTCAGGTGACCGTCGGTAGCGATACCTACTGGGCCACCTGGCGCTTCGAAGTATCGCGACTTTTTCACGACCCCTTTGACAGCGATGCCAATCGTCGCTGGAAGATCCTTTGGCATCGCGTTGTGGCGATAGGGGATCCGACGCCGACTCCACTGTTCCAGAACAGTTGGATCGGTTACAGCCATGCTTCATCACCCGACGGCGCCTGGAGCGACGAGCGCAAGCTCTTCACAGGCTCGCTCTACAACGGCACTGACATGGACCCGATACTCGGACCTGCGGAATTCCCTCTCGACACCATTTTAAGCAACGATCTCGGCGGCTGTACGGTATTTACCGAACCGGGCGTTCTGGCGCGAAACGACGGCATCTATATCAGCCTGCAATGCACAGGGGATAAGAGGATCATCTTGCTGCGGTGTGACCGCGCATTTTCCAGCTGTGCGTTTCTGGGGGATCTGCTCACCCTCAGCGATGCTGCCCTATTTAGTCATAATGATCACCCGATCGACTTTTTTTCCGCCCCGGAGCTTGTGGATACCGCGACCGCCACCTACCTGATCGTGACCGGCGTCGACGAGGGCGACGGGACGGACAACCGCTACAACGGCTGCCTGGTGTTTCGGGTGAGTGATCTGGCCAATGCCTCGATCGAGCGCGACGCCGGGATACCGGTACTGGTTACCCGGGTGGATGGAAGCAGTGGAAGCTTCAACGGGGCCTGCGGATACGATCCGCGCGACACTGCCGATGGTATCATCTACAGTGAATTCACCCCCGCATCCTCTCCGCGTTTTCATCTCTTCTCGAGTCAGGTCACGCTGCCCTGAATGCCGTGATTTGGTTCAATCGTGTAAGCGCTCTACTGTTGTTTTTCTGACTTCAGACCAATTAGCCATATTCTTCCCTTTTGCAACGCCGGCCTTGACCAACAATTGCTCGATATTCTCTTTTATATGAGGGTACATTTGATTGTCGATTTCTGCTAATTGTTCGTCGGTCAATGAGGCAAAATCACTGCCCTTGTAGTAACTTGCCCTTTTAAGTTCATACTCTAGTGACGGGCCGGTGATTTCGTACCCGACATCTTCATCTATTTTTATCTGTCGCATCTCCTTGATCCCTTCAATCTCTTCATTGGATAGCGTCCTCATGAAAGGTCGGTTTCTGAGTATGAATGTTTTTTCTGATGCAAACATCGCCCAATCAAGGCTTTCAACATCGTAAAGCCTTATCGCATAGATCATCATTCTGTTATTATTGCCCTCTGGTCCTGCAATCACACCTTTTTCGGCGATAATCCGGCCATGATCGAGAGTAAGCTGTAAAAGACCCGGATACAAAAAGGCGACAAAATCCAGACCTCTGGCTCTCCCCCAGTCAGTAATTGCTTTTTTATCCTGCTGGCTCAACTCCACATTCTTCCAATAAAACCTCTCTTCATAGGCAAGATTATCAAAAAGTACAGTCCTATCCTCTGGATGCTGCTGATACAACTCCACCACGCCATCACGCTTTATTACTTCTTTTGCTCCTTCATAGATAGCGTCTTTAAAACTGATACCTGATGGAAATGTATAGGTACGATTTTCCGCAATTGTATTTCCAAAATACTCGACAAAAATAGTGTCTGGAATCGAGACCACCAGTGCAATTTTAGGCTTGCGGCCTTGTTCTATCATTTTGAGATGATTGTTGGTAAATAAAGTACCGCACGCGGTATGGGTAAGGAGGACAACTATAGCTGTTATGGAGACATGCATCCTATACATTGGACTACTCGATTTTCCTTGATATGGCTTTATTAACCAACTACAATCGCCGGTCTTTTGACTGAACAAAAAAAACTAAAAACGCTTCCTTATGTTTATTGGTTTACCATGGCGTATCCTATTTCAAAATAGGCCAGACCATTCAGTCGGAGACCTCGTTAGCTACTGTGTTGACTGAAGAATTCAATTCCGAATTACGCGGGATAAGTTTGTTCACTTCTATGTCTTCGTAAAATTCCCGCAGAATTCTGTTGATGCCATTCTTTCTATCTTCAATGACATTGTGATACATAGAGAAAGTTGTGGTTATAAGTTTGTTGTAGATTGATGAGTAAATGACTTCTTTGCCGTCCAATATCTGCACATCGATTGAATGCATTTCCTGATTCTTGGTTGGAATCAAGAGCATGGTCGATGCAGATATCATTGCACCTGCAAAGGCATTGAGCGTCATCGGATTTTCCCACGAATAATTGATATTCAATGAATATTGATACTTATTGCGGGATGTTCTTATGCGGGAAAAAAGATTGGACCTGTTTAGAGACTCATAAATATAGTCCACTGCCTGTGAATCATAATTCGGATGATTCTTGTCCGAAGTGATATTCAGATTAATGGGAACGTACTTCCGGCTGTCATCCAGGGTGTATTTTACTGGAACAGCCTTGGGACTTGCACATCCAACGAATAAACCGATCAGGAAAAATATAACTAAAATCCTCTGCATTTCGCATCCTTTTCTGCATACCTGGCAGGGCTCGGCCTTCCAAGTGTAGTTATATTTGTTTTCTTAATATAATAGTTATTCCAACTAGCGTTCGCTGTTTTAGCACACTACTTCTTTATGTGTCCACCTTGAATGAATAGTATCGAGCTATCCAAAAACCGAAATCACGGCACTCACACAAGCGATTTTCTGATCTTCGCCCTTGCCGGTCTCACATCAACACCCCCTGAAGCGTGGGAACGACACAACCGCCAACACGCACTTGCGGAACACCAGATTCCATTCCCGCCTGCAACATAACCAAGGAGGGTCTGCGAACTTCGTAGCCCTGCTCGATCCGCAGTGAAATCTCTGCATCCGGTAAGAGTCGATGCCGCAACAGGTAAGCACCCAGAAAGGCGGCACCGTTTCCGGTTGCCGGATCTTCGCGCACCCCGTGCGCTTCAAAAAAGAATCTCGCCGCGAGATTGTTCTGCTGATCCCTCGGCTGTTGACAGAACAGGTAGAGAAGGGGAGGTAGTCCTTGGGCCGCCAATGGTTCAAAACGATCAAGATCCAGTCTGCTGCGTTGCAGTGCATCCAACGAGCAGAGCGGGACAATCATCGCCGAGGTGCCGGCGGATATCACCTGAATCGGCGCCTCGGTGACGAAATCCCCGGGTAATATGCCTAGCGCCGCTGCAACAGGTTCGCGGGGTACGACCGCCTCGAGCGTCATCGGTGGTGCGACAAACCAGGCAGCCTCTCGCCCTTCAACCGATGCCTCAAAGACGACCGGTACTTGACCCACGGCCAGATTCAGCCTTATCTCAGGATACGGCTCGGGTGCAACATGGTGGCGAACAACCCATGCGGTGCCAAGAATGGGATGACCGGTAAAGGCGATCTCCCGCGCGGGGGTGAACACCCGTACCGGATAACCGCCATCCGCTTCAGGTTTTGGTGTGACAAAGGTCGTTTCCGAAAAATTCATTTCCGCCGCAATACGCAGCATCGTTTCAGAGGAGAGGTTTTCTGCGCCCACAACGACTGCCAGCGGGTTACCCGAGTAGGGTTGCTCCGCGAATACATCAACTATGTATAGGTGGTGCGGCATACTTGTGGCTATCGGTTTGTTGAGTTAACAGTATAACCGCTGACAGAGACCAGCGGGTAAAGGGAATGCCGCCTACTCCCACTCGATTCCAAACGGGCAAGTAAAGTCCTTTGTTTTCAATACCGTTATTTTTGGGATCAGCACCATTCCCAAAAACGGTGGCCGGCATCGAAAGAAATGTCAGGCCCATTCCACGCAATAGTTTCGATAATCAGCCTGTCATCCATAACCTGAAAAAAATAGTTGTCCGCCCAGACATCCGCTGCATGACAGCGATCTGCACAAAAAGCGCCTTTACGCTTTTGTGACACCAATGAGTGATCTGCCAGATATAGCTATTGGCCTGTTCAATAGACACTAAAGACACTAATGTGACCGCCATCTCGGTTCTGACGATGCTCCTCCATGAGAATTAGAGGCCTAATACATAGCGTTAGACGCGATACCACAGATGGAGATGTGCGTATGTTGAAGCGAATGCCAATCGGACTGGTATACATTGTATTGGTATCGGGATGCGGCGGGGGTTCTGGTGGTGGCGGAGATGATGCATCACTCGACGAGACAGACACCTCCCCGCCCAGCCTTTCGAACCCCACGCCGCCCCTCTCCACCGTACTTCCGACCGGTACGGCCTCTACCAGCCTTGGCGTCACGACGGATGAAGCATCCGTTTGTCGCTATGCCGACACAGCCGGCACCGACTACACAACCATGACCGGCACTTTCACGAACACGGGATCGACGACCCACTCGACCGAACTGACAGGTCTCGGGGACGGCAACAGCTATAACTACTTTGTCAGATGTCAGGATAACGCCGGCAACATCAATACCAGCGACTTCCCGATCAGCTTCTCCGTCGCCAACTCGACAGGCGACAACCTGCCCCCGGTGCTCGACCCCATTGCGGACATCAGCGTCGCCGAGGGAGGGACCGTGGCCTTCAATCCGACCGCCAGCGACCCGGAAAACGACCCTCTCAACTATAGCTACACGGGCTGGATGACATCTGACAGCTACACCACTCGGACAGGCGATGCCGGTACCCATAGCGTCACGGTGACAGTCGACGACGGTCGCGGGGGCAGCGACAGCCAGACGGTGGCCGTAACCGTGCTTGCAACCCAAACGGCCCCACTGATCGCTTACGTCAGCCCCAGTAGCACAAACCAGACGATCCGCACCATCCATCCGGACGGCACCCATGACACCCTGCTTTGGCAGGTCCCCGCCCAGGTCGATCCGGCAGACGGCATCGCACTGGGTGGTCTCAGCTGGCGTCCCGACGGCGGTGAGCTGGCCTTTGACAGCGGACACGACTGGCAGCGCTCGCTCAATATCCGCGACCTCTATGCCGTCTCTGCCAACGGACAGAGCCTGCGTCGCATCACCAGGCCCCCGTTGCCGGAGGCCTACGATCAATATCCGCAGGGGACGGTCAGGTTCACCCTGGACATGATCGAACAAGGCGACATACAGCTCTATATCGAAGGGATGGACGCGCCCTACTCCTATTACACGGATCTGGGTCAGGACTGGACATTCACCCTGACCCTGGCGGACTTCGGTGACAATCACCGCCAATACATGCGGGTCTGGGACCCGGACCCACTCCAAGAACCCTGCAATTTCAGCGAAGCGGGATGGGTGGATGTGGTGCCCGGCACGGTCACCGAACGCGGCGAGGTGTTTTTCAACATCACCTCGGACGTCACCTGCCCGGTGCTCTTCTCCCCCTCCTGGACCCACGACGGCAGCGCGCTCAATTACCTCTACCAGGAACCGGAACACTCAGACCCGGAGAACAACCTCTGGCAGGTTCCCCATTCGCCCCCCGCGGGCACCCTCGGTAGCCGGCTGCTCGATCTGCGCAACTATATAAACAGGGGAAAGCCCTACCGCATCGTCAGCGGTCCGACCGCTGAAACCGCGGACGAGCTCTTTTTTCTTGAGACCAGGGCGCTCAGCGATGTGATCTATTACACCACCGCCTCGGATGCGTCGAACCATGTCGCCCTCGATCTGGGTCTCTGCCCGCAAACGACCTGCGAAATCCTCGATATCGAATGGGCGCCGGATGGGTCGGGGGTGGCATTCTCCCGCTATGAAAACGACTTCGACTCCGCATCCGCCGCTATCTACTACATCGAGTTTGACACCGGCCTGATCTACGAGATCATCCGCTTACCCAACGAAGCCATCGGCAATTTCACCATTTCGCCGGACAGCAACAGCGTCGTCTTCGAACGTGCCCCGAGACTTGATGACGCCCTCGATACTGGCAGGTTCGGCCCCAGGCTGCTCTGCCCATGCGCATTGTGGATCATGGACGTTGACGGCTCCAATCTACGCATCCTGGCCGACGACGGCCGTCAACCCGCATGGCGACCGAACAACTGACACCGTCAGTACCGATGCTTCTTCTCAAGATTCGGCCAAATAGATTGCCGATCAAGATGTGCCTTTCCCATGCGAGGAACGCACGTACTGGTACACTATTGAGAAGACTTGCAACAAGAGCGGTAAATTTTGGCGACAAGACACTGTTGTGTGATTTGTTTTGTGGTTCAACAAATGCTGAGACGCTGACCCGAGCGTGAAATCTCCCCATTCCCACTCGATGGTAAATAAGCCATTTTTATCTATCATTTTCAATGACTTAATTTCCTGCTAATTTGTAATACCTTGAAAAATACCATGGTCAGAAATGCTGCTAATACCTACCGGAAATGTCGAGAAGAGCCACCCCATACTGTGCTGCAGGCCTCGGCACATCATTATTCCAGTCGCGCCCAAAAACTTTTTTTTCGCCCATGCGCCGAGTGCAATTGCTGCACGAAGGCGAGATGTGTTGGCAGCGGTTTGAATACCCTGATCCGCTTCGCCAGCGCTTCCAGCTTTTTATAATACTGTGCACCATGGCCGTAAGCCTTACTGCGCGCCTGTGCAAGGATCTCCAACAACAAGGTGCGGTAGCACACCGTGGCCGCCAGCTTGCAATCCGCTTTTTCAAACGCCTTGGCCAGCCTCAGCAGACTGTCATAAAAACACTCCGCCAACTCCTGATGCCGGGCTAAGACTAAGGCCTGAGCTCTCTCCGTCTGGCCCAGGTTCAATAACAGATCTGCACTGAGCACGATATTGCCGCCCTGTTCGGCTTGTTTTATTGCTGCACTACACGCTTTCTCTTTCTCGTCCTCGTCCAAGACCTCCAGATATCGCGTGAAACTGGCGTAGCTCTGCTCGCTTTGAAACAGCCGGGAACGAATCACTTTAAGCTGTTTCCGATCACCCGTTTTCAAACAGACCTTATCCAGCAATTCCAGACGATCATGCTCAAAACGGCCCTCCCATGCCTGGTTCAGATACCGCATTGCCGTCTCGGGCTGCTCATAGTGCAAATATTTTTCACAAATCGATTTCATTTGCAGATTGTTTGGCTGTGGTGAATGTATCAATATCGATCGCTCGTATAATGCAGGATCGCGCAATGCATCGGCAATCTGTCCTAATGCCACACCGCTATGCAAGGCCACGAGATTGACTTTGTCTTCTTTTTCAGGAGATTTTAACCCCCTGCGCAACGCGTTTTCGTACCGCCAGGCCAGTTGCTTCAACTGATCCAGCGTCAACAGCAGATGGGCATTTGGCAATAGCGGATCAAGCACACCATAATCATTCTGCTGATACAGCTGATATATCCGCTCGAGCCAGTCGACGTTAGCATCCCGCCAGCCTTTAGCCGCCGTCAACCACAACAGTACGGCCTGGCGATATACCTCGCCCACTGCCCCGCCAGAATCATCGACACGGTTGAGCACCGATTCTGCAGTCGCCAGGAACCGGTCGACCAAATCAAACGCATGTTCCGGTGAGCGCTCCAGCAGTCCGCCTTCAATATCGGCGAGGGCCGCTTCCAGTTCCCGTGCAAAATCAAAACTCGCCCGATAATCGATAAATCTCCGCCCTCGTTTCAGTGATGCAATACGCTTACGCAGTACCTTGGACAGGGCGACCGGATCATTTGCCAATGTCAATGCTTCGATCTTGTCACTCAACTCCGGATATCGGAGGTAGAGGTCGAATATAAAATTCTGCAAGGTATCTGCATCGATATCAGCCAGTTTTTCTTTTAGTGTATCGACGTTCATAGGACATAATGGAAATTCATTAAATCATTCAGGCCTGGTTAGTAAAATCGCTCGCTCCAGATTGAAGAGAATCATTTCCTCGTCAGACCAGACTGAGCCGGTTCAACAGTCACCAACTCATATCGGGTTGTTCTGCCACCACCTGGTAACGGGATTATGATACCCTTAGCAACCAGGTCAGAAAGATCACGGCTGGCCGTTCGGTTGGGACACTTGGTAATCGCTTCATATTTTTTTGTCGTTATTCCGCCTTCAAAACCCTTTCGACCTTCAGCGAATACCCGCGATACCATCCTGGCCTGCCGGTCATTCAACTGGTTACCATAGGCTTCGTAGAATCGTCTCTTGGCCAGAACAAAGTCCACTTCCTCTCTGGCAATTTCCTGTGCCTTGATTATTGTGTCTGCGAAATAATCCAGCCAAACGTTAACATCCAGGCTTGCTCGACTCGCTTTCTCAAATTGCAGGTAATAGGACTTTTTATCCGCCTCAATCGCCGTGGCAAGGCAAGCCGTGGTTGGATAACCGAGAGACTGCGAAAGTGCATGGTCGGCGACCGCTCTGCCGACTCGACCATTACCATCATCAAAGGGGTGAATCACCTCGAACCAGAGATGAGCAATACCTGCTCGGGCGATCCCGGGTATTGCCTTATCCCCGCCCAAGGGACTGGTTTGGTTATACCAGTCGATAAGCTTCGCCATTTTATCAGGCACCTGAATCGCTGGCGGGGCCTCATAGTGTACCTTTTCCCGCCCATAAGGCCCACTCACAATTTGCATTGGTGAAGGATCGTTGCGGTATGCGCCTCGCACAATAGATGTATAGCGTTGTTCCGTGACCGCCATGGATTGCCACTTGCCCAACAACTCACCTTGCAGGGATGAACGCCAGTTCTTGCGAACGTCCACCAACAGCGAAGCAGCCCCCGCTGCTTTCTGGTCAGTGTTGCCCGGTAGTGTTTCCGATGTAATCAAGGAGAGCAGTGACGACCGGACCGACTCCCTGTCCAGATCCTCGCCTTCGATGGCGCTGGTTTTGATGGCCTCGGTAAGCATCAAGTCGATCGTGGCATCTTCTTGAGACGCCACGGGAAGTGCATCAAAGCTGCCTGCCAGGCGCTCCGAATTTATGCGAAATGCAAGCTCCCGATCTTCGAGTGCGCTCTTGTCATAGCGAAAATCTGGCCAGCCTGGTTGTTGCCATATCCATCTCATGGCGTGATTGTAGCACTTATTCACGCCATATTATGAAAATATTTGGCGTGTTTATAACACTAAATCACGCCACTCTCGTTCAAAAAGCGATATATGGGTGCAGACCGCACATACCATGATTACGCCGATTTGCCATGCATGGTATTGCTGCCTTCTACGCTACAGCGCGCGGAATACACCATGAAAAATACCATTGATGATGCAGATTATATTATCAACTGGATTGTTTTTATCAATATAATTCAATATGTTACGAATTCATGTCACTCCTACTCGATTGTAAATAAGCCCCTTTTGTTTTTTATATTCAACGGCTTATTTTCCTGCTAAACGGTAATACCATGCTCAGTTGTGCTGCATGTGCTCGTAAAATCACTAAGGATCAAAAGTCAGTTGCCTTTCATTTTACCCTGGCTTATATTCATATTTATTAATTATGAATACTTGGAGAATAACATGGCAACGACAAGTCTTAGCTTGGGAGAACACTGGGAAGTTTACATCAAGAATGAAATTGCCAGCGGGCGTTACGGTTCCGCCAGTGAAGTCGTTCGTGACGCTCTCCGCGCAATGGAGGAGCGTAAAAGCAAACTCGATGCTTTACGAAGCCATTTAGCGCAGGGTGCTAATCAGGCCGCATCCGGCGAGTTCGCCGATAACTTCACCATGGATGCGCTGATAAACGATCTGGATAACGAAGCCTGATGCCTGGATACAGAGTCACCCCCAGAGCACTGGAAGACTTGAAAAATATTGGTCGATATACCGAACAGCAATGGGGCAGACACCAACGCAATACCTATCTGAAAGCACTCGAGTTGCGCTTTGGCTGGTTGGCGGAAAATCCAAAATTAGGCAAACACCGCACGGATGTTGCTGAAGGCTATTACAGTTTCCCCCAGGGCGAACATGTTGTCTTCTACATGATTGGAGAGAAAGGAATAGATATTATCGGCATCCCGCACAAGGAGATGGATATCATCACATATTTTCTCCCTGATTAAGCAATCAGGAAGAAGGTGAAATGCCTGCTGTTGCCAGCCAGTGCCAGACATTGCCTACCGGTACCAGTCACTCCCACTCAATGGTTGCTGGCGGCTTGCTGGAGATATCGTAAGCCACCCGTGAGATGCCATGCACCTCGTTGATGATCCGTCGCGATACCTCTTCCAGGAACTCGAACGGCAGGTGGGCGAACTTGGCGGTCATGAAATCCACCGTTTTGACCGCGCGCAGGGTCACCACGTATTCGTAACGCCGGGCATCCCCCACCACGCCGACGGAGCGGACCGGCAGGAAGACGGTGAAGGCCTGGCTGACCTCGTCGTAGAGATTGTGCTTGTAGAGCTCTTCGATGTAGATGTGATCGGCCTGGCGCAGCAGGTCGGCATACTCCTTGGTGACCTCGCCGAGGATGCGCACCCCGAGACCGGGACCGGGAAAGGGGTGGCGGTAGATCATCTCGTAGGGGAGGCCAAGTTCGACGCCGATCTTGCGCACCTCGTCCTTGAACAGCTCGCGCAGGGGCTCGACCAGTTCCAGTTTCATATAGTCAGGCAGCCCGCCCACGTTGTGGTGGGACTTGATGACATGGGCCTTGCCCGACTTGGCGCCCGCCGATTCGATCACATCGGGATAGATGGTGCCCTGGGCGAGAAAGGAGACATCCTCCAGCTTGCTCGCCTCCTCCTCGAAGATATCGATGAAGAGATTGCCGATGATCTTGCGTTTCTGTTCCGGATCCGCGACCCCGCTGAGCGCCTTGAGAAAGCGCTCCTCGGCGTCGACCCGGATCACCTTGACCCCCATGTGCTCGGCGAAGGTGGCCATCACCTGGTCGCCCTCGTCGAGGCGCAGCAGGCCGTTGTCGACGAAGACGCAGGTCAGCTGGTCGCCGATGGCGCGATGCAGCATCGCCGCCACCACGGAGGAGTCGACGCCACCGGAGAGCCCCAGCAGAACCTTTTTGTCACCGACCGCTTGGCGCACATGGCTGACCGTATCCTCGATGATCTTGCCCGGCGTCCAGAGCACCTCGCAGCCGCAGATCTCGAACAGGAAGCGCTCGATGATGCGCTTGCCCTGGCGGGTATGGGTGACTTCCGGGTGGAACTGCAGGCCGTAGTAACCCCGCGACTCGTCGGCGATGCCGGCGATGGGGGCATTCTCCGTCTCGCAGATCACCTTGAAGCCGGCGGGTAGGGATTCGACCCGATCGCCGTGGCTCATCCAGACATCCAGCAGGCCATAGCCCTCCTTGCTGGTGTGGTCCTCGATGTCCCTGAGCAGCCGGGAGTGACCCCTGGCGCGGACCTGGGCATAACCGTATTCATGCTTGTCCGACGAGATGACCCCGCCGCCCAGCTGCGCCGCCATGGTCTGCATGCCGTAGCAGATCCCCAACACCGGCACGCCGAGGTCGAAGATCGCTTCAGGCGCGGCAGGCGCCTCGTCGGCGGTCACCGTCTCCGGCCCCCCCGAGAGAATGACACCGGCGGGCCTTACCCCGGCAAGCCCCTGATCGGGATTGTCGTAGGGATAGATCTCGCAATAGACCCCGGCCTCGCGGATGCGGCGGGCGATCAGCTGGGTGTATTGGGAACCGAAATCGAGTATCAGGATCCGATGCGCATGGATATCAGTCGTCATAATCAATCGCGCCGGTAGTTGGGGGCTTCTTTGGTGATGGTGACGTCGTGCACATGGGATTCGGTGACACCCGCGTTGGTGACCCGCACGAACGCCGGCTTGGTGCGCATCTCGTCGATATCGGCACAGCCGGTATAGCCCATGCTGGAGCGGATGCCGCCGATGATCTGATAGATGACCCCGATCACCGGGCCCTTGTAGGGAACCCGCCCCTCGATCCCCTCGGGTACCAGCTTCTCCTTATCGCTGGTCTCCTGGAAATAGCGGTCGCTGGAGCCGTCCTTGCCCGACATGGCGCCCAGGGAACCCATGCCGCGATAGGATTTGTAGGAGCGGCCCTGATAGATCTCCACCTCGCCGGGGGCCTCGTCGGTGCCGGCGAACATGCCGCCGATCATCACCGAATAGGCGCCGGCGGCGAGAACCTTGGCGATATCCCCGGAGTAGCGCAGACCGCCGTCTGCAATCAACGGCACACCGGTGCCCTCCAGGGCCCTGGCCACGTTGGAGACCGCGCTCACCTGGGGCACCCCCACCCCGGCGACCATGCGGGTGGTGCAGATCGATCCGGGGCCTATTCCCACCTTGACCGCATCCGCACCCGACTTGACCAGGTCCTTGGCTGCCTCGGCGGTGGCGATATTGCCGCCGATCACCTGCACATCGGAATAGTGTTTCTTCACCCAGGCGACCCGGTCGAGGACACCCTGGGAGTGGCCATGGGCGGTATCCACCACCACCACGTCGACCCCGGCCTTGACCAGCGCATCCACCCGCTCTTCCGTGCCTTCTCCGACGCCGACCGCGGCGCCCACCCGCAGGCGCTCATGCTCGTCGCGGCTGGCATGGGGGTAGTCCTTCGCCTTCTGGATATCCTTGGCGGTGATCATCCCGCGCAGGGCGAAATCGTCATCCACCACCAGCACCTTCTCGATGCGGTGTTTATGCAGCAGCTGCAATACCTCGTCGCTGCTGGCCCCCTCCTTGACCGTAACCAGCTTCTCCTTTCGGGTCATTATGTTGCGCACCGGGTCGTCCATCTTGCGTTCGAAACGCAGATCACGGCCGGTGACGATACCGACCAGCTCCTCGCCATCCACCACCGGCACCCCGGAGATGTTCCTCGCCCGGGTCAGCTCCACCACCTCGCCGATGCTGACGTAGGGTCCCACCGTGATCGGTTCACGAATAACCCCGCTCTCATACTTCTTGACCTTGGCGACCTCGGCGGCCTGCTGTTCCGGGGTCATATTCTTGTGCACGATGCCGATGCCCCCCTCGAGGGCGATGGCGATGGCAAAACGGGACTCGGTCACCGTGTCCATGGCGGCGGAAACAAGGGGTATACTGAGGTCGATCCCACGCGTCAGCTTGGTGCGCAGATCAACATCTTTGGGGAGCACCTGAGAGTGGGCAGGCACCAGAAGTACATCGTCGAATGTGAGGGCTTCCTCGATTACACGCATAGTATCTATTCCGGCTGCTGGGGTGAAATAAACCGGGCATTATAGGAGGTGCCGGTTAACCGGTAAACCGCAAACCAAAAACAATCACTAAAACAATGAGATAACAGCTTGAGCAATCCATCTCCGAAGGGGATCCCGCCACCCCGGTCGATCTGCACCATGGCTCGGGCGGCAAACCGACAACCCCCCCATACCTGGCTCTCCCCTGTGGCGGAGTCATCAGAATAGGGAGAATTACCCGACAATCAGCGCCTAAGGCGCTATGCTTTCAGTAGGGAAGCCTTAGCCTGGAACAGCTGCTATGCGGAGACGAGTTGCGCGCAACACTGGACGCTATC
>QBVC01000048.1:0-17500 GCA_003058495.1 gamma proteobacterium symbiont of Ctena orbiculata | reverse complement strand
CATCTCCTCCGGCGCATCGGTGATGCCGATGTAGTTGTCGAGGGATTTCGACATCTTCTGCACCCCGTCCAATCCTTCCAGGATCGGCAGGGTGATCACCACCTGGGGCTCCTGCCGGTAGGCCTCCTGCAGCTGGCGCCCCACCAGCAGGTTGAACTTCTGGTCGGTCCCCCCCAGCTCCACGTCGGCCTTCAGCACCACCGAATCGTAGCCCTGGATCAACGGATAGAGAAATTCGTGCACCGCGATGGGCTGGCCACCGGTATAGCGTTTGTTGAAGTCATCCCGCTCGAGCATCCGCGCCACCGTGTGCTTGGCCGCCAACTGGATCAGGTCGACCGCCGACATCTCCCCCATCCAGGAGGAGTTGAACAGGACCGTGGTCCTGCTGGGATCGAGTATTTTGAAGATCTGATGCTCGTAGGTCTTGGCATTTTCCACCACTTCTTCCCGGGTCAGCGGTGGCCGGGTGGCGCTCTTTCCCGTGGGATCCCCGATCATGCCGGTGAAATCACCGATCAGAAAGATCACCTCATGCCCCAGCTCCTGGAACTGGCGCAACTTATTGATAAGCACCGTGTGCCCGAGATGGAGATCAGGCGCGGTCGGATCGAAACCCGCCTTTATCTTCAGGGGGTTACCCCGCTTTAGTTTCTTGATCAGCAGCTCTTCGGGGAGAACCTCCTCCGTACCTCGTTTGATCAGTTCCAGGGAACCATTGACATCGGTCATTTAATAAATCTCTTAAATTAAGACAATGGATGCACACTCTACTAGAAGCATCTGATAAAATTAACCATTGTGTGATGATGTGCGCTACTATTCATTAATTGACAAGCGGCTGTACTTTATCGTCAAGGGGCCGTTACAGATTATATAGTTTGCTGTATTGTTGAATCATGCAAGATTTTAAGTCCTACACTCTGGAGAGAAAACCGGCTCGAGGCGCGATGGCCCGCCGCCTCATCCTTGGCGCCGTTCTATTTCTCCTCCTCGCTGTTGGATTCCTCTACCTGATATCGACACCTGGCCAGAGCCCCGAGATCGACCCCCCTCCCTCCCCTGAACAGAGTCAGCAACCGGAACGGAAAAAGATTCTACCACTACCTCTACCGGGCCAATCCAATAGAGATACCGAAGAATCCGAGCCCTCGATCCAATCGATCAGTTTCATCAGGCAGGCAATAGCCAAAGAGGCCGAACCGGTCACCCCCCTCGACAATCCCGCGCTTGAGATCATCGAGGAGAGCGATACCGAGACCCAGATCCCGGGCGATGCAAGCGAAGCGCCGAGCCGCCCCGAGACCACCACCCTGACCTATGAGATCAAGAATGGGGACTCCCTCGCCAGCATTTTCAAAAAGCATGGTCTGAGCGCCAACCTGCTGCATCGCATCGTCCATTCCAGCGACACCGCAAAAAAGCTGACCGCCATACGACCCGGAGAGATGCTCTATCTCGACCTGGATGAGGATCAGAACCTCTTCGGCCTGCGTCTTCAACACAGCAAGATAGACAGTCTGGAGATAACCGCCGTGGAGGACGGCTTCAAGGCCGCCGAGCTGAGCCGGGAGGTCGAGGTCAGAACCAATCATGTCAGCGGTACCATCGAGAACTCATTCTACCTCGCGGCGAAAGAGGCCGGCCTTTCGGAACAGCTGATCATGAAGATGGCCGGCATCTTCGGCTGGGATATCGATTTTGCCCTCGAGATCCGCAGCGGCGACCGCTTCTCGGTGATCTTTCAGGAGGACTATCTAGACGGGGAGAAGCTGCGGGACGGCGCCATCCTCGCCGCGGAGTTCGTCAATAAGGGTCGCAGCTACCGTGCCCTGCTCTATACCGACGATGCGGGTCGATCCGACTACTACAGTCCGGACGGCCGCAGCATGCGCAAGGCCTTCCTCAGGGCTCCGGTCGATTTCAGACGCATCTCCTCCCGATTCACCCGCGAGCGCTACCACCCGGTACTGGGCAAAAAGCGCCCCCACCGGGGGGTCGACTATGCGGCAAAGACCGGCACCCCGATCAAGGCCGCGGGCGACGGCAAGATCATTCACCGCGGCAAGAAAGGGGGCTACGGCAAGACCGTGATCATCAAGCACGGTCAGACCTACACCACCCTCTATGCCCACCTCTCCCGCTACAACAAAAAGGCGCGCAAGGGCAATAAGGTCAAACAGGGGCAGGTCATCGGCTATGTCGGCAAGACCGGGCTCGCCACCGGTCCCCATCTTCACTATGAATTCCGTGTCAACGGCGTCTATAGAAATCCATTGACGGTAAAGCTTCCCGCGGCGAAACCGATCGCCAAGAAGTATCGCGAGGATTTCGAACTCAAGATTCAACCCCTGTTGAGCAAACTGGATCTGATCAATCGCACCCTCGTTGCCGATGCCGAATAGACCGGTCTATGTAGGTCTCATCTCAGGCACAAGCATGGATGGCGTCGACGCGGTTGCGGTCGACTTCTCATCCGCACAACCCCGTCTGCTGGCCACTCACGTCGAGGCCTATCCAATCTCACTGAAGGCATCGCTGCGTACCCTCTGCCTGCCCGGGAACAACGAAATCGATCGCATGGGGCAGCTCGACAGAGAGGTCGGCGCCATCTTCGCCGCCGCCTGCCTCAAGCTGCTGCGCAAGGCCGACATGAACCCGGACGCGATCAACGCCATCGGCAGCCATGGTCAGACCATCCGTCATCGCCCCTACCTGGATCACCCCTTCACCCTGCAGATCGGCGATCCCAACACCATCGCGGAACTGACCGGCATCACCACCGTCGCCGACCTCCGCCGCCGCGACATGGCCGCCGGCGGCCAGGGCGCCCCCCTCGTGCCCGCGCTCCACCGCGCCCTGTTTCAACACCGGGAAGACAGCAGGATCGTCCTCAACCTTGGGGGTATCGCCAACATCACCTGCCTTCCGGCTGATACCAATGAGGCGGTAACCGGCTACGACACCGGGCCCGCGAGCATCCTGCTGGATCGCTGGATAGAGCAGCATCAGGGGGTGACGTTCGACGACCAGGGGGAGTGGGCGAGAAGCGGCAGGGTCATCGACGACCTGCTCAACGAGCTGCTTGCCGATCCCTATTTCAGGCTGCCGCCACCGAAAAGCACCGGCAGCGAGTATTTCAGTCTTGCATGGTTGCGGGAGAGGCTCGCCAATCGCCAGCCTGCAGCGGTGGATGTCCAAGCGACACTACTTGAGCTCTCCGCCGCCAGCATCGCCCGGGCGATCATCCGGGAGGGCCATGCCGCGGGCGAGATACTGACCTGCGGCGGCGGAGTCCACAACCGCTATCTGCTCGAGCGGCTTTCAGTCCATCTGCCCGAGGCGCGCCTGGCATCGACCGCCGATTACGGCGTCGATCCTGACTGGGTCGAGGCTATTACCTTCGCCTGGCTGGCGAAACGCACCCTGGACGGCCTCAGCGGCAACCTCGCTGCCGTCACGGGCGCCCGTCACGAGGTGATTCTCGGTGGCATCTATCCCGCCTCCCGCCGGACCCGTTGATCGGTCAGGCATCCTCGGTGTACTGAACCGTCCTGTTTCGGCCCTGCCCCTTGGCCTCGTAGAGTGCGGTATCGGCGGCCTTGAGCAGGCTCTCCGGGGTGGCCGAGGGCAGTTGATCCAGCGCGACAAACCCAATACTGATGGTTGCTGTCACACCATCGACCTGCATCTCCGCCACCGCCCGCCGAATATCCTCCGCGGTCTTCAGCGCGCCCTTCTCCGCGGTATTGGTCAAAATCGCGCAAAACTCCTCGCCTCCATAGCGGAATGCGTAATCCGAATCACGCAGGCGACGCTTCAACAGCTTGCCGAAGGCTGTCAGCATCCGATCCCCCATGGCATGGCCATGGGTGTCATTGAGCCGCTTGAAGTGATCCAGGTCGAGCATCAACAGGCTCAGTGAGCGGCGCTTCTCCTGGGCCTCGGATATCCCCTGATCCAGGATTTCGGTCAAAGAACGGCGGTTGAGCAGTCCTGTCAATTCATCCGTATAGGATATGGCTTCCAGGTAGGCCTCACGCCGTTGCTGGGTTGTCACATCACGCATCAGTGCCGCCATGCCGAGCACGTCTCCCTGCGATGTGGATATTCTGGCGGCCATCAGGCTCAGATAACGCTTACCCTGCAGCACCGACTCAGCATAATTGGGATCGGGATGTTGAATCAGGCGTTCGATCAGGTCCGGGTCATCCACTAACTGGTGAAAGCCCCGTTCGACGATGGCCGCCTTCTCTCTATCCAACAGGGTCTCCGCTGCCGGATTGACCAGGACGATCCGATCGTCCCGGTCCGTGACCACTATGCCCTCGCCCGCATTGAGGATGATGGTCGTCAGTTTGCTCTGCTCCATCTCCAGCCCGGTATAGTTCTCGAGGATCTGTCGGGTCATGGCATTGAAGGAGCGCGCCATCCGCCCCAATTCATCCTTGCCGATTTCCGGCACCTGCTGTGCCAGGTCTCCCTGCTCAACCTGGTACATCGCATCCGTCACCCGGCGAATCGGTGTGATTACCGCCTTGCGGAGAAAGAGGTAGGTCATGACCAGAAACAGGATCAGCACCACGAGCATGACCAGTGCAGCCTGGTTTCGACTTTGGGTCACGAGGTGGTTTACCTGTGTCAGCGAGGTGGTCAGCCTGGCAAACCCGAGCACAGGCTGTTGATCACCATGACAGAGGTGGCATGGCTGCTTGTTGGCGATCGGCATGAGAATGGTGTATCTCAGCCCCGACTCATCCACCATGCCGATATGCTCGACGCTGCTGACCGCCTGCCTGAGGAGCGGATCGTCCTCAGGATAGAGCCGCACCTGGCGGGTCTGCGCGCGCTCCCTGAACAGGGTCTGCCCATGGCGCGCGTTTACCTGCCTGATCGTTGCGTTATCCTGGAATGCCTCCATGCCATTGGGGCGTAAAAAACTGAACTCCTCCAAGCCCACCGCGCCCTTTACATCCTCTGCATAGCGCTGGGCGATGGCGGCGGATCCCGTCTCCATTATCGCTCCCAACCCGGCAACCACGGTGGAGACCATCCGTCCGGTAACCAACTTGTGGTTATCAACGATGACGGCGCGCTGGCTTTGCGTGTAGAAGATCACCAGCCCGATCAGGGTCAGGAATGCGGATAGACCGACAACAATGATAATCCTTGTACCGATGCTTTGATTTAACATTTCCCGACGCGACCCAATCAGCGAAGATCATCCTTACGGTGTAACTCGAATCCAGATTAATACCGGCCTAATCAGCGGCTCCCGGCGCGTTGCAGAGGGATATGACGTCCACCCTTTGACCCCAGTCCTTAATTGAAATCCAATGCGAATCTAAAACCTTGCCCTTTAACGAAAAGCTCGAATCCATATTGGTATTGTTAAAATCCAATATAGCGTGTATCCGGTTCTTGACCCAGTGTATGACGGTTACAGGGAAAAAATAATCGTTTTTTTGCACAATTCGCTCTTTGACTGTTCCTCGGGGGCTCCGCTATCGGATCCTGGCTCCCCCGTTTGTGTTGAGAGTTGGGACAAATTGGTGTTTGAATGCGCTGGGTCAGAGAATTAGAAACTATTAATAATATAATATAAATGAGGGAGTTGACCATCCGAACACCATGCAGACCTCCATTCACAATCGACATTTTCTTCTTCGCCGACTCCATTCACTGTTTGGATTGCTCCCGGTAGGCGGCTTTCTGATCTTCCACCTGTGGGAGAATTCCCAATCCCGGTTTGGTCAGACTCACTACAATGAACAGGTCGTCGGCTGGCTGCAGGGCATCAACTACCTGATCCTGGTGGAGATCTTCTTCATCGCCCTCCCGCTGTTGTTCCATGCGGCCTACGGCCTGGTCATTCTCCACGGTTCGCAAGGCAACTGGAATCGCTACCCCTGGCTGCACAATCGCTTTTACTGGCTGCAGCGGCTCTCCGGTATCGGCATTCTGCTATTCCTGCTGTTCCACGTGGGATGGACAAGGATATTGGGAATCTGGCAACCCGAGATACGGATCGATCTCTTCAGCCATATGCAGGAGCTGCTGATCAATCCCTACCTGTTTCTCCTCTACCTGTCGGGTCTCCTGCTGGCGGTGTTTCATCTCTGCAACGGACTCTGGACGATGGCGATCAGTTGGGGGCTGACCACGAGCGTCGAGGCACAACGCATCTGGTTCTACTTCTGCATGTTGCTTGCCCTGCTCCTCGGCGCTTTGGGGCTGCACGGCATGCTGGGGTTTCTGCCATGAAACCACAACGCAAGGTTATCGTTGTGGGCGGCGGACTGGGCGGTTTATGGTCGGCTTTACGGGTGGCTGAAGCCGGCTTTCAGGTTGAAATCTTCTCCCTGTTCGAGGTCAAACGTTCGCACTCGGTATGCGCCCAGGGAGGCATCAATGCCTCGATCGACACCAAGGGCGAGCGGGACTCGGTTTGGCAACACATCGTCGATACCCTGAAGGGGGGCGCCTATCTCGCCAATCAACCCCCGGTGAAGACGATGTGCGAACAGGCGCCCGGAATCATCCGCACCTTTGAACGCATGGGTGTCACCTTCTCCCGCACCGCCGAGGGGTTGCTCGATCTGCGCCTCTTTGGCGGAGTAAAGAACCGACGCACCCTGTTTGCCGGCGCCTCCACCGGCCAACAGCTCTTGTACGGCGTCGATCAGGAGATACGCCGCCAGGAGGCCCTGGGTCGGGTGCGAAAATTCGAGTGGTGGGAATTTCTCTCCCTGGTAAAGGACGGCCAGGGGATCTGCAAGGGAATCGTCGCCATGAACCTGCGCACCATGGACGTTAAGCACTTTCGCGCCGATGCCGTGATTCTCGCCAGCGGTGGAATGGGCCATGTGTTTGGTCATCGCTCCACCAACTCCACCAACTCCACCGGGGCGGCCGCCTGTCGCGCCTATCAACAGGGCGCCAGGTTTGCCAATTGCGAGTTTTTCCAATTCCACCCCACCGCGATGTTGGGGGACGACAAGACCCGCCTGATGAGTGAGGCGGCCCGCGGCGAAGGGGGCCGCATATGGGTGCCGAAGGATCCCGCCGAGCGGCGAAAACCCACCCGGATCCCGGAACAGGAGCGCTACTATTTTCTCGAGGAGTGGTACCCCAGTTACGGCAATACCGTTCCCCGGGATCTTGCATCCCGGGCGATCTGGAAGGTGGTCCATGAGATGGGCCTCGGCGTCGGCGGCGAACACAAGGTCTATCTCGACATCACCCATCTCAATCCCGGTTTCATCGAGCAGCGGCTGCATGCGATCCTCGATATCTACCGCAAGTTCCATGGCACCGACCCCGTGCACGAACCGATGGAGATCTACCCTTCGGCGCACTATGCCATGGGCGGTCTCTGGGTCGATTTCGAAAAGGATGAAAACAGCGGCGGCTTGAAGGCGGGCAGCCCGCGCAACCATGCGAGCAGCATACCCGGGCTCTACGCCTGTGGCGAGTGCGATTACGGCTACCACGGGGCAAATCGTTTGGGCGCCAATTCACTGCTCTCGGCCTCCTTCAGCGGCCGGGTCGCGGGAGAGGCGGTCGCCAGCTACCTGGAGGGCCTGGAGGCCGGCCTTGAGGCGGTTCCGGAACACCTCTACACAGATGAGGTCAGCCGACAGCAGCGGCTCAATCAGGACCTTCTGAGGGGGGGCGCGGAAAATCCCTATACCCTGCATCACGAACTCGGTGAGATCATGTCGAGCCAGGTGGGGGTTGTCAGAGACAATGCAACCCTGAAACAGGCGATCGACTCGCTTCAGGGACTGGCGCAACGCTGCCGGGCGGTTGATCTCGAATCAAACAATTCGTGGAGCAACCAGGGATTGGTCTATGCCCGTCAGCTGCAGGAGATGGTTCGCCTCGGCCTGGTCATCGCCAGCAGCGCGCTGGCAAGGGATGAGTGCAGGGGGGCGCACTACAAGCCGGCCTTCGAACTGACGCCGCCCACGGATGCCTATCCAGGCGATCCGGCCTACGAGGTCTATCGGGAGAAGTGGAAACAACAGAATCAACAATGGCTGAAGACAACCATCACCGAGCACTCCACAGCCGGCCCCAGGATCAGCTTTGAGCAGGTTGATCTATCGGTTTTGCCGCCTGAAGAGCCACGGGACTACCGTTGAGGATCTGCTGATGGCCAATACGATCGAACTCGACATCCGTCGCCAGGATACCCCCTACAGCCCTCCCTACTGGCAGCGGTTCTCCATACCCCACCGCCGGGGACACAATATCGTCTCGGCGCTGATGGTGATCCGCGAACATCCGTTCACCCAGGAGGGCAAGCGCGTCGATCCTGTCGCCTGGGAGTTTAATTGCATGGAAGAGGTCTGCGGTGCCTGCAGCATGATGATCAACGGACGTCCTCGTCAGGCATGCTCGACACTGGTCGATAGTCTCGAGCAACCCATCCGGCTTGAGCCCCTGAGTAAGTTTCCCGTGGTGCGGGACTTGATGGTGGATCGCAGCAAGATCTTCAACGACCTTAAACGGGTGCGGGCCTGGATCGAGATAGACGGCGCCTGGGATATCCATCAAGGGGCGCCGCGCATCTCCCCCGTGGCCTGGAAGGAGAACTATCTCTACAGCCGCTGCATGAGCTGCGGTTGCTGCCTGGAGGCCTGTCCGGAGTATGCAACGGAGAAGGACTTTGTCGGTCCGGCGGCCCTCGCTGCGGTCAGGCTGATGAACAGCCATCCCACCGGGCGCTACCACAGGCGGCAACGACTGCATGCCATCATGGGCGATGACGGCCTCAGCAACTGCGGAAATGCGCAAAACTGCGTGCGCGTCTGCCCGAAACAGATACCGCTTACCACCGCGATCGGCGAACTGGGCCGCCAGACCAGCCTGCAACTGCTGCGGGACCTCTTCGGCGAGAGCGAATAGACCGATCCACTGAATGCCGAAAACCGACAACATTTGTAAAAAATGCAGTTCCGTTGGCAGTCAATAGGGATGCCAGTTGCTACTATTTTGCCCAACCGACCTGGAGTGAACAGCCGAACAAATGAAGTTCTGTGATGTCTGTTCAACAGTCAAATATAGACTGTCAACCAAAACAACAGCCTCCCGGAGACAGTCTCTGCAGGAGGCGTAAGGAGAAATAGATGGCTATTCGAAGCACAGTTTGTTGCCTTGTCGCAGGCATGGTCATGCTGCAGGCATGCACCACGGTCGACCCCTACACCCGGGAAGAGAAGACCTCCAAGGCAACACAGGGCGCCATGATAGGGGCAGTCGCCGGCGCGGTTTTGGGTATCGCCACCTCGAAGGATAAAAAGAAACGCAAGGAGCGCGCATTGAAAGGGGCCGGCATCGGCGCCATCGCCGGTGGCGGGGTCGGATACTACATGGACGTGCAGGAGGCCAAACTGCGTCAGCGCCTGGAGAACACCGGCGTCAGCGTGACCAGGGAAGGAGATAACATCATCCTCAATCTGCCGAGCAACATCACCTTCGAAGTCGACAAGTCGGATCTGAAACCCAATTTCGTGGAGATACTCGGCTCTGTCGCGCTGGTGCTGAAAGAGTACAAGTCGACCATGATTGAAGTGGCGGGTCATACCGACAGCACCGGTTCTGAATCCTACAATCAGCTGTTGTCCCAACAGCGCGCCCATTCAGTCTCCAACGTCCTGGTGCGTGACGGCGTCGAGGGCGTGCGCATCGATACCGTCGGATACGGTGAGTCCAGGCCGATCGCATCCAACAGCTCAGCGGCCGGACGGCAGCAGAACCGCCGCGTGGAACTGACCCTGCTGCCCTATGTCGAGGGCTGAACAGATCGTCCTGTTGTCTGAAGAGTTTGTGGCTGCCTGGTTAGTTCCGGTGAGCTATCCGGGCATCCCGTCCGAGCGGCGACGGTAGATCCCAGGATCAGACGGAGAAAGAGGATCCGCAACCGCAGGTGGTGGTTGCATTGGGATTGCGAATGATGAACTGGGCGCCCTGCAAGCCTTCCGTATAGTCCACCTCGGCTCCCATCAGGTACTGCATGCTCATGGGGTCCACCAGCAGGATTACCCCGCCAGTTTCAACCTTGGTGTCGCCCTCGTTTTCAGCCTCATCGAAGGTAAATCCATACTGGAATCCGGAGCAACCTCCGCCCTGGATATAGACGCGCAGCATCAGATCCGGGTTACCCTCTTCAGCAATCAGTGCAGCGACCTTGGTCGCGGCCGCCTCGGTGAAGATGATGGAATCGTTGTTTGTCTCTACGCTAGTCATGATAGTGGTCCTGCTCTATCCCGCCCGATCGCCACAGGCGGGCTTGCTATAGATCCCAAACCATTAAGGTTTGCGGCGTTGAATATAATAGCCAAGTATGCAATTACCGACAAAAACAGTCAAGTATTATTCGCGATCCCCCTAAGCCTCGGGGCTGATCACCTTTTCGCCATCGCCCACCACCACCTCCTTTTGCTGCTGGTCGCCGTCATATTGGAGCTGCGGCGGCTCCTGCTCCGAGGCGTGGATCAGTTTGCCGTTGACCTCGGCCCCCATCGCCATCTCCAGCATGGCATAGGTCAGGGTGCCGGTTATCTTTGCCTTGGGCGCCAATTCCACCCTGTTGCTGGCGACTACGTCGCCGACAACCGTCCCGTTGAGCATGACATTGCCCACCCGGACATTGCCATCGATGGTGCCCAGCTCACTCAAGGTGAGTGTAGCCGACTGATCCTGAGGGTCGGATAAGACGTCACCCCTGATCACCCCATCGACGTGCAATCCGCTGCGGAAAGTGATATCGCCTTTGATCTCGGTCCCGGCACCGATGACGGTGGTAATCCGCGGGGAACGAAATTTTTTCTTACTCTTGCCAAACATAGTGTTTTTCCTTATGACGTCAGGATAGCGGGGACCAGTTGTAGGATTCACTGACAGGCGCCAGCTTGGAACTGCTGGGTTTAACATCGATCATGATGGTTGCGGGCTCAAAGCCTTGCGGAACAAGGATCATGCCTTCGACATTCTGGTAATAGCGGAAACGCATCTTATGGCTGCTCAGCTTCTCTTTCGACAAGGCATCGAGCTTCAGCTGCCTGGTCTCGCCATCCTGCAGGCCGGTGACCGTTATCTCTATCTTGCCCTTTACGACACTGCCACTGTTGATGACCTGACTGACGGAGAACTTGTAGACAAACTGCTGCGCCTCAAGCCCGGGCTCAAGCTTGAAGTTCTGTACCCTGAGTGACTGCTTCTTGGACGAGGTTGAGACTATGCCCCGCAGAAACGCCAGCTCCTCCTCCATCTTCAGCCGTTCGTCCTGAAACCCCTTGATCTGCTCGCGAATGGCAGTCAATGCCTCTCGATCCACTTCCGCGGTCTGTTTGACCATCGCCAGCTCGCGTTTCAGTTCATTGCGCTCCTGCTCCAGCAGTTCGACCCGGTCCATGCCCGATTGAAGCCGGGCAAATCCCTGTGCCAGTCCGCTGCCACCCTTTTGATAGGCGAGCCAGGCCACACCGCCCAGCAAGACCAGCAACAGGCCGAAACGGACCCAGCGCGGAACCATCTCATCGGCACCGACGATCTTTGGAACACGGTATTTCCTGATGTCTACCATGGTTTCAAGGTAGCAGAGCGACCTGCTTCAAACCACAATCCTCATCCAGACCGAACATCAAATTCATATTCTGCACCGCCTGTCCCGCGGCACCCTTTACCAGGTTGTCGATTACCGAGCTGACCACCACGACATCGCCGTCAAGTGGAATGTGCACGGCGATACGGCAGCTGTTCGCCCCCTTGACGCTGCGCGTTTCGGGATGGGAGCCGGGAGGCAGGATATCGACGAAACAGTCGTGCCGATAGCGCTCGGCGAAGAGCGCCTGAAGATCGACCGATCTGTCGTTCAAACGGGCATAGAGGGTCGCCTCGATGCCCCGGATCATCGGCACCAGATGGGGTACGAAGGTCAGACCGATCGGCTGCCCGCTGACCCGGCTCAAGGTCTGCCGTATCTCCGGTTGATGGCGGTGGCCGGGAATGGCGTAGGCCTTGAAGCTCTCTCCCATCTCGCCCATCAGGTTGGCGACACTCGCCGATCTTCCGGCACCGCTCACCCCCGACTTGGTATCGGCCACCAGAAAATCGGTCGCCACCAGGCCGTTTTCGATCAGCGGCAGAAAACCCAGGGCGACCGCCGTGGGATAACAACCCGGATTGGCCACCAGGCGGGCCTCTGCTATCGCCTCACGATTCATCTCCGGCAGGCCGTAGACGGCCTCCGCCAGGAGCTCCGGAGCGGTGTGCTCCATGCCATACCAGTGCTCCCATAGCGACCGATCCGCGATTCTGAAATCGGCGGCGAGATCGATTATGCGCACCCCCGCGGCCATCAGTTCGGGGACCTGGGTCATGGCCACCCCGTTCGGCGTGGCGAAGAAGACCAGGTCACAGGCCTTGAGCTGTGCCGGATCCGGCTCGATGAATGCCAGCCCGGTTTCACCGCGCAGGTTGGGAAAGAGATCGGCAACCGCCCTGCCCGCCTCGGCACGGGAGGTGATCGCCGCCAGCTCAGCGAAGGGATGAGCAGCAAGCAAGCGCAGCAGCTCGACGCCGGTATACCCGGTTCCACCTACAATACCAACCTTAATCATCTTTGAGAAAACCCGATTTTCAATACCTTAGGAGGCTGAACGACCTTGCATCAGCCGCAAGCGGGAGAGGCCGCGGACCCCTTGCGGCACCAATCCGCAAACTGAGGCTGATATCATAAGGCCTGATTAATAAAAGAAAAAGTAATCAGGTGAGAAATCCTAAACAATTGTGAACTACGAGACTTTTAAGCAGCAATTCTGCACCATTGAGTGGAAAATCTGCTCAATTGGCACAACATTAAAAGAGAGATACTACCCGGGAAGAGCACTATGGAGACCATCGACACCCTCGCCCTTACACTCGGCGCCGGCTGGGCGGCCGGTATCAATCTCTATGCCGCGGTGCTGGTTTTAGGCTATCTGGGTATGACCGGGCATGTCACACTGCCGCCGGGCCTCGAGGTGCTGAGCGATCCGCTGGTGATGGCAATTGCCGGCATCATGTATTTCATCGAGTTCTTTGCCGACAAGACACCCGGCGTCGACAGCGGCTGGGATGCCCTGCATACCTTCGTGCGTATCCCCGCCGGGGCGCTGCTGGCAGCCGGCGCCGCCAGCGGCTTCGAGGTCAACCAGGCAGCCGAGCTCGCCGCCGCGCTGGTGGGCGGCACCATGGCGGCCGGCAGTCATTTCACCAAGGCCGGTACACGCCTGATGATCAATACCTCACCGGAGCCGGTGACCAACTGGACCGCATCCATCGCGGAAGACCTGGCGGTCATCGCCGGACTCTGGGCGGCACTCAACCATCCCGTCGCCTTTATCCTCCTCCTGGCGCTCTTCATCGCCATGGTGATCTGGTTGTTACCGAAGATCTGGCGGGCATTGAAATCCCTGTTTCGTCGCATCGGTGCGCTGTTCGCAAAGGAACCGCCCCCGCCCGACTCGCCCCTGGGGAGCAAGTCAGAACACCCCGACGTGTTGAAATCGCTCTTTCATTCCGCAAACAGTGATCAAGGTATGGAGAAATAGCCCTGAATCACGACGGTGAATATTTGATATTCTCAATCTTTATTGTACAATTTATTGTACAACACTGAACTGAGAACAGATCATGTACGCCATCGCCTACAGTATCGCCCGCGCCAAATTAGCCAGCACCATGGACCAGGTTTGCGAGGATCATGCTCCCGTCATCATCACGCGCAAGGGCGCTGGATCCGTGGTGATGATATCGCTGGATGATTACCAGGCCCTCGAAGAGACCGCCTACCTGTTGCGCAGCCCAAAGAACGCCCGTCGCCTGCTTGAATCGATTGCTGAATTGGAGAGTGGCGGCGGTAGCGAACACGCACTATCGGAGGAGTAACAAATCTGACAGGGACGTCGGTATGAAACTCATCTTCTCCGAACACGCCTGGGAGGAGTACCTCTATTGGCAACGGGCAGATAAGAAAACCTTGCGCCGTATCAATCAACTGTTTCAAGCCATCCTGCGGGATCCGTTTACAGGAATCGGTAAACCTGAACCTCTCCGCCACGGGCTTTCGGGCTACTGGTCGCGTCGTGTCGATGAGGAGCATAGAGTCGTCTACAAAGTGGCTGATGACAGTCTTCTGATCGCTCAACTGAGATATCACTATTGAGTTATCCGAAATTGGCGGTGATCTGCTTTTTGATTGCGGTAAATCTTTTCTTTTAAAGCTTGCTCTGGAACCATTGATTGAACCTTAAAAAGCATCCCCCGGAATGCGCACCCAACCCTCCATCAGGATACGCGCGCTGCGGCTCATCACCACCCTCTCCACGATCCAGTCGCCGTCCCGCTCCCCGGCAGTCGCCCCGACCCTGAGGGTGCCGGAGGGGTGGCCGAAGGTCACCGATTCCCGCTCGCCGCCGCCGGCGGCGAGATTGACCAGGGTGCCGGGGATGGCCGCCGCGGTGCCGATGGCCACCGCGGCGGTACCCATCATCGCATGGTGGAGCTTGCCCATGGAGAGGGCGCGCACATTGAGGTCGATTTCACCCGCGTCAATCGCCTTGCCGCTGGAGGCGGTGTAGTCGGCCGGTGGTGCGACAAAGGCGACCTTTGGGGTGTGCTGGCGTTCAGCCGCTTGTGCCAGCTCCCCTATCAGGCCCATTTTGACGGCGCCGTAAGCGCGGATCGTCTCGAATCGTTGCAGGGCCGCCGGATCCTCGTTGATGGCGCCCTGCAACTCGGTGCCGCGATAGCCGATGTCGGCGGCATTGAGGAAGATGGTGGGGATGCCCGCATTGATCATCGTTGCCTGGAATGTGCCGATGCCGGGCACCTCCAGTTCATCAACCAGATTGCCGGTGGGGAACATGGCCTCGCCGGGATCAACCGGGTTGATGAATTCGATCTTCACCTCCGCCGCCGGGAAGGTGACGCCGTCGAGCTCGAAGCCGCCGGTCTCCTGCACCTGGCCATCGCTGATGGGGACATGGGCAACAATGGTCTTCTCGATATTCTTCTGCCAGATACGCACCAGGGCGACACCGTTCACGGGGATGCGATCCCCATCCACCAGCCCGCTGGCGATAGCGAAAGAACCGACGGCGGCGGTAAGGTTGCCGCAGTTGCCGCTCCAGTCGACGAAGGCCCTGTCGATGGCAACCTGACCGAAGAGGTAGTCCACGTCGTGGTCAGGCCTGTCACTTTTGGCCAGGATCACCGTCTTGCTGGTGCTGGAGGTGGCGCCGCCCATACCGTCGGTATGCTTGCCGTAGGGATCGGGGCTGCCGATCACCCTCAGCAGCAGCCTGTCGCGGGCATCACCCGGTATCCGCGCGGCCTCGGGGAGGCCTTGCAGGTTGAAGAAGACGCCTTTGCTGGTGCCGCCGCGCATGTAGGTGGCGGGGATTTTGATTTGGGGTTTGTGGGGCATGGTTGGTTTACTCGCTTCCCCCCTCTCCCCCGACCCCTCTCCCGCGAGGGGAGAGGGGGGTCAGAGAGTTGAGAATTTCGGTTAAGACGGATTCGGTGTTGTTTAGGATGTCGTGGTTCCAGAAGCGGAGGATCTGAAAGCCCTGTTGTTTTAGCCAGGCATCGCGTTGTGGGTCAGTGTTGCTTTCGTTGTGTTGGCTACCATCGCTTTCGATGATCAGACGCGCGCCTAAATGTACGAAGTCGACGATGTAAGGACCGATGGGATGTTGCCGGCGGAATTTCTGGTCCAGCAGGCGGTGTGCGCGTAGATGTTTCCATAGCAGGCGTTCTGCGTCTGTCATGGTTTGACGTAACGTCTTGGCGAAGTCTCTTTGGTCCATTTGCATCCTCCTTGACACAAAGGTGATTTTTCTCCCCTTGGTATGTTTACCCCTCTCCCCCGGCCCCTCTCCCGCAAGGGGAGAGGGGAGTTTAATAGCCGGCTGGCTACCAGTTAATTGTGTTAGTAGTGGCAGACTCATTGCCGACAGGGTAATTGGTGCAACGAAGCGTTCCCCCCTCTCCCCTTGCGGGAGAGGGGCCGGGGGAGAGGGGGAACAAACAGCCGGAGAGGGGCGCATAAGGATCAAGCTCCCGCAGACTCCAAAAAGTCCTGCGCAAACCGCTGCAAAACACCCCCAGCGCCATAGACCGACACCTCTTCAGCGGTATCCAGCCGGCAGGTGACCGGTATCTCCACCCGCTCGCCGTTACGCCGGTGCATGACCACTGTCAGACCGGCCCGTGGAGTTGGATCGCCCACCACGTCGAAGGTCTCGGTGCCGTCGATGGCGTAGCTGTTGCGGTTCTCCCCCGGCTTGAACTCCAATGGCAGCACGCCCATGCCCACCAGATTGGTGCGGTGAATGCGCTCGAAACCCTCGGCCAGGATCGCCTCCACACCGGCCAGGCGCACCCCCTTGGCGGCCCAGTCGCGGGATGAACCCTGGCCGTAGTCGGCGCCCGCAACGATGATCAAGGGCTGCTTACGCTGCATATAGGTCTCGATCGCCTCCCACATGCGCATCGGCTCGCCCTCCGGTTCCAGCCTGGCCAGGGAGCCCTGGATCACCTCGCCCTTGGCGTCGCGGCACATCTCGTTGAGCAGCTTGGGGTTGGCGAAGGTGGCGCGCTGGGCGGTGAGGTGGTCGCCGCGATGGGTGGCGTAGGAGTTGAAGTCCTCCTCCGGCAGGCCCATCCTGGCCAGATACTCGCCCGCCGCGCTGCTTGGCAGGATGGCGTTGGAGGGCGAGAGGTGATCGGTGGTGATATTGTCTCCGAGCAGTGCCAGCGGTCGCATCCCCTCGAGGCTGCGCTCACCGGCGAGGGCGCCCTCCCAGTAGGGGGGTCGACGGATATAGGTACTCCGGGGACGCCAGTCGTAGAGGGGACTCTTGGCCGCCTCCGCCGCCCTTGCCGCAAACATGGGCGCATAGATCTGCCGGAACTGCTCCGGCTTGACACACTCGCTGACGATCGCGTCGATCTCCTCGTCACTGGGCCAGACATCCTTGAGGGTGACCGGATTGCCCGCCTTGTCGCTTCCCAGTGCGTCCCTCTCGATGTCGAAGCGGACGGTGCCCGCGATGGCGTAGGCCACCACCAGCGGCGGCGAGGCGAGGAAGGCCTGCTTGGCGTAGGGGTGGATGCGACCGTCGAAGTTGCGGTTGCCGGAGAGCACCGCGGTTGCGTAGAGGTCCCGGTCGATGATCTCCTGCTGGATCTTCGGATCCAGGGCGCCGCTCATGCCGTTGCAGGTGGTGCAGGCGTAGGCGACGATACCGAACCCGAGTCTCTCCAGCTCGGACAAGAGACCCGCCGCTTCGAGATAGAGCCTGGCCACCTTGGAGCCGGGGGCGAAGGAGGACTTGACCCAGGGCCTGCGCACCAGCCCCAGTTGGTTGGCCTTACGCGCCAGCAGCCCGGCGGCCACCAGATTGCGCGGGTTGGAGGTGTTGGTGCAGCTGGTGATGGCGGCGAT
>QBVC01000047.1 GCA_003058495.1 gamma proteobacterium symbiont of Ctena orbiculata | reverse complement strand
GTCAGCGCCAGAAACAGCAGAAAGAAAAACGCCGTACCCCCGTAAAAGATGTTTCGCGACATCTCCTTGGTGAACGCTTGTGCCATCACTCTCCTCCAAAGCCTTTCTTGATTGGGTCCCGGTTATTAGAAATCAGCGCGGCGGGCAAACCTTGACATGTGTCAAATCGGCTAATGAAGGACTAAGTGCGAGAAACGGCGCCAGGAGCAGGTGTTCCGTCGTTGGGTTGCGACGCCGGGCAAATGTACAGATAAACAGGGTCTTCGATCCGGGAATTCAGCAGCCTGTTCTGATTTTGTTACGACGTCTTTTTACAGCTTGACCTTTGTCAAACAATTTTCAGCGGATTTGGTTCAAAGTCGTAATGCTCCCTGTCTCGATAAGCCGAAATTACTATTGGATGTAACACTTATTAGGTAATTGACTTTGTTGTATCCACTGGCTTATATGGGCAGCAAAGACGCTGTTTATCGGGTGTAAAATCGGCATCAAGTGATGAACATTGACATTCGCATGGCCCATCTCTTCTCCGCCCTGAGTGACGATCAAGTCAGGCAGGTCATGGAGAGCAGTCATACAGGCACCCTCAAGGATGGTGAATCTCTGTTTGAGACCGGTGACGAGGCGAACCGGTTTTTCCTTGTGATTGGGGGGCAGATAAAACTGTTTCGCGTTTCCTCCAACGGGGACCAGAAAATCATCGATATCATTCAGCCGGGCAACACTTTCGCCGAGGCGCTTATGTTCATGGAGCACCCGATCTACCCTGTGAGCGCGGAAGCGCTTGGTCCGGCACGGGTAATCTCCTTCGATAACCGGCGGTTTCTGCAAATATTGAGCGAATCGATCGATGTCTGTTTCAGGATCATGGGCACGATGAGCCAACGACTGCGCGGCCTGATCAAGGAGATCGACGATCTTACGCTGCAGAGCGCCACCACCAGAATGTGTGCCATGCTGTTGCGAAGAATGGAGGATGTTGGCGCAAAACAATTTACCCTGCCGGCCGCCAAGGGCGTGCTCGCCGCCCGGCTTTCAATGAAACCGGAGACATTCTCCAGAATCCTGCAGAACCTTTCGACACAAAACATTCTCAAGACCAAGAGCAATGAGATACAGGTTTTGGATGAGGACCTGCTGCGATCCCTTGCCCACCTCGAGTCGATCTACGGATTGGAGCCAGAAAAGCCTTGCGCGCTCAAAGGGAACAATGTATCGATTGACCTCAACCAAAAAACGGGGTGACAAGACGTCCTCCAAACTTCTGCCAGACACCTGGCAACAGGCCTTGTATGGCAGGAATAGCTGCAGCCGGCTGCCGACACGGCCTTAATCAGCGCTTGCTGATCCTTGCAGGGAATCGTTGATTTAACCATGCCCAGCAGATGCAAGGCGGCCCCGTTTTCATGACCGGGTAGAGACGATCTCCTTCAACCTGCCCTTGTCATCGTATCTAAGCGCAAAAAAGCTGTAGTCAACGGAAAACTCACCCGTTCCAATGCGGTAGAGATGCCGATTGTTTATTATCCTGTCGGCTTTGCCCAATAACGCTTCCACCTGGGATTGAGGCATACCTTGTTTTTGGCAGACTTCCTGTGTTCCTTATCGAGCCGCTTCCGGGAACTGCCGTTCGCCTTTTCGATGCTCCGCTCAGCAATGGATGTAGACCGGATTCCGCTGCCTCAACACCTGTAGCTTTGGGTCGTCTGCCTGGTTCGAAGCCGGCCCGAACAGGATTCAGCGAGCTGGAATCCCCGCCATCCCTGCGATCACATCAAAGGGAAAACCACCCCCTTTTTTTATACACTTGAACTATAAGGAGCATGATCATGCCTATTCTGCAGACACTCAACAAAGGCAAGGTGCCGGTCCATATCTGGACCCCGGATACCGAAGCGACGGCGTTGAACCAGTTGGTGAATGTATCCCAGATGCCTTTTATCCACCACCATGTGGCGGCCATGCCCGATGTCCATACTGGAATCGGGGCGACCGTCGGCTCGGTGATCCCCACCAGGGGGGCGATAGTGCCGGCGGCCGTCGGGGTGGACATCGGTTGCGGCATGAACGCCATCCGGCTCTCCCTGACGGCCTCCGAACTGCCCGACAGCCTGCGCACGGTGCGCAATCGAATCGAGCGCGCCATTCCGGTGGGCTTCGACATGCACGACCGGGACCCGGTGAAGCGCTCAACCGTCGTTCCATTGGCGAAGCGACTGGATCGGATCCTCGCCAGGCACCCCGCAATCGCCAAGATGCAGCGGCAGCGACCCTACGATGTCTGGGTCCGTCAGCTGGCGACCCTGGGGGGCGGCAACCATTTTATCGAACTCTGCCTGGACGAGAACGCTGCGGTTTGGGTCATGCTGCACTCCGGCTCCCGCGGCATCGGCAATGTCATCGGACGCTATTTCATCGCTCTGGCGCGCAAGGATCTGGGCGCTCAACTCGGCAGGCTGCCGGACAGGGATCTGGCCTATTTCACCGAGGGTGCGCAGCACTTCGATGACTATATCGAAGCGGTCGGCTGGGCCCAGGACTATGCCATGATCAATCGCCGCGAGATGATGCAGCAGATCCTCGAGGCGCTGAAGCGAGATCTGCCCCCCTTCGTCGTCACCAAGGAGGCGATCAACTGCCACCACAACTATGTCGTGCAGGAGCGCCACTTCGGTGCCGATGTCTATGTCACCCGCAAGGGTGCGATCCGCGCCGGCAAGGACGAACTGGGGATCATACCGGGCTCCATGGGCGCGAAGTCATACATCGTCCGCGGCAAAGGCAACGAGGCCTCCTTCTGCTCCTGCTCCCACGGCGCGGGTCGCCGCATGTCGCGCACCAAGGCGAAAAAGCAGTTCAACCGCGCCGACCTGGAATCCCAGACCGAGGGCGTGGAGTGCCGCAAGGACAAGGGGGTCATCGATGAGATCCCCGGCGCCTACAAGGACATCGACCAGGTGATGGCGTACCAGGACGATCTGGTGGAAGTGGTGCATACCCTGAAGCAGGTGTTGTGCGTTAAGGGATAATAGACATTAGAGGTTAAACAGATGAAAAAGCGAAATAACAGACAACGAAATCTATTGCATAACCACCCGTTGCTGAGCAAGGCGGGTGTGCATGAAAAAACCAACAAGGCCAAGCGCAGAAAAGAGAGACAGAATCTGCGCAAGACGTGGTTTTCTCTGAGTGCATGATGTGTGCTGAGAGAAAGCCACGCCGGCCTATGCTGGATCTTAACCTGATGGCCCAAACCGATATTGGCCTGGCGTCTAATATTAAGATACCCTACTTATAATTAAATCCTAATTCGCATCAACCAGTATAGGGAACATCTGATTAACTCCCTTTTCGTCATCCCGGCGCATGCCGGGATCCCGGAAAATCAAGCACATAGATTCCGGCTTTCGCCGGAATGACGGATTAATCAGACCTTCCATAGATATACAATGCTCCCCAGCTTATCATGGCCCAAACCCAACAACTCATCGATGCCTTGAAAAGAACCCTCAAGGCCCACGGCCTGACCTACGCGGATGTTGCCCATCACCTGCAACTGTCTGAGGCCAATGTGAAACGGCTGTTCGCCAAGCGGCGATTCACCCTGGAGCGTCTGGATCAAGTCTGCCAGCTGATGGAGATGGAGATCTCGGACCTTGTGCAGGAGATGAACGATCGGGCAGGCGCGGCTGCCATCTCCGGGCTGAGCGTGGAGCAGGAGGCGGAGATTGCCGCTAACCTGGAACTGCTTTTGGTCACTGTCTGTGTGCTCAATCGCTGGACCCTGGATCAGATCGTTGAGCGTTTCCGTATTTCCGAACACCGATGCATTCAACACCTGGCCAAACTCGATCGCCTGAGACTGATCGAGCTTCTCCCCAAGAACCGGGTAAAACTACTCGTGGCCCGCAACTTCAAATGGCAGGAAAACGGGCCGATCCAACGCTTTTTCCAGGAAAAGATAGAAGCGGAATTTTTCTCCTCCCGCTTCGACCACACGGATGAGCGCCTGATCGTGGTCAATGGCATGCTCGCGGAAAGTTCAAACCGGGTGTTTCAAAGAAAGATGGAGCATCTGGCCAGAGAGTTCGACGAGCTGAATGACGACGATGCGAAACTGGCATTGGATGATCGTACCGGCACCACGGTGGTGATCGCGATGCGTCCCTGGTCCTATGGCTTGTTCGATTCGTTGCGGAAAGCGGGAAAAACCGGGAAGCCGAAGAACAAAAAGCGATCGCGCTGAATCTGCATGTCGGGCGCCCTTTACTAATCCTGCGCCGCTGTTTTGCGCTTCCGCGCCCCCGGCAGATTGGACCGCCAGCCGTGAATGATTGTGGCACCAATCGCGAAGAACCAAGTCAGGCTGATCAGGTAAACGACTATTAGGTCTATCGTCATACACCCTCCGGCCTCTGAACACTCACTTGAAAGGAGCTGTGGTTGAAGCAGGCTCAGGATCACTGTCTCAGCGATGATATAGATGGATATGATAACAGTACGTCTTAGCGCTGATGGATATTCATAGCCGGCAATAGCCTGATTCCGCTCCGCGATGCGCTCTGAAGCTGGCATCAGTTCGGGTTCCCGAAGTATAACCACCGAGCTGACCGCGAGATCATGCAGCGCCTGATGTCTTTTCGTTGCCAATACGAAGATGAAGGCCCACCAGCCGGTGAACCCTTTGACCAAGGCCCGGACAAATGACCTGACGATACCTAAACGAAGTCCGCTATTGGCTGTTTGCACTGTGATGCCGCGCAGATGGTGTCCAGGGGTGCCGCCTGTTGTAGAAACTAGCACCGGATCGAGGGTTGTCCAGGCCAGGACCGGGAATGCCAGCTTAACCACCGCCGAATAGCTTTCCAATAGCGGCAGCAGCAACCACCATGCAAGCATGACAACCATCAGCACCACCGAGTCTATAAGGACGGCCTGGACTCTACGCAGCAGCCTGGGGTACTCGGTATCAACATCCATGGTCAGCAACTTCGCCTGTTTCGTTCCTTGCCTGTCGGAAAAATTATACGCAAGTCATAACAACAGTAAACAATAAACTATCGGGACTAACCACAGATGATTTTCTGTCAGTTCAGATTTCTTCAATGTATGAGAGAGAATGAAGACAGTGATTAACCGAGTCTTCAGTGAATCCGCCCTACCCCTATCAGTCGCTTGCGCCAATAGGGGTCGTTAAGCGAGGCGACCGCCACCCGGTTCTGTTTGGTCGAGGCATGAATGAACCGGTCATCGCCCGTATACAGGCCTACATGGGATAACTTGCGCGAGTCTATTCTGAAAAACAACAGGTCTCCCGGTTTGGCTCGCTCCATCGGCAGCCGTTGGGAAATTCGATACTGATCACGGGTTGTCCTCGGTATCGACACACCGGCCTTAAGGTAGGCGTAGTGGACAAGGCCGCTACAATCGAATCCTGCAGGGGTGACGCCACCATACAGGTAGGGTCTGCCCTTGAGATTTTCCGCAATTGCAACGGCTGGATGTCCTGTTCTTGCCTTTACAGGCTGCATCACGGCCCTGGTGTTGCCGGCATCGTACGCGGATGATTTCGATACCGTGGAACAACCTGAAAATAACGCCGCGAAAACGAGTATCGATAGAATGACAATACACCCACCCGCCCGCGGCGTGGTATCAGCGGTTTTGAGTTCTGCATTTTTGTAGCGCAGTGTATCCAAACGCAACACCTCGATGATTTGGTATTGAAGTCTGTCTTTGAGACAAATATAGACCACACTCGATAAGTGATGATTAGGAATGGGTAAATTCATTCCCATGATACCCATTGCCATCTAGTTATAGAGTAAGGCCTTAAAACTGAACCGAACCTTAATCTACACGCAGGTCAGGCCAAACTCACTTTTTCAGATCCGGCCAACGCCACATGGGTTCATCCAGCAGCCCCTGATCCCTGACAATCGTCTGCCCCAACTCCTTCTCCAATCCCAGCGAATGGCAGTTGTCCGCCTTTTCCAGGGCCGCGATCAGACGGCTCGCGTGGGAGACGACCCAGACCTGTGTTTGCTCTGAGGCCTTTATGATCAGTCGCGCCAGGGCCGGCAGCAGATCGGGATGAAGGCTCGTCTCGGGTTCGTTGAGCACCATCAGTGGTGGAGGCCTGGGGGTCAGCAAGGCGGCAACCCAGAGAAGATAGCGCAGGGTGCCATCCGACAGTTCAAATCCCGATAAAGGCCTTAACAACCCATACTGGCTCAGGGCGATGGAGAAACGCCCATCTTCCCTGATCCTGATGGTCAGCTCCGAGCCGGGAAAGGCATCGACGATCGCCTCATCCAGGGCTTGTGCGTCACCGATCTCCCTGATCGTTTGCAGCGCCGCTGCCAGATCGCGTCCATCATGGTGCAACACCGGTGTGCGGGTGCCGAGTTGTGGTTGTCTTGCCGGTGCATCCGCATCGGTGCGGAAGTGGTCGTAGAATCGCCAGCCTCGAATATTGTCCCGCAAGGCAACGACCTCGGGTGTCCTCACCGGGTCGGCGATCTGCCCGAAGAGGCTGTCGAAACTGTTTGCATGCTGGGAGACCACCTCCCATTGCCGCTCGTCCCGGACCTTGATTACACCGCCCGTCCTATCCACCAGCTGACTGGCCGGCCTGAATGCGTTCCCCGCCCAGATGCATTCGCGCTTGACCTCCGGATCGAGGGCAAAGGCGGAAGCGGAGGGTGTCGGCAATCCGAGTGAGATGGAGTAGCCGAACTCATCCGTGCAAAACCCGAGCCTGAGGCGTGTTCTCGCCTGTTTCGGACCGCCCTGAACAGGCACGCTCCCCTGTTTCATTCTTCGTGAAAGATTTTCCGGACCCGCCCAGAAGGTGGACTCCAGACCGCCCTCCTTCGCCAATGCATTGATCACGCCCCCCTGGGCGGTCTCCGCCAGCAGTCTCAAGGAACGGTAGAGGTTGGATTTGCCGCTGGCGTTCGCCCCGGTCACCACATTGAGGCTGGCGAGAGGGATGACCAGGTTCAAGAGCGAGCGATAATTGGCGATGGCCACAGTGTTGATCATGCGAATCCCTTAAAGGCCTTGTTGATTCTTGTTGTCATGTTCCACCTGACGAATTGTCCAACTACTACCCTTGTTACCGGTTCAGGGCCTGTTGCCCGAATCCTACATCGAAGCAGGCTGCCGGACCTAATAGACCATGGTCGCTACCTGGACAAGCGGATGAATCCATAAGCCGAAAGCATACGTATCGTAAGTGTGGTTGGCCAGCAGACCCCCGTCCCGGGCAGCGGACGAGGTGGCGCTGGATTGGATTGCGCAACGACGAGGCAGCAAACAATGATCACTCTCCTACCCTCGACAAGATCCCGGTTTGAGCCATTCGAGGCCGGCGTCAGCCCAAAGCAGGATATCAGGCCGCTGCTGCAATCGCTCCTGGTGATGGCCTGGATGGTGGAAGCCCGGGATCCCTATACCGGCGGCCATCTTTGGCGGGTGTCCCAATACAGCCGGCTTCTCGTCGAAGCGCTGGGATTGAGCAAGTACGAAGTGGCGCGCATCACCCTGGGGGGGTTCCTGCACGATCTCGGCAAGATCGGCGTATCCGACCTGATACTGAACAAGCCGGGCAGGCTGAACGATGAGGAGTGCCAAGCGATCCAGTGCCATCCCGAGACCGGGGCGAGGATCTTGGTCGGACACCCCTTGGGATCACTGGTGAAAAGCGCCATCCTGCACCATCATGAGCGTCCGGACGGCGCGGGCTATCCGTTCGGACTGGATGAGGGCAATCTGCCGATCGATGCGCGCATCGTCAGTATCTGCGATGCCTTCGATGCCATGACCAGTGCGCGCCCCTATCGTCGCAATATGTCCCTTGAGGATGCGCTGAAGGGCATCAAGCTGAACCTGCATACCCAGTTCGACGGCAATTTCGGACATATCTTCATCGATCTCGGGAGATCCGGACGATTGAACACCATTCTGGGTCATACCGACCAGGGCATCCCCATCCAGAACTGCCTGACATGCGGGCCCACGATCGTGGTGACACGCAATCAAAAGAGCGGCGAGTCTATCTACTGTCCCAATTGTCATGCAGAGGCCGTATTGGAAAAAACGAAAAAGGAGATCGCACTCCGCCCCACCGGCCGTGTGGGGTCAGCAAAGCCCATCCAGCCCAAGGCGGACTTGGACCTGATCGGTGAGTTTGTCGCCACATCGGCGGCGGCGCTTGCGGTCGGCTGAATAGCCATGCATGCAAAAGGCCTGACCCTGTTCGCGCTGTTCATGGCCGCCGCTTATCTCTGGATGGCTGAAGCGGAATCGAGGAGCTACAAAAGCGGGTTCGATGTCACGGATGCATTGGTCCCGGCCGACCAGATCCTGCCGGGGGGGCCGCCGAAGGATGGCATACCCTCCATCGACAGACCCAAGTTCATTTCCGCGCACAAGGTCGACTACCTGGACCCGGAAGATCGTGTCCTCGGCCTTATTTACAATGGCCAGGAAAAGGCCTACCCGATCGCGATATTGAACTGGCATGAGATCGTCAACGACCGATTTGGCGATGCACCGGTCGCCGTCACCTTCTGCCCGCTATGCGGCAGCGGGATTGCATTCAGATCGGAGCAGAACAACAGGCCGCTCAGCTTCGGCGTTTCCGGACTGCTCTATAACAGTGACATGCTGCTTTATGACCGGGGTACCGAATCGCTGTGGTCGCAGATCAGGATGCAGGCCATCAGCGGCAAATACAAAGGCAAGCGCCTGCAGCCCATCGCCCTGCATCACACAACCTGGTCCGATTGGCTGGCACGCTATCCCGGGTCTCAGGTTTTATCGGTAGATACCGGGTTTTCCCGCGACTATCGGCGTTCGCCCTATGGCGATTACGAGACCAGTCGAGCGCTCTACTTCCCTGTCGAGTTTGCCGCCAAGGGTTATCACCCCAAGGAGCGGGTGATCGGCGTCTCCATCGCTGGAATCGACAAGGCCTATCCCTTTGTCGAGCTGGCGAAGACCGGCGGCAGGATCAGCGACCGTGTCGGCGGTGAAGCGATTGAAATAAGATATGACGTCGACAGTCAATCGGCAAGGGTATTCGATGCCGCCGGTGAAATGACCCACTCCATCGTCGCTTTCTGGTTTGCCTGGTATACCTTTCATCCGGACACCCTGCTGTTTCAGGTGGAATAGCAGGGATAGGACCCAATCCCGATTGGGCAGGCCTTAAACCAGTCATGGCTATATCTATGATTGCAAAAGCGGCAAACTCGTCGAAGTCGCGGGTGCGTAAAACCGCGGGCGAAGATCCGGTGCGGCTGTGTCTATGAAAGCGCTGCGCCGGTTCCCGGCGTGACAGGTACCAGGGAGCTACAACGCAGGCGCCGAATTCATCGCATACACAGGCTGCTTCTTGCTGAGATAGAAGAGATGCTGGCCGATTTTCTTGCCTAACACAAGCGCCGTACTCCACACCGGATTGACATAGTCCGCATGATACCAAAGCGCGCCATCCGTAGGATCCTTGGAGCGCCCGCTGAAGATAGCCTTGGCCAATTCCAAAGATCTCCGCCAGGCCCTTTTGTTCATCGGTTGATCCGAGCGGCCGTCGCACCACCAGGAGAACTGGCATCGGTTGCGCCGCTTCTCACCGCCCTGCTTGACCACGGCGCAGATCGTATTCGGATAGCCTTTTGCTGCAACGCGGTTCATCACCACATGTCCAACCGCACGTTGCCCCTGCTCCGATTCACTGCGTGCCTCGAAGTAGATATTCCTTGCCAGGCATTCGATCTCCGGGTCTATCTGATCTGAAACTGGCTCCTGGTAGAGCGAAAGCCAATGCTCAAGATCTTCATCCACCGATATTTGAACAGTGACTTCTTCTGCCGTGGCCAGGGAAAAGCCACAGACGCCAAAGACAAACAGCGACAGTTTGAACGCATTGACAGTCGGGAGGATAAGTCCGGAGGCCGTGGTTTTCATTGTTATCATTGGAAACAAAAGCCGAATCGAGGTTCGCTCAAGCCTGCCTGAGCCTGTCGGCTTTTTTTCCACCTTATGTCTAATTGTGCCGGTTAACTATAAGAAATGCACAACTCAAGCCATGATAACAATATCAATATTAAATCATATGGTTATCATGGGCACTTAATGCAGATAATAGTACCGGTCGTAAAATTTTTCGACACCTAATGACCACATAACATGTTGGGAATCTTGCCTTTTTTAGGCGAATTCCAGATATGATCCAATTGAGGGAGAGGGTGTTATCGAAAAGAATGAATAATCTACATTAAAAATGTGAGCCAATAGTCTTACTAGATATGAAATAAATTCGCATAATTGTAAATTTTAGTTACTATATAGCTAGCAAGCCGTAGAAATATTTTTTTGCTTAACCGTTGGCTGAGCTCGGAATATTTGCTGAATAAAAAAATCGATACCATGGGGATCACTATGCAGCATTGCCGAAACACTACAATGCTCGCGAATTACCTGTTTTTACTGTTCATCCTGGTCTTTTCGCAGTATGCCATCTCCGCTGATTGCACCCATGTGGCACGATTGGTCTCCTTGGAAGGCAGCGTTGAAAAGAAGCTTCATGACCAGGAAGTGTGGCGGGAAGCTGCACTTGAGGATCAGTTCTGCGCCGGCGACGCGCTTAGAACATTAAACAACGGCAGGGCCGCCGTTCGACTGGCCAATGACACCCTGCTGCGTCTGGATAGGGATTCCGCACTCACGTTCAGCCAAGTCGAAGAGTCAACCCCCTCCCTGCTGGACCTGCTGCGTGGGGCCGTTCACTTCATAAGCCGCACACCACAGAGCCTGAAAATCAAGACGCCCTATGTGAACGCCTCCATAGAGGGTACGGAGTTCGTGATACGTATCCAGGATGGAGCCACAGAAGTGACAGTATTGGAAGGTTTTGTCATAGCAAGCAACCAAGCGGGTTCAATCGACTTGAAAGCAAATCAGGCTGGCCGCGCATCTGCAGATCAACAGCCGGTTCTGATCGAGATCGCCAGACCCTTCGATGCCGTTGCCTGGGCACTCTACTATCCTCCCCTGCCTGAAATCCCGGGTGAAGCCGATTCCCTTGCCAGGCAGGCAATAAATGCCATCGTACAAAATCGATTGGAAGATGCGGCTGCACTTGCCAAGCAAGCTTTGGATAAGGACAGCCAGTCTGCCGCCGCATATATGGCACAATCTTATGTCGATCAAGCCATGTTCGACATTCCAGCTGCTTTACTCAATAGTCAGCAGGCCGCCGATTTGGCACCACAAAATGCCTTGACTCAGGCACGTCTTGCTGAAGTCCGGTTAATGACCGGTGATACAAGCGCTGCACGCGATACTGCCGAGCAGGCAACAAGCCTCGATCCCAATCTCTCTCTGGCCCACACCGTCTTAGGCTTTTCCTCCCTGCGGGATGTCAGTCTGGAGGCAGCCGGAGATGCATTCAGTAAGGCAATTGCTCTCGATTCAACAGCACCTCTGCCCCGGCTGGGTCTGGGGTTACTGAAGATCAGGGAGGGAGACCTGCAGGCTGGCCGTCAAGAGATTGAGACAGCCACGCTGCTCGATCCCAATAATGCACTGCTTCGCAGCTATATGGGCAAGACCTATTATGAAGAGAAACGAGGCGACTTGGCTTCAGAGCAGTTAGCCATGGCCAAGGTTCTTGATCCCAATGATCCGACAGCCTGGTACTACGACTCCATACTGCTGCACTCGCAAAACCGACCGGTAGAGGCTTTGCGGGCACAGCAAAAGGCCATCGAGCTGAATGATCATCGTGGAGTTTACAGATCTCGGCAACTCTTAGACCAGGACGAAGCAGCAAGGAATACCGCGTCTGCCCGCATCTATACCGATCTGGGATTTGAAAAGATGGCAATCAATGAAGGTACGAAAGCCCTTATTCAAGATCCGGGTAATTTCTCAGCCCACAGGTTTATGGCGGATATCAATGCAACGCAGCCGCAACGCAGGCTTGCCGTAGAGAGTGAGCTTTTGCAGTCCAAACTTTTACAACCCCTCATTGGCCACACACTACGTCCTCAGTTGAGCGACTTGCAGCTAGCGGATGGACCTGCCCGGTTTTCTTATAATGAATTCAACCCACTCTTTAACCAATCAGGTCCATCGTTGCTGATTAATGGATTTGCTGCAGGGAACTCTACATGGGGCGATGATATCATCGCATCCTTTTTGGGCAATCGATTTAGTATCAGCCTTGCTCAATACCACTATGAAAGCGATGGTTTCCGTGATATAGACTGGATCGATAAAGACACACTGACTGCTTTTGCACAATTCAATGTCACTCCTGACACAATGTTGCAGTTAGAGCTTTCAGAGGATACTCAAGAGAACGGATACCTGAATCAGCATTTTTTTACCGATACTTTCGCCCAACCTGATTTCTCTTCTGACGCTGAAAGAGAAAAAGTTCGTTTTGGCATAAGACACTATCTTTCACCAAATTCACAACTGATCGGTAATATTGCCCATCAAGAATTCACTTCAGATCAGATGACATTTCAATCAGAAATCAATGGTGATGATGAATTTGATACGGGTGAAGTTCAGTGGCTATATTCCTATATGGGCGCCAATTTTATAGTTGGGGGTAATATAACTGACTTTGAGTCAACCAGCACAGTCGATAGAGGACCTGTAAATCCTTTATTAGTGACTCAAGTTGAGCAGGAAAGCAGTAATATATATATATACAGCTATTTCCCTTTGATGGAAAACATCCATTTTACAGCTGGTGGTTCTTACACAAAGTTCGATGCAACAACAACCCCGGTGGTGAATTTGCCTGATGGGACAATTCTCAATTTACCCGAAGAAAAAGCAGACGAAAGCCAATTTAATCCAAAAATTGGTCTTTCGTGGGATCTACAACCTAATACGACTCTAAGGTTTTCTGCTTTTCGTAATGGTAGAAATTTTACAGAGCTAGACTCTCTTGAGCCAACGCAAGTTGCCGGCTTTAATCAGGTATTTGATGATTTCTCAAGCAAAGTTATTATCGACTCGAAAAGATACGGCCTGGCAATAGACCACATTATCAGCCAGCAGTTGTTCATCGGTGCATCGATCAATCATGCCGAAAGGACTTCAAGTTCACTTCGCTTTGACCCGATATTACGCAGTACAGTTAGAACAAACTTTGATACCGATCGTGATTTTGCCGAGGCCTACCTTTACTACGCACCAAATGAGAAAATTAATCTAACAGTAGAATTGGATTATGAGGATTACAACGAACCACGGGGCGCACTACCACCAGTTATACTATCTCTTGAAACCTATCGCTTACCAATAGGCATAAAATACCGCTATCTCTCTAATCTTATTTTTGAGTTAACCGGGACTTTCTACGACCAAAAGGGGAATTTTCTTTTACCCAATCAGAGTGAGCTCGCAGGTGAAGATGATTTTTGGTTGTTCGATGGAAACATCACTTACAATCTACCCAAACGCTATGGTAAGTTAACCCTAGGGGCAAAGAACATATTCGATACTTCTTATGATTACGAAGATAGGCTGAACAACACTTCATTTCTATCTGAAAAACAAGGCACAAATCTTTATGAACTCACAGATGAAAGGTTGATTTACGGCAAATTCACACTGACCTTTTAACATTAGTTCATCTTTCGTGTAATGAGTTGAAACTACTAATCAAAAAACCAAGGAGAATAACCATGAAATCGGTTAAATATCTAATTATGATTGCCATGTGTGCATTTTCAGTTTCCTCGTGTGCCATGAAAATGGACGATGTCAAACCCGGCACTACTCAACCTGAGAATGCATTCTATACCTTGAAGGATGGTGTGGTTTATGCTGTTGATAAAAATGGCGAGATGATACCGCTACGTAAAGTCACGCTCCCCTTCAAGCATGATATTAAAGCGGTAAAAAGTGTAGAGACACTAACCATCATTAAATTGGAAGGCTCTCATGTCGAGCTGATTTGTCCCTCACCCTTTTACTGTTTTACTTATTGATCTCGTTACATCAATCGTCAATTGCTAATCATCGAGCTTTAAACACGGACGTTTGAAGCATCGCCCATGCTTGTCATATATCCATATGGATTAACGGCACCTCCATTTCGTCACTGCTAGCCCCCCCGTGAACACCAATAAGCTCATACCGATTCTCCTGGGCCAACCAGTCTTTGATAGTATAGTTAGCCTGAGTCAACAACATTCGATCGCCAATCCGCCATGACAGTTGAGGATGGGGCGTACCCAGGCCGAACCAGTTCTGCCCAAGCAGTTCGCTTGACGGATAGGCGCTAATCTTTCCTGCGAACTCACTTTCCACATAGTCGTCGAACGCTCCCTCGCAACCCGCTCGCAGGTAGCAATAGGCGGCACGCGGCTCACCGCAAAGGGGCAGGCTGAGCATTTCCACTAATTCAGGGTGATCGTCGAGGGATATCCAGTCGCTCGGCCGGGTGTCCACCTGGCCGTGATCGGCGCAGATGATTATCAGGCTGTCGCTGCCCCGGCATTGCTCGAGCAGATAACCGAAAGCCTGGTCGATCTCCAGCAGATGGCGTTTCGCCTCCGCGCTCCAGATGCCCGACTTATGCCCGATGCTGTCCAGTTCGGACCAGTAGGCATAGAGGTAACGCTCGTCGCTGTTGATGAGCAGATCAGCCAGCTGCGCGGTAAACTCCGGCAGATTTCTGTGGCCCAGGAGTCGGGATCTGCCCAGGTGCGCCAGATTGAAGTCCGACTCCGCGATATAGGCAGGCGACAGCATCACCGAGTCGCAGCTGATTTTGTCGCTGAAGGGGATGTGACCGTGAAATGCAGTCGTATTGATGCCCGCCTGACCCAGGCCGACGCCACCGTACCTGGCGCGGCCGGGGAGTACCGCCAACACCGCGCCCAACTCCCTGAAGTAGATGTGCCAGCCGGTCAAGCCGTGCTGTTGCGGTGCATCTCCGGTCAGGAAGGTGGTTACCGCGGTGGCGGTGGTCGGCGGAAAGACAGAGGTGATCGACCCTTTCATATGGGCATTCAGGGTGGCTGCCTCCGGATGGGAACGCAGATAGTTGGCGCCCAGGCCGTCCACGATCCAGAGCAGAATCTTGCGGTACGACCCGAGGGGTACGGAACTCAGGAGATCGAGGGTTGGATAGCTGTGACGGGGACCACCCAGGGCCGTCTGCAATGATGACATCAGGTTGACAATGCCGCCGCCGCTGTAATCTGGTAATGGCATGATGGGTAGAGATCCGCGATGCTGATTAACCGTGATTCATTGTACATTTTTAGGTATTCTTTCATATTATTAAATGGTCGCTGACTGGTTCTCTGTTTCGGAGAGTATCGCTATGACCCCTGATCAACCGGTTGTGGATTTTCATCCGAGGATTCTAAGCTAGTGGCTACACAAGATGACGACCGGCCCGCCGCAGACGATGGAGCGACGCGTATCTCCCCGGATAGCCAGCCTGTCAGCGAGATAACCAACCCGTCAACTGATCCCAGGAAAAGCGCCACTGAGGCATTGACCGCCATCTCCGAAGAGCTTGCCAATGGAACCGCCAACGTGGTGGCTGTCGGGTCGGTGCTGAAGAACCGCTTTGTCCTGGAAGAGATGCTTGGACGGGGCGGCATGGGCGTGGTCTACAAGGCCAGGGATCTGCGCAAGGTCGAGGCGATGGACCGCAATCCCTATATCGCGGTAAAGGTGCTGTCCAAGGATTTCCAGGCGAACCCCGACTCCTTCATCGCCCTGCAGCGGGAGAGCAAGAAGGCGCAGCAGCTGGCCCATCCCAATATCGTGACTGTCTACGATTTCGATCGTGACGGTCCCAATGTCTTCATGACCATGGAGCTGTTGGAGGGCGAACCTCTCGACCAGCTGATCAGGCGTCTACGGCCAGCCGCCCTGCCGACCCAGCAGGCCCTCTCCATTATCGAGCAGATGGCGCGCGCCCTCGCCTACGCCCACTCCGAAAGTATCGTCCACTCCGACTTCAAGCCGGGTAATGTCTTTCTCACTTCGAAGAGCGTGGTCAAGGTAGTCGACTTCGGCATCGCCCGCGCCGCCAAGAGCGCCGATCGGCCGGCGGAGGACGCCACGGTCTTCGATCCCGGATCCCTCGGCGCCCTGACCCCGACCTATGCGAGCTGTGAAATGCTTGAGTATGGCGAACCGGATCCCCGGGATGACGTCTATGGCCTCTCGGTGGTCGCCTATGAACTGCTGGCGGGAAGCCATCCCTTCGATCGCAAACCGGCGACCTATGCGCGGGATCTTGATCTCAAGCCGAAGCGCCCCAAGGAGCTGTCCAAGGAGATCTGGCAGGCCATCTCCCATGGCCTGGCGTTCGACCGGGAAAAGCGGACCCGGAATGCGACCGAGTTTATCAAAGAGATGTCGGGTCCCCGTCCGGGACGGGACGGCCTGCTTCCAAAATGGATCGTGCCGGCAACGGCAGCGGTCGCCCTGCTGCTGGTCATCGCCATCGGCTCCCTTATCTTTGTCGGTCAAAACGGAGGCGTTCAGCCAGAGGCCGAACTCGAGGAGACCTCTCTCCTGGAGCCCGGGCTGCGGCAGAAGGTGGAGGGCATACTCGAGGTTGCCGAGGTGCATCTGCTTGTCGGGCGTCTGTTGGAACCCCCCGGCAGCAGCGCCTACGACGCTTACCAGCAGGTGCTGGACATGCACCAATACAACAAGCAGGCCACCCAGGGCCTGCAACAGATCGGCGATCTTCTCGAGCAGCGGATCAGAGACATGATCGCCTCGAACCAGCGCCAGGAGGGGCAAACCCTGCTGCAGAAGAGTCTCGCCGCCCTGCCCAAACACCAGGGATTGATCAGTCTGCAGCAAGAACTATAGCTTTCCCCCTGGTCCTGGAAACCAGCGGATGTTTCTGTGATCGGGCTTGTCTGCCATCAGGGTTGTTTCGCGGCCGCCCAATCACACTGATTTTCGACACAGGCCAATAGCGCGGGCCAGACCCCCTCCCAACAGCAGCCGTGGGTGAAATCCTCGAACAGGATGAACTGGATATCGGGTTGATTGATCAGGGCATCGCGGATTATCGCCGGCGGTATGTTTTCATCCCTGCCCCCGGCCAGATGGTACTGGCGAACAGCCGCAGGCAGCGCCGGTATCGATTTGGGATTCAGCGATCCATCCAGGGGGTCGTAGCTATGGAGCGCGACCCAGGATTCGATATCCAGGTTGCCGGCGATGGTTACGATGGCCCGGGTCTCGGGAAACCGCTGTGCCAGGAGCATCGCCAGGCTCCCTCCCCCGCTGAAGCCTATCAAACGGAGGTCGGTATGGCCGTAGTCGTTCATGACCTTGCGCAACGCCTCGGCCATGGTGTCGATGACATCCTTGGAATAGCGTTCGGATGTCCAGTAGTCCGATGTACAGGGCTGGCGCTTCGACTGGCCATGGTAGCAGGGGCGTCCCAGGAAGAGACTGGGGAAACCATCCAGTGCCATCAGTTTCAGCGCAACGGGTCTTCGCGGCGTCGGATCACTGGCGATGATAAAACCGCCGATCCAGGGGGTGCCGTCACCCCCCAGGTAGACATGCAGGGTCTCGGCTGTTCCCAATTTGCCGTTTTCAAAGGCGGCATGGGTGAAACCGCTGCCCTCGATCTCGATTTTGTTGAAACCATGGTCGAGGGCGGTTTGATCGAAACGCTGGCTGGGCGAACTGCAGGCGGCGAGCAACATCAATGCTGCGATGCAGCAAAATAGTGAATATGTCATAGATAGCCGCTTAAACCGTTTCCAGGGAGATTTGAATTGTCTATCCTTAATCGAGAAGCAGAATTATTAGGTTTTGGATATACCATGTTACACCGTCAGTTTAAGAATCAATCGATTAAAATCAATCCTCTACCGCTGATCGCCAGCACCCTGATCACGGTCGTTTTGGCGCTTGCGGGCTGCCAGACACAGACCACCCGACAGGTGTCCGACGATGCATCGGCGCCCGTCAGCGGCAATCCCGACAAGTTTCTGATCGTCGATTGCCTGTTGCCGGGCCAGGTACGCAAACTGGGTGCAAACATGACCTACCTCTCACCGCGGCGGCCGGTAAAAACCACCGCCTCGGAGTGTGAGATTCGCGGCGGCGAGTATGTCGCCTTTGACCGTGCGGACTATCGAACATCACTCCATGTCTGGCTGCCCCAGGCACAGGAGGGCGACCCGGTCGCCCAGAACTATGTCGGCGAGATCTATGAGAAGGGGCTGGGCATTCAACCCGATTACACCACTGCCGCCGCCTGGTACCGCAAGGCCGCAGACCAGGGCAACTCAAGGGCGCGGATCAATCTCGGTTTCCTCCACGAGAAGGGCTTCGGGGTCAAAAAAGACCTGGCCCAGGCGCTCAACTGGTATCGCAAGGCCTCCGGTCTTGAGGATGACAACCTGCAGTTCTCCTCCGCGGTGGAGATCTCGAAGGCGGAACGCAACGAATTGCGCCTGCTGAAACAGGAGAGGCAGCAACAGCAATCGGAAACGGCGCGACTGCGCAAGCAGCTGAAGAACACCAGCAAGCAGTTGAAATCGGAACGGGTGAAGCTGGTAAAGGCTGAGACGCGATTGAGTAAATTGCGCACCGAGGCAGGGGTACAACCCGGAGTCTCCATCACCGCGCCCGCCGCCAGGGAGAAGGATCTCAAGCTGCTGAAATCAAAGCTGGCGCTGCATGAAAAGCAGGCCCAGCAGCAGCGCACCCAGATAGCCTCCTTGGAGAATGCCCTCCGCAAGCAGCAAACGAGGATGGATAGCGCGCTCAAACAGTCGCAACTGGAGACCGAGCAGGAACGCAAAGAGACGGCCGTACTGCGGCGCAAACTCGATGAGACCAATCAGCAGTTAACAAATGAAAAGTCGCAGCTGGCCTCCACCGAGTCGGATCTGAAGACCCTCCGCGCGGAGCTGGAACGCAAAGAGAAACTCTCCAAGGCCTCCCAGGACGAAGCGCTCTCGGTTCTGCAGGAACAGCTCTCCGAACAGGAGAAGGCGGTTCTCGCCCAGCAGCGAAAGATCGTCGATCTCGAGTCTTCGCTCTCCACGCAACAGACAGAGATGAACGAGGCGCTGCGCCTCTCCGCCCAGGAAAAGGCGCAGTTGGAGGATGCCTTGAAGGTTCAGACCGGCAAGGCCGGTCAGCTCAAACAGAAGCTTGAACAGACCCAGTCCGAGCTTGACCGGGCAATCGCCGCTGTGGAAACGAATCAGCCGGTATTGGCCGAACAGCGTCAACAACTCGAGGTCGCGCAAAAATCACTGCACCAGGCCACAAGCACCACGCTCTCTCTCGAGCAGAAGGTGGTACGTCTGCAGCAGGAACTGGAGAGTCGTGAAAGCACAATGGGTCAGCAGGGGCAAGCGGTCACGAAACTGAGGCAGGAACTGAACAAACACCAGCAACGTCTCCTCTCGCTGGAACAGGAGAAAATCAATCAGCAGACAACCATGCAGGGTGATGCCGCCAAGCAGGAACGGGAAATTGCGGTACTGCGCAAACAGCTGCAGGAGACAGAGCGGGAACTCGATGCCAATCAAGCGCAGCTGGCGAAGATCAATCCCGATCTGGCCCGCCAGCAGGCACTGCTGAGAAAGACACAAAAAGAGCTGGTCGCAACCAAGACGGCCGCCGCGCGAAAGGAGGCGGAAGTCATTCGCCTGCGCAAATCGGAACAGACCTATCTGGATCAGATTCAGCAGCAGCAGATCAAGATCGATCGCTACCAGGCGGAGGCGTTGCGCTACAGGGCCCAGCTGGCCGATATACGCGTCAACGAACAGGCCAGCCTGTTGTCAGGACCGACAATCGAAATCATCGATCCGCCCGTTGCCCTAACCCGCGGTGTGCCGAGTATCCGCTTGCGCTCCGTGGCAAAGGAACGCTTGATAACCGGACGGGTTACCGCCCCCGCCGGCCTGCTCTCCTTCACGGTCAATGACAAAACCGAGACACCCGATCAGCTTGGCGTCTTTGCCACCAACGTCAGGGTCGAGGATGAACAGACCCCGGTAAAGATGGTCGCGGTCGACAAAAAGGGACAGCATACCAGTCTCGAGTTTCTTCTCATTCCCAAGCTGCGCTATGCCGTCAACGCCGAGGAACAGGCAGGCGCTGCCAGCGATGTTCGCAAATCCACCCGCCGCATCGCCGGTGAGGTCGACTTCGGCAACTATCATGCGCTGGTCATAGGCAACAACCAGTACAAGCACTTTCCAAGTCTCCTCAGCGCCAGTGTCGATGCCCGGGAGACGGCGGAGCTGCTGCGCACCAAATATGGCTTCAAGACCACCACCTTGATCGATGCCACGCGCTATGACATGCTCTCCGCACTCAATAATCTGCGTGAAACGCTGACTGAAAAAGACAACCTTCTGATCTACTATGCCGGGCATGGCGAACTGGACCGGGTCAACCTGCGCGGATATTGGTTGCCGGTGGATGCCGAACCCAACAGCACCGCCAACTGGATATCGAACATCGCGATTACCGATATACTGAACGCGATGACGGCGAAGCATATCCTGGTGGTCGCCGACTCCTGTTATTCCGGATCGCTGACCCGCTCATCCATGGCGCGGCTGGAGTCCGGCATGTCCGACGAGGTCAAGACCAAATGGCTGAAGGTGATGGCGAAGACCCGTTCGCGTACGGTTTTGACCTCCGGCGGTCTCAAACCGGTACTCGACCAGGGCGGCGGGCAGCACTCGGTATTCGCCAAGTCGTTTCTCAGAACGCTGGCAGATAACGAATCCATACTGGAGGCCTACAGACTCTTCCGCAGTCTGGCCAAAGAGGTACAACAGACAGCCTCGAAATTTGGCATCGACCAGATACCGGAGTACGCACCTATCAAACACGGGGGGCATGAGGCAGGCGAGTTCTTCTTCATACCTCAGGGTTGATCGGCCGCATGGCTGACAGCTAAAGAATAACTTAAAAACCGGGGAGGATATCCACATGGCTGATCGCCGTAGAAAGGTACTTGCGCCTAGAATTTATGTAATCTCTTTGCAATATATCGCTGCACTCCTCTTGCTGCTCCACTCAGTGAGTGCCTTCGCCATCGTCAGCGTCTCGCCGGCAAGCCTCGACTTTGGTGGAATTGGTGTAGGCGGCAGCAGCGGCGTCATGACCGTGACCTTCAGCAACGATAATTCCGCGGATGTCATCGACTTCACTTCGATCACCGCCACCGGCGATTTCTCTATCGTCAACAACTGCCCGGTGATCCTCGATGAGCTCACGACCTGCACTGTTGACGTGACCTTCAATCCATCTGCTCCCGGGCCATTGAGCGGAACCCTGACCTTTGACGGATTCGACCACTCGATCGTCCTGGGTGCGAGCTTCCTCCCGTTCACCGAAACCGTATCCCTCAGCGGAACGGGATTGAGCGGCGATCTCGGCTTTGAGGGTAACGCCGTGGATTTGGGCACGGTATCCGCGAACACGACCAGCCAATCCGTGCCGGTTCCCCTTTTGAATACAGGCAATGCCGGGGTCGATATCTCATCGATCACGGCGACAGCGCCGTTTGCGCAGACCAATGACTGCCCCGCCACCCTGAATGCGGGCACCAGTTGCACCATCATGGTCAACGTCACCGCCACCACCTTGGGATCCCAGTCCGGGACGTTGTCGGTCAATGGCACCGGTCCCCAGGGCGCAGTCAGTCAGTCGATCTCATTGCTTGCCGATGCCGTGGGTGAAGCATTGATCCTCTCCCCGGGCAGTGTCAGTTTTCCAGCCACACCGGTAAACACGGAGAGCAGCGCACAAACGGTAACCGTGACCAATGGCGGAACCTCGGTACTCGCCGGTCTGCTGGTTTCGATAAACGGCGACTTCACCCAAACCAATAACTGCGCCACATCGCTGGATCCCGGTCAGAGCTGTTCGGTTTCCGTGGCCGCATTGCCGACCATGGCGGGCGACATCTCGGGATCGTTGGAGGTCAGCGCCACCAGCGCCGGTCAAGCCGTGACCAGGACCACCTCGCTCACGGTAACCGCCACCACACCCAATCTGGTCACCTCGGATACCCAGCTCAGCTTCCCCGACGGCTCGGTGGACACCCCGAGTCAGCCGCAGGTGGTGACCGTCAGCAACCAGGGCACCGCGGCCGTCACCGTCAACGCCATCACCACCGAAGGCGACTTCAGCCAGAGCAACAACTGCG
>QBVC01000046.1 GCA_003058495.1 gamma proteobacterium symbiont of Ctena orbiculata | reverse complement strand
CAATCGCTGGGCGCCCTCGTTGAGCGAAGGATTCAGCAAGGCGGGAAGGCACCTGGCGCTGGATGATATCAGGGATTCTATCGCCGAGTTGCGCTACTATCGCGATCACTTCCTGCGCCTGCCCTGACAGCTGCACGGCGTCCGCTGACCCCCGTTATTGGGATCCCGGGTTACCCGCTCCATGCCGCTGCAGCGCCCACAGGACATGCTCCCTTACCAGCAGCGATTTGTGCTGCAGGCGCATCTGCAGGGCGTTGATGATCTCGCCACTGCCGGGGGCGTTGCCAAGGGCAACGGCAATGTTTCTCAGCCAGCGTTCATGGCCTAAGCGACGAATCGCCGAACCCTCGGTTCGTTTCAGGAAAGTGGCTTCATCCCACTCGAACAGGGCGATCAGGGTGGAGCTGTCGAGGCGGGCGCGGGGCAGAAAGTCGAGCTCGCGGGTGAGTTTGGCGAAGCGATTCCAGGGACAGACCTGGATACAGTCGTCGCAGCCGAATATCCGGTTTCCCATGGCCCGCCGGAACCCCTCGGGTATGGCGCCATGGAGTTCGATGGTGAGATAGGAGATACAGCGCCTGGCATCGAGCCGGTAGGGGGCGATGATGGCCTGGGTGGGACAGCAGCCGATACAGGCCGTACAGTCGCCGCAATGATCCGCTGCGGGGAGATCGCAGATCAGGGGCAGATCGGTGTAGATCTCGCCCAGGAAGAACCAGGACCCCCCATCCCGGGCGAGCAGATTGGTGTGCTTACCGATCCACCCCAATCCGGCCTTTTGCGCCAAGGGCTTTTCCATCACCGGTGCGGAGTCGACAAACACCCTGCAGGCGGCGTCATTCACCTCGCCACGGATGAGTTCCACCAGTCTCTGCAGTCGCTTGCGCAGCACCTTGTGATAGTCACGCCCGAGGGCATAGCGTGCAACAAAGGCGAGTTGGGGATCGGCCAGGATCTGCTCCGATTGCGCCACGGCCTCCGGGAGGTAGTCCAATCTGGCCGAAATAATCCGCGTGGTCCCCGATTCCAGCTGGCTCGGGCGGCTGCGCATGGTACCGTGTTTTTCCATGTAAGCCATCTCCCCGTGAAACCCTTCGCCTAGCCAAGCCTCGAGCCTGGCTTCCGCACGACCCAGGTCGGTATCGGTGATACCGATGGCACTCAATCCCAGGGTGTGGGCCCAGGCCTTTATCTTTTGGGTCAACTGTGCCAGTTGTGCGTCTTGCAGGGGGGATTGCATGGGGATGTCGATTGCGCAAGGCTGAAGCTTATTGGGTGCCGGAGTGCCACTATATCTCAGTTGTCGAAGAGCGCCTATGCGCCTGTGGGAAGAGACTTTGAACCCTCACCGGCAACAGGGTATGGTTGGCGCGAGCGTGAGAGTCGTCATCACCCGGAGACAGGCCCCAGGATGAGAGTTACGGAATGCGAGTAATGCCACATATCGAGGGATTGCCCTATGCCCTCTACCGGGCGGATCAGGTGAGGGAGTTCGATCGCATCGCCATCGAGGAGTTCGACATCCCGGGGGCGGAGTTGATGGAGCGCGCCGGCAGTTGCGCATTTCGGTTCATGCAAGCGCGCTGGCCCGATCTTTCCGAGATCCTGGTGGTCTGCGGCATGGGGAACAATGGCGGGGATGGTTATGTGGTTGCCCGCCTGGCCAGTCAGGCCGGCCTGCGGGTGCGGGTGTTGCAGTTGGGGGATGCACTGAAACTGAAGGGCGACGCCCTGATCATGGCCGAGTCCTGGACCGCGCTCGGCCATCCGATCGAGCCGTTCGAACAGCTGGGTAAACCCGACCTTATCGTGGATGCCATACTGGGCACCGGGCTCGAGCGCGATGTCGCCGGCAGCTGGGCGTCGGCCATCGAAGCGATAAACCGGCATCGGGCGGAGGTGTTCGCCATCGATATCCCCTCCGGGCTGCATGCGGACAGTGGTCGGATCATGGGCTGCGCCATCGAGGCGGCCGCCACCATCAGTTTCATTGGGCTCAAACAGGGGATGCTTACCGGACGCGGACCCGATTGCTGCGGTGAGATCGTCTTCCACGCCCTCGAGGTGCCGGCCCGGATCTATGGCCGTCAGAGGCTTGCCTGCAAGCGTATCGATTGGCGCAAGCGGTCCGCCCTGGTCACCCCCCGCAGGCGCTCTGCCCACAAGGGCGATTTTGGCCATCTCCTGGTCATCGCCGGGGACAGGGGATACGCGGGCGCGGCGCGGTTGGCCGCCGAGGCGGCCGCCAGGAGCGGGGCCGGTCTGGTCACCCTGGCAACCCATCCCGATCATGCCCACTGTCTCAATCTGGGACGCCCGGAGCTGATGGTGCGCGGGGTGACCGAAGGGAAGGAGATTGAAGCGCTGATCCAGCGTGCCGACGCCCTGGTCCTCGGCCCCGGCCTGGGACGCAGTGACTGGGGAAGCAGGGTCTATGGGGCCGCCCTCGCAACCCGGCTTCCCGCCCTGATCGATGCCGACGCTCTCTATTGGCTGAACAGGGAACCGCAACACCGGGATAACTGGATCCTTACCCCCCATCCCGGCGAGGCCGCACGACTCCTCAAATGCGACACAGCCAAGGTTGAGAGTGATCGCTTCGCGGCGTGCGAGGCGCTGCAGCGGCGTTTTGGCGGCGTCGCGGTGCTGAAGGGCGCAGGAACCCTGATCAGCGACGGTACGGCCCAGCCCCCCGCGCTCTGCAGCGACGGTAATCCGGGCATGGCCACCGGAGGGAGCGGGGATCTGTTAAGCGGCATCATAGGCGCCTTCATGGTCCAGGGATACGCCCATCGCGAGGCGGCCGAACTGGGTGTCTGCCTGCATGCCGCGGCCGGGGACAGGGCGGCGGTCGAAGGCGAAATCGGACTCCTGGCCAGCGACCTGTTGCCGGAGATCCGGACCCTGCTCAATCGGGGGAGCGAGGGTGTTTGAGATCGAGATTGAGGGCGAGCAACGCCAGGAGGCCGTAGGCGGTTGCCTGGCGTTGAACTGCGCGCCCCCCTTCATTGTCTATCTCGAGGGCGAGCTCGGGACCGGTAAGACAACCCTGGTCAGGGGCTTTCTGCGGCAGTTGGGTTATCGGGGAAGGGTCAAGAGCCCGACCTATACACTCCTGGAGCCCTATGAACTGGGCGGGCGATCCTACTACCATTTTGATCTCTATCGACTGTCGGATCCCAGGGAGCTGGACTATCTGGGCATCGAGGATCTGTTGGCCGAGGATGCCCTGTTGTTGATCGAGTGGCCTGAAAGAGGCGCGGGACTGTTGCCCCGAGCCGATCTAAGGATCCGGATCGACTACCGGGAAGCGGCTCGGGGGCTCAGCTTCAGCGCTGAGACCGAACGGGGAGCGGCGTCGCTGCCGCGGTTGAAGGAAGCCTTGGAAAAAGTTTAAGTTTTTTTAAAGAAAAGCAGTCTATCTTTCAGAAAACCTTGGAAAAATGATAATTGCATGCTATTTTTAGGATGAATTTGTTCGGATTCAAAGGTCGTGGGGAAATGAGGAAAAGCTGGCTACTGCTGCTACTCGCGTTGTTAAGTAGCTTCCCTCTCTATGCGAAACAGTCTCAAATCACCGGATTGCGTATCTGGTCTGCCCCCGACCACGTGAGACTGGTATTCGATGCGAACAGCCAGATCAGCCACAGGATCTTCACCCTCAAGGCCCCCGATCGACTGGTGCTCGATCTGACGAATACCACCCTCACCGAGCACCTCCCCGACCCGACCAAAGAGAACAAGATCATCCGCGGGATGCGCTCGGCGATCCGCAACAAGAAGGATATGCGGGTGGTGTTCGATCTCAACAGGGCGGTAAAGCCAAAGAGTTTCTCCCTCAAGCCCAACCGGGAGTATGGCCATCGCCTGGTGATCGATCTCTATGACGGCAAGACCACCGCCAGCGGTCGTTCGCAACCGGTGAAGACCGCCAAGGCGCTGGGACAGCGGGATGTGGTGGTTGCCGTGGATCCGGGCCACGGCGGCGAGGACCCCGGCGCCCGCGGTAAAAAAGGCACCTACGAAAAGGATGTGGTCCTGGCGATCGGGCGCAAATTGGTTGCCTTGATCAACCAGCAAAAGGGCATGCGCGGGGTGCTGATTCGTGACGGCGACTACTATCTCGGTCTGCGCAAGCGCATCGCCAAGGCGCGGGAGGCCCAGGCGGACCTCTTCGTCTCGATCCATGCCGATGCCTTTAACGATCCCAGGGTGAGGGGCTCCTCGGTCTACACCCTGTCGCGAAGGGGGGCCTCCAGCGAGGCGGCCCGCTGGCTGGCGGAACGGGAGAACAGCGCGGATCTCGTCGGCGGTGTCTCCCTCGAGGACAAGGACGACATGCTTGCCTCGGTGCTGCTGGATCTCTCCCAGATCGGCACCCTGCAGGCAAGTTCAGCCGCCGCCAACCGGGTGTTCAAGCAGCTCAAAAAACTCGGCAAGACCCACAAGCGGAAGGTGCAGCAGGCGGGATTCGTGGTATTGAAGTCACCCGACATCCCCTCCATGCTGGTAGAGACCGCCTTCATCTCCAATCCGGATGAGGAGCGGCGCCTGCGGAATAAAAAACACCAGCAAAAGGTGGCGACAGCCCTGATGAAGGGGATTCGCGACTATTTCAAGTACCAGCCGCCGCCAGGCACCCTGTTTGCCTCGAATCAGGCGAAGAAGCGGCCACGGAAGCATGTGATCAGCCGGGGTGAAACCCTGATCGCCATCGCCAATCGCTATCAGGTCAGTGTCAGCAGGCTGCGTAAAACCAATGAATTGAAGGGCGACACCATTCGCATCGGTCAGGTGCTGCAGATACCTGGCGGCTGATCATACCGACTACCCACCTCCTTCAGGCCGGCTCCCTGGAGCGGGCCGGTCCAGCTGGCAATGGCCCGTCTTCGGGTTGGATGGCACAATAGCCATTTCCGACAGCCGTCCGCGACGACAACCATCACCGACCATGCCGATTCGAATCCTCCCGCCACAACTGATCAACCAGATCGCCGCCGGTGAGGTGGTGGAGCGTCCTGCATCCGTGGTCAAGGAGCTGGTGGAAAACAGTCTCGATGCGGGTGCGCGGCAGATCGACATCGAGGTCGAGCAGGGTGGGATCAAGCGCATTCTCGTGCGCGATGACGGGGTCGGTATCGCAAAGCGGGAACTGACCCTGGCGCTGTCTCGACACGCCACCAGCAAAGTCAGTGAATTCAGGGATCTGGAGTCCCTGCGCAGCATGGGATTCAGGGGCGAGGCGCTTCCCAGCATCAGTTCTGTCTCCCGGCTCAGACTGATCTCGCGCCACCAGGAGGCAGACGAGGCCTGGGAAGTGACGGGGGACGGGTCGGACAAGGTTTCCGCAGCCAAGCCCGCCGCCCATCCGCAAGGCAGCAGTGTCGAGGTCTGCGACCTCTTTTTCAACACCCCGGCCAGACGCAAGTTTCTGCGTACGGACAAGACCGAGTTCAACCACATCAGCTCACTGTTCCAGCGTCTGGCACTGGCCCATTTCGAGGTGGGATTTTCGTTGCACCACAATCGGCGGCGAGTCCACTCCCTGCCGCCCTGCAGTGACCGCGCCGAGCGGGAGCGGCGGATCGCCGGGTTGCTTGGGGCGGAGTTCCTCGAGCAGGCCCTTGTCATCGAAGAGCGGGCCGGGGAGCTGGGCCTGAGCGGCTGGGTGGCAAGACCGAGCTTTTCCCGCGCCCAGGCCGATATGCAGTACTTCTATGTCAATCAGCGCATGGTCAGGGATAAGCTGGTGACCCACGCCATCCGCCAGGGATACCAGGACGTTCTCTATCACGGCCGCCATCCGGCCTATCTGCTGTTTCTCGATCTGGATCCACGCAGGGTGGATGTCAATGTCCATCCGACAAAACATGAAGTGCGGTTTCGCGACAGCCGTTCGGTCCACGATTTCATCTATCGCGGTCTGCACCGATTGCTGGCGCAGACCCGCCCCCAAGCCGCCGCCGAACCAGCATTGGAAACCCCGGTGTATGTGGAAGAGGGGCTTCCGACCCGGCCGCGACAGCAGGGAATGAGCCTGGGTCTGGCGGAGCGTCCCGCAGCCTATCGGGCCGCATTCACGGCCCAGCAGCCTCCGCCTGCCGGGGAGAGCGGGGAGGCGGATCAAGCCGGGACAGAACAGCTACCTCCGCTGGGTTTTGCCATCGGACAGCTGCAAGGCATCTATATTCTGGCGCAGAACAGCGAGGGCCTGGTGCTGGTCGATATGCATGCGGCCCATGAACGGATCACCTATGAGCGCTTCAAGCAGACCTATAGCGGCGACGGTATCACCAGCCAGCCCCTGCTGGTGCCGGTGACTGTCGCGGTCAGCCCGTCCGAGGCCGACCTGGTAGAGGAGTTTCTGCCCATGCTCGGCCGAATCGGCATGGAGGTCAGCCGCCTGGGGCGGGACTCCCTGGCGATCCGTGCCATTCCGGCCCTGCTCCGGGGGGCGGATGCGGAGCGGCTGCTGCGCGACCTGCTGTCCGATCTGGCGGAATATGGCCAGAGCGACCGCATGCGGATCGAGATCGAGAAGGTATTGGCCACCATGGCCTGCCATGGCGCGGTGAGGGCGAATCGGCGTCTCGAGCTGGATGAGATGAATGCGCTGCTGCGGGACATGGAGCAGACCGAACGGGCGGACCAGTGCAATCACGGCAGACCCACCTGGGTGCAGCTCTCCCTGAGCGAATTGGATCGGCTCTTCCTGCGGGGGCGTTGAAGTGGAGCGCCAAGGGGATTGCCGGGTAGTGCCGCCTGCTGTCTTTCTCATGGGTCCGACGGCCTCGGGAAAGACCGAACTCGCGGTGGAATTGGTGAAGCGTCTGCCGTTGCGGATCGTCAGCGTCGACTCGGCACTCGTCTACCGCGGTATGGACATAGGTACCGCAAAGCCGGATCAGGCTACGTTGCGGATCGCGCCGCACCGTCTCGTCGATATCAGGGATCCCGCGGACAGCTATTCGGCAGCCGCTTTTCGCGAAGACGCCCTCGCCGAGATGGCCGCGATCACCGCGGCGGGCGGCGTGCCCCTGCTGGTTGGCGGCACCATGCTCTATTTCAAGGCCCTCGAGGAGGGGCTATCCGATCTGCCGGCAGCCGATCCGGGAGTCAGGGCCAGGTTGGAGGGGGAGTTGCAGAGGCTGGGGCTGGCTGAGCTGCACCAACGCCTGTCGCATCTCGATCCCGAGGCGGGGGAGCGGATTCACCCCAATGATCCCCAGCGTATTCTGCGCGCCCTGGAGGTGATTGAGATTTCCGGCGGCACCCTGACTGAACTTCAACGGGTAAGCGCTGGTCATACACTTCCATACAGCGTGATCAAGCTGGTGCGTGCGCCCCTGCAGAGGGCCACGCTCCATGCCCGCATTGAACGGCGTTTCCGTGAGATGTTGGCGCAGGGCTTCGAACAGGAGGTCAAGGGATTGATGAATCGGGGTGATCTTACCCCTGCGATGCCCTCGATGCGGTCCGTAGGCTATCGTCAGATGCTCGCCTACCTGTTGGGTGAGCTGAGCCGTGAGGCGATGATCGAACGGGGCATCATCGCCACCCGTCAGCTCGCAAAACGCCAGTATACCTGGCTGCGCAGCTGCAAGGGGTGTCACTGGCTGGACGAGGAGGGGGACGTGCTTGAGCAGGCCCTGGGATTGATTTCAGACCATTTGCCGACGATAGGGGACGCTACCTAGCCTTTCCCACTGGGTTCGGATAGTATTTCACACCCCGCTGATATTGAAATTTTGTATGCTAGGAAAAAAATACATTGTGCTACACTTTCGCCTGTGGGCCGTTTAACTGTCGCCAGAGATTTTCATGCGCTTGATATCACTGCCTAATATAGAAACACAATAAGGAGAAACTCCATGTCTAAAGGGCAAAGTCTACAAGACCCTTTTTTGAATGCACTGCGGAAGGAACGTGTCCCAGTCTCGATTTTTCTTGTTAATGGCATCAAACTGCAGGGACAGATTGAATCTTTTGACCAGTTTGTGGTGCTTTTGAAGAACAGCGTCAGTCAAATGGTATATAAGCACGCCATTTCGACGGTTGTTCCCGCGAGGAATGTCCGTATACAACACAGCAATGGGCAGAGTGAAGAGCCTGCACCGCCACCCGCCGGTAGTGGAAATTTCTAGTCTTTTCCTCACCCTTCGCTATCGGGCCTATCGCAAACAGGATATGCCCGGTAGCACGGCCTGATAGCCCCCAGCCCGGTCTCTCTGCAGCTATATGTTTGAACGTCCCAAAGCGGGTGAACGCGCCGTTCTTGTCCATCTCGACCTGGGAGCAGCCAGGGATCAGGACGAGATCGACGAATTTCGTGATCTGGCCCTCTCCGCAGGGGCGGACCCAATCACCCTGGTCTCGGGGAGCCGACAGCAGCCCGATCCCAAGTTGTTCGTCGGACGGGGCAAGGCGGAAGAGATCAAACGGATTGTCGCCCTCGAGGGGGCGGATCTGGTGATTTTCGACCATACCCTCTCACCCAGTCAGGAGAGAAACCTCGAGCGTGAGTTCAACTGTCGGGTCGTCGATCGCACCGGATTGATTCTGGATATCTTCAGTCAGCGGGCGCGCTCCTTCGAGGGTAAGCTCCAGGTCGAACTGGCCCAGCTGCAGCATCTCTCGACCCGCTTGGTAAGGGGCTGGACCCATCTCGAGAGACAGAAGGGCGGCATCGGTCTGCGCGGACCCGGTGAGACCCAGCTGGAGAGCGACCGTCGACTGTTGAATCAGCGAATTCATCAGATCAGACGGCGACTCGAGCGTGTCGACTCTCAACGCGAGCAGGGGAGACGGGGCCGTGAACGTGCCGATATCCCCACAGTCTCCCTGGTTGGCTATACCAACGCCGGCAAATCGACGCTCTTCAACAGGCTGGTCGGCTCCAGCGTCTATGCCGCCGATCAATTGTTCGCTACCCTTGATCCCACATTGAGGAGGCTGGAACTGAAAGCCGAGGGGGCGGTCGTACTGGCCGACACCGTCGGATTTATCAGCAACCTGCCCCACGACCTGGTCGCTGCATTCAAGTCGACCCTGCAGGAGACCACGGATGCCTCGCTGCTGTTGCATGTGGTGGATGCATCGAGCCACCAGCGGGCGACCTGCATTACGGAGGTCAACGATGTACTGCGACAAATCGGCGCGGACAAGGTCCACCAGATCGAGATATTCAACAAGACGGACCTGCTCGTCAACGCTGAGCCGAGGATAGAACGGGACAGTGAGGGTCAGATCAGAAGAATCTGGCTCTCGGCGGTCACCGGAGACGGTACCGATCTATTGCTGGAGGCCCTCGCAGAGTACTTCCGCAAAAACCACGTCAAGCAGCGTCTGCGTCTGAATCCGGGTGATGGGCGCCTGCATGCCCTGCTGTTTCAGCGTGGCTCGGTGCTCAATGAATCGAGCACCGATGAGGGCGGCTGGGAGATGGATATCGACATGCCGGAACGGGAGTTCCTGCGCCTGCTGAAGGAGGAGCCTGTATTACAGGATTGCATTATCGGTTAGGGTCAGATGTCACAGAATTCATGACGATATACCCTCGGTCCCTGGGTGCTGATAGAATGTCGCCAGAATGGGGTGGGATGGATCTCCCGATCCCGCATTTGTGATGAGGATGGATTGAGATTGGCATCAATCGACCCCATATACTTATTTCGGTTGTCCGATTAGAAGCGGATTACACCAGTAACTTAGTTGGAGTGTTCAATGGCCTGGAATGAACCGGGTGGTAACGGTAAAGATCCCTGGAGCGGCAAAGGTGGCGATCAGGGTCCACCAGACCTGGATGAGGTGGTAAAGAAACTTCAGGATAAATTCGGTGGAATTTTCGGTGGCGGCAAGCCCTCCCGCGGCGGTTCGTCGGTGGGCGGCGGCTCGGGGCCGGGTTCCAAATCGATCACGGTGATCGTGGTTATCGCCCTGATAGTCTGGATAGCCAGCGGTATCTACATCGTCGAACCCGCCGAGCGCGGTGTTGTCTTGAGATTCGGTGCCTATTCCGAGACCACGCAACCCGGACCCCACTGGCATATTCCGTTTCCGATCGAACGGCGCATCCTGGTCAATGTGGACCAGATATCCTCGTTTCGCCACAAGGCGCAGATGTTGACCCGTGATGAGAATATCGTCGACGTGGAATTCACCATCCAGTCCCGTATTCAGGATGCGGCCGATTTCCTCTTCCAGGACCGGGATCCCAACAAGACCCTGCGTGACGCCACCGAGACCGCGGTGCGCGAAATCATCGGTAAGAGCGATCTCGACTTTATCCTCACCCAGGGGCGTGGCGCCATCGCGGACCGGATAAAGACAGGCGCGCAAGGCCTGGTCGACACATACAAGACGGGGCTCATCATCACCAGTGTCAACATGCAGCCGGCAAAGCCGCCGGAGCAGGTGAAGAGCGCGTTTGACGACGCCATCAAGGCGCGCGAGGACAAGGAGCGGCTGGAGAATCAGGCGGAAGCCTATGCCAACGAGGTGGTGCCCAAGGCGCGTGGTGAGGCGGCACGGCGTCTGGCCGATGCCAATGCCTACCGGGATCGGGTGATTGCCGAAGCGGAAGGTGATGTCAGCCGCTTCCTCGCGATTCTGAAAGAGTATCGCCGCGAGCCCGAGGTGACCCGTGAGCGCCTCTATCTCGATGCCATCGAGTCGATGCTCGGTCAATCGAGCAAAGTGATGCTGGATACGGCAGAGGGCGGGAACAGCCTGATGTACCTGCCCCTTGATAAATTGATACAGAGTGATGAGAAGAGCAATACAACGCGACAGCCGCAGTTCTCCACCCAGGAGACCACCCGTAGCCAGGGTGGTTCCGGGCAGATCCGCAACGTCGATCGCACACGGGGGTCTCGCTGATGAAATTCGCTAAAGTGTTGATCCCTTTCGCGGCGATTGCTGCAATCGTCGTCTACAGTTCCGCGTTCATCGTCAATCAGTGGGAAGTGGCCTTGAAACTGCGACTCGGCGAGATCGTCTCCACCGACTATAAACCGGGTCTCCACTGGCTGGTACCGGTGCTCAACAATGTGCAGACCTTCGATGCCAGAATCCAGACCATGGACTCCCGTCCGGAGCGATTTCTCACCGCCGAGAAAAAGGATGTGATCGTCGACTATTTCGCCAAGTGGCGTATCGCGAGCGTGGCGCAATACTATCGCTCCACCGGCGGCAGCCTCGATAAGACCGCCCGCCTGTTGCAGGAGCGTATCAATACCAGTCTGCGTGATGAGTTTGGTAAACGCACGGTACAGGAGGTAATCTCCGGCGAGCGTACAGAGATCATGGACAAGTTGACCAGGGATTCCGATGCCCAGGCGGCGGAACTGGGCGTGGAGATCCTCGATGTGAGGGTCAAGCAGATCGACCTGCCCCCTGAAGTCAGCGAATCGGTCTATCAGCGAATGCGCGCCGAGCGTGAGCGTGTTGCCAGGGATCTTCGCGCCAAGGGCGCCGAGGCAGCGGAGAAGATTCGCGCCAATGCCGACCGCGAGCGGGTGGTGATCGTCGCCGACGCCTATCGCGAGGCTGAGAAGCTGCGCGGCGAGGGCGATGGCAAGGCGGCGGAGACCTATGCCAACGCCTATAAACAGGACGGCGAGTTTTACTCCTTCTATCGCAGTCTGAACGCCTACAAGAACAGTTTCCAGGACCGTTCGGATGTGATGGTGTTACAGCCGGATTCCGATTTCTTCCGCTATTTGAAAAACCAGGGGGGCCAATAGACGGCTTATTTCAACCCGTTCAAACGGTTTGCGGCAAGGGCGAGGCGATCCGGAGGATGGATCGGGGTCGCTGCCTGTCTTGAGTGCAAACTGATCGGGTTGGATGCCCAAACCTCAATGGACAACGCACTCCAGCTCTGAGACAATGGCCGGCGGTCCTGGCGGACCGCATGCTTTCGACCGGGATGATCCCCGGTTTTTTTATGGGGTATTCATCGATGTGGCATGATTTGCTTGTGGCCCTGGCGCTGTTGCTGGTGATCGAGGGTATCTGGCCTTTCCTCAGTCCGAAAAGCATGCGGGAAGTCCTGGTGATGATAGCGCAGCAGGATAACCGCTCGTTGAGAATAAGCGGCCTGATCAGCATGGTCTGCGGAGTCGTCCTGCTCTATCTTGTGAATTGATAATGACTGAGTGTTGACACCCCCGAAGATGGAAAACGAACGCTGGATACTGCCTGATGGCATCGATGAAGTGCTTCCACCGGAAGCGGGTATCATCGAGCGAAAACGCCGCGAGCTGCTCGACCTCTACGGCAGCTGGGGCTACGATTTCGTTATTCCGCCGTTTGTCGAATTTCTCGACTCCCTGCTGACGGGCACGGGCAGTGACCTGGATCTCAACACCTTCAAGCTGACCGACCAGCTCTCCGGGAGGATGATGGGGATTCGTGCCGATATCACTCCCCAGGCCGCGCGAATCGATGCCCACCACATCCGTTCCCAATGCCCAACCCGCCTCTGTTATCTGGGGACCGTGCTGCATACCCGTTCTGACGGATTTGCAGGTACCCGCAGTCCACTTCAGATCGGCGCCGAGCTCTACGGGCACAGTGGTGTCGAGAGCGATATCGAGGTGCTGCGCTTGATGATGGAGACGTTGAGAACAACCGGGGTGGAGGATGTCTATCTCGACCTGGGCCATGTCGGTATCTATAAAGGACTGGCCGAACAGGCCGGCCTCAACAAATACCAGGAGCGCGAGCTCTTCGCTGCGCTGCAGCGCAAGGCGATGCCCGAAGTCGAGCGCCTCCTCGATGCCTTTGCAATCGATCCCGGGCACGCCGCCATGCTTGCCCGGCTGGGTGCGCTGAATGGTGACAACGCACTCCGGCAGGCGACAGAGCTGCTGCGGGAAGCCTCGGACAGGGTCAAGGAGGCGTTGCACTATCTGCAGATGGTGGCGGATCAGATCGCGCTCTGGCTGCCGCAGATTCCGGTCCATTTTGACCTTGCGGAGTTGCGGGGATACCACTTCCATACCGGCGTTGTATTTGCGGCTTTCGTGCCCGGCAGCGGCAAGGAGATCGCTCGCGGAGGACGCTATGACGCCATCGGAAGCGTTTTTGGGAGGTCGAGACCGGCGACCGGTTTCAGCACCGACCTGAAGACCCTGATACGGGTCGCTCGGCAGCAGCAGATCCCAGACCAGGCAGCCGTTTTCGCGCCCTGGTCGGATGATCCGGGTCTGCAACGGGAGATCGAACGACTGCGGGCTGCGGGCCAGAGGGTGATCTGCGCCCTGCCTGGTCAGTATGGCGGCGCGAAAGAGATGGGCTGTAATCGAGAGCTGGTGTTGACAGAGGGTCAGTGGCGGCTGATTACTATTTGACTCTGTAACAAATTCTGCAAGAATCGCAAACTTTACTGTAACTTAGATCCGACTGCGGTCGGAAATCAATGTATGAGAGTGCCATGGGCAAAAATGTCGTAGTGATTGGAACCCAGTGGGGTGACGAGGGCAAGGGCAAGGTCGTAGACCTCCTCACTGACAAGGCATCTGCTGTAGTCAGATTTCAGGGTGGCCACAATGCGGGACACACGCTGGTCATAGATGGCGAGCAGACCATACTCCACCTGATCCCCTCCGGGGTTCTGCGCGAGGGTGTACGCTGCCTGATAGGCAATGGTGTGGTGTTGGCGCCGGATGCACTGCTCGAGGAGATCGATGACCTGGAGCAGCGTGGTGTGCCGGCATCCAGCCGCATGGGTATCTCCGAGTCCTGCCCATTGATCCTGCCCTATCATATCGCCCTCGATGCCGCGCGGGAAAAGGCGCGGGGAAAAAAGGCCATTGGCACCACCGGTCGCGGCATCGGGCCGGCGTACGAGGACAAGGTCTCGCGGCGGGGCATTCGCCTGGGGGAGATCTTCGATCATGCGCACATAAGCGAGCGACTCCGCGAGGTTATGGATTACCATAACTTCGCCCTCAAGCATCTGTTTGAATATGGCGAGGTCGACTATCAGCAGGTTCTCGATCAGTTGCTGGAGCAGGCGCAGCGGCTGCAGCCCATGCTGGAAGACGTGACCGGCACCCTCCATCAGCTGCGGCAGGAGGGCAGGAATATCATGTTCGAGGGGGCCCAGGGGGCCTTGCTCGATATCGACCATGGCACCTACCCCTATGTCACCTCGTCGAATACCACGTCCGGCGGCGCGGCGACAGGCACCGGTGTCGGTCCCCGCTATATCGACTATGTATTGGGGATCGTCAAGGCCTACACGACGCGTGTCGGCGCTGGCCCCTTTCCCACCGAGCTGTTTGATGAGGTCGGTGATCACCTGGGCACCAAGGGTCATGAGTTCGGTGCCACCACCGGGCGTAAGCGTCGCTGCGGCTGGCTGGACGCCGTGGCCCTGCGGCGCTCGCTGGAGATCAACAGCGTCAGCGGTATCTGTATCACGAAGCTCGATGTCCTCGATGGCCTGGACAAGGTCAAGATCTGTGTCGCCTACAATCTGGCCGGAGAGGAGGTCACCTCGCCTCCGACCGGCGCCGATCGATTTGAGGAGTGCGAGCCGATCTACATCGAGATGGAGGGCTGGCAGGAGTCGACCGTCGGCGCTACCGGGTTCGATCAGCTGCCGCAGGCGGCGAAGGCCTATCTGGCTAAGATCGAGGCGTTGTGCGACACCCCGGTCGACATCATCTCTACGGGACCCGATAGGAGCGAGACAATCATTCGTCGCCACCCCTTCGACGGCTGACAGGCGGAGATGAGGTTCAGCTGCGATCTGAATTTCTACCCCGAAAGGGGTAGGATTTCCGCCCCTGACGAGAGTCGATAATAACAGCCTGCTATTGGCACTTCCCGGCCGATCTCACGGGGAGATCCTGGCGCCTGAAAATGGCGTGGATAAAACGTGATCTGTATCAACTAATCGACGATGATCAGCCGGGTCCGGGAGAGCCGGTCGTGCCAGGCGAGTTTTTCGGGATCGACCAGGATCCAGATAAAGCCGAGCCCGAAAACGAGGAGCGAGAGGAGGGCGGCAAGATGGCGTTTGAATGCGTCCCCCCAGCTGGCATCTCCACCGTCGAACCGTACCAGCTTGAGTCGCCAGGCACGCATGCCGAGGGTCTGGCCACCCCAGGTCCAAAATCCGGTAAAGAATAGTAAAGGTATGATTTCAAATATAAAAAATTGAAATACCAGGAGCAATCCACCACCCGGGCTACCCAGTGGCAGGGTAATGACAGCGGTCGCCACGAACAGCAGTGCGAGCAACAGCAAGCCGTCGTAGAAGATGGCGGCAAGACGCCGAAGCAAGCCCGGAACGGGGCCATGGGCCAGATCTACGCTGCTCTCTTTTGACATCACTCGTGATTCACATCAGGTGCGGATTTTGACTGCTGACGAGACGGGACTTAGGACAAACCCTAATCTCTGGAAGCATTACTACCGATTTGAATTATTCCCGCCAGGGTCCATAATTTTAAGTCCCAATACTACAGAGCTGACATATGGAGCGAAAGCATGGAACACAGACGTGACCATCGCAAGTTGCTGTCTTCAGAAATTGTCATCATAGACCGGAATCACGGTAAAATTCAGGGAAAGATCAGAAATATCAGCTTGAGTGGTATGTTAGTCGATATCGGCGACAACCTACACCGACTGAATCCGATCGTTGATGTATCCTTTCCCGTTGAAACCTGTGGCTGCCAGAAACAGTGCCAGGCGAAGGCATTCATCGTACATCAGCAATCGGGCTGCCTGGGGCTGATGTTCAGTGAACTGGATGCCGGCGTCAGGCAGATGCTGCGCAAGATGTTATACGGCTACGCCACAGTGGCGGAGAGGGCCTACATGTACCATGGCTACAGTGATACATCCCATCACCTGCCAAAACAGGTCAATGCCTATTGACCTGACTGAACCTCCTGAAAATTATAATATTTCCAGTTAGCTGGATTCCGATTTTAAGAAGACGCGTTCTGCGTCTTTTTTTTATTGGGGACTCCCCCCTGAACTCCCTGGCCTCACTGGCCGACAGGGTGATCCATCGGGCATTGCCCAGCTCATCAGGCCCCCGGTATTTCCGCCGGGTCAGCGTGTTTTTGCCGGTTAAACTGGAATCGTGACCACAACAAGGGTAAAAAGGGTGCCGTGGCCGGCTTACCCTGTATCCGCCTGTTCCGATACAGAGCTGTTATCTTGATTTTTGGTTTTTTTGCCGCCCACCCCGACTGCCGCACTATGACTATTTTTAAAACACAAAAATGGCGGGCCAGGCTGGTCAATATCCCGCTACCCGCGCTCTCACTTCTGGCAGGTATTTTATGCGGCATGGTTACCTGGCTGCTGCTGGACCCGGTTCAGGGTAGGCACCTTGAACAGGTCTTCCACAATGAGCTGGTGAGCAGGCTGGATGTTCGCGCCGTGGAGACCCGCCGGCGCTTCGAGGAGTTCCTGCGTGAATGGCAGGTGCAGGGGCACAGTCTCTCCAATCACTGGCAGCTCATCACCTACCTCAACTCCTTCTCCTGGGAGGAGTCGGCGCAGCGGGTGAAATACTATAACGAGACGCCGAGCTGGCTGGAGCCTGGCCACCCCAGGGTAAGCCTGATAGAACCCACCCAGGTCGTGCTCTTGGATACCCGCGGTAATGCGCGAGAGATCTATCAAAACAAGCTGCTGCCATTCAGTGTAGAGCGTGTCATTGAACTCTATGCCGGTCGGGACGGAACCGAGATCATTCTGCTGAACCGTTCGCCCTATCTCCTGGTATGGTCGAATATTGCCTACCAGGAGGAGACGGATCCCGCGGTAATTCTGTTGATCATCGAAATCAACGAGCGTTTTCTCGCGGAATCCCAGAAGATGGCCCATGGAACGGATACCCTGATCGGACTGGTCGATTCAGATGACCAGCGATTACTGGTCAGTAGCGATAATGAGCAGATACCCAGGGGTTCCTATCTACGGGACTGGCGTGAAAGCTATCTGCTGACATCCCAGGCAATCACCCACCACCAGTCCCTGGAACAGAATCCGCTGTTCACCACCATGGTGTCGCGGGACGTGGTCCAGCAGACCATCAACAATATTACCAAGCTGGCTCAACTCGACCGCCTGTTTGCAGCCCTGGTCTATGTGATTGCATTCTCCTTCATCATCTATCTGATATCCGCCAAAATCAACCAGGTGTTGCAACGCATCTCCCGCTATGGACAGCAGGCACTCGGGATTCAACAGCCGGTTATCCAAAAAGGCAACCAACTCCTGCAGCTGGAGGATTGGGTTAAAAGGTTCTTCCGTCAGCTGATTACTGCCCGGGATAAGTTACACGACAAGCAGGAGAAGCGGATCCGGGAGACCGAAGTACTAAAAAGCGCGCTGTTTGACAACTCCATGGTATCGATTGTCACCCTGAATGAACAGGGGATGGTTGTGGAGGTCAACGGAACGGCCGTCAAGACCTTCGGTTATTCCAGGGCAATGTTGATTGGCCGGCGCTTCGAAGAGATCGCGATCAAAGCCGATGACCGCAGTCGTTTCAGCGATATGTTGGGCAAGTGTATCAAAAGGAGCTCCAGTCCCGGTCTCTGCCGGGACCAGCTGATGATGGCGGTGACCATTCGGGGTGAGGAGAAGGCGATCGAGTGTTCGGTGATCTCGATTCATCTGCAGCATCAGACGCTGTTCAATGTCTATCTGCGGGACATCAGCGGGCGCATGCAGGCCGAACGGGAGATTGCCAGTCTGGCCAAACTCGCCAGTGAAAATCCCAATCCGGTAATGCGCATCAACGATAAAGGGGTCATCGTTTACGCCAATGACGCCAGCGAACCGCTGTTGACCTATTGGGATTGCGAGCGTGGCCAGACCCTGCCGCTCTACTGGCGCAACCTGGTCGCCAGTGTACTCAGGGAGGGGGTTAACAAGGTATACGAAATCAACATCGAGGAGCAAATCTTTTCCCTGCAGCTGGCGCCGATAAGCGAGTTGGATTATGTCAACATCTATGGACGGGACTTTACCCAGATGCGGATGGCGGAACTACAGAGCAGACAGCACCAGTCTGAACTTGTCCATGTATGCCGGCTCAGTACAATGGGCGAGATGTCTACCGGGCTGGCCCATGAACTGAATCAACCGCTCTCCGCGATAATCAATTTTGCCAGTGGCTGTGTAAGACGCATTCAATCCGGCGGTGGCGGCGAGGCTGAATTGCTGGATGCCATGGCGCAGATTACCGCACAGGCGGAAAGGGCGGGAGAGATAATCAAGCGGCTGCGGGCGCTCGTGGGGAAACGCCCTCAGGAGCGGGAGGCGGCCAATCTCAATCACCTGGTCCTGGAGGTCGCCTCCTTCATAGAATTCGAGGCCAACCGGCAAAAGGTTGAAGTCAGCGTGGATCTGAGTGATGAAGTCCTGCCGGTAATGGTGGACCTGGTTCAGGTCGAACAGGTGCTGCTGAATCTGGTGCGGAATGCCATCGATGCCATGAAGCAGGTTGCCGTGGGGGAGCGTAGACTCGTGCTTCTGACCGAGCGGATCGACGACAATAGCGTGCAGGTTCTGGTCAAGGACACCGGCCCGGGAATACCGGAAGAGACGCTGGAGCATCTCTTTGACGCCTTCTTTTCCACGAAAAAGAGCGGCATGGGGATGGGGTTGCGGATCAGCCAGAAAATCATGCAAGATCACCAAGGCATGATCGAGGTTGTTTCCGCACTCGGCAAAGGGTCGACCTTTTACGTCATACTGCCGTCGGATCCCACACTCGAATTACCAGGATTTTGAAGACCATGACCAATCCACCGACAGTCTTTGTTGTAGATGATGATCAAGCCATGCGGAATTCGCTGAAATGGCTTATCGAATCGGTTTCCATGCAGGTGGAGACATTCGAATCGGCGGATGCCTTTATCAACAGCTACTATCCCGGGCGCTCCGGTTGTCTGTTGCTGGACGTGCGCATGCCAGGAATGAGCGGGCTGGAACTGCAGGAGTACCTGCGGGCCAACCAGATTGCGATCCCCGTTATCATCATTACCGGTCATGGCGACGTGCCGATGGCTGTCAGAGCGATGAAGTCAGGCGCGGTCGATTTCATCGAGAAGCCGTTCAATGATGAACTGTTGCTCGAAAGCATCCGTCACGCCTTGGCATTGGATGTGAAGCAGCGGGATATGCAGGCACAGCGTGCGGAGATCGCCACCCGCTTGGCGCGCCTGACGCCAAGAGAGCACGAAGTGATGGTGATGGTGACCAACGGCAAGGCGAACAAGGAGATCGCAACCAGCCTGGGTGTAAGCGCGAAAACCGTGGAGGCGCACCGTGCCCGGGTGATGGAAAAGATGCAGGCCAATTCCCTCGCCGAACTGGTAAGGATGGCAATCAATGCCAATCTTACCATCAGCGAATCGAGCAGCGAAGAGTAGCTCCAATTGCCAAGCAGGTTGTTAAGAGAGCCCAAGGTTCTTGCATGGAGCCTCTATGACTGGGCCAACTCCGCCTTCGCCACCACGGTGATGGCCGGCTTTTTTCCGATTTTTTTCAAGCAGTACTGGAGTGCCGATGTTGCGGTGACCGAGAGCACTTTCCGTTTGGGAATGGCCAACTCGGTGGCGAGCATCATCGTGGTCTGTCTGGCCCCGCTGCTGGGGGCGCTGGCGGATCAGGGCGGGGCGAAAAAACGCTTTCTGCTCTTCTTCGCCGCGATGGGCATAGTCATGACCGGCTCCCTCTATCTGGTGGCCATGGGGAACTGGGCCATGGCCCTGGTGCTTTACGGCCTGGGCGTGCTCGGGTTTTCGGGCGGCAATATCTTCTATGACGCCCTGATGGTGTCGGTGACCCGCAAACAGCACTACGACAAGGTCTCGGCCTATGGCTTCGCTTTCGGCTATCTGGGCGGTGGCTTGTTGTTCGCCTTCAATGTGCTGATGACCCTTTTCCCCGGGTTTTTCGGCCTTGCCGATGCCTCGCAGGCGGTGAAGCTCTCATTCGTACTGGTTGCTTTGTGGTGGGCCCTGTTCTCCATACCGCTGTTCCTCTTGGTCGATGAGCCAAGCGCGGAGAGGACCGAAAAGGCCTGGCTGCTGGCGGGTTTCCGTCAATTGCGCAGCACCTTCGGCAAGCTCAGGCAACTGCGCATGACCTTCCTGTTTCTCATCGCCTATTGGTGCTACATCGACGGCGTCGATACCATTGTAAGAATGGCCGTGGACTTTGGGCTCTCGATCGGCTTCGATGCGAACAACCTGATGATCGCCCTGCTGATCACCCAGTTCGTCGGTTTTCCCGCCGCCATGGTGTTCGGCGAGATAGGAAACAGGCGCGGCCCCAAACAGGGCATCATGATCGCCATCTTCACCTACCTGTTGATACTGTTGTGGGCCTATCACATGGAGGCGGTATGGGAATTCTATCTGTTGGCCATCGCCATCGGCTTGGTGCAGGGCGGCATCCAGGCCCTCTCCCGCTCCCTCTATGCCCGCCTGATTCCCTCCAATCAATCGGCGGAATTTTTCGGCTTTTACAATATGCTCGGGAAGTTCGCCACCGTCCTGGGACCGCTGCTGATGGGCTGGATAGGGGTGCTTACCGGTGATACCCGGTTGTCGATCCTCTCCATCAGCATCCTGTTTATCGTTGGCGGTGTGCTGCTTAATTTCGTCGATGTCGCGGAAGGCGAGCGGGCCGCGCGGATGGAGGAGTAGGCCGGTTCAGGCCCCTGCGAGCGTTGAAGACGGTGATGAGCGAAGACAGCAACAAAGACAGGCTCTACGCGGAGGCCCGGGACAGGATTGCCGATTTTGTCTTTGATGAGCGGGTGGCGGGTGTCTTTCCGGACATGATCAACCGCTCCGTACCCGGCTATGGGACGATCATCAACATGATCGGCACCCTGGCCGCACGGCATATTCAGGCCGGTACATACTGCTACGATCTCGGATGCTCCCTGGGAGCGGCAATCCTGGCAATACACGCCAGTATCGATGTCAAGGATGTACATCTGGTCGGGGTCGACAATTCGCCGGCCATGCTGACCAGGGCCAAAACCAAGCTTGCTGAATATTGCCAGGATCCGCCGGTTGAATTGATATGCGCCGACATTCGCGATCTGCGGATCCGACAGGCATCGATGGTGGTGTTGAATTTTACCCTGCAGTTTGTTCCGGCAGAGGAGCGATTGGCGGTATTGAAGATGATTCATCAAGGTATGCTGTCGGGGGGGCTGTTGGTGCTGTCCGAGAAAATCGCCCTGCCCGATGAGAGCTCCCAGCAGCTGTTTACAGCGTTGCATCACGGCTTCAAGAAGGCCCAGGGCTACTCCGATCTTGAAATCAGCCAAAAGCGCTCCGCCCTGGAGGATGTCCTGATACCCGAGACGCTGAGCTGCCATATCGATCGCCTGAAGGCGGTGGGTTTTTCCAGCGTAGAGGTCTGGTTTCAATGTTTTAACTTCGTCTCCCTGCTGGCAATCAAATGAAGCAGCAGTGGGCTTGGCGGGACGCCTTCATGGAGCGGCCGCTGGGGGTTTGGCTGGATCAGTTGCCGCATCAGGTGGAGAGGATCTGGCGTGAGCGACCTCACGGCGACTTGGAGAGATGGCGGCGTATTCTCTCCGATCTGCCCAGGCTGTCGATCTCATCCTTCGATCTTCAAGCGCCAGGGATAAGGGCGGGGGAGGCGGGTGATTGTGATCAGCAGACCCGCGAGCGGCTAATTCAGCTCCTGTCCGGATTACACCCCTGGCGCAAGGGCCCCTATGAGATTTGCGGTATCCAGCTGGATACCGAGTGGCGTTCGGATCTCAAGTGGGAGCGGCTGAGACGGCACATCCAACCGCTGCAGGACCGGATCGTGCTCGATGTCGGCTGCGGAAACGGATACCACGCCTGGCGCATGCTCGGCGAGGGAGCCGCGCTGGTAATCGGGATCGATCCCACCCAGCTGTTTGTGATCCAGTTCGAAGCCATCAGGCACTTTCTTGGCGCTCGGCATCCGGTCCACCTGCTCCCCCTGGGGATCGAGCAGATGCCGCCGGATCTGAAGGCCTTCGACAGTGTTTTCTCGATGGGCGTCTTCTATCACCGACCGTCACCGTTTGCGCACCTGGCCGAGCTCAGGGGTGCCTTGCGAACGGGTGGCGAACTGGTGCTGGAAACCCTGGTGATCGAAGGGGCCGGGAACGAGGTGCTGGTGCCGAAGGGGCGGTACGCCAAGATGCGCAATGTCTGGTTTATTCCAACCCCCATAACCCTGCAGGGTTGGCTGCAGCGGGCCGGATTCAGCGATGTGAAGCTGATCGATGTTTCGGTCACCGGCGTCGATGAGCAGCGATCCACCCGTTGGATGCGTTTTGAATCGCTGGCGGACTATCTCGATCCGGTGGACAGGAGCCTGACCGTCGAGGGCTATCCCGCACCGCGCAGGGCAATCTTTACCGCCAGGCGCTGATCGCTACACAACACTTACCTTAACGAATCCACTGCCGCTATCAACTTGGCATTCAGTGCTTGATTCGTCAGCACGCCCTTTTCCACATCGAAGTTCTGGTAAAAGTTGGGTATGGACAGGGTAGCCATCACCGAGGCCCCGAAAAAAGGCATCGATGCGCTCGCCATGGATAAAACCCTCGCACCCCCTTTCTCGCCGGGGGAGGCCGAGAGCAATACAACCGGCTTTTTGTCATAGACCTTTTTGCTGATTCTGGAGCACCAATCAAAAAGATTTTTATAAGCCGCCGTGTATGATCCATTATGCTCCGCAAACGAGATAATCAGGGCGTCACTGGCATCTATTTTTGCCAGGAACGCTTTTGCCAACCGCGGATGACCCAGCTCCTCCTCTCTATCGACGCTGAACAATGGCATTTCATAATCATTCAAATCCAAAATTTCAGTTTCGGCACCATCCAACAGGCCGGTCGCATAGGTTGCCAGGCGTTTATTTATCGATTTCCTGCTGCTACTCGCTGCGAACGCTACTAGTTTCAATTCTGACTCCGCTTGGCGTATTTGAATCGATGCCTTGGTCAAGTCTGGCCAGAGGTCTCCATTTCACCGCTGTCGACATGCAAAATGGCACCGCCACCATGTTCCAGTTTACTGCGGTACATCGCCTTGTCGACACTGGTGATAACGCTCTCCAGGTCAAGGCCGTGATCAGGATACTTACCCAATCCGATTGAGATACTGAAGTCGATGCCGTTCTCCCTGGCGTAGTCGTCGATCGCCTGGCGCACACGCCGAGCCACCAATTCCCCGCCTTCCTTGGTGGCATAGGGCAACAACAGCAGGAACTCGTCACCACCATAGCGCGCGACCAGATCATCGCTGCGTACCGTCTTGGCAATGCAGGCGGCAACCGCCGCCAGGACGCGGTCGCCCACATGGTGCCCATGGGTGTCGTTGACGGTTTTAAATCCATCGAGGTCGGCAAACAGTACGACCACGCCGTTGCCGTGTTCCTGCGCCTGGAAAAGGCTTGAGGAGCGCTCGATCAGGGCGCGCCGGTTCAGCAGTCCGGTGAGGGCATCGATGTTGCGCTCGTGGGCCAGTTTGGCGCGGCCGGTTTCGATTTTTGCCGTCAGCGAGTAGGAATAGAGCACGATGATGGTGAAGAAGAGGAGAAAGAAGATGGCGCTGACCGAAAACAGATTTATATAGTCGTACAAACGTAGGCTGACAATCAGCAGTGCCGCGCCGAGGCTGCCCACCACAGCCTCGGCGAACAGACGCAGGCCGTAGCGCATGCCGTTGCCGAGGATTATCATCAAAAAAACAAGAAAGCCTGGCGAGCTGATGGTGGTGTCCGCCAGGACCGCAAAGGAGGCCACGGCAATATCCACCCACATGGTTAGACGCCGGCGCCAGGGTGCATGCGGTACCCGCGAGGCGTGCCCCATGAAGAAGAGAATTTCGAATCCAAAGACGATAAATACCAGATTGACGACCGGCAGACTGGTCCATCCGCGCACCTGTTCCGGACCACCGAAGTTGAAATAGAGCAGAGCCAGGCCGCAAAAGAGCAGGCGCGTCCAATACTGTGTGCGCTGGTCTTCCCATGACAAGCCGCGATGTGCCGCCTGGCCATCAACCTGGGATTGTCGGCGCTCGATACCGGAACGCCGATCCTTGGTACGCTGGCCGGAGATACCCTGATTCACACCATCACCTTCTGTGGTTGCTCTGTGCGCCGTTTTGCGACTCTTAGCTTAACCCACTTGGTGGGAAAGTCCAGGCTGCAGCATTCCGGCCAAAACCGCACCAAGCTGACAGATCCGCCTAATATCCACAATATAATCAAGTAATAGCATTAGATTCAGGGGGCTGGCGGAGCGGTCAATCCGTTGCTCAGTAGAGCTTGGGTACGTGCAGATCAGTGGGCAGTACCTGGCGTTCGTAGTCAGGCTTGAATACACGATCCGGCAGTGAGATGGAATCGTTGGGCACTTCCATGTAGGGGATCTGGTCGAGCAGGTGGTGGATACAGTTCAGTCGCGCCCGTTTCTTGTCGTTACCCTCTACGATAAACCAGGGCGCCTCCGGGATATTGGTGCGTGACAGCGTCTCTTCCTTGGCCTTGGTGTAATCCTCCCAACGTACCCGGGACTGCAGATCCATGGGGCTCAATTTCCACTGTTTGAGCGGATCGTGGATGCGCATCAGGAAGCGTAACTGCTGTTCTTCGTCGGTGATCGAGAACCAATATTTGATCAGACGAATACCCGAGCGAACCAGCGAACGCTCGAATTCAGGGACGTCCTGAAAAAACCTCTCCACCTGTTCGGGAGAGGCAAACCCCATCACCCGCTCGACCCCTGAGCGGTTATACCAGGAGCGGTCGAAGAGCACGATCTCGCCTGCGCTTGGCAGGTGGGCGGCATAGCGCTGAAAATACCACTGAGTCCTCTCCTTTTCGGTCGGCTTGTTGAGCGCGACAACACGGCATATCCGAGGATTCAGACGTTGCGTGATTCGCTTGATGACACCCCCCTTACCGGCTGCATCCCGCCCTTCAAAGATGACGACGACCTTCTCGCCATAGTGTTCAACCCAATCCTGCAGCTTAATCAGTTCGGCCTGAAGGGTCAGCAGGGATTTGAAGTACTCACGACGCTCCAGGGTTGGCGGATGTTTTTTCTTGTAGATGCGCCGCAGCTCCAGGGATAGAGCCGGTTCGGACATCTCGAGTTCATAGTCTTCGTCCAGAGCGTCTTCCAGCTCCGCCTTGAGCCAATCCACATCTTCCAATCTGTTTTCTGTTTCTGCCATTTTCTTGCTCCAAACCCATGGAAATCCGCAAGTCAATCAAACACAGTATCATGATCCTGCCCGGTAATGATTACAATTCCGTTGCGCGAATATCCACGCCACAGAACGGCAGTCGATATTATATGCCCGAACAGACAGCGCAGGATGCCGGGATATCTCGTATAATATGTAGGGTCTTTGGGGATTTCTATGAGTACTTGCTCAAGGT
>QBVC01000045.1 GCA_003058495.1 gamma proteobacterium symbiont of Ctena orbiculata | reverse complement strand
TGCAGGACAAGATCGCCCTGTTCTACTGGCTGCGCTTCTTTGCCGGGGTAGTCTTCCTCGGCGGCCTGGTGGTCTACATCTGGAGCTTCTTCATCCCGGGTGAGAAGAAGGCGGCGGAGATGCCGGCGATGGAGCCCCAGGGTGAGGAGCGCGGTGCGGTGGAGGCTGCGGCCGGCTGAACGAATACGACCAACTGTTAGCAACCCCCCTGACCGGACGGTGAGATCGCATCAACCCGTCCGGTGTTTTTTATGCTTCAGGAGTTATGAGTTGAGAGGAGTCCATGGTTCGGTTTAGAAAAAACAGATGTAACGCCATCATTCAGACCTGATGATAAGCGCTAGAGTCGAAGCCAAACGACCGGAGGCTAGCGTTTAGTGGACAGTTGGTAACGGTGGCAGCTTGATACTCGCCACATCCTCGAGCACCTGTAGTCGCAGTTCTTCGGGCAAGGGCACATAGTGCAGCTTACGCGCCTCCGGCTGCCCCTCGTTTAATACCCATTTGAGGAAGTCAATCAGGGCATGCGCCCTTTGGGATTCCATATCGCTGATATCACGATATACCAGCAGGTAAGTGAAAGCGCTGATCGGGTATGAGCCCTCACCGGGTGCGTTGACGATCGATTGTTTCAAATAGCTTTCCGGCGATGCCGGGGTGTTCTGTTCCGCTTCCTGTACCGCCTTGGCCGTGGGCCGGACCCGCTTGCCGGCGCGATTGATCAATGCGGCATAATTCAATCCCGCATTCTGCGCGTACTTGAGCTCCAGGTAGCCGATCCCGCCAGGCTCCAGGAGAATGCGGTGGGCAACCCCATCGTTACCGTCGCCTGCCCACTCATTGCCTGTAGGCCAGAAAACACGCTTGCCCCGGCCAACATCGTTGCGCCACTCCTCGCTGACTTCGCTGAGGTAGTCGGTGAAAATGTGGGTGGTGCCCGATGAGTCGCTGCGGTGCGCCACCCTGATCGGCAGAGCAGGCAGATTGATGCCCGGGTTGAGCAGCGCAATGCGCTCATCGTTCCAGTGGGTGATCTCACCGAGGTATATTCCCGCGATCAAGTCGCCCGAAAGGGTCAATTCCCCCTCCAGGCGCGGCAGGTTATAGGCCAGCACCACCGGCCCCATCACGGTGGGGATGGAGAGCAGGGGCTGGCGCAGTGCACGCTCCTCGCTCTTCTTCAACAGCGCATCGGAAGCGCCGAAATCGACCTCTCCGGCGGTAATCGCCTTGATCCCCCGGCCGGAACCGACCGCCCTGTAATGGATGGAGATATCCGGGTGTTCACGGTGATAGAGCGCCCGCCAGCGCGCGTAGATGGGAGCGGGAAAAGAGGCGCCGGCACCGTGCACCTCGATGTGCTCACCGAGACACCCCTTCAGCCCAATCGACAGGATGGCCAGCATAGACAATCCGCCCAGCCATTTGGCGCTCGCCACTATCCAATTCATGACCCTTTCGCCTCTACTCTAGCCTCTTCGAAATCGTTGCGGAGTTCATGCGCCACCTCGGGGGGGAGCTCGCCCGTATGCTCCAGGTTTGCCACCACGTCTTTTCGCGCATCCTGCACCAGGCGCTGCAACATGCGTTCACTGATTCCCACACCAGAACCGTTGTAGGCATCGCCCAGTTGATCAAGGCGACTTCGTCCCATCTGTTCCAGGTGGGTGTAGTAACGTCGGCACTCCTCGACATCCTCGTCATCTGCCCCGGAAAACTCCGCAAGATGCGCCATCTCCGCGATCACCGCCGCGGAACCCGCCACCACCGCCAGGGACTCCTCGGTCAGCGCATCGTTACGTCGGGTCTGGAAGCGGGCGAAGTAGGGGATGCCGGGTAGTACCCTTTGCAGATTCTGTATCAACCCGAGGCCGAGCCGGCGGTCGGATGGAAGACGCTGATCCTCAACCATTGGTCTGGTCTCGCTGTCTATCCCGACATGTTTGTTCTTTAGATCGGTCTCGAGTGCCTGCTGACCGCGCCGCGACAGCAGACCGTCCTCGAAGCGTCGCAGACAGGTGCGCCTCTGCACCGCGAATGTCTGCAGCCAAAGCAGCTTGCGACGTTTGATCCGGTTGCCGGCGAGATCGGCGCGTAGTGCCTCCAGCTGCGCCTCGCTGTTTTCGAGTTCGCGCTGATGATTCCCGGTGACATGCGCTCGCAGTTCATCATTCAGCGGCATGACCGGCTTGAAGGCTTTGAGACGCGCCAGCACGTTGCGAGCCGCTTCCACACGCCCATAGGCGGACAGGTAGGCAAGCAGCGGTGAGGGCTTGTGCAACTCCAAGCGACGAATCAGCAGACTCATGGTGGTACCGTTGACCAACAGGGTGAAGAGTGTGACGCCGAAGGTGAAGTCGATAATCTGCCAGCGATAGGGAAAGTGCTTGGGCAGACTCATGGCCAGGGCGATTGCCACCGCGCCACGCAATCCGCCCCAGGAGAGCACCATGCGGTACGGGTATCCGATTGGCTTGATCCCGGGAACACGGTTGAGCAAGGGCACCAGGCTGTTGACCACGAGGAAGCGCACAAACAGGACCACCGCAATGGCGATCAGCACCGGGTAGAGCAGTCCCTCGGGATTGCTGTGGGTGTGCGCGATAAAGACCTTCTCCGACAGTCCAAGCATGAGAAAGATCAGCGAATTGGCAACGAATGCCGCATCCTCCCAGAACATCTCCAGGTAGTCGTGCACCTTCTGCTTATAGAGCGTCGGGGTGTAGTAGCCAATGGTCAGGCCCGCACTCAGCACCGCCATGATGCCGGAGGTGTGGAGAAAGTGATCCGCGACGATAAAAGCCGCGTAGGCGGTCACCAGCGTAAGAGTGATATGCACCAGCGGCTGGTTTCCGATCAACGGAATGGCCTGCACCAGCAGCCAGCCGAACAGCAGGCCAACCAACAGTCCGCCAAAGAACACCATGAAGAAATCGACCACGCCCCCGGTGATCGTCTCCACATCGAGAATGCCGCTGGCGATCACGGCGAGGATAATCTGGAAAGTGACGATCGCGGTGGCGTCATTGAACACGCTCTCGCCCTCCATGAGAATTGTCAGCCGTTTGGGCGCGCCGACCTCCTTGAAGAGGGCGATCACCGCAACGGGATCGGTGGCCGAGATCAGACAGCCGAAGATCAGCGCCGACTCAATAGGCAGTGGTGTCAGCAGGTGAATCAGGGTGCCGATCAAGGCCGTGGAAATCAGCAACCCCGGACCGGCCAGGGTCAACGAGGGTACCAGATTGCGCATCAGCAATGGCACATCCATGTTGAACGCCGACTCGAAGATCAAAATCGGGATGAACAGGAACATGATCATCACCGGCTCGAGTTTGAAGGCATCGAGGGCGTGCGATAGCATCGGGTAGTCATCGGCGATAAAGGCGACGGCGACGCCGATCACCACCAGACCAATGGTGTAGGGAAAATGAATGCGGCGGGTGATGACAGCGGATACGGCAGCCAGAAACAGCAGCGCCACTACCGCCATCACGGTGGTGACAAAGGCCTCGTGTTCCACCTACTCCTCCTCGTTCAAGTCGGTCGGCAGGCTGAATCCGGTGGAGATCTGCAGATCATGCATGTACATCAGGCCGCCATGGGGACGGTCGATCTCCGCGAGTCCGTGGATATACTCGAACATCTCGTCCGCCTCGGCGGCGGCAACCGCGACTGTGAGCACTTCGCGTTCCGAAGTTTCGCCGATTCCGCGGTGGCGTAGCGGGGTGATACGCCCGATACCCCGTGCGAAATGGATGTCCACCGCGGTAAGCTTGCGTTCTCTGGCCAGTACTTCGAGCACCGGGCCCGCCTTGCCCTTTGGCAGGACACATGTGATGACTTTCTGCTGTTGCATCGCTGACAACATCTGCGCCGCCTCCGATTGATCAGGACCGGTTGGTGGCCTTGTGGGCAGTGAGCCGATCGACGATTTCCGGCGGCACGAAGGTGGCGGCCTTCTCCAGCGGGGTTACCCACATGAACCCCATTCCCGGGGTATCCATCTTCCCGGCGAGATACATCTTCTCGAACACCCGGTCGACCTGGTCGGACGAGACTACGATATTGATCACCTCCTTCTCCGCCTCCAACGCCAGACCCCAGATACCGAGGCGTTCGCGCACCCCGCGACCGTGTGCGTAGTGGATGCTGGCACCCTGGGCGCCCGCTTCCTGCGCCGCCTTGACGATGTCGTCCGCCATGCCACGCTGCACGCTGGCGGTAATCAGGGCCACGTCGGTGAGGACTACGATCTCTCTGGTACTCATGCGTTTGCCTCCTGCGGCTCTTGCAGTTGCATCTCCCGGTCGTAAAGACGATGCTTGTTCCGGACCTTCCAGCGAATCCACAGGCCGGTACCAAGCACCGAGAGGATCGGGCAGATCGAGGCCATCGAAAGAATGCCAAAGCCCTCGATCGCGTTCATCGCGTTACCGAAGCCCAGGCCCATCGCCAGCACCAGCGGCACCGTGACGGGGCCGGTAGTCACGCCCGCGCTGTCCCAGGCGATATTGACGAACTCTTCGGTGGAGAAATGGGTCATGGCAATCGCCAGCAGGTAACCCGGGATCAGCAGCCAGGCGATGGAGAAGCCGTAGACGATCTTGGCCACGCCAAGCGCGATACCGAAGGCGACGCCCAAGGAGACCGCGTACATCAGCACCTGCTTGCGGAACGCGCCGTTGGTGAGGTTCTCGACGGTCAGCCCCAGGGCGTTGAGCGCGGGCTCGGCCAGGGTGGCGCCGAAGCCCAGCAGCCAGGCAAAGATGAAGGCGATGCTCAGGCCGAGCGCAAGCCCGTACAGCGGATCCCCGTCAACCGCGGCAATATCGGTGAACGACGCAGGCACCAGGCCGCCGGACTGGCCGCCAAGCTTCGCCAGGCCATAGGTCAGGCCAAGGTTGAAGATAATCATGCCGAGCACCGACAGGGTGATGCCATAGGCGATATTTCCGGGCTGGGCCAAGCGTTCGTTGAGCACCAGTTTCATCACCAGGTAGAGAAAGATCACCAGCGGTACGATGGCGCGCAGACCGCCTATGATCTCCACCCAGGGGGTCTGTTGATGCCAGGCCGGGTCGGTGCTGACCGCGGCCGCGCTGTTGGCGGCGGCGATGATCTCCTGCGGGCTGGTCACCAGGGAGACATAGACCGCCAACAGCTCCACGCCGATGATGGGGAACAGCGAGGCCAGGGTGACGATGCCGAAACCGGAGAGAGACGACTGCCCCTTGCCGGCCGAGGCGGCGATGCCGATACCCAGCGAGAGGACCAGCGGCACGGTGACCGGGCCGGTGGTGACCGCGCCGCAGTCCCAGGCCAGTCCGAGTGTCTTGCTTAACTCCGGATCCATGAGGATGTAGCCGGTGAGACCGATGGTGGGCAACAGGGTAAGATAGATCAGCGGTTTGAGACTCCAGCCGTAGAGGAAGCGCAATGTGCCCAGCACCGCCGCGGCACCGACACCGATGCCGACCCCGAGCACCAGCACCTCGGCCCATTCGTTGAGCAGCGCATAGAGGTAGGGAGCGGACTCGACACGCACGATCGCCCCGGCGGCCTTCAACGCCCCGATCGCCGGCTCCGCAAAAGTTACGCCGATCCCCAGGAGGAAGGCGATCACCAGCACCAGATTGAGGTGGGCCTTCGCCGGCAGGGTGGTCCCAAGGGCCTCGCCGAAGGGCATCAGACCGACCTTCAGCCCCTCCATGAAGAACATCAGGCCGATGATCACCGCAACCAGTCCGCCGGTGATCAGCCCGGCGTCGGCCACGTCCTGGCGCAGGATGAACAGCTGAAACAGGACCAGATAGGCCGCCAGCGGTATCACCGCGCGGATCTGTTCCATCAGGCGCACATTGAGATAGGGCCTGATCAGGCGGTAGATATCGATAAGACGCAATTGGATCTTCGGCGCGCGGTAGGGCAGTTCATTACCCTCGGCGTCCCTGAGCATCTTGGGCGTCAGGTTACTGTAGGGGATTCGGTCCTGGTGGATTGTTATCTCTCTTACGAAGGCACCGAATCGGATCTTTGTTGCCATGACGTCCTCCTCACCCAGCCAATTTGCATTCTATGATCAGACGGTTACAGGGCCGTGACTCGCTAATTAAATGGTTGTAGGAGATACCTGCACCCACGGCACCCGGATCACGGCTACATGGCGTTCTACAGAGCCGACGTGATGATCAGTAAACTGGGTCAGAGAACAATTCTCATTTCCAACAGTCCTACTTTCCTAGATTGGTTCATTTCCCAAAAACTGCTTGGTAACAGGTAAGCGTTGCTCGACCTGCACAGGCAACAACACGTCCAAGTTAAACGATTAGGTGCTGATCATGGATCGATTCCGGATTTATCAGCTGGTTTTTCTTTTTATCCTGGTGACTGGGCAGGTTTATGCGGTGGAAGGGCGGGCCGCCCCGGAATGGCGCATATCCGAGTGGCTCAATAGCGACGGCACCAGGGTCAAGGCACTGCGCGGCAAGGTCGTGGTGGTGGACTTCTTCCAGCTCTGGTGTCCGGGATGCAACCGCTTTTCGGTGCCGCTGATGGCCAAATGGGAGGAAAAATACGCGGACCAGGCCGCAGCCGGCGATATCGTTTTCCTGAGCATCCATACCGTCTTCGAAGGGCACAACTACCAGACCCCCGAGCGCCTGCGTGACTATGTCAGGAAAAAGGGCATCAGGCATCCAGTGGGGATCGATCTTCATCTCCCCGGCGAGGAGATTCCGGAGACCATGCGCCGCTATCGCACCCGGGGCACGCCCGAGATGGCCATCATCGACCGTAAGGGTATCGTGCGGTTTCAGCGATTTGGTGGATTTGACCCACAGATAGGCGAACGTCTTATCGACAGATTGCTGGAAGAATCCACAAATAGTGGCCGTTGATCAGGAATTTGAGAAATATTAGGTTAGGGATGTATAAAAAGCAGCGGGTTTGTCAATAACAATGAGTGCGGCGCAATGGGATCTGGAAAATGATTGAAGAGTTATTTGAGGCGATAGACAAAAAGAATGCCAACGCATTTGCAGCATATCTGACTGATGACTGTATGTTTCGATTCGGCAACCAACAACCGGTTGTTGGGAAGGTCAAAGTGGAAGAGTATGTGGCGGCGTTCTTCGATTCGATTCTTGGAATTGAACACAAAATCGAAGACGTCTGGAGCGCTGACGGGGTAATTGTCTGTCACGGCCTTGTCACCTATACCCGTCGAAACGGAAACGAATTAAGCGTTCCCTTTGCCAATGTGTTCAAGATGGCGGGGCGAAATATTCGTGAATACCTGATATTTGCCGATACTTCAGATCTGTATCAGGAATAAAAGTGGGGTGTCTTTACTACAATGCTATCGGAGGCAGAGAGCAAATGTTCCAAATATCATGGAAGGTCTGAGTAATCCGTCATTTCGGTGGAAGCCGGAATCTGTGTGTATGATTTTTCTGGATCCCGGCATGCGCCGGGATGACGAAAATAGAGTTAGCCAATATGAAGAAAAGAGGGTTAACAAGAGGTTCCTTAAAGGCTATTTCTCTCTGACACGCTTTAATCTTCAGTGGTTTTTATCCGTGGATTGATAATCACCTAATCGGTGGACTGCCAAATGATTCCACAGCCGATTGCAGACCTTTAGGTACAGCGCAAGATTGGCTGCGCTATACTAACCTATCATACACACCGAATCATAAGCCTGAGTTAAATCATCAAGGGATTATCACATGACATCGGAAAGCTCTTCAGACAAACTCGATCGAATTGTCGCCGAGGCGCAACGCAACCGGGAGCAGCGGGAAAAAGGCTACCGCGAGCAGGCGCTGAAGATGTATCCCTGGGTATGCGGACGCTGCGCGCGGGAGTTCACCCGTGAAAACCTGCGCGAACTGACGGTCCATCACCGCGATCACAATCACGACAACAATCCGTCGGATGGCAGCAATTGGGAGTTGCTCTGCATCTACTGCCATGACAACGAGCATTCACGCTATAACGATTCCGATTACGGCGATGCCTCCGAAAACAAGCAGACAAATACAACCACCTACAGCCCATTCGCGGATCTGGCGGACATGCTCAAGGAGAAGAAGTAGCCGAGATGGAAATAGTCAAGGAGGTAACATGCGAATTACCAGCGATAGAGACCCTCGTAATCCAAAACAGACAGTTTATAAAAAAACGCAAAAGCCATGAAAAAAAGACCTGGACTCTACCTCCTTCCTTTTATGTTCAGCACGGCAGTTACCACCCCTGACGGTGCATTTGCTGAGTGTGCTCAAGACATCATCGGCAAATGGCAACAGTCCCATGTCGAGTTTGCCGGAAACAAGATTAAGGATGATAGCCAATCCTGGGAGTTTATGAAGAGCGGAAAGGTCCGCTTCGTCAAAACCCGACCGGCAATCGATAAGACAGGCGATTATAGCTGCGAGGCAGGCATCATCTACATGAAGGGGCGGCTGCCGGGGCGATTGAAGATCCTTACATATAATGGAGGAACAATGACGTTGGAGTCATTGGATCATGGAGGCGGAATTGCCCACGTCGTGAAAATCAAATAACCCACAGAGTTGCTCTAACTTTAAGGATCTCTTCAAACAAGTTTCATCAATTTGTTGCGTATGTGCGCCACAATCGAGAAAAGCAGACGGATTACCCTGAGCAGTTACTAAACACGGCCCCATGGATTCATGGATACTGCGCATGAGTTTATCTAAGAATTACACATGACGGGATAATCCCACTGGCCATACGGGCCACCTTGGCCGCAAACTCCTTTGGTATAAAGCAAGACATCAGGAATTTACTTGTCAGGTATGTGGGATTACTTGTGTTTTCTTGAGGTCTTGCTTTAAATACCCAGATGGGTAGGTTTGCACCTATAAATGCTGGTCAACGCAGCTGTAGTTTCGTGGAGTTACTATGAAAGTACGCACATTGGTATTGCTGATTGCTACACACGGCCTGGTCGGATTTACAGGTTTCGCGGCCGGAATCTACGCACTGCCCATTCTCACTGCGCCGCCTGCTCCCAGCGCGTCCGAGGTAACGGCAATCTCATCCAATGCCAGCTACACAGCGGAATTCAGGAGAGATCTTGAAGACAGCGACGCACTGCATTGGGGGGAAGGTACGGTCTCCGTGAGTTCCGAATCGATCACGCTGATCGGAACGCTTGCGCCAGGGCCGGATTACAAGCTCTATCTTTCACCGGAATTCGTCGAGACTGAGTCAGACTTCAATCGCCTGAAGACCAATATGGTTCGTGTGGGAGACGTCAAGACATTCGAGAATTTCATTGTGAATATTCCACCAAGTGTCGATCCGGAAAACTTCAACAGTGTTATTGTCTGGTGCGAGTCATTCGGCCAATTCATAACATCCGCCAAGTACCGATAATGGATGCAGCCTTACCCGGCAATCAACACAAGCCGACCCTGACTTCATAAGCTTCTACGCTCAATTTATTGAATGACAGACGGAGGATGCAATGGGTAAAAAACATGTTTTTCTCTATCCCGGCAAGCAGATCGATGTTGAATGGGATGAAAGACTCTGCATTCACATCGGTGAATGCTGATACGCTAAAGGTGATCTTTTTGTTGCAGGAAGAGATCCCTGATGCCAACCCGATCTTTCATCCCCCAACGAAGTGAGGGAAATCGTGGAGCGTTGTCCGAGCAGCGCATTGGTTTACAAAGACGGCCAGATGACAGAGGCCGCAGTACCTGAAAACACTGTAACCGTAATTTACCAGGGTCCCTATTATTTGAAGGGTGACCTGGCAATAGAGCAATCACCTGATGATATGCCCGGCACTGAATTTCGCGCGGCATTATGCCGCTGCGGTTTGTCCAAAAATAAACCGTTTTATGACAATAGTCATGATGGGCAATTCAAGGACTATGGTGCGGTAGGGGAAACCGGTGAGCCATTAATGGAAATGGGTGGTAAGTTAAATATCACCCCATTAAAAGATGGGCCGCTGTTGTTGTAAGGAAATGTTACGATCAAGGCTGGCAGCGGCCGCACCGCCTGGCAGGGTGATAAAGTGGCCCTGTGTCGATGTGGTGCTTTCAAGAATAAACCGTTTTGTGATGGGACACATAACAGTATAGGGTTTAAAACTGATTAGCGATAACAGGGCTGGCTTTCAATTGTAACCTACTGAGACAGCGTTTTAGCCTTACTGCGAATAGCAGATGCCACTCTGGAGATGGTTAGTCCGAACGGGTAAGCAAACCAGTGAAACCTGAGATTGCCAGTGCCACCATCAAGGCACCAAGTATTCGTTCGAACACCGCAATCCAGTCGAGCCACATACCGGTGTTGACCAACAATTCCATTTCACCGCCCAGATCGAGGTGATATTGGTGGTTTGTGTTTGCATGCCAGTAAGATTCCATACCCAGATCGAATATGGGAATAAACAGGTCCAACGAGTAATGAAATGGACCAAATGAAGGGTAGATTGAGGCAAGGTCGCCGGTCGACGGGGTTTCTACATCTCCAGCCATTACAGGAACGAATACCGTTGCGTCTAGGCAGCCACGCTTTTCACAGTCAAGGCTGGCTAGTTGGTATATGAACCCGAATGCGACAATAAATGCTAAGCACCAGATAATGGTTTTCCACGGGTTATAGCCATAATCCGCAAATAGGTGCAACATGGAGCTGACAACACGTTCGCGCCAAGGGGCGGCTTTGCTGTATCGATAACTGACACGTCGTTCAATACTGATGCGCTTGGCGTCTTCCTCATAACCTTCATGCTGAAGAGTGCTGGCCAGCTGTTGCCAGGGCTGTGGTTTGAAATGGTCCACCAGATCGGCGGCCGGTTGGGTATTCAGCCATTCCAGCCGAGCTTTCCATACTGGCACAAATGGGCTACCACTGATATTGGCGGCACCCCGGGGATTGACAAGATGCCGGTATGTGAAACCGTTCAGTCTGAGCGAGCATGCGTCATCCAAGCAGCTATTGTTATTGGCGTGTTTGCGATGAGAGTGTCTTTCTGGCCATCCGGATGCATAATCTTCATAGGAGTCCACGGATGCGTTGGACAGATCGACGGTTCCCGCCGGACGGTCCCGTGGCATGATTAGACGGTTAAAGCGCGCGTCTATGGCGGTAATCTTATGCTGTACGGCATTGTCGTTTTGCGCGGATTCGATTTTATTATCCGCGGGGAATTTAGCGGCCGACAGATCGCACTTGCCCTCAACTGTAACGCGATCCATAGTCATTCGGTTGATGGCGATCGGTGATGCGATAAAACCAGTAGCAGAATCCTCCTCAAACGCTGAAAGACAAAGACTGCCAGAAATTCTGGCGTCTGCTATATCGAGATGTGGAGGCTGTGCTGCATGGGTTTCATCATCTGAGAATAGTCGTTTAGTGAAGGGATACAGATCCAGATTCCCGGCGATATTTACGTTGACGAAACTGATCAAGGGCGACTCCACTGCTGACAGTAGAACGTTCCCCCCAATATCGGAAAAGTCTGCATCCAAGCTGCCAAGGCACATAAAGGAGATTTCAAGAGATCCAGCTACTTTTGCTGAGGACATATGTATCATGCAAGAAGTATCACTACTAAAACCATCAATCTTGACATTTTCTGCAATAACCGCTTCGTTGAGAATCAGGGGCAGAAATGGGCCAGAGATGTCGTGAATACCAAGATGCCCATCAACCTTCGCATTAGTGAGTCTCAAATGGCCGCAGTTGGCGGATAGCGAGGAGATGGTCACATGGTTATTCACATGTATATCGTCAAGTTCTACCGTGCCAACGAGAGATGTGCCCCGGATGGAAATAGAACCGGCGCTTACTCCAGATAGATTGATCGCGGGATCACCCTCTGGATAGTCCAATAATTGCCCGGAGCTCCCATTTGATTCAATAGTCGAGTCTGCGATTAATAGTCGCCCTGTCGTAGTCGCATCGGCTAGATTCAGCTCACCTACCAGAGATATCTCTCGAAGTTCGATAGACGCAGCGGAAATCCCGGCAGCATCTAATCCTGCGCTGAAGTGAGCATTGCTGATCATAAGATGGTCAGTAAGCGTTGCGCGAGCCATCGAAACCTCGCTTTCGAAACTTGAACGTCTGAGATTCAACGAGTGACAATCCAGGTGTCGGCCATCAAAATGTCCACTGAAAGTGCAATCGACCAGACTTAGCCAGCGTATCGAACTGCCAAAAAGTGTGACGTCATCTTCAAAGTGGCAGTCCTTAATCACGATGGTATCGTCGCTGCGGAAGTCCTCAATCCATAACGGTCCTCGGATGGTTGCTCCCACAACTTGTACATAAAACTTGACCGGCCAGCCACGATAATCTCCCTTTATCAGATGTGTAATTAGTTCTGCACGAATAACAGAAGACCTGTCGAATATGTGAACTTCGCCAATCGCGAGCGAGTCAATGAGGTGTTGTTCGTCGTCAGAAATATTTTTTATAGGAGGATTGGCAGGCTTGACCACATCCATCTTGTTCCCCTCGTCTTTCTAATCCTGATGCATGAATAGAGATGTTGATATACAAACCAATCATACTCGATGTGATATTGACGACAAAGCAGAAATAGATCGGTGAATATCTATACATCAAGCATGGCATGCTTAATGACAACTCCTGTTCATGCATCCTTGGATACATATAAGGATAATTCGTAAAGGTCAGGAATTCGAATGTACAGAGCGGAAATTATCAGTACCCACTTGCATCTGCTTCATATCAATACATTATGATAGGTATGACTTGTTAGTGTCATCTCATCAAACAATCCGCCTAATGCAACGTAGTCAACCGAGCAATCAACTCCGGAAACAGATAGACCAACACAATCATCCCCGGAATCACATAAAAATAGACCCGCATACTGTTCCGCAACAACCGGTTGGCATCCTTGAGCTCCATGAAGTGATCGACGATCATCCGCCCCTTGTAGGCCACTGTGAAGGTGATCACCAGGATCAACACCAACCCCTGATCCGGCGACTCGGCAATCGCCGCGCTGAGCAGGGTCAATCCCATCAGGACCAGCCAGATAAAATCAACGGATTTCGTGTTGAACAACTGTCGTCTCCCGTCAACGCAGTACGTAGAGCAGGGGGAATATGACGATCCACGCCAGATCGATCATATGCCAATAGACGGCAACGGCCTCCAGGCCGCTGTGGTTGTGCTGGGTGATTCCACCCATCCTGATTCCCATAATAGCCCATAAAATGGCGCCGCTCCCCCAGCCCACATGGAGCAGGTGGTTGAAGGTGGTGTAGTAGTAGACGGTGAAGAAGATATCGGTATCGGTGGCCAGGCCCCGCTCGCTGTTCCAGTGGTATTCATAGAACTTGATGATCAGGTAGAGCGCCCCCATGGCGACCGCATACCAGAGCCAGCGCTGGCACCGGGCGATCCGGCCGATTCGGATCGATTTGATCGCCTTGATGACGAAATAGCTGCTGGAGAGCAGCACCAGGGTGTTCAATACCCCGGCGGTGGTATTCAGACGCAGCGGTCCCTCGGAAAAAAACTCCGGATTGTGGACCTTGGCGAGGAAGTAGACGATGAACATCAGGGCGAACTCGGTCATTTCCGAGAGTATGCCCACCCAGATGGCCATGTTGCCGGGTATGTGGTTTTTGGCGGGGATGACGGCCTGGGGCGATGGGGCTATGGAGTCGGGCATGGAGCAGTGATATCGGAAAGGGTATCCGCAGGGGCGGATCGGGATTGTGAGCTGTCATTCTCTGCCCACCCCGGATTTGCGCTTTGATCAGGATCAAATCACCGGTTTCCGGTTGGGGGAAAATCGATTCAAAACGACGACCCATTCAGCTTGATATTCATCAAGGTGAAGAACGGGGCCTGTTTTAGCATGGCAGCTGTGAGTTATCCCATTGGAACAGCGGGCCCCCTGCAGGCCCAGTCGACAATCGAGTCCAACCGGTTTCCGCCGGGGGATCTGGCGATCTGGGTCTTCATCCTGGCTGAATTGGCCGCATTCGGCGCGTTTTTCGGGGCCTATGCCTTTACCCGTATGCGGAACGTGGAAATGTTCAACCACTACCAGGCCAGCCTCGACAGCGATGCGGCGCTGATCAACACCTTTGCCCTGATCACCAGCAGCTATTTCGTGGTCAGGGCGGTGGCGGCGATTCGCGAGGATGACAGCCGCGGCTGTGTGCAATGGTTGCTGGCGGCCCTGGCCATGGGGCTGCTCTTCCTGGTGGTGAAGGGGCATGAGTATGTCCACCACATCGAGGCGGGGATCAGGCTGAGCACGAACAAGTTCTACATGTTCTATCTGTCGCTGACCTTCTTCCACTTCATGCACGTCATCATGGGCATGGTGATCCTGGCGGCGGTGGCGGTGAAGGCCAACAGAGGGGGCTACAGCGACCGGGAGCATACGGGGGTGGAAACGGGGGCCTCCTACTGGCACATGGTCGACCTGGTCTGGCTGATCCTGTTTCCCCTGGTCTACATCATGAGATGAACAACTATGACGAGACGAACCGCATTCGGCATCCGCGCCTGCACCTGGGTCTGGCTGATCATGATGGGGTTGACCCTGACCACCTATCTGATCGGCCGGTTCGCCATCGGCGGGCTGGGGGTTTCGTTGACGGTTTTGGTTTTTGCCCTGATCAAGGGGCAGATGGTGGGCGACTACTTCATGGGATTGAAACGGGTGCGGGGTTTCTGGCGCTGGCCGGTCAGCCTCTGGCTCTTTCTTCCCGGCGGGTTGATCGGCGCCGCCTTTGCCCTGGTCGGATGAGGAGATGACGATGGAAAAACCTGTGATCCTATCCACCCGGGAAGAGGACGAAGCGCTGCCTTTCTACAGGCCCCAGGCGCGGGAGATCGAGCTCTTCGAATATGGCTACAGGCATCAGCTGCCTCTGCTGATCAAGGGCCCGACCGGCTGCGGCAAGACCCGCTTCATCAACCACATGGCGGCCCGGCTCGAGCGGCCCGTCTACACGGTGGCCTGCCACGACGACCTCAGCGCCGCCGACCTGGTCGGCAGGCACCTGATCGGCGAGAGCGGCACCTACTGGTCGGACGGGCCGCTGACCCGGGCGGTGAGGGAGGGGGCCATCTGCTATCTGGACGAGGTGGTGGAGGCGAGGAAGGACACCACCGTGGTGCTCCATCCCCTGACCGACGACCGGCGCATCCTGCCCCTGGAGCGCACCGGCGAGATCCTCAAGGCGCCGCCTGAGTTCATGCTGGTGGTCTCCTACAATCCCGGCTATCAGAACCTGCTGAAGGGGATGAAGCCGAGCACCCGGCAGCGCTTCGTCGCCCTCCGCTTCGAGTTTCCGGCGCCGGAGCTGGAGCAGGAGATCCTGATCGGGGAGACCGGCATCGACGGCGAGATGGCGCGCCAGCTGGTGCGCCTGGCCAACGCCATGCGGGCGCTCAAGGATCACGACCTGGAGGAGGCGGCCTCCACCCGGCTGCTGGTCTACGCGGCCACCCTGATCCTGGGCGGCTATGAACCGGTGGAGGCCTGCCGCTCCGCGCTGGTCGAACCCCTCACCGACGATCTGGAAACAGCGACTGCCCTGATGGAGGTCGTCCATGCCTCGATCGGGCGGTGACAACTACCCGGCGGAGGAGCCACCGGGTTCGGCCATGGCGATTATCGCGGAATCCCTCTTTCTGGCGAATCTGCTGCTGATTCCCGGGATCGGGTTTGTCATTCTGGCGCTGGTCTATTTCAAGCGAGGCAAGACCTCGCCGCCCCTGGCGCGCTCCCATCTTGAGCAGACCTTCATCGCCTCGCTCTGGGCGGGGGTGCTGCTGGTGATGGTCAACCTTGTGATTATCCTGCTGGGGGGCTACAAGGGCGCCTACACCTGGATGGTGGTCATCATCTACTTCACCGTCTGCCACTCCAGCCTGATTCTCATCGGCATGCTGGGGCTGGCCAAGGCGATGGCCGGCAAGTGCTACCGCTATCCCCTGATCGGCAAGGCGCTGCCCGAAGGCTGCCGGGGGCTCTCCTGATGACCGGCAATTCAAACCGCCCAAGGGGGGGCTAGGCCGTGGAAGAGCGGATCGGCGAACTCTGGCACCGGCTGATCACCCGCCTGGCGCAGGACCGCTATCCCGAGGCGGCGGTGCGCCTGAGCGAGCTGAACCAGACCCTGGGCATTCTCTTCCGCGCCTTCGGCGGCGACGGCGGATTGCGGGTGGAGGCCGCCGGCGCCAGCGAACACCATGCCAGGCGGGGCCTGCTGCAGCGCATCGCCGGCAGCGCCACCCGGATCGAGCTGGCCTGGCGTGACGAACAGGCCCTGCGCCTGCCCGAAGTGATCGATCTCTTTCCCCGGGCCTCGCTCAACCGCGATCTCTATTTCTGGCTCGCCGCGCTGGCTGCCTGCGATCCTGGCGAACATCTGCCCTGGCTGGCGAGGAACCAGCAGTTGAGCCGCCTTGCCCTGGAGAGATATCCGGGCATGCGGGCACGCTACCGGCGTCTGTGCGAGGCGCACCTGGCGCAGCGCCCCGATCCGGCAGCCCTGAGAGCGGACGAGGCGGCGCAGGAGCAGGCCATCCGGCGCGCCCTGGGCGATCCCGGTGCCGTCGCGCAACTGCCGGTGGCAAGCCACGCGCCCTGGCCGGTGCCGCTCTGGCTCCATCCCTCTCCACCGGGGCTGGCCCCGGGGGGCGCCGGCCGGGATCAGGAGAACGAATCGGGGGGCGATTCGCAGGCGGTGAAGGATGGACGCAGCCGCCGTGGCGAGCGCAAGGAGATGGGCGATGCCGACGGCGGACTGATCACCATCCGCATGGAGAACATCCTGAGCTGGGGTGAGTTCGCCAAGGTCGATCGGGGGGCGGAGGAGAACGAGGACCTGGACCAGGCCAAGGAGGCGGCGGAACAGCTGGAGCAGTTCAGCGTGACCCGCGACGGCGAGTCTGTCGCCTCCAAGCTGAAATTCGATCTCGACCTGCCGTCCGAGTCCTGTGACGACGAGATCCTGCAGGAGGGCATGCTGCTGCCGGAGTGGGACTGGAAGCGCCAGCTGATGCAGCCGGACCATTGCCGCGTCATGATGCTGCAGGCGAGGGATGCCCCGGCGATGGATCTGCCGTTGCATCTCAAAAAGACGGCCAAACAGCTGCGCGCCCAGTTCCAGCAACTGATGCCGGCCCGTGTCTGGCGCCATGGCCAGGCGGACGGCAGCGAGATCGACCTGGAGGCCTACCTGCGCTTCTCGGCGGAGCGCGAGAGCGGCCATCAGGCCGCCGCCGACAATCTCTACCGGGATCTGCGCACCGGGGCGAGGGATCTGAGCTGCCTGCTGCTGGCCGATCTCTCCCTCTCCACCGACAGCTGGATCGACAACCACCACCGGGTGATCGATGTGATTCGCGACAGCCTCTACCTGTTCGCCGAATCCCTCTCGGCGACGGGGGACCGGTTCGGGTTGTACGGCTTTTCATCCCGCAAGCGCGATCCGGTGCGTCTGCATAGGATCAAGCGCTTCGACGAGCCCTATTCGGCAAGATCCCGCGGCAGGATCGATGCCATAAAGCCCGGCTACTACACCCGCATGGGCGCGGCCATCCGCTATGCCCAGCATGCCCTCAATCAACAGCCGGCCCAGCGCCGCTTGCTGCTGCTGCTGAGCGACGGCAAACCCAACGACCTGGACAAGTACGAAGGACGCTACGGCGTCGAGGATACCCGGCAGGCGATCAGGGAAGCGCGCGGTTCCGGCATCCAGCCCTTCTGCGTCACCATCGATGAGAAGGGCAACGACTATCTGCCCTATCTTTTCGGCAGCGGCGGTTACGTGGTGATCCACAAACCCCAGGAGCTGCCCCGTAAACTGCCGCTGCTCTATGCCCGCCTGACCCGCGAGTGACCACCTGCGGAGAGGGCCGTTTTTCATTTGGGAAATGAAGGCCGCAGCGGATAAACCGAATCGCCCCGGTGGTGTCCGGATTAGCGTTAACAGCTCCTAATATTCTTATTTTTTCGTATTGATAAAGGTCAAGGAGGGTGGTCCCTGCACGCAGAGAATAGTGATGGTAGCGAGGTAAGCGCACTATGAAAACGATCAACGATTCGATGGCACAAGAGCATCGCCGCTGTGATGAACTCTTTGTTGAGATGGAACAGGCCATCATGCAGCATAGATGGTCGGAGGCGGAGCGGCTCTGTCGGGATTTTACCGTTGCGATGGAGCACCATTTCAAAATAGAAGAGGAGCTGCTGTTTCCTGTCCTCCTGAAGGCAACCGCCGAGGCGAGGGGGCCGGTCAATGTCATGCTGGCGGAGCATGCGCAGATGCGGCAGCTGATGTCGCAGCTGGTTGACTCACTCGACAATATGTCAAGAACGCTCTCGGCAGGCTATGTTGAAACACTGCTCGTCACCATGCAGCAGCACAACATGAAGGAGGAGAGCATTCTCTATCCGATGGCGGACGAAACGGTTCCTGCCGTCGGCGATGCGATCGCCAAGGCGTACTCGGAGTCTGTCTAGTGGAGCAACGGCTTGACGTAAGGGAGTTGGAGCCGCCTGTTCCGATGGAGCGCATCCTGGAGGTATTGGACATGCTGCCGACGAACGACTGGCTCAGGGTGCGCCACAGCCGCGAGCCCTATCCGCTCTACTCCCTGCTGCGGGACATGAATTTTACCTGGAGCACCAGCTGGCAGGGCGGCGAGTGCATCATCCTGATCTGGCATGCCGGAAGCCCGCCGCCCGAGGGTACGGGAAGGGGGTTGTGAAGACCACCGGGCTCTCTCTCGAGCAGGCCCCGCCGATTACCATTCCCTTCAAGTTTTTCCTTACGGCTTCACTCTTCGTGCTCGCGGTGGGACTCGTCCTGGCGGTCGGCGCCGACAAGGTGTTTCTCACCCGCTGGAGCCCCCTGGCCCTGGGCATCACCCATCTGGTGACCCTCGGTTTTCTTGCCCAGGTCATGACCGGTGCAATGATCCAGCTTCTGCCTGTCCTCGCGGGCTCACCCATACCGGCGGTGGTGACGACAAGTCGAATCATTCATCTGATGCTGCTCGGCGGCACCCTGCTGCTGGTGCTGGGTTTTTTTCATGGCGATCCGCCGTTGATCAAAACCGGGGCGACCCTTTCCGTCGGCGCGATTGCGCTGTTTCTTGCGGCGGTCACGGTTTCGTTGATCAGATCCGGACGATTGCACGACAACGCCGTCTCATTCGGGATGGGATGGCTGGCGATCATACCCACCCTGGCCATAGGCATCTACATGGTGTTGGGACTGGACGGTCGGGTCGCCATCGGCGATGTGTCGCGGCTCGTCGCGGTCCACCTGTCATGGGGCCTTTTGGGTTGGGTTGGCACCGTGCTGTTCAGCACAGTGTTCCAACTGCTGCCGATCTTCTATATCACCGAGGAGCTATCGCCGGGTTCAAGGGATCTCTACGTCGCCCTCGTCATGCTGCTGTTGCTGCTCTATTCCCTGGGGTACTTGCTGAACATCGAGATTCTCGAAATCAGCCTGGCGGTCATTCCGGGAGTGTTCCTGTTCCTGAGTTACAGGCTGTTTCGGAGCATACGAAGCCGCAGACGCAAGATCGTCGATGTCACCTTGCTCTTTCTCTGGAGCGGCCTGGCTTTCCTGCTGTCGGCGGCCCTGGCCTGGATCCATGGGGAGAACGAACTCCTGGTGGCGGTGTTTTTGCTGGCCGGCGTCTGCATCACCATGCCGATCGGGATCATCTACAAGGTGATTCCGTTTCTCTGCTGGTTTCATCTGCAGGGCCTCCAGGTGAAGCAGGGGAGGCGCTCCTCCCGTCTTCCGTCGATGAAGCACTACATCAGTGACAGGGACGCCAGGCGCCACTATATTCTGCATATGACGGCAATCCTCCTCATGGCCGCCGCCACCCTGATGCCGGCCCTGTTTGCGAGACTGTCCGGATTGCTTTTCAGCCTCGCCTCGCTCTACTTTTTGCGCAATCTGCTGTTTGCGCTGCTGAGGTATCGCGCACAACAGAACGCATTGACGGTTGAACAATGACCAGGAAACCCACTCTGCCCAGGCGGCCGACAGCTGAAGTGCGTTATCGCTCGCCGATGCTCCTGGTACTCTTCACCCTGCCGGCATACGCACAGGGAGCGGAGCCGTTGACGCCGGGCGACTGCATGCGCCCGGAGCCCTATCGCGATTACCGCCATTGCGATTTCAACGGCCGGGATCTCACCGGGGCGAATCTCAAAGGGAGTCTGTTGAACGGGGTCAACCTGCAGAACGCGAGGTTGCCGGACTGTAATCTGGACGGCGCGAGTCTGAACGATGCCGATCTCAAATGGGCCATGCTCTCCGGTTGCCGGGCCAACGCCGCCGATTTCTCCAACGCCGATCTTTTTCATACCAACCTGGACGACAGCAGGATCGACAACGCCAAACTCACCAGGGCCTATCTATTCGGCGCCAGCCTCAACGGCGTGACTGCCGACGGCGCCGACTTCTCCCATGCGAACCTCAAGGATATCTCGATGGAGGAGGGCCGTTTCACCAATTGCAATTTCGATCATGCGTTCATGATGCGGGCCGTGCTGATCGAGAGCGATATGAGCGGATCGAGCTTCCGCCAGGTCGTGCTCACGGGGGCCGCGCTGGAGCACGCGGACTTCAGCGCAACCGATCTGACCGGCGCGCTGCTGAACGGCACCACTTTGACAGAGACCCGCTTCAGGGGGGCCAGACTCTCCGGCTCCCGTTTCGTCAATGCCCGCATGCAGTCGCCTGATTTCACCGATGTCATCGATCCGCCGAAGGATCTGCTTGACCAATGATCCGCCAGGGCATGGCTTGATCTTCATCAATCGGCAACAGCACGAGTTAGGCTTTAATTGAAATTGAATCAAGTGGCCGTGGATGCCTCCACGTGCTGTGTGACAGGCGTGTTCCTGGGTGATCGTGCAGATGATCGATGGTCGCGTCGTTTTGTCCCTGCCGGAACTATTTCTAGATACAGGATCATAAAAGATATCTAACAATATGATTTTTAAATCAAAAAAATGCACTGGACTTTTATCTGTCGCCTTTTTCCTGATCTCTTTTAACGGCACGAAAGCGATCGCTCAACAGAGCGGGCAGCTGGCGGCGATCAGCGACCTCGGCAGGCTCAACGGCATCGCCCTCCACTGCAAGGCCCTCGGGGAGACGCAGCGCATGAAACGGGTACTGGTGGCGACACTTCCCAAGCGGCGCCAGTTGGGCGAGTTGTTCGACTATGAGACCAACCGCTCCTTCATGGCATTCATCGAGAGGGACGAGGCCTGTCCCTCGCCGCAATCGTTGACACTGCAGGTCGACGAGGCCCTGCAGCGGCTGCAGTCCCTCTATCCCGCGAAATGAAGCGTCATCGGTCGAGGCCATCCGTTCTGCTTGCGCTCCTGCTCATCGGGCTGTCTGTCATACCCGTCTCCCATGGCGCCGATGCCCTGCGCGTCATGGTCAGCATCAAACCGATGCATTCGATTATCGCCGCGCTGATGGCGGGTGCGGGAACCCCCGAACTGTTGATCGATGACCAGATCCCTTACCGCTTCACACCCAACGAGGAACAGCAGACCGCGATGGCGCGCGCGGATATCATCTTCTGGGTGGGGGCCGAACTCGAATCGGGACTGGCCGCTAGACTCAATGGACTGCCCCCGGCGGTGAAGGTGATCGAGCTGCTCTCCCATCAGGGTATGAAGGTGCTTCCGTCGCGAAGCGATCCTGATCGGCGGGATCCCTATTTCTGGCTTGACAACCGCAACCTGCTCATCATCATCGACGATATCGCACGTCTTCTGCAGGGTGCCGATCCGCTGCGCAGCCATCTCTATGCGCGCAACCGACGCAACCTGCTGGCGCGCCTGTCGCGCATCGACAGGGAATACGAATATGGCTACCGCGGCATGAAGGCGGGCCTGGGGGTACAGTATTTCGATACCCTGCACTATTTCGAACAGGCCTATGCCTTGAAGATCATCGATCATGTATCCGCCACGCCCGAGGGTGAACCGGATACCCTTGCGCTGCTCAAGGTGCGGGAAAGAATAGTGAATGGGGAAGTGGGCTGCCTGCTATACGAAAAAGGCTTTCCCGTGAAACACCGCACCCTGCTGACCGCGGATGCCGGCATCAGGCAGGGCGAGCTGAACAGTCTGGGTTTCGCCATGCCGGCGGGGCCCGATCTCTATTTCGAGATCATGGCGCATAATACGGAGACGATCAGAGACTGCCTCGATGCCGATGGACGAAAGCCCGTTGCCGCAACGAACCTGGCCGTGGCACATGACGTCGGGGGCATCGGCGACGGCCAGTTTCTGCTTACGGATCATCTGGGCAGGCTGGTGACGAAGGAGAGCATGAAAGGGAAGTACCAGATACTCTATTTCGGCTATACCTTCTGTCCCGATATCTGTCCGACCTCGCTGCAGGTCATGTTCCAGGCCCTGGATATCCTGGGTGAGAAGGCTGAGCGGTTTCAACCCTACTTCATCACCATCGACCCGGAGCGTGACAGCGTGGCCGTAATGTCGAACTATGTCCGCTATTACGGTGAACGCCTGATTGGAGTTACAGGTTCTCCTGTGATGATCGAGCGCATGGCCCATAACTTCAAGGCGCGCTATGAAAAGGTGGTGGAAGAGGGCGCGGATCCCTCCATGTATCTGATGGATCACACGGCCAGTCTCTACATACTCGATCCCAATGGAAGATTTCTTACCAAGCTCGCCCATGGCATCGAGCCAGAGGATGTCGCTAAAGAACTGCTCGCGCTCATTAAAGAATAACTTAAGGACACTCCGAAAAACTCATCATTCCGGCGCCTGCCGGAATCCAGGCACGCAGGGAAATAAGCCAGGTGACAATCGAACGCATGGGGCGAAAAGCGCATTCGACGTTCAGCCCAGAATGCGGGCGGGCAGTTCGATCCCCCGGATCCCGGCCTACGCCGGGATGAGGGATAACTGACTGTCGCATCAAGTAAAGACTAAACCTAAAAGAACCAATTTTTATCCAGCAGTTATCCACAAACAACCTACCAAGAAATAGGTAACCGCCATACCCCTTTGTCGGCTGAATCCGTGACTGAATTGTGTCATTTGACCTACATCAATGAGCAATGCGGCATAGATATCAATATGTCTCAAGCAACATCTCTCTATCAACAACTACCTATTAAACAACGGGGACGGGGAATGATGAACACAAGCTTGAAACGCATATCCGCGATTACCCTTGGGTTGGGTATCGGCCTCAGCGCCGGTTCCAACGCCTGGGCTCAGTCTTCACTCGAGGAGGTCATGAAGGAGCGCGGATTGACCCAGCAGGATCTGTTGGCCGCGGCTAAGACCTATACGCCGACAGGCGGACGCGACGAGTATCTCGCCTTTAGCTCGGGCGGTCAGAGCGGACAGGTGATCGTCTACGGCATCCCGTCCATGCGGATATTGAAATATATCGCCGTGTTCACTCCGGAGCCCTGGCAGGGATATGGTTTCGATGACGAATCCAAGGCGGTGTTGGCCCAGGGGCGGATCAACGGCAAGGACATCACCTACGGCGATACCCACCATCCGGCATTCTCGGAAACCAAGGGCGAATACAACGGCCGCTATCTCTTCATCAACGACAAGGCCAACCCGCGCATGGCGGTGATCGATCTGCACGACTTCGAGACCAAGCAGATCGTGGTCAATCCCTTCATGAAGTCGGAGCATGGCGGCGCCTTCGTCACCCCCAATACGGAGTATGTGATGGAAGCGGCCCAGTACGCGGCCCCCTTTGAGGACGGCTTCGTGCCCCTCGAGGAGTTCAACGAAAAGTATCGCGGCGCAGTGACCTACTGGAAGTTCGACGACAAAATAGGCCGCCTCGATCCGGAGAAATCCTTTACCTTCGAACTGCCGCCCTACAGCCAGGATCTCTCCGATGCTGGCAAGGGGCCATCGATGGGTTGGGGCTTCACCAACTCATTCTGCTCCGAACGCTACGTGGGCGGCATCGAGCGCGGACGTCCTCCCTTCGAGGCGGGCTGCTCGCAGAAAGACACCGACTTCCTGCACGTGACCAACTGGAAGAAGGCGGCGGAGCTGGTTGCCGCGGGCAAGGTGAAGAAGTCCAAGGGCGCCTACATGATCCCCATGGAGCAGGCGGTCAAGGAGGGTCTGCTCTATCTGATCCCCGAGCCCAAGAGTCCCCATGGCGTCGATGTCAGCCCCGACGGCACCCACATCATCGTCTCGGGCAAGCTGGACAGCCACGCCTGGGTCTACAGCTGGGAGAAGATTCAGAACGCCATCAAGAACAAGAAGTTCGAGGGCAAGGATCCCTACGGCATCCCGATCATCGCCATGAAGGATGCGCTGCATACCCAGGTCCAGGTAGGGCTTGGGCCGCTGCATACCCAGTATGACGCGAAGAAGTGCGTGGTCTATACCTCGATCTACGTCGACTCCATGGTCACCAAGTGGGACTACTGTGAAGGCAAGGTGTTGGATCAGCTCCATGTCCACTACAACATCGGCCACCTGGTCTCGATGGAGGGCGATTCGGTATCCCCCGACGGCAAGTATCTGGTCTCCCTGAACAAGCTGGCCATCGACCGCTTCAACCCGGTGGGTCCGCTGCATCCGCAGAACCATCAGCTGATCGATATCAGCGGCGACAAGATGCAGCTGCTCTACGATATGCCGCTGCCCTTGGGCGAGCCCCACTATGTGGTGGCGATCAAGGCCGACAAGCTAAAGCCCGTGGTGCGCTACAAGTCGGGTTGGGACAGCCGCAGCGACAAGAAGTCGCCCTACAAGACCCGTGCCGGACGCGAGAAGGTGGTACGGGATGAGAACGGCGTGGTGCACGTCTACGGCACGGTTATCCGCTCCCACATCACCCCCGAGATCATCGAGGTGGAAGAGGGCGATACCGTCTCGATCCATCTGACCAACCTGGAGCGCGCCGAGGACGAAACCCACGGTTTCGCCCTTTACAATCAAAACGTGAATCTCTCCATCGAACCCGGCAAGACCGTGTCGGCCACCTTCAAGGCCGACAAGGCCGGCGTCTATCCCTACTACTGCACCGAGTTCTGCTCGGCGCTCCATCTGGAGATGCAGGGCTACATGCTGGTCAAGCCGAAGGGCTATGTGGCGAAGAAGACAACCATGGACGAGGGCACGAAGTACACCCAGGCCGACTACGATAAGCAGGTCAAGACCAACATCGATACCCAGGCGGTCATCGACTCGGTGGTCAGCTTCATCACCAGCCACAACTACAAGGACTTCCCCGAGGTCGTAGCGCTGGTCGAGGATGCCACCGATCAGCTGGGCTTTGCGGAAGAGGCGAAGAAGAAGTCCGAGTCCTTCGCCGCCAAGGGCGACTACCAGAACGCGACCCTCTGGGCCGGACAATGGTGGCAATATCAGGTCAAGACCGCCGACCTGGGACTTCGCGCCAAGACGTTCCTGGAAGAACACGGTGCGAAAAAGGTCAAATAACCTGAAAGGCGCTGGCTGCTGAGGAGAGAAAGGGGCCGGGAAGGCCCCTTTCTATATTTTGCGGGATTAATCACGTGTATTTATCGAGGTTTTTCCGATGCGCAACTTAACATACCTCAAAGCCCGCCGGCCCCGGATCGAATAGAGTCTGCTCATCAGTTGATGATGGCCGAATGTTAATCGAGGTGATCGATATGAAGAGAATAGTGAACATCCTGTTGTCCTCCAGCCTGGTGCTGCTTGCGGCGGGCGTCGCCACTCAGGCGCATGCCCTGGACGGCGCGGAGCTCTACAAGACGAAGACCTGCTGGTCCTGCCACGGCAAGGATGCCGATACGCCGATCATGCCCATCTATCCGAAGCTCGCCGGGCAGAATGCGGACTATGCCTACAATCAGATGAAGGACATCAAGTCGGGGGCCAGGAGCAACGGCCAGACAGCGGCGATGAA
>QBVC01000022.1 GCA_003058495.1 gamma proteobacterium symbiont of Ctena orbiculata | reverse complement strand
AGACGTGGCTTGCGTGGTTCAGCGGGGTGACCCCATGATTTTCCTCCAAAATCGGTAGTTTGCCACTGTCACGACTTGCTGAGAATGTATAACGAGACGCCAAGAAGCTAAGTCTTTGATATACTGCCAGATAATGTGTTACCTAGAGGTCTTGCTATAAATGTATAACGAGACGCGGTGTCTCGTTAATTAAGCTGTTACGTTTCATTATGAGAAAACCAGTAGTAATTGAATATTGGTGTGATGACCAAGAAAGTATCGAAAGTTGGGTTCCAGAAGATACTAGTGATTTTGACTTTTATCTCAATATGATGATTTGTTGTGATCAACATGCAGGTGACAATTTTACTGTGCATGTGGTTTCCCCAAATAATATTGAGCCTGGCTCAGAGGCCAAGAAATACTTGATAGTACTTTCGGTGTATTCATGGGAGTCTTTGAAAAATGAAATTGATTCTATTTTAGAAAAATGTGCAAACATAAGCTGGTTTGGTATGCAAGAAGAGTTATCTAAACATTTTCACTGGGAATATGAGGGTATGGTTCCGCCATACAAAACGTAACAATCAGCTCAAGCCGACCCATAAAGCGCCGCGCCTTTTTGTGCATTCGCTGCGCTCATTTTTGCACAAATAATTCGCTCTGCTTTATGGTCGGCTTAGCTGGGCGTTAAGTGCAATAAATTCATGAGTCTGAAACAATCTCTAAACTCAGTTGAGGCTTTGTATAGGAAACTTGAACGGGAATCATATCGTGCATATCACGAGCGAGATAAAATACATAAAGCAGATCACTTTTATAATTTCTGTATAACTGCTCAAGCAATGCGTGACTATTTCTTTGAAAGAAAGGGTTTAATTCAAAACAATGTACAACAACCATACCACCGCATTTGGATTCAAAATGAATTCTTAGTTGCTGTATCTGATATCGCTAACACCGCAAAACATTTCACCCTAAGAGATAGAAAAACAAAAAAAGAGAAAAAGGTGAAAACAAAAAAAGTGAGAGTAAAGAAAAGCAAATTTGTCGATGTGTACGTAAACAAAAATAGTGAAATATCTTTATTAGAAGTAGAGGTACCTGATTGTATTGTCACAATTGAAAATGGCACTAGCTATGATATGTATTCATTTACAAATGAGGTGTTGTCGTATTGGTATTCATTTTTGCGAAATAATGGTGTGCAAATTAGGAAGCAACCTTTACGAAGGCTTATCGGTGAACGCACTTAAAAATGTATAACGAGACGCGGGGTCTCGTTAATTAAGCTGTTATGCGAAAAAGGAATCATAGATGAGCCCCAAGCTCTATTCTTCTTTAGGTACGAAATATAAATCTAAAAAGCTCAATCTATGGCTTGTTACATTCGTTTCTTTTGTTGTCGTTATGGGTACAACTGTCTTTTCTGAAAAAATAAATACAATAATTCCATTTCAAGTGCCATTTGGAATCGCATTACTAGTATTAATTCTGACATGGGGAATACTTTTAGCTGTTTATTGGTACGGACCAGAAGGAAAGCTAGAACCTAAAAAAATAGCATCACATGAAGGAGTTAAGCGAAAGTTGGGTAGTTTTATGTCATGGTATGGTTCAATATTCCTTACACTATGGTTCCTGTCAGGAATTATCGTTCTACCGTGGTTTCTTATAGCGCAGGTACAAAATTGAAAAGTATTGCGCATAACCAGGCATTTCAACGGACAAGCCGCTGAATTCGGCGTTATACGTAAAAATTATGGATTGCCCACGTTGCATTGAAAAAATGGAAGAAACCACAAGTAAAGGCATAATTACACACACATGCTTTTACTGTAATGGCACGTGGATAAATAGTGAGTCACTAAAGATTATTCTTGAAAGGGAGAACAACACACTTTTACTAAACGACCTTAAAAGTTCATTTGAAACACTGAAAACAACAAATAAAGACAGAAACTGCCCTGAATGTAAAAACCAACAGCTTTTTCAAATTACTGTTCGAGGCGTTGAGCTAGACCTATGTCCAGAATGTATTGGAGTATTTTTTGATGAAGGGGAGTTAAAGAAACTTCTTCCTGCATTAGATAATAAATCAAAAGAGACAGGAGTGGGGTCTTATTTGGCAGGGGAAGGGTTGTTTTGGGCAATTATTGCATTTTTATTAGGTGGAAGTTGAGCGAGAGAACGTATAAAAATGTATAACGAGACGCGGGGTCTCGTTAATTAAGCTGTTAGCTAAGTAAATCATCAATATACTCAAGGAAATCACAGATGTGTATAGAAGGGTTTTTTGAAGATTATACAAGTACGATAGCGTTTTTAGGCGCAGTAGGTACTGTGGTTGCAGCTGCTGTTGCAGTATTGGTGGTGCGTCAAAATAGCAAAGAATTAAGAAGAATAAGACTATCAGGTCTTTCGGTTAAAGACATTGACGACAACGGCGTTCTGTATCTTCAAAATAATACGGATATTGATTTAAGAATCACCACATCTATTAACAGAGACATTATTGACGAGAAAGAAAAGAATACAAACTTTAAAAATATTTTATCAAGCGACACCTGGATGTCGAACAAATTCGACGAGATTCACAATGATGTAGCGCTATCCAAAGGAGAGGTTCTTGTAATTCATCTAAAGGATATAGTGGCAGAGCGGACCTATATTGCATTAGTAGCGCTCAAAATTATATTTTCAGAAAAGCATAAAAATGAATTCGGGAAAGCAAAATACTATCTTTTCAGGTATGCAGGTGACTTAGCAAAGAACGATAGCGAGATAAGTGGTAAATATCATCCGCACAAAAAGTGGATTCTAGAATGCTCGAAAACCAAGTAAAAGCTAAAAATGTATAACGAGACGCGGGGTCTCGTTAATTAAACTGTTAGCTTTATTTAGATATGGACTACGAAATAGAAATGGGGAAAGAAATGCTTAGGCTTTATAAGTCTAAGAGCAGTAATCAATATGCGATGTATTCACTGATATTAAGTGATCTTGGCTTTGTTAAAGAGTGTTTGTCCGAATTAAAAGGCATAATTGATTCAAAAAAAGATGCCCCATTAGTTTCTGAAGCATTGTTCAACGCAGCACTTATTAGACTGTATAGCTGTTTTGATGGTAATAAAGCTTTAAAGAAAAGCATTCTTGATGATTTGCCTGATGGGGCGAAGGAAGTATTCAGGTTCTTTAAGAATTATAGAGATAAACATATTTCACACAAAGTCAATCCAATCGACCAAATGAAGCCTGGCGTAATACTTAATAGCGGAGAAAATAAAGAAAAAATAGTTATTGCTGTTGGCTGTTTCGGAATGAAAGATATGTCTTTTGTGGACCCCTCATTCATTAACAGCTCACTTGGTTTTACTGAGGCATTAATTGAATATGTTGAAAATAATGTTAAGGAGTTAGAGGCCGAGTATTTAAAAGAAGCACAATCTGAGAGTATAGAAATGATGTATCGTCTGCCATCTGTGAAGATTGCGACGCCAAATAGTGACCACTTACATAAAAACAAAAGCTAAAAATGTATAACGAGACGCGGGGTCTCGTTAATTAAGCTGTTAGGCATATGAAATGAGTCTTGAAGTAATTCATAAACTTGTAGAAAGCGGGTTCTATGAAGAAGCGCTTAATAAAATCCAGGCAGCAAAAAGTAGAGGAGAAACAAATCCTATTTTAATGCTGTTCGAAGCTCTTGCGTTATATGACGGAAAGAAAGATTTGGAATGTCTGGCTTTGCTAAATAAATTTTTATCTGAAGTCGCCCCTGATCATGAAAAGTATAATTACGTACTATTCACAGCTGGAATCTGTCTTATGAATTTAGGATTGCCGGCAGAAGCTTATAAGTTATTTAATATAGTGCCAAACGAATATCCGGAAATAGATAATGAGCGAAGAGAGGCTAGGTTAAAATCAAATGCGTCAAAAGAGGCTAAAATATCTTCAAAAGTATTTTTGGTAGAGCTAATGCCTAACCAGTCGCACCAGAAGGACGCTCGTTTCACTCGCGCCTCTGTGCTCAAACGTTATAAGGGTCTCAGATGAAAAATGAAAATGTAATAAGCAAATGGGGTCTGTTTTTTTTAATTATCTCAGCTGGTATTGCAGTTGGATTACTAAGTGTTGCTTTTCGTTTGATCTTCAATTTAGATTCGCATACATCATCAATTGTAGGTGGAGGTATTGCCGGTTTTGGCTCGGTTGTCTTAATTATTTTCGTAAGTAAGCTTATAAAGCAAGGCAAATTAAAATGGTTAACGAAAAAGAAAAATGCCTAACCGTTATAAAAATGTATAACGAGACGCGGGGTCTCGTTAATTAAGCTGTTATAGGCTAAATATGAACAGATTGATCACAATAATCATTGTCCTAGTTTTAAGCTTCTCTGTTTCTTTCGCTGGAGAGCCAGAAAGAAACAAAGGTATTTCTGTTCATGCTTTACCTAAACGTGTAGCTAAAATCTCAGGATCACCATGGGGTTTTCAGGTATCTTATGCCCCATACTTAAAAGCAGAACCTGGTCAACCGTACCTACAAACTCTAGAAGATGTTCTTACTTACGTTAAAAAACAAGACAAATCAGTTATTGAAAACGGATTATGGGTTGTAACAACAAATCCATCATCTTACTCCGAAGAAGAAATTGAGCTACAAAATCTAATAAAATCTGAATTACCAAAACACAATATTCCACTATTCTGGGTTAGAGGTACGGAGTTATCTAATGGCTTCACACGTTATTAAAACTAATGCCTATAAAAATGTATAACGAAACGCGGGGTCTCGTTAATTAAGCTGTTATGCATAATAAGTTTATATCTTGTAAAACTCAAAATTTGACGGTGAACTAATGAAAACATTGACATACTCTTTGCTGTTTCTCACATTCGTTACACCCACCCTTGCCCTAGCAGAGCAATGTACCTGGGTCGAAGACAAAAAAATCATCGATCATTATTTGCCAGTTAGCGAGCTGGAGAGTGGATTACAGGATTGGGATGTGAACTGCAAAGCAGAGGACCCTAGCCACGAATTTATGAAGAAATGTTGGTGCGACATCAATAGGACGCACCTAGTTGAGCTGAAGAAACGAATAGATGAAATTGAAGTTAAGTTTCCACAATTGGCCGGGAAAAAAGTTTGTTTTAAGGAAAACGAATTTACGTCTAGAAATGTGAGGTTTTCAAGTTCAAAAGCGTTTTTCAAAAGGTGCAATATATGACCCGGAAAATATGCATAACAAGCGCAACACGGACTCCGGCGCTGATGCGCCTCCGCCGGTTCGCTGAACGTTAAGCGAATAATATGACCTGGAAGCCAATCACAGAATCAGAGTTATGGGATGACATAAATAAAGCATTTGAACGTATGTCACCTGAACAGAGAAAAATATGGGAGATAATAAAAATACTCCCTGAAAAGTGGAGCCAAGACCCATGGGGAAATGAGGGTAATGGTTTTTGGGTTGTTGCTCTTATTGGCAATAATGTAATTTGGTATAACGACATAGAAGATGGCTTCAACCAATCAACATTTAGTGAGTACGGAAAAATTCGAGAATATTGGTGCAATCAGGATGAGCTAGAGTGGGCAGTGCAAAACATTATCAACATGCTACACGATGGTTATGATTCAAGTGGCCGGTTTGGTGCACCACAGCCAGTCGCTTAACAAGCACCTCCACAGGAAAATCAAAAGCGCCGCTTCGCTCTGCTTTTGTTTTCCTGTGAGGTGAGCGTTGAGGCTGTCGGAAAACCCCAAAATTCGATAAAATTACATAGACAGTAACGGTGCACGGAGAAAGGACGATGGCACGTTATAAGGACTACAACTACGATCAGATGAAAATGCTGCCGGTATCCTATGATAAACAAATATTACCGGCAGTTTCGAATATTCCCTCTCCTACCTGGTTGATAACGAGCTTGATCTAAGTGCATTTGATCAACAGTATCAAAATGACTTTACAGGCAGACCGGCCTATGGATTTAAGTGGGACAGCAGTGGTACTGACCCCTTTTCCGAAGGGGCAGAGTGACCCCTTTTTACCTTTTCTTTAAGGAATCCAAGTGACATCTCTAAACGAACTACCTGAAAATTTACCGATACCGGAAGATGACGGTGCATGTGATCATCTTCATAATTTTTCTTTACCAAGTGTTCAATTGATGGCAACCAACGGGCTACTGATTGACTTCTCGTCTCTTACATCCGTCGTTATATATTGCTATCCAATGACCGGCCGCCCGGACGTTCAATTGCCTGCTGGCTGGGAGCAGATCCCGGGCGCAAGGGGGTGTACTCCCCAATCATGCTCTTTCAGGGATCATTATGGTGAGTTGCAAGCGCTGGGCACCGAGGTCTACGGGTTAAGCACTCAGACAACAGACTACCAGCGAGAGGCAAAAAGCAGGTTGCACCTGCCGTTCGAGCTGGTTAGCGATGACTGCTTCAATTTCATAAAGGCATTGAATCTACCCACTTTTGAGGTTGACGGCATGATATTGTCAAAGCGTGTTACTCTCATCGCCCGTAATGGCACCATTACAAAAGCCTTTTATCCGGTGTTTCCGCCAAATAGAAATGCAGACCAGGTTCTCGATTTTTTGAACGAATACAATGCTTAACAAGTGGCGCAATCCGGAGTTGTAATTGGGCCCGTGTAAGGTATTGGATACTGAAGGCCCCCCGTTTCAGATAGCACCACCCAAGCCACGGATTACATAACCCAGCACTCTGTTACATCCCGATACAAACCCAAACAAGCCCACCACAGACACCACCGCCGTCTCCCCTTAAGCTGAACTCATCACTTGGAACAACCGTGGAGATGAGAAGATGACTTCAGGAGACAATAGTCGAACTATCAAACATACCCTTTCAGCCCTGGCGGCCGCAGTGGTCCTGTCATTGACCTCGCAACAGGTTTCAGCGGGGGAGTGGCGGGTCGGCGCCAACGTCGCAGGCGGCAAGAATCCCTTCCTGGGCGAGGACAACGTCGCCGTGTTGATGCCGATGGTCGCCTACAAGGGTGAGCGTTTCTACGCCAACCTTGGCAACCCGGGGATCTCCTTTTTCAACGGCTCGACCAATTTTGCGGGTCTGGGGTACAGCATTGTCCAAGCCGATGACTACAACATCGACCTGGTGGGCCGTGTTCGCGCCATGGGGCTCTATCCGGAGGACAACGACGAGCTGGAGGGATTGGACGATCGGGATCCCGGTTTCGATATCGGTGTCACCGCCCGTTGGCAGACCGGTTTCGGCGAACTGAATGCCCAGCTGCTGGCCGATGTCAGCGACACGTCCGATGGTCAGGAGGTGATTCTCAGCTATGCCTATCCCCTCAAGCATGGTCAGTGGTCATTGCGCCCGGAACTGGGGGTGAGCTGGCAGAGCAGTAATATGACCGACTACTACTTCGGTGTGGATAGGGACGAGGCGACCGCCCGCCGGGCGGTCTACGAGGCGGATGCGGCGGTCACGCCCTTCGCCGGGGTCGAGTTCGCCTATGCCTTCGATCAACGGATCGATCTGGTCGGCGGTGTCGGTGTGGGCCGTCTCGGGGACGAGATCAGCGACAGTCCGATTGTGGATGAGCGCAATCTGACTGGTGGCTACCTCGGACTCAGCTACAAGTTCTGAGACCGATGACCATGAAACCGGGACGCATCCTTGCCGCCCTGCTTGTTGCTTCGCTACTCCTCTCGGCTGCCTACCTGGTCCTGGGGGAGCAGCCGCGGGAGGTGGAGACCCTGGCCGTGGAGCGGGGCGACATGGAACTGGTGATCAGGGTGACCGGGGAGGTGATCAACGACCGACAGGTTGAGATCACCGCCCTGGTGGATGGCCAGGTCAACCGTGTCGACACCACCCTGGGTGCAGAGGTCGAGGAGGGAGAGATACTCGCCACCATGGACAATCGGGCGGCCGCCGCAAGCCGGCAACGGGCCAAGGCCTTCCTGCAGCAGCAGGACGTGCATCGACGTGAACAGCTGATGCGTTACCGGCGCTTGCAGAAACTTGCGCAAAAGGGCGCCGTTTCCACGGAGAAGCTGGAGGAGGCGAAACTCAACTGGGAGGCTGCCAGTGCGGCCTGGGAGGTGGCCCGGGCCGATCTGAGCCTGGCCGACGTGGCCCAGGAGTGGCAGCAGGTACGCGCCCCCTTCGATGCGGTGGTGATCGGAAAATCGACGGAGGTGGGACAATGGGTGGAGGCCGGCACCAAGCTCTTCACCCTGGTGGCGCTGGCGCGTTGGGAGATCGAGGCCCATGTGGATGCGGTGGACAGCGGACGGGTGCGGAAGGGACAGTCGGTGGTGGTTCGCTGCGACGCCTTTCCGGGGCGGGAGTGGCGATCCGCCGTCAACTGGATCGGACCGAGCGTGGAGCGGGAGCAGGACAAGCGTCTCAACACCTTTCGCGTACGCCTCGGCCTTGGAGAGGAGCCCCCTCCGCTGCTGCTGGGACAGCAGCTGGATCTGGAGATCGCCGTGGAACGACGCGATGGGGTATTGAAGCTTCCCTTTGCGGCCCTGCGGGAGAGCGATGAACGCACCGAGGTGGTGTTGATCGAAGCGGGAAGGGTGCGCTATCACGCCATACAGACCGGTTTGGAGGGCGACACCCATGTTGAGGTCATCGAGGGTCTTGAAGAGGGTATCCGCGTGGTGCGTCTGGATGGCCAGGCCCTCGATCCGGGACTGCGGGTGACAGGGAGGACGCCATGATCGAAATCGAAGGCCTCAATAAATCCTACTGGCGGGCCGGGGCGGAGCTGGCGGTGATTCACGATGTGGATCTCAAGGTCGATGGCGGTGAGTTCGTCGCCATCATGGGGCCTTCGGGTTCGGGCAAGAGCACCCTGCTCAACATTATCGGCTGTCTCGATGTGGCGGATCGCGGCCACTATCTGCTCAGCGGTGAGGTGGTGGACCACGCCATTCCCCATCGGCTCGCCCGCCTCAGGGCGCGCTATATCGGATTCATCTTTCAGTCCTTCAATCTTATTCCGACCCGCACCGCGCTGGAGAATGTCGCCCTGCCGCTCCTCTACCAGGGGATCGCGGGCTCGGCCCGGCAACAGCGCGCCCTCTCCGCCCTGGAACACGTGGGCATGGCGGACCGGGCCTCCCATCTGCCCAACCAGCTCTCCGGCGGCCAGCAGCAGCGGGTGGCGATCGCCAGGGCCCTGGTCAACCGGCCCTCGCTGTTGATCGCGGACGAGCCCACCGGCGCCCTGGACAGCCGCAACAGCGCGCAGGTGATGTCGCTCTTCAAGAGCCTGCACGCCGAGGGGCATACCCTGCTGATGGTGACCCATGACCCGGTCATCGGCGAGGCGGCCGACCGCATAGTGCGCCTGCGCGATGGGGAGATCCTCTCATGAATCAGTTGTATGTCTCCATCGAGTTGATCAAAGAGGCGTTGCGGGCGCTCAGGGAGAATCGCCTGCGCTCCCTGTTGAGCCTGGTGGGCATCGCCATCGGCATCGCCGCGGTGATGACGGTCAGCGCGGTGAGCAGCGGCGGCAAGGTCTTCGTCATGAAAGAGCTGGAGACCTTCGGGCTGCGCTCCGTCTGGGTCATCCGTGACTATAACGACAAGGACCCAAACCGGCGGGTGCGGATGGGGTCGGGTCTGATGCAACAGGACCTGGCACTGCTGAGCGGTGATTGTTGCCCGGCGGTACGCAATATCAGTCCGATTATCCTGCCGGAGAAGCGGCTGATCATCCAGTGGGGGAATCGCTACAGCAATGCATCGATCAAAGGCGTAAACGCAGCGTTCCTCGCCATCAATAACGATCGCATGAAACAGGGACGCGGATTCAGGGAGCAGGAGATCGACGCCCGTCGTCCCGTTGTATTGATCGGCGAGACGGTGAGCAAGGATCTCTTTCCGCAAGTGGAGAATCCCATCGGCCGGCATCTGCGCATAGGGGGACGCAAATACCGGGTGATCGGTATCCTGGAATACAAGAGCCGCGACCTGTTGGCCAGTATCGGTTCGGAGGGTGGCGAGGATGCCAACAACCGGATTCTCATGCCCTATACCCTGGTGCAGCAGATGAACGGCAATCGGGAGATCAGCTACCTGCAGGCGGAGGCGGTCTCACTGCAACTGGCGGAGCGGGCGGCTACGCAGCTCAAGCAGGTGTTGCAACGACGCCATCGCGGCGCCTACCAATACAGTCAGGTGACCCTCGCCTCCTATCTGAAGACGGTGGAACGCATCCTTGGCGGAATCACCGCCATGGGTGTGGTGGCGGCGTCCACCTCGCTGCTGGTGGGGGGTATCGGCGTCGCGGGGATTATGAGCACCGCGGTGGTGGAGCGGATCCGCGAGATCGGGGTGAGAATGGCGATCGGTGCGACCCGCAGGCAGATCCTGTTCCAGTTCCTCGCGGAGGCGGTGTTGATCAGTGTCATCGGCGGCTTTGCCGGCCTGATGATCGGTCTGATCCTGGGCGGCCTGCTCGATCTGGTGACCGGGTTTCCATTGATCCCGACCAGCAGCGGCATCCTGGTCGGTCTGCTGGTCTCGGTACTGGTGGGCCTGGCCTCGGGTTACTTCCCGGCACAGCGTGCCGCGGGCTTTTTACCGGTTGAAGCGCTTCGGAGGGAGTAGGGATGATGCAAGATCGACAGGAACCGGCTGCAGGCCCTGGCAACGGCAACGGGAGGCGTCGCTGTCTGCTGCAGGAGGATGTCACCGATTTCATCGAGCAGGCCAGGCATGAAAACGGCATCCCCGCCATGGCGGCGGTCGTGATGGACTCTGAGCGGATGCGGATCGCGGATATTCAGGGTGAACGGGTGGTGGGTTCGAACGCCGCCGCCACCCTCGACGACTACTTTCATATCGGGTCCTGCACGAAATCGATCCTCGCCGTTATCGCGGGGAGATTGATTGAGCAGGGGAGACTCAACTGGGGCAGCCGATTCTTTGATCTGTTTCCGGAGTTGAAGGCGGCGGCCAGGGACGACTATCTGACGATCACGCTGGAAGAGCTGCTGTTATGCCAGGCAGGCATCAGGTCATTCACGGCAGGTGAAGAGTACGCCCGACTGGATGCCTCGATAACCGAATCAAGACAAGCCTTTATTCGCTATCTGATCCGACAGGAGCCCGCTGCAAAGAGGACCAAGCGAGGCTTTAAACATCTCTATTCGAATGCAAGCTATACCATGGCGGCCGCCATGCTGGAACGGGTTACAGGTCTAACCTGGGAGGAGTTGATCCTGCAGACCCTAGCCAGGGATCTGCAGCTTCAGGTGGTGTTCGGTTGGCCAAACAAGCAGCATAGGAATCAGCCCTGGGGGCATGCGGAAATAGACGGAACCCTGAAGGCCCTCTCCCCGGATCATGAATACAGGCTTCCCGAGGTCATCGCCCCCGCCGGTGATTTGAGTCTCAAGCCCCTGGACTACGCAAGCTATGTTCAGCTCCACCTGCGGGGATTGAGGGGTGAGGACAACTATCTGGCCGCGGAGACCTACCGCACGATTCACTATCGGCAGCGGGGGTTCTCCCTCGGCGTGGCAAATGCGAGTTCATGGGGTGAGCGCTATTCAATGATTGATGGCAGCGCCGGTACCTTTTACTGCGCGACCATGCTCTTTCCCGACGCGGATCTCGCCTTTGTCATCATGACCAATTCAGGCACGGCGCAAGCCGTCAAGGGTATAACCTGGGTCAGCAAAAAGATTATCAAAAAGTATTTCAACTTATGGTGGATGTTCTGGATGTGACTGCAGAGAACGGTTACAAGGAGAAGCTAGAGATGCTCGTGCGAATTTTGAATGGTTTTGCGATTGCAGTGATCTGCGCCTGTCTGCTGACGGCCTGCACGACACTGCGTAATGCCAAACATCAACAGATCGAGGGTGCGCGGATCGGCTATGCCGCCATGGGCGAGGGGCCGGTTACGATCGTACTCGAAGCGGGTCTGGGCGACGGCATGGCGAGTTGGGACGGGATCATCGACGAGCTGTCACGGATCAGCAGGGTCTTTGCCTATAGCCGGCCGGGGTATCTACCCAGCGGTGTGACGGACAGGCCGCGCACCCCGCGGCAGATCGTCGACGAACTGCGTCAGTTGCTGAAGCGGACCGGGCACGCTCCCCCCTATCTGCTGGTGGGGCACTCGCTGGGCGGTCTCTATGTGCTCAATTTCGTTGAACGCTATCCGCAGGAAGTGGCCGGCGTGGTACTGGTTGACGGCCGCCATCCGATGACCACCCGGGCCTGTCAGCAGCGACAGCTGAGCGGCTGCACCATGCCGCGGCTGATGCAAGCGGTGCTTCCCGGGCATGCCCTCGATGAATACCGGGCCGCACAGGGTGCAAGAATGCCGGCCACCATGGGCGACAAGCCCCTGGCGGTGGTGAGCAGGGCGCCGCAGCGGGGCATGGAGTCGGCTGCCTGGCGGGCGCTTTGGTCGGAGATGCAGCTGAGTCTCTCCGAGCTGAGCAGCCGCAGCAGGCAGCTGGTGGCGGCGCATGGGGGTCACTATGTCCACAAGGAAGAGCCGGAACGGGTGGTCGATGGCGTCAAGTGGGTCTTTACAAGCTGGCTGGATGATGCAAGCGGCGTTGCCTATCCATCCATAGACAAGCAGCTGAAGAGCGGATCGCTGTTGCCTCCGTTAAAGATCAACTGAAGGAAGATCAGTTTATCTCAATCCGGATCTCCTATTCATTGAGTCGGGTTTCAGATAGAGTCGGTCACTCAGTTATAACTACCGGGTGGGTATGACTTACCAACTGCTGCTGCTCTTCGGCGCCGGGTTTTTCGGTGGTGTGCTCAACTCGATCGCCGGGGGCGGCAGCTTCATTACCTTCCCGGCGCTGCTCTTCGTCGGTGTGCCCCCGATCAGCGCGAATGCCACCAACACCTTTGCCTCCTGTGCCGGCTACCTGAGCGGGGCCTATGCGTTTCGCAGGGATCTGGCCCTCCACCGCGCCTCATTGCCGCGACTCGTCATCATCAGTCTGGTCGGAGGCTCGACGGGTGCGCTGCTGTTGCTGCAGACACCGGAGACGGTGTTTCGTCAGGCCATTCCCTGGTTGCTGTTGTTCGCAACCCTGCTGTTTATCTTTGGCGGGCGCCTCAACGGCAGCTTGAAAGCCTACGCCGCGATACACCGGCATGCCTCCCTGGTCGGCGGGCTGTTGCTGCTGCTATTGCTGCTCGGGGTCTCGATCTACGGCGGTTTCTTCAATGCGGGCCTGGGTATCATCATACTCAGCTACCTGGCCCTGGCCGGCCATACCGACATCAACGCGATGAACGGCCTCAAGCTGCTCATCTCATCGGTCATCTCCCTGATAGCCATACTCCTGTTTATCCTGGATGGGGCTATTGCCTGGTATGAAGGTATCCTGGTGATGCTGGGAACACTGGCCGGCGGTTATGTGGCCGCCCATCTCTCACGTCGGCTGCCGCAGCGCTATGTGCGCTATTTCGTTATTCTTATCGGGGGTGGAATGTCGCTCTATTTCTTCGTTCGGATCTACTATTGAACATGGCATGCCTTCGATCACTTGCAATCTAAGTGTAACCGGCTTCGATTGCTGTCATGATACTTTGTCAATTGAGGAACCTATGATTAACTCTCTTTTCGTCATCCCGGCGTATGCCGGGATCCAGGAAAATCTGGCACATGGATTCCGGCTTTCGCCGGAATGACGGATTAGTCAGACTTTCCTTAATCATGCACATTTCACAGGAGTATGGAGTGTGTAGATAAGCCGGTTGTTGTTGTGCCTAATTAAGGATGTGGTGAACGAGATGAAAACCAGACCCCTGCATATCCAGCGCTACCTCATCAGTGGAATAATCACCCTTATTCCCCTCTGGGTCACCTGGCTGGTCTTCAAGTATGTCTTCAACCAGCTCTCCAAACTGGGATCGCCCTGGGTCAAGATACTCTCCCGCAGTATTCAGAACGAGTATCCGTCGGTGGCGCAATGGCTGCTTGAGCCCTGGTTTCAAAATACCCTGGCAGTACTGCTGATGCTGGTCGGACTCTACCTGGTCGGCCTGCTTGCAAGCCGGGTGATCGGGCGCAGGATATTGAATATCTTCGAATCCACCGTGCAACGACTGCCGGTGATCCAGAACGTTTATGGTTTGGTGAAAAAGCTCATTTCCGCGCTGGAGCAGAAACCGGAAAACGTCCAGCAGGTGGTGCTGATCGAATTCCCTTCACCGGAGATGAAGACGGTTGGATTCGTGACCCGTACCATGGTGGATCACAACAGCGGGCAGGAGCTTGCGGCGGTGTATGTGCCAACCACGCCGAATCCCACCTCAGGGTACCTGGAGATAGTGCCGATCGAGAAGCTCGTGTCGACCAATTGGAGTATGGATGAGGCGATGAATTTCATCATCTCGGGCGGCGCCGTGGCGCCGGAGACGGTGCCTTATGAAAATAATAAACCGGATTGAATCTAATGCTGGTGTTGTCTGGTTCTTTCTGTAAGTTCTATTTAGTCAAGGTTTTTATACCAAGAATCTATGCTTAATAATAAAAAAATTGTTATTTTATAGTTTTGAGGCGGTTGTTGAGTGAATCGGTGAATGATAGGGTCAATTATAAGGTTGTTCGTATGTGGAATTTAAGGGAATTACTTTTTTTTACTAAATCTTGTACTGAATTCATTTGAATTAAATTCGAACTCTCTCCAGCTTAATTTTCTGTTTTGTACATTTATAACTTCTTTACCAGTGATAATTTCATTATTAATTTCACAGGAAGTAAATATAGGAGGAACCCGAATGACGATTGTATCTAGTTTATTATTGTTAATTGATGTTACGGAAACATCTAGATAATCATAAGTGTCTACAATTGCTGTAATACTAATAAATGTGTCTTTATCTTCCAATTTGTTGCTTGTTCTGTAATATGCTTTTCCAGATGCCTCATTGATTCCATCTATAATATATGTTTCAAATATTACTCTATCAGAAAAGCTGTTTTTAGAATTATTACTAGGAATCGAGATCGGGATGAAGGTGCCACATTTTACAAAAAGTGGATAATAATCATCTGTAACTGTGAATTCAATTTGTTCGAAGTCATTGTCGATACGGTATATATTGCCAGTTTCATACTCAAACCAAGCGCCCTTTGGAAGGGTTACAACTATTGAGTTTACGCCTGGAAAAAGCACAGGTGCTGCTAAAATATCACTACCGATGAGGAATTGATCTGTAATCTCTTCTAAATAATCATACTCGGAGAACAATGGTCTTACTATTGGCATTCCCGTATTGTGTGATTCAATTGCCAAGGTATATATGTATGGTAGTAAGTGGTATCTTCTTTTTATGTGCTTTCTTGATATATCCAAAACATGACTGCCGAACGACCAGGGTTCCTGAGAATGTGAATAAAGGCTTGTATGTACCCGAAAAAATGGCATCAGTGAGCCAAGTTGAATCCATCTTAAAAATAATTCTGGTTTTTTGTTAAACTTAAATGTCTTTAAAATACCTGGTAAATTTAGTTCATTGCAAAAACCACCAACATCGGCACCACTAAATGGTACCCCGGACATGCCAAGATTTAATACGTCATACAGATTTTGTCTTAAGTCATCCCACGATGTGTTATTGTCTCCTGTCCATACAAATGCAAACTGCTGAACCCCACAACACCCGGATCGAGATAACACAAAAGGCAACTCGCTTAGTTCTTCTTTAATAGCATTGAAAGTTGATTCAGCTTCAAACAAAGCATACTTGTTCCTAAAAACCCAGTGAGGGCCTAAATAATGTCTTATATCGTACTTTAATGGATTCTCATGATTAGCAATGAAAAGTACAGGTTCGTTCATGTCGTTCCAAATGCCGCTAACACCTTGCTTGATTAATCTTTTGTTTAATTCACCCCACCATTTTCTCACTTCTTGTCGGGTAAAGTCCGGAAATACGCATTTACCTGGCCAAACTTTACCTTCAAATTCACTCCCTGACTCGTTTAAGCAAAAGTATTTGTTCTCTATGCCGTTTATATAAACATCATATTGCTTATCTACCTTTACACCGGGATCAACGATGACAACCCCTCTAATTCCTAGCTTTTCTAGGTTGTCAAATAACTTTCTTGGTGATCGAAATCTTGACTTATTCCATGTAAACACTTTGTAACTATCCATGTGATGTATATCAAAATATATTGAATCACAGGGTATATCGTGCTTCTTGAATGAATGAGCAATCTTCATTACTTTTTTTTCATTTTTATATGACCATCTTGATTGGTGGTAACCAAGCGCCCAGAGCGGAGGCCGCATTGGTCTGCCCGTCAAAAATGTAAAAAAGTCCACTACATGGCCAAAAGAACCTTGTGTGATAAAAAACTCATTATCTAAATTACCGCCTTTCAAAACTGTTAATTTAATATTGGCAGATTCAGCATATAATTGAGTTGCAATTCTGGCAGGCCTGGATGAATTCCATAGAATACCGATGCAATGTCCTTTGCAATGAAGAAAGATTACTGGAAAACTAGAATATGAATTATCGACTGATCCAAAATGAGTGTCATTGTTAAGTAATGTTGTTGTTTTGATATTTCTATCAAATCCTCTGATGTTGGAACCCAAACCATATATCGATAACACTTTAGTAATGGATATTGATAAAACGTATCTATCTATATTATCTTTGGATTTATAGTAGGAAATACGATTATTAAATTCTTCGTTTATCATATTGCTACTATCAGTAGGTTCTTTAAGTCCATTTAGAGCAGAATTCATGCACAATTTATCATCAAATGAATTTATATCAGATCCTTTAAATACTAAGCGAAGAACAGGATTGGTTTTATAAACATAGTTGTGTGAAATGATTTCATCGTATGTGTGTATATTATTTGTTATATTTTTTTTGCATTTTCTTTTTGGTATTGCGTTTTTGGCCTTGTCTAATTCGTCACTGTAAATAACAAATTGAGAGTATACAAATATTGCACCAGCAATTGCAGAGGATAATAAAACTGTAACACCATAATATTTCCACTCAACTCCTAATGTGACTGGGCTGTTTGTGGCGGATAACGCAAGGGGGATACCTAGTAATGGCCCAAAAGCAGAAAGCATTATGCTTGAACCAACCTGAGCTTTTCCCTCGAAGCCGAATAAGCGTGGTGCGTAGTTCTTTCTTATTCCCTCAATAAAATTTTCATAGTCTTGTACGACAACTAACTCCTCATCATCCATATCATATGAAGTAAGGAAATGTGCTAAAACAAAAATCTTTGCCAGGCCATGGTAGTATTGAAAATCAACATAAGCGCATACAAACGGAATCAGGATCAGAATTATATAGCTATATTCCTGGATGCTTTTCGCATTATTTCCAAAACCTGCAACACCAAAGGCAACAGCAAATAAACCCGTTACTAGGAAAATTTTTGTTCTATTTAGTTGCGCAAGCCCTGAAACAACTTCTCTAATTTCTGAACGAAATGCATCTATTCCTTTGGACATACCTATTTCTCACCAAATGAGTCTATGTGAAAGCCAACATTCAAAAGTAATTAGTTATCTGATTAGTGTATTATCAAAACATCACATTCATGATTACTATTAATTATTACTTGTTTTTCATGTGCGGTGACAAAAAGCATAAATATTTACCAACTTCTTTTTTTGCGTATTAAATGTATATCGTTAATCATCTAAGAATAACATGAAACATCATCATCAATGTAGAATGGCTATAATCTTGTACTTGGTTTGATATTGCGACATCAATACGGTGTGCGGCCTTAATCAAGTCGACCACTCGTTCATCCTGTTTCTTGCCATATTCATGTTTATCCTGGATGGGATATTGTCTTGCCGATTTCGATCTTTGCTAAACGACTTTGTCGAAGAATTTTACACAAAACAAGCTACGATGAGCATGTAGTCAAGTCAGTGGTGGATGTGTCTAATCATGTTCAGGATATGAAGTTATCGACACTAAGTCCATGAAATATTAAGGGTAATAGAACAGCAAGAGTGTCGAATCAATTCATCGAGCTATACTGATGATCAGGCATTATAGAGATACTCAGATGTAAAGGAGAGTTTCAGCAAGACTATTTTTGAGTTGAGGTAAGACGATCCACCTGCCGTGAGAGTGGATATTGGCCTGCAGACGGAACAGGGAACCCTCCTCATGACCAAAATCATCTTAACCGCGGCCCGTCATCCAGGGTGGGTTGTACTGGTGCTTGGATTGTTTACAATCCTTGCCCTCTTCCGTCTGCCTGAGTTACGCGTAGAGATCACGGCTGAAGGGATGATGGTCAACAATCCCCCCGCCCTTGCCGAGTACCGACGCACAATGGACAGCTTCGGCAGCGAGGATGTCACGGTCGTCTATCTTGAGGATCCCGAGCTGTTTGCGCCACGGAATCTTTCCGCCATACAGCAGGCCCTGAAGACCATCGAGGCCATTCCCCAGGTCAGCCGAACGGTCAGCCTCTTCTCGGTTCGTTACCTGCATACGGTCGACGGCTATATCTATAGCGACCCCTACTTGAAGGACATACCTGAAGACCGCGAAGCGGCGGATGCCGTTATCCGGGCTGCGCTGATCAACCCCCTGATCGAAGGCAATCTGCTCTCCGGGAGCGGCGAGGTGATGGCGATAAACCTCTTTTTCGATATGGATGATTATCATCGGGGATTCGATGAGGAGGTGGCAGTGGCGCTGGATCAGGCGATCGAGCCGTTGCAGGCGCGTTTCCGCCGGGTATTTCATCTCGGCGATCCCTCGGTCCGCTCGGCCATTTCGGAGCAGATCCGCTCCGATCAGCAGCTGATTCTGCCGCTTGCCCTGATGGTGCTGGTGTTAACCCTCGCCCTCACCCTGCGCCACTGGAAGGCCCCGCTGATCCCGCTGTTCACCGCCGGGATGAGTGTGATCTGGATCCTTGGACTGATGGCGGCTCTCGACATCCCGGTGAATGTCATGACCTCGATTGTCCCCGCCCTGTTGATCATCGTGGGCTCGACCGAGGATATTCATCTTTTGTCCGAGTACCAGGCCGCAATCCGCAAGGGAAAAAACGATCAAATGGCGATCAGCCTGATGGCAAAATACATGGGGATGGCCATCGCATTGACCTTCGCCACCACCTTTCTGGGTTTTCTTTCGATTTCCCTCAATCGCATCGATCTGCTGCAACAGTTTGGCCTGATCGCCGCCCTGGGCCTGGCAATGAACTTTCTGATCACAATCACCTTGGTTCCCGCCAGCCTGCAACTGACACGTAAATTCGGAGTCAATACGCTGGCTATAAACCACTACCCGTTCGCGTCCTTTGCCACCTGGCTCTATCGGCAGCTGTCGCGCTACCCGAAGGCGATCATCGGCGCTATTCTGATGTTGATGGCGGTCTGTCTCTTGTGGGCGAGCCAGATCAGGGTCAACAACAATGTAATGGACTACTTCGACCAACGCTCCGAGCTGCCGGAGCAGGCGGATCTACTGCATCAAAACCTTTCCGGAATTCAGGCCCTCTCGATCGTGTTGAGCGGTACCCAGGGCACCTTCCTCCAGGTGCCCTATCTCGAGGAGCTGCACAGGCTCCAGGACTATCTTGATGAGACAGGCCGTTTCGACAAGAGCTTTTCCTTTGCCGATTTCATCGCCGTGGTTCACAGCGGTATCGATGGTGAATGGCCCGGCACCGTCTACCTCCCCGCACGCAACGAGGTCGTCAAGGAGTACATGTCCCTGCTGGACCATGAGAATGCCGAGGCCTTTGTCTCGTCGGACTACAGCCAGGCCCGCATCCTGGTTCGCCACGCCATCAGTTCCTCCCATGAGCTGAATGAGGTGGTGGATGCGATCAGGGAGTACGCCAGGGAGTGGATGGATCCGATCCTGGACGTAACGATCACCGGCGGCAGTTACCTCAACAGTCAGGCGGTGGATTACATGGCGGGTGGCCAGGCAAGGTCACTGTTGCTGATGTTGCTGGTGATCTTCCTGCTGGTTGCCCTGCTGTTCATGAATCTGAAGGCAGGTTTGATCGCCGTGACGGCCAACTGTTTTCCCATCCTGGTGCTGTTCGGCATCATGGGAATGGCCGGCATCGCCCTGGATACAGGCACCACCATGGTCGGCGCCATCGCCCTGGGTATCTGCGTAGATCACACCATGCATTTCATGGTGCGCTACCAGCGCCTGGCGAAAAATTACCGATCTGAATCGGAAGCCCTGGTGGAAGTCATTCAACAGGAATCGACCCCGATCATTGCTACCGCGCTGGCCTTGGCCGCGGGCTTTCTCACATTGACCTTCTCCAACTTTCCTCCGGTCACCCTGTTCGGTCTGTTGAGCGCCCTGGTCATGTGTCTGGCCCTGGTTGGAACCTTTGTGGTGATCCCGTTGATGCTGCGAAACACACGCCTGATCACGGTGTGGGATCTGCTCTCGCTGCACCTGAGGAGAGATGTGCTCGACAAGTGTCCACTGTTTCAGGGTATGCGGCCCTGGCAGGTGAGAAAACTGGTGGCGATGAGTCGAATCCGGGAGTATCAGCCGGACGAAGCGATCCTGCTGCAGGGAACCAGGTACGATACCATGCTGGTGCTGCTCAAGGGGCAGGCGGAGGTATGGCGCACACGACATGACGGCTCGACCTACCAGGTCACCAGCTATGAACCCGGCGGGGTATTCGGGGTTTCGTCGCTGGTATCCAAGCGGGAGCAGCTGGCCGACGTGGTGGCTGTGGGGGATGTGCAGGCACTTTCACTGCGGTGGAAGAGCATCCACCGGATTGCCCGGCTCTATCCCCGTATCGCCTCCCGGTTTCATGAAAACCTGACAAGGATAATCGCAAAACGGCTTTTCCATGAACCCGATAATCTCTCTTACCAGGATGAACTCTCGGGCCTTTACAACGCTACATTCATACAGAAGCTGTTGAACTTTACCGCGGACAAAGCGCATCGTTACGATGAGCCGCTCTGTTTGATCATTCTAAACATCGAGGGAGAAGCGTTCATTATCAAAGACCATGGAAGGCAGGCGCTTCGCTGGGTATTTCGCGAGATGACCCAAGCGGTGAATCGGGCGATTCGAAAAGTGGACCTGTTTTCCCGCTGGGGTGTCGGCGAGTTTATCATCATATTGCCCAGGACCGATCACACCACATTGGACGAGATCGTCTGGCGTCTGGAGGCCGCCTTGAGGGAGGCGGATTTCGGCATTGTTCAAGGCGTGAATATACAAGCCCGCTGCGCCTATCTGCAGAAAGGCGATAGCGCGCAATCGCTGATCGCGCGCGCGAAGTCCAATGATGTTATTTGGGAACTTATCCAGGCTAAGAGCGCCAGGGCGAGAGCCTAATCCCAATCAACGAGCGTTGATCAGCAGTCAACCTGCGGTCCCGGTTGCGGGAAACGAAATCCGTGCCAACTCCTTAGGCCCCGGACTGCCGCGTGTGGACCTACCCAAGCGCTAATCGTTCGTCTCCCCGACCGCCAATTTCGCCAACTGTTCGTAGAGCTGATAACGGGTCCTGATGTGGTGTTGCGCCTGGCGCAGGAAACGTTCCGAGAGACCCGGGTGGGTTCGTTCCAGTACACTGAAGCGGGTCTCGGTACCGGCGAAGTCGCGGTAGGGTACGGAGGGCTCTTTGGAGTCCATCTTCAAGGGATTCTCCCCCTTTTCGCTGCGCCGCGGGTCGTAGCGGAAGAGGGGCCAGTGACCCGAGTCCACCGCCAGCTCCTGTTGTCTGATGTTGTTCGACAGATCGACCCCGTGGGCGATGCAGGGTGAGTAGCAGATGATCAGCGAGGGACCGTCGTAGGACTCGGCCTCGAGAAAGATGCGCAGGGTGTGGATATCCTTGGCGCCGAAGGCCACCTGTCCCACGTAGACGTTGCCGTAGGCCATCGCCATCAGGGCGATATCCTTCTTGTTGGTGGGCTTGCCGCTGGCGGAGAATTTGGCCACCGCGCCGAGGGGGGTGGCCTTGGAGGTCTGGCCGCCGGTGTTGGAGTAGGTCTCGGTGTCGAGGAGCAGGATGTTGACATTGCGTCCCGTGGCGAGGACATGGTCGACGCCGCCGTAGCCGATGTCGTAGGCCCAGCCGTCGCCCCCCACCAGCCAGACACTCTTTTTCGCCAGGCTGTCGGCCACCGCCAGCAGACGCCTGGACTCGGGGCTGTCGATAGCTGCCAGCTTCCGCTTCAAGGCCTCGATACGCTGACGCTGCTCGAAGATCTCGGCCTCGCTCTGCTGTTCCGCCTTGAGCAGGGCATCGCTCAGTTCAGCGCCCAGCTGATCCCGCATCCCGCCGATCAGGGCGAGCGCCTGGTCCCGCTGCATGTCGATGGCGATGCGCATGCCGAGGCCGAACTCCGCATTGTCCTCGAACAGGGAGTTTGACCAGGTTGGGCCCCGGCCCTCGGGATTGGTGGTATAGGGGGTGGTGGGCAGGTTGCCGCCATAGATGGACGAGCAGCCGGTGGCGTTGGCGATCAGCATACGGTCGCCAAAGAGCTGGGTCGCCAGTTTGATATAGGGGGTCTCGCCGCAGCCGACACAGGCGCCGGAGAACTCGAACAGGGGCTGCATGATCATCGCCCCCTTGATGGTGGTCTCCTTGAGCCGGGTGCGATCGTATTCGGGCAGGGTGAGGAAGAAATCCCAGTTGGCGCGCTCCTGCTGGTGGTAGGCCTCGTCGTCCACCATGTTGAGGGCCTTGCGCCGGGGATTCCTCTTGTCCCGGATCGGACAGATCTCCACGCAGAGACCGCAGCCGGTGCAGTCGTCGGGGGCCACCTGGTAGCTGATATGGCTGCCCGGCGCGAAATCCTTGCCCCCCTTGATCGGGGTGTGGAGGAAGCTCTCCGGGGCACTCTCGGTCAACGCCTCGGGGAAGACCTTGGAACGGATCGCGGCGTGGGGACAGACCAGGGGACACTTGCCGCAGTGGGTGCAGAGGTCCATCTCCCATTTCGGCAGCTGCAGGGCGATATTGCGTTTCTCGTAGGCGGTGGTGCCCACGGGCCAGGTGCCGTCGTTGGGCATCAGGCTGACCGGCACCGCGTCGCCCAGTCCGGCGATGATCAGGGAGGTGACCTGCTGCACGAAGAGGGGGGCATCGGCGGGCACCACCGGCCTGGGGCTCTCGTCCCCGGTCACGGTGTCCGCTACCTGGACCTGGTGCAGGCCGCTCAGCGCGGCATCGATGGCGTCATAGTTGCGTTGCAGCAGCCTCGCCCCCTTGCGGCCGTAGCTCTTCTTCACCGCATCCTTGATCAGTTCGATGGCTTGATCCTGCTCCAGCAGGCCGGAGATGGCGAAGAAGCAGGTCTGCATGATGGTGTTGATGCGCCGGCCCATGCCGGTCTTCTCGGCGATTTCGTAGGCATCAATGATGTAGAAGCTCAACCCCTTGTCGATGATCTGGCGCTGCATCTTACCGGGCAGGGTCTCCCAGACCTGATCCGGCGCGGCATTGGTGTTGAGCAGGAACACGCCCCCCGGTTTCGCCTTGTCGAGCATCTCGTAGCGGCCGAGAAAGGTGGGCTGGTGGCAGGCGATGAAACCGGCCTCGTCGGCGCCGATCAGGTAGGTGCTGTTGATCGGATCGGGGCCGAAGCGCAGATGGGAGACGGTGATCGCCCCCGATTTCTTCGAATCGTACTGAAAATAGCCCTGGGCATGGTTTTGTGTCTGCTCGCCGATGATCTTGATCGAGTTCTTGTTGGCGGAGACGGTGCCGTCGGCACCCAGGCCGTAGAAGACACAGGCGGTAATCCCCTGGCTGGCGGCGGGGCGAAATCCGCTCTCCCAGGGCAGGCTGGTCTTGCTGAGGTCGTCGATGATGCCCAGGGTGAAGGGGTTTCTCGGCTGCTCCTTCTTGAGCTCGTCGAAGATCCCCTTCACCATCGCCGGGGTGAACTCCTTGGAGGAGAGGCCGTAGCGCCCGCCGATGATCCGTGGCAGGTGAGGGCGGCGGCCGTCACTGTAGGCCTGGGCGAAGGCGCCCAGGACATCCTTATAGAGCGGCTCGCCGTCGGCGCCGGGCTCCTTGGTGCGGTCGAGCACGGCGATCCTTTTCACCGAATCGGGCACCGCCTCTAGCAGGCGTTCCGCCGCAAACGGGCGGAACAGGCGGACCTTGACCATGCCGATCGGCTCCCCGGCGGCAGTGAGGTGCTCCACCGCCTCCTGGGCGGCGCCGATGCCAGAGCCCATGAGCATGATGATCCGCTCGGGTTGCTCCGCGCCCAGATATTCGAACAGGCCGTATCGCCGGCCGCTGAGGCGGGCGAATCTGTCCATCGCCCCCTGCAGGATCGCCGGCGCCGCTTCATAGAAAGGATTGACCGTTTCCCGCCCCTGGAAGTAGACATCGGGGTTTTGCGAGGTGCCGCGGATCACCGGGCGATCGGGGGAGAGGGCGCGTTCCCGGTGGGCGCTGATCCACTCCTCGTTGATCATCGCTTTGATGGTCTCTTCACGGGGCAGCTGAATCTTGTTGACCTCGTGGGAGGTGCGAAAACCGTCGAAGAAGTGGAGGTAGGGGACGCGGCTTTCGAGGCTGGCCGCCTGGGCGATCAGGGCGAAGTCGGCCACCTCCTGCACGCTGGCGGAGCAGAGCATGGCATAGCCGGTGGCGCGGCAGGCCATGACATCGCTGTGGTCGCCGAAGATGGAGAGGGCCTGGACCGCCAGCGAACGGGCCGAGACATGGAGCACGGTGGGGGTCAGCTCACCGGCGATCTTGTACATGTTCGGTATCATCAACAGCAGGCCCTGGGAGGCGGTGAACGAGGTGGAGAGGGAGCCCGCCTGCAGCGCGCCATGCACCGTCCCCGCGGCACCCGCCTCGCTCTGCATCTCGATGACATCGGGGACCGTGCCCCAGATGTTCTTGATGCCCCTGGCAGACCATTCGTCGGACCACTCGCCCATGGGTGATGCGGGGGTGATCGGGTAGATGGCGATCACCTCGTTGGTGAGATGGGCGATATGGGCGGCGGCCTCATTGCCGTCGATAGTGACCATGTTCTCTTGCATATCCTGAATTCCTGGTCGGGTGCATTAATTGAATGGCATTAGAATCATTCTATAGCAGTAAATCACAATACGTCGTACATAATCCTTTCTCATGATAAGGCTTTAAATACCATGATTGATGAAGGTCAAAGTAGAATCGAATTTGTCTTCTTTTTACCTATGCAGCATCCATTCCTTGGCTAGAATTGAAGCAGAAAATGTTGTCTATGTTTCTTAGTGAACGTTAAACGGCATGGATGCTTATGTTCAACTCTACGCTTTATTCCAACGTTGACCAAGTGACGGTCTCAAGGATCCAGTGTGAATTCTCAGCACCATTCAGGTGTCGAAAGGCGTCCGGGGTTTCTTCCGCGTTCGTCGCTGCAGGCACTCTTTACGGTTTTACAACAAGCCGGTTACAGGATCTATGGTCCCTCTGTCCGCGATGGCGCGATTCAGTTCGACTATCTCGACAGCCCCGACGCCCTGCCCCGTGGGGTGACCAATGACCAGCAGCCGGGTCGCTATCGATTGCAAACCGGCGGTGGTCAGCGGCTGTTCGATTGGAATCACGGTCCGCAGGCCCTGAAGCCCCTCTGTTTCGCCCCCCGCGAGGTGCTTTGGCAGGAGCGGATGGAACCCTATGGTTTCCAGCGCAAGCTGCCGGAAGCGGCGCCGACCGCAGTGCTCGGCGTGCGCGCCTGCGACATTGCCGGATTATTGATCCAGGACCACCACTTCGAGCTGGAGATGAGACCGGATCCCCACTACCGGCAGCGCCGCGAGAGTCTGCTGTTGATCGGCGTCGATTGCGCCCATTCGGCCTCGACCTGTTTTTGCGTCTCCACCGGCGACGGTCCGGCATTGGCTGGTGGTTACGATATCGGCATGGCGGAGCTGGACGGGGGATTCCTCGTCTGGCATCAGAGTGAAAAGGGGGAGGCGGTTACCGGGCAACTGGCGCTTCAGCCTGCGGACAAAGCCCAGCTCGAGGCAATGCTGCAGGCCAGTGACCGGGCGGCGAATGAGCAGCAGCGACAACTGCCTGGAAGCGAGGCGCTGCTACACCTCTACAAGCGTCTGGAACACGCCCATTGGGATCAGGTCGCTGAGCGCTGTCTCTCCTGCGGCAACTGCACCGCGGTCTGCCCCACCTGTTTCTGCTACCGGGTCGAGCATGAGATGGCCCTGACCGGCGATGCAGCGGAGATGGTGCGCAGCTGGGACTCCTGTTTCAGTCCCACCCACAGCGACATGGGCCATTTCCAGGTGCGCAGCAGTATCAAGCACCGTTATCGGCAGTGGTTGACCCACAAATTGGCGGGATGGCAGGTGCAGCAGCGGCGCATCGGCTGCACCGGCTGCGGCCGCTGTATCACCTGGTGTCCCGTTGGTATAGACCTGACCCAGGAAGTAACGGCTGTGTTGGAGGAGGGCAGTCTCGATGTTTGATTCCCATATCCCCCATGTTGCGGTGATCGACCGGCGCGTCCAGGAGTCGCCGACCATCTTCACCCTGCGGCTTCAGTACGACTGGGAGGTGCAGAAGGCCTACGAATTCGATCCGGGGCAGTTCAACATGGTGACCCTGTTCGGTGTCGGCGAGATACCCATCTCCATCGTCAACGACCCCCTGGACAACCACTATTTCGACCATACCATCCGTGTGGTGGGGCGGGTATCGGCGGGGCTGTCGAAGCTGCAGCCGGGTGACCGGGTCGGCATCCGCGGTCCCTTCGGCCGGGGCTGGCCGCTGGCGCGGATGAAGGGCAAGGATATCCTGCTGATCACCGGAGGACTGGGTTGCGCCCCCCTGGTCTCGGTGATCCGGTTCATCATGCGCCGTCGCGAATATTATGGACGTATCCATATCCTGCAGGGCGTCAAACACTCGGACGATCTCATCTGGCGGGAACAGTATGACGAGTGGGCGAAACTGCGTGACGTGCACATCCTGCTGGCGGCGGATGTGGCCGGCAAGGGCTGGAAAGGGCAGCAGGGGATGGTCACCGAACTGATCGGACAGATCTCGGTACGCCCCCAACGCACGGTTGCCCTGCTCTGCGGCCCCGAGCTGATGATGCTGACGGCGATCGCCAACCTGCGCGAGATGGGGCTGGCCGACGGCAGCATCTGGTTCAGCATGGAGCGCAATATGCAGTGCGGCATCGGCCAGTGCGGCCATTGCCAGATCGGTCCCCACTATGTCTGCCAGGACGGGCCGGTGTTCTGTTATTCGGACTTGGCGGATTTTTTGGGGGCGAAAGGGTTTTGACTAATTTTGAATTATGAATTTTAAATTATTAATTGGATGTCTGCGGCAAGCCGCACGGCTTTTTTATAACGAGGGCGTGAGCGAAGCGAACACCACTAATTCAAAATTCATAATTCAAAATTGGCGGTATTTAGACCGTTAGAATTGGAGACTTCATGAACAGCACCAAACCCAAACTCGCGGTTCACAAATTCAGTTCCTGCGACGGCTGCCAGCTGGCGCTGCTGAATCTGGGTGAACCCCTGCTGCTACTGCCGGCGCTGGTGGATATCGTTCACTTCGCCGAGGCCGGTCCCAGCGATCCGGTGGCCGAGGCCGATATCGCGCTGGTGGAGGGGAGCGTCTCCACGCCGGAGGATATCGAGCGCATCAAGGCGGTGCGGGAGAAGAGCGCCACGCTGATCGCCATCGGTGCCTGCGCCACCGCGGGGGGGTTACAGGCGCTGGCCAACTTTACCGATCGCTCCGCCTGGATGGCGGCGGTCTATGCCCGCCCCGACCATATCGAGGCGCTGCAGCACTCCAAGGCCATCTCCGACTATGTCAGGGTCGATTTCGAGATCCCGGGCTGCCCGGTCAATTCGCGTCAGGTCGTGGGGGCCCTGCGGGATTTGCTGAGTGGTGTTCGACCGCGACCCGAGAGCCGCTCCGTCTGTATGGGATGCAAGCGCAAGGGTCTGGTCTGCGTCATGGTGAGCAAGGGCGAGCCCTGCATGGGGCCGGTTACAGTGGCGGGTTGTAATGCGCTCTGTCCCTCCATGGGGCGCGGCTGCTACAGCTGCTACGGCCCCCTGAAGCAGATAAACGACCGATCCCTGGCCGTGCGGTTCAGCGAGCTGGGACTCGAACGCGACGCCGTTGCCAGGCGGTTCCATTTCATTGCCAATCACGCCCCCGCCTTCAAACAGGCGGGCGAGCGAGTGAAAGACAGTTCCCATGAATGATAAAACACGCGATATCCAGATCCATGTGCCGGTATTGACCCGGGTCGAGGGTGAAGGCGCCCTCAAGGTCGACGTAGTTGAGGGCGCCATCCAAAACCTTGAGTTGAATATCTACGAACCGCCCCGGCTGTTCGAGAAGTTTGTCGAGGGCTACGAATGCAACCAGGTGATCGACATGGTGGCGCGCATCTGCGGCATCTGTCCGGTGGCCTATCAGATGAGCGCGGTGCAGGCCTTCGAGGAGCTGTTCGGACTACAGCCCCCCGAGTGGCTGCGTGGAATGCGCCGCGCCATGTATTGCGGAGAGTGGCTGCAGAGCCATGCCCTGCATATCCATCTCCTGGCGGCCCCCGATTTTCTCGGCTTCGATTCGGCGATCGCGATGGCCGCGGACTACCCGGATGCGGTGCGGCGGGGATTGGAACTGCAGACCCTCGGCAACGACCTGATCGCGCTGTTCGGCGGCCGTTCGGTACATCCGGTGGGGGTTCGTGTCGGTGGCTTCTACCGGGCGCCGAGGCAGGATGAAGTCGAGTCCCTGCTGCGACGCCTGGAGGCGGCCCTGCCGGCGGCGGAGGCCCTGGTGGGCTGGACCGCGGGGCTCGACTTTCCCGACGATGAACAGGCCTTCATCAGTGTCGCCCTGAGCCATCCCGAGGAGTATGCCATCGAGCGCGGCAATCTGATTTCGGGACAGGGACTGGAGACCGAGATCAACTTCTACGAAAGTTATTTCAAGGAGCACCAGTCACCCCACTCCACCGCGCTGCATTCCACCCTGGAGGGGCGGCCCTATCTGGTCGGGCCCTTGCCCCGGCTCAATCTCAATTTCCACCAGCTGCCAAAGCCGGTGCGCAAGGTCATGCATGAGTGCGGCATAGCCTTTCCCAGCCACAATATGTTTCACAGCATCGTGGCGCGGGCCATCGAACTCCATTTCGCCGTCCACGAGGCGATCCAGCTGCTTGAACGTTACCGCCGGCCCGACGAGCCCTACATTCCGCTGCAACCCCAGGAGGGCAATGCCTTCGGCTGCACCGAAGCGCCGCGTGGCATTCTCTGGCATCGCTACGACGTGGACGACACGGGGATAGTCCGCTACGCCCGTATCGTGCCGCCCACCAGCCAGAACCAGGGACGCATCGAGGAGGACATCCGTCTCTCCCTGGAACGCTTCGGCCTCGACAACCCGGACGACGCCCTGCGTCTGCGGGCCGAACAGGTGATACGCAATTACGACCCCTGTATCTCATGCGCCACCCACTTCCTTGATCTCGAAATCAAGCGCCGATGATCCGCATTCTCGGGGTCGGATCGCCCTTCGGCGCCGATCAATTGGCCTGGCAGGCCATCGACCATCTTGCCGGATTGGAACTGGAGGATTGCGAACTGCTGAAGCTCGATCGGCCGGGCAGTGGGATCGTCAGTTATTTTCACGGTGTTGATCAGGTGGTGATTATCGATGCGGTACGCGCTTGCGAACGGCCTGGCGGGGTAAGGGCCTTGGACCTTGAGTCGTTGGCGCAACAGGCCTGTCTGACTTCCAGTCATGGTTTCGGCGTGGTCGAGGCGATAGCGCTGGCCGGTCAACTGGATGAACTGCCATCACGCCTCAGTGTGGTCGGCATAGAGACGGGGGAGGATGATTCCCAGCTGCCGGCCATCGATCTTCCCATGCTTGAAGATTTGATGCGCCGCTTGCTGCACCCTTGAGCGCAGGATATCGGGGATAGTTCCACGGATTTCCAATGCCGGCGTCTGCATCAGGTTTTCAGTGCCTTGCCGATAAGAGAGGTGGAGGTGCAATCCGGGAGTGGTGATGAAGCCAAAACAGATCGGTCGGTTCCAGGTGGGCGAACAGCTGGGGATCGGCAATCAGGGTACAGTCTATCTCTGTCACGACAGTCAGCTGGAACGCAAGGTGGCGATCAAACTGCTCAACAAGTCGCTGATGGAGTCGTCGTTTCTGGATGAAGCCCGCGCGGTAAGCAAGCTCCAGCATCCCAATATCGTCTCCATCTACGAGGCCGGCAAGCAGCAGCAGGTCCCCTATCTGGTGTTTGAATATGTAGAGGGTGATCTGTTGAAGGAGCTGATCAACGGCGACCCGCTGGCAGTGGGCGACGCCCTGCAGATCTTCCAGGGCCTGCTCGAGGGCATGAGTCAGGCGCACAAGGCGGGCATAGTGCATCGTGATCTGAAACCGGCGAATATCATCATCAACAGCGACAAGGTACCGAAGATCATGGATTTCGGTATTGCCCGCCTGGTTACAGAGGCCAAGGGGCCCGACCGCCAGCTCATCGGTACCCCCCGCTACCTGGCGCCGGAATATATCCAGAAGGGGGAAGTCGGACCCCAGGCGGACATATTCGCCCTCGGCCTGATCCTCGATGAAATGCTGACCGGCATGCCGGTATTCAGTGGCCGCAAACAGCAGGTCGTCATCGACGCGATACTCAAGTTGGAGCCCAGGCCGCCTTCCCAGTTCAATCCCTCGGTGGATGAGAAGCTTGACCGCTTCATCCTCAAGTCCCTGGAAAAGGACCCCGCCTTGCGCTACCAGGATGCCACCGAGATGCTGCAGGCCTTCAACGAAATGCGCGGTGTCGATGAGGGCAGGCTGGCGCTCGATGAAGATGCAAGCGGTACCGTGGAGTTCCTGCTGCGCCGCATGAAGAGGAAGAGCGACTTTCCCGCCCTCTCTCAATCGGTACGCAGCATCAACGCCATGGCGGATGCCAGCAACAAGGATGTCAATCAGATGGCGGGTGTCATCGTCAAGGATTTCGCCCTCACCAACAAGATACTGAAAGTGGTCAACTCCGCTTACTACGGACGCTTTTCCGGGAGAATCGGCACCGTCTCGCGCGCCGTGGTGGTGCTGGGCACCCAGTCGATCCGCTCCCTGGCGGCGTCGTTGATCTTTTTCGAGCATATCGAAAACAAGCAGCAGGCCGGCTATCTCCGCGACCTGGTTTCATCGGCCATGTTTCGCGCAACCCTGGCCCACAAGGTGGCGGGGGAAATCGATCAGCACGAAGCCGAGGCCTATTTCCTCACCGGCCTGTTGAACGACCTGGGAAAACTGCTGGTGGCATTCTACCTGCCGGAGGAGTCGCAGGAGATCGAGCGCCTGGTCGAGGTTGAGGAGAAAGAGCCTATCACCGCGCAGCACAGCGTGCTCGGTGTCAGCTTTGAAAAGATCGGCATCGAGATCGCGGCGCAGTGGAATTTTCCCAAGACACTGGTCGACAGCATGAAACATTGGCAGGGGGACCACAAACCCGTCAATCGGGTGGAGCGCAGACGCCTGGTCTCCGCCTTTGCCGATGAGGCGATGACGGTGATGATCGAATCGGGACTCGACAACAAATCGGCGATGGAGGCCGTGGGTAAAAAGTATGCGAAGGGACTCAATATCACAAACAAGCAAATCAGTCGTTTCGCAAGCCAGTCCATCGATGAGTTTCAGGAGGTGGCGAAGGCGATATCGGGTGATATTTCCGATCAATTCATACAAAAGCTCACCGGCAACAGCGACGAGCTGCAGTCTCACAAAGGGGTCGAGCGAAGCCGGCCGAAGGCGATCGAAAAAGATGGTTTGGCCGAAACTCAGATCCTCGATGAAGAGGGCACCAAGCCGCTCGAGTCGTTGCCGCAGGAGAGCAACCCCGCTTCCACCCCTGAAGATGCTGAATCCCTGTTGATGGACGGGTTGCAGGAGGTGACCGGAATGCTGGTGGGAAGCCACAGTGTCTCCGAGATCTTCAATGTGGTGCTTGAGACCATGTATCGTGCGATCGGTTTTCAACGGGTCATATTGGCGTTGCTGGACCGCAAGCGAGGGGAGATGGCGGGAAGGCTGGGTTTTGGCAGCTCCGCCGATGAGTTCGCGCAAAGCTTCCGCTTTCCGACCGCCTACAGCGTGGATGTCTTTCACGGCGCGATGAAAAATGCGGTGGACGTCTATATCGCCGATACCACGGAACAGAAGATACAGGCGGATATACCCGATTGGTACAAGCAGATCTCCAGCGCCGGTTCATTCCTGCTCTTTCCCCTGGTGATCAATAACAGGGCGGTGGGTCTCATCTACGCGGATCACGCCAATCCCCACGGTGTGGAGATCGACAAGAAGAGGCTGAATCTGTTGAAATCCCTGAGAAATCAGATTGTGCTGGCGGTAAAGCCCTGATCTGAACCCAAACAATCGCCAACCCGGCTAGATACTATACCGGTCGATTGCATCAGCGACTTCAAGCAGGTTACGCTTTTTGAGTTTTGAGTTTTGAGTTTTGAGTTTTGAGTTTTGAGTTTTTAGTGGATGGGTGCGCTTCACTCACAACTCGTCTTACCCTCTGTTCCAAATTTTTTGCTATTCGATTTGCGGATCTTCACGGTGAATGGCGTCTATTCGCGGCTTGCTTTTTTAGAATCTAGACAAGAATGCACCGGATTCAGGGATCGTGACCCCTGCGATCCGGTGCTTGGTATAGCCAACCAATCGACTATATGGTTGAAGCTATAGACCCAGCCGAAAGCGTCAGCCGCTACATGGTGCTCTTCATGGCAATATTGGAGAAGTCGCTCTCATTGCCTTCCATATCGTAGGTGGTGACCGCGAAGTAGTAGTCACCCGTGGCGAGATCGTTGACCACATAGTCGTGGACGGTGCAGTCAGCCAGGTCCACGATCTGTTCCAGGCTGTCTCTGGTTGAGCCCATGTAGATCTTGTAACCGGAAATCTCGCTCAGATCCAGTACAGTACCGTCGGTCCGGGATGTCGGCGGGACCCAGGAGAGGGATACGCTGCCCACGTCGGGTTCTGCCGCTGCCACCGTGATGTTGAGCGGGGCCAACGAAGCGCTTGCGGTTCCGTCGGAGACAGAGATGACGATATTACTGAAGGTGCCCACGTCCTCTGCGCCCGGAGTGCCGCTCAAGACGCCGCTCTGGTTGTTGAAGCTGGCCCATGCCGGCAGATTGGTCACGCTGAAACTCAGGGTGTCGTTGTCCGCGTCGGAGGCGTCGGGCGCGAAGCGGTACTCGCTGCCCACCACCGCGTTTTCATCCGCCGTGCCGCTGATCACGGGCTCGCTGTTGGGATCGGAGACATCGTGAATGGTTACCACGCTGATCGAGGGGGAGGCCAGTGAATAGCCGTCCGACGGTGCGTCTAGATGCACGCCCAGGGTCTCGTCGGGCTCGGCGACATCGTCTGACAGGGTGTTAAGGGTGATGGTCTTGCTCGTTTCACCGTTGCCGAAGACCAGTGTTGTCCAGGGAAAACCGTTGTAGTCGACCCTGTGCTGCGCCTCTACGCCGTAGGTGCCGTAGTTGACCCTGGCCTCGCCATTGCTGTTGTCTCTGGTGATGGTGAGGGTGACGGCGCTGCCTTCGTCCACGCTGTAGCCGGCCCGGGCAAACTGGAATCTGCCGCCTTCGGGGGCGTTGTCCGCGATGGTGATGGTGAATCCACCCAGGGTTGCGACTTCACTGCCGTCGGATACGCTGATGACCACATTCGAATAGGTGCCTGCCGAATTGGAACCGGGGGTGCCGCTGAGGTTTCCGGTGCTGGTGTTAAACTCCGCCCAGGCCGGCATGTTGCTGATCGAGAATGTCAGCGCATCGCCATCCGGGTCGCTGGCGGTCGGGGTGAAGCTGTAGGCAGTCCCCTCTTCGATGCTGGTAACGGGCGAGCCGCTGATTGTCGGCGCCCGGTTGCTTTCGTCGACGGTGATGCTGAAGGCGTCAAGGGATGCCGTATCGGTGCCGTCGCTGACACTGATCTGAATATTTCTGGTGGTACCCGCGGCGTTATGATCCGGTGTGCCGCTGAGTCGCCCGGTCGAGCTGTTGAAGTTACACCAGGAGGGCCTGTTGACGATGGAGAAGGTCAGGTTGTCACCGTCCGCGTCATCCGCACTGGGGACGAAGCTGTATGCCTCGCCCTCGGCAACCTGGGTTCGCGGTGATCCGCTGATCACGGGCGCACTGTTTTCCGTGGTATCTGGTTCGCTGATGCAGTCGTCCGGCGCGCGGTGGACGTCCGCTTCGATCGTGGTGATACTGCTTTCGGCGCGAACGCTGCAGGGTATGGAGGTCGGTTCAACGAAAATAAAATTCCATCTGCCGCGTTTGTTGACGATCTTGCTGCCGAGGAGGGAATCCGTGCCGGCGATATAGAGTTTTACCTCTGTACCCGGCGTTCCGTCGCCCCTGAATACCAGCAGACCCTTTGGTTTTCTCCACACAGCTCGAGTGAAGGCGATGTCGTCAGCCTGTTCATAGGCGTAGCTGCCGGCTTGCAGCTGGTTGATCTCGGTCAATAAAAGTGCGGGGAATAGAACCAGTGGCAGGAGAGTGCGTAGAAATTTCATTTAGACAACCTCGATAGCGAATTCCTTTGATGCTCACTATGGCGGTCAACACACCCTTTTATTCATTTACAAGATCACAGTTTTAGATGACCGATTTCACACAATTTGTGGCCGCCTTCAGCAGTGTGAAAGAGCTCGAAAATATGCCACGCAATTTGTAAAAAATTCCGGAAATAACGCCCCATAGACTTGCCTTTTCGAGTAGTCGGGATTGATTGCGTGGGAAGTGAGAACTGGTCGAAATCCATTGTGAGAGTTATCTCTAATATTGCTCCTGTTAAGTCGGTCGATGACAATTAAATTCTGTTTATTTCTTGCCTTTTCCTTGTTTTTTAAACCGTGTTTATTGCATCGAAAATATTAAAAAGTGTTTGATTAAATGTTTCGATGCTTGGCTACAATTAACTAATCAGAATTAAGCGAATATCTCAGAGCTGAATATGATTAAAATTCCCTTTAACTTGGCCCGGCTGCTGTTGCTTTCACTTTCTGTTTTGCCATCGGTTCAGGCTTCCGATTATGTGATCGATACCGAGGGTGGGCATGCCTATATCCAGTTCAAGATCAGTCATCTTGGATTCAGCTGGCTGACGGGACGATTTAATCGATTTTCCGGAACATTCAGTTACGACGAAAACGATCCCTCGAGCGCCGACATCGAGGTCGTCATCGACACCGCCAGTATCGACACCAACCATGCGGAGCGCGACAGGCATCTCAGGGATGAGGATTTTCTCCATGTCGATGCCTTTCCCGAGGCGAGGTTCGTCAGCAGCTCATATGAGGAGCGGGGTGAGGGTAAGGCGCAGCTGATCGGCGAACTCACCCTGAGAGGCGTTACCCGGCCCATTCAGGTCGAGGTCGAGCATGTCGGCGCGGGGACAGATCCCTGGGGCGGGTATAGGCGCGGGTTTTCAGGCAGCGCCCGGCTGGTCCTGGCGGAGTTCGGTATTACCAAATACCTGGGCGACGCCGCCAAGACGATGGAGCTGAGTCTCGGCATCGAGGGCATCCGTAAAAAATCGCAGCATAGTCCGAGAAAACCCGGTGGCATGCGCCTTCGCTAGGGTGAGGGCTCCGGGCTGAAGCCATGGCCTGCAGGTCCCTGCTACCTGTGCAGCCATTCAACCCGGAAACGGATCTTGCGCCATGGGTTTTCCTCCTCGAGAAGACGCACGATCCTTGTCTCCAGCTGTTCGCCTTGGTCCAGCAGGCGGGCGAGGGTGCGGTTCTCACGGCGCGGAATATATCCCAGATGCTCATTCCTGAACCACACGGCGATGGCATAGCGGTCGTGGGGGTTGCTGGGCTCCCGTTTCAGATGAAGCGGCTCGCCAACGCGGAGAAAGGGCCAGATTGCCGCCGCCCGGTGATACTGGAAGCCGGCCAACGGGGATTCCTGAAGCATAATCCTGCGCCGGGGAGGGCACCTCAGGCTGCCGGGACTGATCCCGGGAGGGAATCCCAACATCTTCGACAGTTTGACGAGGAAATTTTGACTCTTCATGCTGTACACTCCACGCTGCTCGACTGTTTAAGAATAACCCGGGCGCGGGCTCAATCCATGAGTCCCTCGCGGAGGTGAGGACCGTCATGCTGGACTATATCCTGTTCGACGAGCGCTCTTGGCGCGATTTCATCGACTACCTGCGACAGCTGGGACTGGAGCCGGAGGTCTCGGTCGGGGATGAGGGATGGCTGGTCGCCCTGCCGGAAGATCTGGATGAGGCGATCGATGCCAAGATCGAGGCCTGCTACGATCGCTTGCTGGACAGGGATGAGATCCGGATCGCGGCGGGTGAAGGGGAGGCGCATCGGCATCGGGCGGGCGTGAACGTCAACCTGGGGGATGGGCGGGTGGTTCAGGCGCCTGTCGATCCCGGGCTGATGCGACGCCTGCTGGCCGCGGTTTCCCCCGGGGAGCTGGGCGAGTTTGTCGACGCCATCGTCGCCGCGGTGGAGAATCCCGACGATCGGCCCCTGTGTCAGCGTTGAGTCGGCGGCGGGCTCTGTTGCTCCTGCTCCTGCGCCCGCGCCTTCTCCGCCGAGATCCGCTCCGCCTTTCTCTTTTCCACCATCTCGATATACTCCTTCGGCGTCTGGTTGATGTTGGTTTCAGGCGGATTGTCGCTGCTCTTCATGACATACAGAATGCCCATGATGAGAACGATAAGCACGGCAAAAAATGCTGTATTTTTCATTAGTTACCTCCTTGCCTCACGAGCCTCGGTCAAGCATGTAGCCGCAGAATGGGCCAGTCACGCGTGCTGGCGATCTTTGACAGGGTTTCGTCAGGGTCCACGGCCACCGGGTGATCCACCAGCTCCAGCAAAGGGAGGTCGTTGTGGGAATCGCTGTAGAACCAGCTTCCACGCAGGTCCTGCTGCTGTTCCTGCAGCCAACCGCGAAGCCGGTTCACCTTGCCTTCCCTGAAGCTGGGCTCGCCCGCCACCTCCCCGGTGTAGTGGCCATCCAGTCTCTCCGGTTCGGTGGCAATCAGGTGGTCGATCCCAAAGCGTTCTGCGATGGGGCCGGTCACGAAGGCATTGGTGGCGGTGATGATCAACAGGGTATCCCCCGCGCTGCGGTGTTTCTCCACCAATTGGCGGGATTGCGGGCTGATAATGGGTGTGATTTTGCTATCGAGAAACTCATTGCGCCAATCCAGGAGATGACGCATGCTGTTGTCGCGCAGGGGCTTCAGGGAGAAGCGCTGGAAGGCGAAGATATCGAGGCGCCCCGCCTTGTAGTCCTCGTAGAAGCGCCGGTTTTCCCGCCTATAGTCCTCGCCGTCCACTATACCCTTCTCGACCAGAAACTCACCCCAGAGGTAGTCGGAGTCTCCGGCGAGCAGGGTGTTGTCGAGGTCAAAAATCGCCAATGCCATGTTAGTGCCTGTTCACGGGTCCTATCCAGTCAGATCGACTCGCCGGATAGCGAGTTTCATCGGTTCCTGCTATGAACAGTAAAGGAATATCCATAATTTGCAAAGGCTTATGTTTTGCCGCCTTGCCGCTGTGTGGTTAATGTGGAAAAATCTATAGTCTTGAATTCGCAATGTTCTGGCTTCTACCTTGATTGACGCTGACGGCTATCGACCCAATGTAGGCATCATCCTCTGCAATGACAATCGCCAACTCTTTTGGGGGCGCCGGGTCGGGCAGGATGCCTGGCAGTTCCCACAGGGAGGTATCAAGTCGGATGAAACCCCTGAGCAGGCGATGTACCGGGAGCTGCGGGAAGAGGTCGGTTTGAAGGCCGAACAGGTCGAGATGATGGGGGCCACACGCAACTGGCTGCGCTATCGCCTCCCCGAACGTTACATCCGCCGCCATCGGGAGCCGCTGTGCATCGGGCAGAAACAGATCTGGTTTCTGCTTCGCGCACAGTGCGGGGAGGATGCCTTCTGCCTCGACAACTGCGAAACCCCGGAGTTCGAGGAGTGGCGCTGGGTCAAGTATTGGCAGCCGATCCGTGAAGTGATCTACTTCAAGCGCAATGTCTATGCCAAGGCGCTGCAAGAGCTGGCGCCCCTGCTCTATCCGGAAGGGACACCCAACCGGTTTCATACCAATTATCTGCGACAGCAGCGGCGCTGAAGCGCGCTTTGTACGCGGCTGTCCATTGCCGGCATGGGAAGTTCATGGGATCGCTCCGGCGTGCGCGACCACTGCAGCGCAGGGTAGAGCGGTATTGAATCGCCGATGCGGCCAACCGCCCAATCGTTCGCCTAAGGATCACCGGTATGCTTGATACCCTTCATCGCATCGTCAAAGAGGTCAACAGCGCGCCCGATCTCGAGCAGGCCCTGGAGACGATCGTGTCCCAGGTGAAAGGGGCGATCAGCATCGACGTCTGTTCCGTCTATCTGACCGACTTCGAGCGCCGCGAACATGTGCTGATGGCCACCGAAGGCCTGCATCGGGGAGCGGTTGGCAAGGTCAGGCTGCCCTATCACCGCGGGCTCATCGGCCTGGTCTGCGAAAGGGCGGAGCCGGTCAATCTGGCGGATGCTCCCAGCCACAGCCGCTATCTCTTCACCCACGAGACCGGCGAGACCCAGTACAAGGGTTTTCTCGGTGTGCCGATTATCCAGAACCGCAAGGTGCTGGGTGTATTGGTGGTGCGCCAGCACATCCAGCGCAGTTTCGAAGACGAGGAGGTGACCTTTCTCTTTACCCTCGCGGCGCAACTGGCCGGGGCCATCACCCACGCTCAGGCCACGGGGAATCTCGTAACCCATAGTGATCTGGCGCCGCCCAACCGCTTTCTCCAGGGACGACCGGGTTCACCTGGCGTCTCCCTGGGGACCGCGGTGGTCGTCTACCCTCCCGCGGATCTGGATGCGGTGCCCGACAGGCCGGCCAAGGATCCGGATCGGGAAGAGGAAGAGTTCCGCACCGCGGTCGCCGCCGTGGTCCAGGACCTGATGGCGATCGAGGACCGTTTCGAGGAGGCGCTTCCGGCGGAGGACAGGGCGCTGTTCGATGCCTGGCTGATGATGCTGGGAAGCGACTCGCTGATCGGCAGCACGGTGCGGCGGATCCACGAGGGCAACTGGGCCTCGGGGGCGCTGCGCGAGACCATCGAGGAGCATGCCAAGGTGTTTGACGCCATGGAGGATATCTACCTGCGGGAGCGGGCCTCCGATGTCAGGGATCTGGGGAGGCGCATCCTGATGCATCTGCAGCAGCGGGTGGCCAGGCCCACCGATTACCCGGAGAAGACGGTGCTGGTCGGCGACGAGGTCAGTGCGATGCAGCTGGCGGAGGTGCCCCAGGGGCGTCTGGTGGGCGTGGTCTCGGCCCGGGGCGCGAGCTTCTCCCATGTGGCTATTTTGGCCAGGGCGATGAACGTGCCGGCGGTGATGGGCCTCAGCGATCTGCCGGTAAACCGTGTCGACGGCCGTTTCGTGATCCTCGAGGGCTATCTGGGGCGTCTCTACGTCTCGCCCGCGCCGTCGGTGATCGAGGAGTATCAGCGCCTGGCCAATGAGGATCGGGCGCTCTTCAGGGAGCTCGAGGCGGATAAGGATCTGCCCTGCGAAACCACCGATGGCGCCAGGGTGCCCCTCTATATGAATACCGGCCTGATCACCGAGCTGGGTTCCCAGGGCAGCGAGGAGTCCGAGGGGGTCGGTCTCTACCGCACGGAGCTGCCCTTCATGGTGCGTGACAGTTTTCCCGGCGAGTCGGTGCAGGTGGCCAACTATCAGCGGGTGCTGAGCGCATTCCACCCCCGACCGGTGACCATCCGCACCCTCGACATCGGCGGTGACAAGCCGCTTCCCTACTTTCCCGTGGAAGAGTCGAATCCGTTTCTGGGCTGGCGGGGTATTCGCATATCACTCGATCACCCGGAGATTTTTCTCACCCAGGTGCGGGCCATGCTGCGGGCCGCCATCGATCTCGGCAACCTGCGCATCCTGCTGCCGATGGTGAGCCACGTGCAGGAGGTCGATGACTCCCTGCTGCTGATCCAGCGGGCCCACGATGAGCTGATCGAGGAGGGTTTTGCCGTCACCATGCCGAAGGTGGGCGTCATGATCGAAGTGCCGGCGGCCGTCTACCAGGTCGACGCCCTGGCGCGGCGCATCGACTTCATCTCCGTCGGCACCAATGACCTGACCCAGTATCTGCTCGCCGTGGATCGCAACAATGCCCATGTCGCCGATATCTACGACGATCTTCATCCCGCGGTGTTGCGGGCGCTGATCCAGATCGTCACCGGCGCCAGGGAGTATCAACGTGAAGTGAGCGTCTGCGGCGAGATGGCGGGCAATCCCGCCGCCGCCGTGCTCCTGATCGGCATGGGCGTCGACAGCCTGAGCATGAACGGCGGCAGCCTGCTGCGGGTGAAGTTTGTATTGCGATCGGTATCCCGGGCCAGGGCGAGGGAGTTGTTGCAGGCGGCACTGCGTTGTGAAAAGGTATCGGAAGTCAAGCTGCTGCTGGGCAACGCCCTTGAGGAGATGGGCCTGGGCGGTCTGCTGCGCGCGGGCAGATAGTTAAAGTCAGCGCCAGCTTTCTCGATGCGACGACACCAGAAACCGGGGATAACCACCGGCTGACGATATGGACTGCTCCTGATCCATGAACCGACAAAGTGGGACATTGGTGGATTTCGACTGGCTGAAGCAGTTTCTCGCCATTCTCATTCCCTTTGCCGCTACCCTGGCCATCGGCGCCTATGTGCACTACTACACCATCTCCGAAACAGAGCGGGTGACCCGGGAGTCAAGCGAGCTGCTCAACGTGGGACTGGCGCGCAGCGCCCTCAACAGGGATCTCTCCAACGTCATCTCGGATCTTATTTTTCTCTCCAGCTACATCGAGCGTCAGGGTTTCGCGGAGGACGGCCTGCTGCACGGCACCCAGGTCGGGCAACTCTTTTACACCTTCATCAAGGAGAAGCGTCTCTACGACCAGGTCAGGTTCATCGACCTGACCGGACAGGAGCGGGTACGGGTCAACTTCTCTTCGGGGCAACCGGAACTGGTGTCGCCCACCCAGCTGCAGGATAAATCCAAGCGCTACTATTTCCTCGAGACCATGGCGCTTCCACCGGGTGAGATCTATATATCGCCCCTGGATCTCAATATTGAAGAGGGAGAGATCGAACGCCCGTTCAAACCGGTGATGCGTTTTGCGGTGCCCATCCATCTCGGTGACGAGGCGAAGAAGGGAATACTCGTCCTCAACTATCTGGGTGAGCGCCTGTTGAACGACTTCAATCGGGCTGCAGCGAACATCGCGGATCACATCCATCTGCTGAATGCCCAGGGCTACTGGCTGAGCAGCCCCAATCGGGGGGACGAATGGGGTTTCATGCTCGCGCATAAACGGCGTTTTTCCGACAGCCATGCTGAGGCCTGGGGGGAGATAGGGGACCTGGGTTCCGGTCAGCTGCGGACGCCGTCAGGCCTGTTGACCTTCGAGACCGTGACCCCCTGGATAGTCGCCTCCCAGACCATGCACGGCATTAGTGAAAGCGGCTATGCCATCCCTCCCGACACCTCGCATTGGAAGGTGGTTTCCGAAGTGCCGCAGGCCCGCTATCTGCCGGGTTTCTGGCAGTTTATCCGTCAACATCTGCCGCTCTATTTCGCCATTCTGCTGGTTTTGCTGTTCGGTTCCTGGCTGTTGGCCAGCGCCAACCTGCGGCATCGCAACGCGCAACGCCAAAGTGAATATGAGCGGCGTTTCCGCCAGACCCTGGAAGACATGCAGTTGGCGGCTATCACCCTGGACACGGATAATCGATTGATCTTCTGTAATGACTACTTCCTGCGTTTGACCGGCTGGGAGCAGGATCAGGTACTGGGATGCGACTGGGTCGACCGCTTCGTCGATGCGGCGGAAAGAGAGGCGATCCAGGATACCTTCAGCGGTCTGTTGACCGAGCGAGATGTCTCGCGGGATGTGGAGGTGGATGTGCGCAAGAAGCTGTTCGGTCACCGCAGAATAGCCTGGCACAACACCCTTTCGACCGATTCCCAGGGGCAGGTGATCGGCATAACCGCGATCGGCGAGGATGTCACCGATCGTCGCAAGGCGGAAGACAAGGTGCGCAAGCTCTCTCATGCGGTTGAGCAGAGCCCCAGCATCGTGATGTTGACGAATAGCCAGGGGTTGATCGAATACGTCAATCCGAAGTTCACCGAGGTTACCGGTTATCGACCGGACGAGGTGATCGGAAAACGCCCCAACGTGCTCAAGTCCGGCGAGACCCCCTCGGAGGAGTACGCAAAACTCTGGACCACGGTGAGGCAGGGAGAGGAGTGGCGGGGCGAGTTTCACAACCGGCGCAAGAACGGCGAACTCTATTGGGAGTCGGCGTCCATCTCCGCGTTGAAAAATCCGCAGGGCGTCATCACCCACTATGTGGCGGTGAAGGAGGATATTACCGAGCGCAAGCGGCTGCAGCAGGAGATCGACATGCACAACCAGGAACTGGCGCGAACCCAGGCCCTGACCAGCATGGGAAGAATGGCGAGCATGATTGCCCATGATCTGAGAAATCCGCTCTCCTCGGTGAAGATGTGCATGCAGATGCTGAGCAAGCAAGCGGAGAGTGAACTCGCCGAACTCTCGGTGATCGCCCTGGATCAGATCCGCTATATGGAGAACATCCTGACCGACATGTTGACCTACGCCAGGCCGGAAGCGGTGAAGGTCGAATGGGTCAATATCGAGAAGCTGCTCGATACCACGCTGCTGAGCCTGCAGCGGCGGATCGATGAATCGAAGGTGGCGCTGGAGGTGGATCACCGGCCCGGCCTGCCGGCCCTGCCGGCGGATGCCAACAAGCTGCGCCAGCTCTTCTCCAACCTGATTGTGAATGCGATCCAGGCAACCGAGAATCGGTCAGCCGACGATCGTAAAATCGAGATTCAGAGCAACCAGGTATTGACGGAGTCGGGCAGCACCATCGAGGTCTCCATCTGCGACAATGGGGATGGCCTGCCCGAGGAGGAGCTTGAGCGGCTGTTCGAACCCTTCTATACCACACGCACCAAGGGCACCGGCCTGGGACTGGCGATCGTGCAGCAGATCGTCGACCAGCACCATGGCAGGGTGCAACTGGAACTGCGTGACAACGGAGGCGTCTGCGCCAAGGTCAGCCTGCCTACGACCCCTGCCGAAGATTGATCATTCAGACAGAATTTAGATCAGATTTTCTGATTACCCGCCATTCTAAGCTAAGCGATCTCACCCTAGGTAAGAGAACCCACGGGTGTTTCCAACGTGTTTTGGTGGGGCAGGGCCCCACCCTACGGTTTGTTTATATCGCGAAGCGGAATACATTTGCTACCTTAAACTAAACGACCTCGTCCTGAGCTAGAAATCCGAAGGGTGTTTCCAACCTTTTCTGGTGGGGCAGGGCGCCACTTTTCCGATTGGGCTAATTTTGGAGCTGGCGTAGGGTGCGGCCTGTTCATATCGCGAAGCGGAAAGCATTTGCGTTTATTCGCGTTCATTTGCGGACCATAAATCCGTTCACTTGTATTCGCGGTTATTGGCAAAAAACCCCGGATTCCATTAGTCTAATCAATAGAAACCTGTCGTAGAAACAGAGGCCATGGCCAGAATCCTGCTCGTTGATGACGATTATGCCAGCTGCCGGACCCTGCAGCTGCACCTCTCCGCATTGGGGCACGAGATCGAGATTGCCCACAGTGTGGACGAGGGACTGCAAAAGTCACAGCAGTTTCATCCCGAACTGATCGTCCTTGACATCCGCATGCCGGGGAAATCGGGACTCGAGGGGCTGCCCGAATTCAAGTCATCCCTGCCCGGGGTGCGCATCATCATGATTACCGCCTTCCATGATATGGAGAGCACCATCGAGGCGATGCAGCAGGGTGCGGATGACTATATCCATAAACCGATCGATATCGACGAGTTCGATGCCGCGATCGAGAAGATACTTTCAAGTGCCGAAGAAGAGCTGGTCGATACCGCGGGTGAAGGCCTCTCCTCAATCTCCATGGTCGGCAACTCGAGGGCTATGAAGGAGATCTTCAAGACCATCGGACGGGTGGCGAAGAGTCCGGCAACGGTCTTGATCACGGGTGAGTCGGGTACCGGCAAGGAGCTGGTGGCACGGGCGATTCATCGCAGCGGTGTCAATCCCAACGGACCATTCGTGGTGGTCAACTGCGCCGCGATTGTCGAAACCCTGCTCGAATCGGATATGTTCGGCCACGAGAAGGGCGCCTTCACCGGTGCGGTATCGAAACAGGTGGGGAAATTCACCCTCGCCGAGAACGGCACCATCTTTCTCGATGAGATCGGTGAACTCTCCCCGGTCATGCAGGCCAAGCTGCTGCGCGTGATTCAACATAAAGAGTTCACTCCCCTCGGTGCCAAGCAGACGCTGACGACCAATGCCCGCATCATTGCCGCCACCAATGTCAATCTTTCGGAAGAGGTGGGTCGGGGAAATTTTCGCGAAGATCTCTTCTACCGGCTGCAGGTGGTTAATATCCATCTGCCGCCGCTGCGGGAGAGGAAAGAGGATATCATGGGTCTGGTTCAGGCCCTGCTGGGCCGTATCAACAACGAGATGAACCGAAAGGTCACCCACATCACAACGGAGGCCTTGAACTGTCTCCAGGCCTATGACTGGCCCGGTAATGTCAGGGAGCTGGAGAATGCCTTGATGAAGGCCGTGGCGATGTGTTCCACCGACAGCCTATCCATCGACCAGTTTCCGGCCGACATCAGTGGCATCAGCGGGGGCGAGCAACAGGAGACAGCCCGACCGACCGGCGCCATCAGCCTGCAGGCCATGGAGAAGGCCCACATCAAAAATGTACTCGATCTTGTCGCTTGGCATCGGGGCAGGGCCTGTGAGATCCTCGAAATCTCCCGTCCGCGACTCAGGCGGATGATGCTTCAGTACAATCTGTCACCACCGCCGGGCATGACGGCGGAGAAAGAGAGTGACGATTGAGCCCCGGCCGCGCCGCGTCGTGTAACCCGGGCCATGGGGCGATTTCAACCACTGCATCGAGCCGGATAGGCGAATGAAACGATCCGTTCAACCGGATCCTGACGGGGATTGAACGAATCGTTCAATCATTCCCCCGCGGTCACCTCTGAGTCTGCGAAAGCGATGGGTCGGCAGCGCTCGGCCCTGCCGGGTCTGGATCAATGCCCGGTGGGAAAATTGACCAGATAACAGAGAGATAGGGGTTGCACAACGCCTCAGGCCCAATTTGCCTTGGATACCAGGATCACTACTCAGGTATATCGGCACAAAAAATGCAACTTATTGAGTTGTACGTTTAGACCTGGAACCGATAGCGCTCGGTTCCCTCTGAAAAAATTAACAGTCAGCTGCCAGAGGAGATGGGAGAAGAGATGGAATGCACCGGTGTCGGCATGGTATGCCACCGGAAACAATCGGATGAAAACTTCCGCAGGAAGGTTTCTGAAAAGATGGTTGGCTGAGCAGCGACGCTCAACGAAAGCTGAAGAAGAAGGCAGTAGAGGCCTATTCGGTTAATAAGAAGTAGCCACTCGGTGGCGTAAACGACCAGGCCGCCGGTATCCCCGGCGGCCTTATTTATTTCAGCATCCCAACGCCCGCATGATCGATTGAATCTCTTCGGTAGACGCCTCGAGGATCGACTCGATGGCGTCATGATCCAGATTCAACCGTTGGGCTGCGGTAACCCGACTCCAGTCAAACTCCTCGCCCAGATTCTCCCAGTAGGCGCAGAGGTTGGCGGTAGTGACGACATCGGTGACGTCGGCCTTGCCGAGCAGCACCCGCTCCAGGTCATCGTGGTCGCTGGCGGTGTTGGCGATGTCGTCACTGAAATGCCAGGCCTCGAGAATCGCATGGCCGATCCCTGTGTGCCAGGTCTTCAGCAGCTCATCCATCCGCGCCTCATCATCGAAGAGTTCGGGATGATCCTTGGCGCGGGTGTAGATGTAGTATTTTCCGATATCGTGCAGCAGCCCCGCCAGCATCGCCTCGTCCGGATTGATGCTGCTGTGCTTTTTGGCAATCACATAGGCGATGGCGGAGACGTTCACGCTGTGCTGCCAGAGTGACTTGAGTTGGGCGCGGATCGGACCCACGGACTTCGAGTCCATGATCTGTTCCAAGGCGATGGAAACAGCGGTGCTGTAGGCCAGATCGTAGCCCAATCGGGCGATCGCGGTGCGCAGATCCTTGATCTGGGCGCCGCTGCGATTGGCGAAATTGGAGTTCGCCACCTTCAGCAGCCTGGCCGAGAGCACGGGATCGCTGCCAACCACCTTCGCCACTTTGTCGGCGGAGACATCATCGCTCTCCAACACCTCTTTCACGCGCACCGCAACATCGGGAAAGGCGGGCAGCTTGAGATTGCCTGCAGAGAGTTCAGCACCAAGCTGTTGCACAAATTCAAAAGCGATGTCGTTCATGGGTAGTGCCTTGATTATTGAATTGAATCAGAGGCCCTATCTCAGCGGTGGGGATGTCTGCATCAGGCCTCTCTTCAAAAGGCTATCGGCTTTACCCGTGGGAACTTAAATCGCAGCTTCGCAGCGATCCGCCGGCGGTATCCGCCGCCACGGGCCGAACCGTCCAGGCTCAGAGGGATCCCCAGGAACTGCGGCGGCGCTGGAATCGAAGATGGGGCAGGATCAGGCCAATGAGGATGCCGGCAATGATGACCCCGGCGCCGATGAGGAACCAGTCGCGGGTGGCTTCGTTGCTGAGATCCCGGTTCTCCTGCTTCAACTCCTCCGCTTCCCGGGTCAGATCGGCGACCTGCTTGCGCAGCTCATTGCGTTCATTGGAGATGCGTATGGCATTGGAGGCGGTCCTCTGGATGCTTTGCAGCTCCTGTTCCTGCTTCTCTTTTATCTGTTGCAGTTTCTTGTGTTCGGTGAGTAGTTCGCGATGACTCTTCTGCAGCTCGGCGAGGTTGCGGCGGAGTTCCCCCGGGGCCGCTTTCAGCGCCTCGACCTCTTTGCGCATGTTTTCCAGCTGGGCACGGGCGGTGGGTCGCTCCATCAGTTGACGGGTCAGGACAAAACCCTCCTTGGCGCCCGCCCGGACCTTGCTGTAGCCGCTCTCCTTGTTGGTTGAGAGAACTTCCACCGCGGTGCCGGTGTTGAGATAACGGGTGATGCGGTGCCTGTTACTCTCGCCAGTGCGCATTTCGACCTTGAACGTATCGGTGATGTAGTAGGTTTTTGCTTCAGCAACCGTAGGCAAAAGCAGCATGCAGAAGATCGAAATTACGAATCGCTTCATGTTTATCTCTCAGTCCGGCCAATAACGGGCATTTTACAATTCAACGGCTTCCTTGTTTCGAAACAGGACACATTTTCAACGTCCCTGTCATCTGCCCAGGAGAAGAAATTCCAGTAGCGCTTTTTGTGAGTGGAGGCGGTTTTCCGCTTCATCCCATACCACACTGTTTTCGCTGTCGATGACGGATGCGCTCACCTCTTCCCCGCGATGCGCCGGAAGGCAGTGAAAAAAGAGGGCGTCATCGGCCGCACCGGCCATCAGCTCGTCGTTCACCTGATAGCGGGCGAACGCCCTCTCCCGCTGCGCCTGCTCCTCTTCCTGGCCCATGCTGGCCCAGACATCGGTGACCACCAGATCGACACCCTCGGCGGCTTGCAGAGGGTCGCGAACAATAGCTGCCTGTCCCTCCGCGGACTCCAATAGGGTTTTGTCGGGATCGTAACCCTCCGGGCAGGCGATATTCAAGTGGAAGCCAAAGCGCCTGGCGGCATTGATGTAGGAGTGGCACATGTTATTGCCGTCACCGATCCAGGCCACACGCTTGCCGCGAATATCGTCGCGATGCTCGAAATAGGTCTGCATGTCCGCCAACAGCTGGCAGGGATGGAGCAGATCGGTCAGTGCGTTGATCACCGGTACCCGCGAATGGGCGGCGAAAAGTTCCAGCGCGGTATGATCGTAGGTGCGGATCATGATGATATCGAGCATGCGTGACAGCACCCGGGCACTGTCTTCTATCGGTTCTCCGCGCCCCAATTGGGTATCCCGGGGTGAGAGAAAGAGCGCGTGACCCCCCAGCTGTGACATGCCGACTTCGAATGAGACCCGGGTACGCGTTGATGACTTCTCGAATATCATGCCGAGATTCTTGCCTTTCAACGGGGTATGGATGTCACCCCGGTGCTGCATGCGCTTGAGTTCGTTGGCCCTGCGGATAAGCGCGAGCAGTTCGTCACTGCTGAGATCGAGGAGTGAGAGAAAGTGCCTTGTCATAGTTGCTGCCTCTAATGGGCAATTAGAGATATCCCAGGATCAGCGCGCATACCTTGTCGATGATTTCATCGCATTCGGCATCGCTGATGATCAGCGGAGGCAATAGCCGTACCACTTTGTCTGCGGTGACATTGATGAGAATGCCCTGCTCGAGGCCACGGCTGACCAGTTCGAGGCAGGGACGGTCGAGTTCGATCCCGATCATCAGGCCGGAGACACGAATCGACTCCACGCCCTGGTGGTCGCCCAGCCTCGACTGGAATCCGTTCAACATGCGCTCGCCCAGCCGCGACGCTCTTTCCACCAACTGCTGAGACTCGAGGCTGTCCAGTACCGCCAGTGCGACCCGGCAGGCGAGTGGATTGCCGCCGAAGGTGGAGCCGTGATTGCCCGGCGAGAAGACCTCGGCTGCGGCGCCTCTTGCCAGGCAGGCGCCGATCGGCATGCCGTTGCCCAATCCCTTCGCCAGGGTCATCACGTCCGGCAGGATTTGATTGTGCTGATGGCTGAACATGCGACCGGTCCGGCCGATGCCGGTCTGAATCTCGTCCAGCATCATCAACCACTCATTTTCATCACAGATCCGGCGTATTTGATTGAGGTAATCCGCCTCGGGGATGTTGATCCCGCCCTCGCCCTGGATGGGTTCGACGAGCACCGCAACAACACTGTTGCTGTGCTTCGCGATATCGATGATTGCATCGATGTCGTCATAGGGAACGCGCACGAATCCCTGAACCAGGGGTTCGAATCCGGCCTGAACCTTGCGGTTGCCGGTGGCGCTCAAAGTCGCCAGGGTGCGGCCATGGAAGCTCTGGTCCATGACAATGATGGAGGGGTTTTTGATCCCCCTCTTGTTGCCATAGAGGCGCGCGATCTTTATCGCGGCCTCATTGGCCTCGGCGCCGGAGTTGGCGAAAAAGACCCGGTCCATCGAGGCCAGACGACAAAGTCTTTCACCGAGCAGCTCCTGGTTGGCGATACCGTAGATATTCGATGTATGAAGCAGGGTTCCCGCCTGTTCGCAGAGGGCGTCGCGAATCTCCGGGTGCGCGTGACCGAGGCCGCAGACAGCAACGCCCGCGACGGCGTCAAGATAGCAGCGACCCTGATCGTCCCACAGGCGGGCGCCCTCGCCCCGCAGGAAAGTCACTGGTAACCGATTGTATGTCGTCATCAAAGAGTCGGCCATGAACAAACCCATAAAACAAAAAAGGCATCCCGTTAGGACGCCAGTCTACGCGTTATTCCTGCAAAAATGGCAGGGAATCGGTTAGTGTACCCACCAGAATGGAGTTTTTCAAACTTCTTTGTTGCACGGATTCACAGGGTTTGTACAGTAATCGAGCAGCCCCTCCGCTGTGGCGGACAGCGCAAAACCTGCGTTCACAGGCCCCGGCACGGGATATTTGGAGATTGGTTTAGGCTTAGGCACAATGAACGATCAATCAACTGTCGACCGAGCGGGGGGAGGTTGCGTGCCATGTCGATTGCTATGACCCTTCATCTGCTGGGTGTCATCATCTGGGTGGGAGGGATGTTCTTTGCTCATATGGTGATGCGCCCCGTACTCAACGCAACCCTGGAGCCGCCGGATCGTGTGCCTCTGCTGCTCGGTGTGTTCAACCACTTTTTTCCATGGGTCTGGGGATCCGTGATTGCGATTCTGGCAAGTGGATTTTGGATGCTGTTCGTCATCTATGAACAGGGCATCGGGTTGTGGTTGGGTTTGATGACGGTGATCGGCATATTGATGTCCGCGATTTTCATCTATATCTATACCATACCCTACAACCGGCTCAGGGCCGCCATTGAAAACGGTGAAAAGCCGAAGGTGGTTGAGGCTGTGACCCTTATAAGGCGTTTGATACTGGTCAATCTCATTCTGGGGCTTAGCGTAACCCTGGTCGCGATACTGGGTAAGTATGGTCTCATGCAATGACGCTAACGGGTTTCGCGCACCGATAGGGGGATGAAAATGAGCGTTCAATACCGATACCTGAGTGAGGGCCTTGCAGCGCTCACCCTCGTTGTGCTCTTGCTGATCTCTCCCTGCGGACTATCCGCGGAGCAGGGGGTGCCCGAAGTCAGCGACAAGGAGATGAATACCCTGACCACCCTGCGCAACCTGGTCAGCATCAGGGAGAATATCGAGAAGGACATCACGGCCCTGAGCAAAGAGGTCGGGAAAGCGGAGTCGGAGACGCAGAAGGCCTCGTTGCAGCAGCGCTTGATCAAGCTCGATAGCGAGCTCTCCGTCACCGAGGAGAACTTCGAGAACATCTCGGCCGGCGTCGATCTCACCAATCTGCGCAGCGAGGAGGAGGCGCAATTCGATCTCAAGGAGGAGCTGTTCGCGCTGTTGAAGCCCGCCATCGACGAGATGAAGGATATGACCTCGAAGGTACGCCTGAAGTCGGAGCTGAAGGAGAAGATCGCCTACTACGGAGAGCGCCTGGATACCCTGGACAGTGCACTGCAGAATGTCGACCTGCTGCGGCAGAAGAGTGATTCGGATAGCCTGAATGGCGCCCTCGACGGCTTGGCGGAGAGGTGGCGCAAGAATCAGGCCTTCATGGCCAGCGAGCATCAGGCCGCGCGTCTGCAGCTCGATGAACTGATGGCTGCCGAGGTCTCGCTCACGGATGCATCGCAGGACTATCTGAAACAGTTTTTTCAGCGCCGCGGTCTCTATCTGATCGAGGCCCTGCTGGTGGTTTTGGCGGTGATTCTCATCTCCAGGACGAGCAACAAGGCGATGCGGCGCCTGCTGCCCGGCTTCAAGAAGCGACATCGCAGCTTTCGCATCAGGCTGTTGGAACTGGTACACAGAATCCTGACCACCCTGCTGATCATTATCGGCCCCATGGTGGTGTTCTACGTGGTGGAGGATTGGGTGCTGTTCAGCCTGGGCATCCTGCTGTTGCTGGGTTTCGGCTGGGGGCTGCGTCATGCCTTGCCCCGATACTGGCACCAGATCCAGCTGTTTCTCAATATCGGATCAGTGCGTGAGGGTGAACGCATCTACATGGATGGACTGCCCTGGCGGGTTGAGCAGATCAATGTCTTCTCCATCCTGGAAAACCCGGACGCGGGTATAACCCAGCGTGTGCCGATCGATGATCTTGTGGATCAGAAATCGAGACCGGGCAATCCCGATGAACCATGGTTCCCCTGCCACAAGGACGATTGGGTCATTCTCAACGATGGCGTGAGGGGTAAAGTGACCGGGATATCGCCGGAGCTGGTGCAGCTGGTGGAGCGGGGCGGTGCCCTGAAAACCTACCAGACCGGAGACTTTCTCGCCGCATCGCCACGCAATCTCGCGACCAACTTCCGCATCAAAGAGGTGTTGGGGGTCAGCTACGCACTGCAGGAGAAGAGTACCGAAACCATCCCGCAAATCCTGCGCGACAGCATCCAGCAGCGCGCCGAGCAGGAGGGTTACGGTGAACAGCTGATCAACTTGCGGGTTGAGTTCTCCCAGGCCAACAGCTCATCTCTCGATATTACCGTGATTGCGGATTTCAGCGGTGAACTGGGGGATCTCTACAATCGCCTGCGCCGCTCCATTCAACGCTGGTGTGTCGATGCCTGCACTGAAAACGGCTGGGAGATACCCTTTCCCCAAATGACCCTGAGCGGCACCGTCGGCAAGCTCCCATGATTCAGCTTCAAGCCTGATCGAAATGGGATTGGGCCCGGTTTAAGTTGAACGTTATTTAGTTTCTTTTTTGATTATAGGATCCCTTTGGCTTATAGATAGTCAATGGAGGCGCTTGGCTGAGCAGGTCGCTTAGAGAGCGCGATTGCCATGGGCGGCTGGCTGTTCTTGCTGACGCTCAAGAAGGATATCCAGTGACTGGTTGAGTGGAGTATTAGCGGGGTATTGGCCAATCGTTCGATCGGTTCGATCATTTCATGGAGGAATCTGGTGAATAAATCATTGATGGTTTTCTGTTTGTCCTTGATTCTCGCAGGCAATGCACAGGCGATTTACATCACTGAAGGTATGAATGACTTTCCCGGAAGCGTAAGTTTTGCCGCTTCTGCCTATACGGTCGGATCGTTGGAGATTGGCGCGAACACAATCACCGGTTCCTTGTCCGGTGAATGTCTGGCCGATACCTATAATTGCAATATGAGCGTGGGAACCGATTCGCAAGACAGCTTTCTGCTCGAGGTCGGCAGTGGCGCCCTGATCGACAGCCTATTCGTAACCACATCGAACGTTGAAGGGCCGACGGGATTCAATCCGAGCTTCAGCCTCAGGGATGCTTCAACTGATCATATCTCAGCGTCCTTGATCGCCGATGCATCGAGTGGCAATTTAGTGGACGCTTTTCTGGGGCCGGGGATATACAGTATTTCAATGTTTGGCGAGCAAGCGGACGATTCGGGGCCCTATTCGTTGAATTGGTCCATCGATGTGAATACATCGGTTGTTCCAATCCCTGCCGCCATGTGGCTTTTCGCAACCGGCATGCTGGCGCTGTTCGGACTTTCGAGGCGTAAAACCTAACCGCTGGATACAAACCCTGCGGTCATCGGGAGGCCCGGCGCTAGCCTGGGTTTTTTTCGTTTTTGTTCATTCATGCGCTTCTCTTCCTGAGTAGACTATCGGCAGTCCCTCCCCTGATTCTGGCCTATGCTTATCTACACGAGTGTTTTAGAAATCGGACATGCGGAGGGGGTATCATGAAACTTGAATACGAAGTCGTTGAAGACCAGTATGACGACACGACACACATCAGGAGTATGACCGAACAGGCTCGGGTTCCTGGCGGTGGTTGGTTGATTCGCACCACGCTCTATACCCCCCACCAGATCGGTGTTGATGTCTTGCTACTGCCCCCCACGAAAAAGAAGGGTGCGCTGTACAAAGCCTTGGGTTGATGCAGTTCAACCGCCGAGGGCCGACATCGGTCGAATGATCGCGGTGGGGGCTTCGTGGAAATGGTGCCGTTGCGGTTTGCGTGCGATGGCGTCGCGAATCGCCTGTTGAATGGCTTCATCCGTTGCGCCGCTGCGCATCAGGGGCCGCAGCTCCAACTTCTCTTCCTGCCCGAGGCAGAGGTGGAGATCGCCGGATACGGAGACCCGCACCCGGTTGCAAGTGTCGCAGAAGTGTTGTGATTGCGGGGTAATGAAACCGATCACCAGACCGGAGTCGTCGATGCGGAAATAGCGCGCCGGGCCGCTGCCGCGCATGGCGGCGGCACCCAGCCGGTAACGCCTTTTGAGACGCTCCTCGATTTCAGAAAGCGGCATGTAGTGCTCGGAGGCGGCCTGTCCGCCCTGTCCGACCGGCATGGTTTCGATAAAGCGCAGGGTGAGGTGGTGCTCCATGCAGTACTCGATCATGCTTTCGACTTCATCGTCGTTGATGCCGCGCATGACGACCATGTTGATCTTGATCGGCGACATGCCGGATGCCTGTGCACGCGCTATGCCTGCCAGGACCGGTTGCAGCCGGCTGCCGGTGATCTCAAGGAATTTCTCCTCATTGAGGGAATCGAGGCTGATATTGAGCCGGCTCACACCGGCGCGGCTCAGCTGTTCGGCAAACCGGTCCAGGCGCGATGCATTGGTGCTCAGAGAGAGTTCTTCGATGCCGGGCAGCCCGGCGATGCGCCGCGCTATCTCGTCCACTCCCTTGCGTACCAGGGGTTCGCCGCCGGTGAGCCGGACATGTTTCACGCCGAGCGCGGCAAACTGGGCAACCAGCCGCTCGATCTCGTCGGTGGTGAGCCAATCGTCCGGCATTTCGAAGTCTCTATGACTTCTTGGCAGGCAATAGAAACAGCGAAAATCGCAGCGATCTGTAACCGACAGGCGCAGATATTCGATCCGTCTGCCGAAGGGGTCACTTAGCATGGTCGCTTTACCCGTTCGTGTTAATAGGTCGTTTAGCACTACTCGGTAAGGGCATCATCAACCGAGATTGCCGGAGCTGTCAACACATTTATATAGGCTACCGGCAACGGCATTTCAATACTCGGCATTCGGGTCAAAGCCCTCGGGGAGCGAATGGGCAACCCCTTTATGGCAATCGATGCAGGTTTTCTGCGGTTCCTTGCCGTCCACCGCGTCCCAGTAGTGGGTATCGTGCTGCTCGGCACTACGCGGAGTCTGCCTGTCCAGGTCCATGGAGATGAATTTGTGGCAGTTGCGGCACTCCCGTGAATCGGTCTTCTTCATGGAACGCCATACGTTCTGCGCCAGTTCCAGGCGTTTCGCTTCGTACTTCTCCGGTGTGTCGATGGTCCCCATCATCTTGTGGTAGAGCTCGTTGGTCGCCTGAATCTTGCGCACGAACTTGTGTATCCACTCCTTGGGTACATGGCAGTCCGGGCAGGTGGCGCGCACACCGGTCCTGTTGGTGAAATGGATCGTCTCCTGCAACTCCTGGTAGACCGTCTGTTCCATTTCATGGCAAGAGATACAGAAGGTCTCGGTATTCGTCATCTCCATTGCGGTATTGAATCCGCCCCAGAGTATGATGCCGGCAACGATGCCGACAGCTATCAGGAACAGGCCGCCTTTTTTCTTACTCTCGTTCATAGTTACACCGGTTGTCTTGGCTACTGCAATTCAGTGAATCGCGGCCGCCTCCGTGCGAGGCGACCCGATCCGGCTGAATACTATTTGGCACCTTGAAAATTGTTTTGCACCAGGGGGTCCGCACCCATCTGGGGCGCATGACACTGGTTGCAGAAGTAACGCCGGCTGGAGATGGTCTTCAGGACCTTGCCGTCACGATCCTCATAGTGGCTGTCGCCTACCTTCGGCGCCTTCTCTTTTTCGTAGGTCTCCTCGCTGTGGCACTTCATGCAGCCGTTGTTCTTGAGATTGACCTCATACTTGTCCACCTCATGGGGCACCATCGGCGGCTGCAGTTTGAAGCTGCGTTCGATGCCCCCTTTGACATTCAGCAGCTTCATGTCAGCGGGTTTTTTCGCCATCGTGTCGAGCTTGTCGCCGCGCAGCGATTGAACGTCAGCCAGCAACGCTGTCGACAGAAACATGGTTGTTATTGCCGCAACGGTTAGTAATGCGATCTTTTTCATACCTTTCTCCATCATCACTCTCATTAACAGAATTGGTTAGTGGTGCCGGTCATGCCTGGACACCCGGATTGATTTCACCTTCACGCTTGTAGACTTCGATCGATTTGCTTCGACGACCGCCGTAGCTGAAGACATCCTTTGCGCAGATATCGATACAGCGCCCGCAGTTGGTGCAGTCGGACGAGAGAATCACCGGCGATGCGCCCTTCTCCTCCCCCTTCAGCGCCGGCTTGATCACCTGCGGTTCAGGGCAGACCACGTAGCACTCCATGCAATCGTTGCAGGCCTGGCGCTGCACGGCATTTACCCGCAGCAGGCTCCTGCTGCCGACCAGGTTGTAGAAGGCCCCCACCGGACAGATGTGGCCGCACCAGCCGTCCTTCGCCACGATCAGATCGAACAGGAAGATACCCAGCACCATCACCCAGGCCGCGCCCATGCCGAAGACGATGCCGCGGAACATCATGGAGACCGGATTGACCAGCTCCCAGACGATGCCGCCGGCAACGGCAAACGGCAGGATCAGGGTCAGTCCCAGCATCCAGAAACGGGTACTGCGCGACAGCTGCGAGGTTGTCCGTATACCCAGTTTGCGCCGCAGCCAGGCTGCCAGGTCGGTGACCATGTTGACCGGGCAGACCCAGGAGCAGTAGACCCGGCCCCCCACCAGGAAGTAGAAGAGCAGTACGATGACCACGCCGATGATGGCCGTGGTCTCCGGCACCACACCCGAAAGACTTCCCTGCAGCAGCACATAGGGATCGGTCAGCGGCAGGAAATCCAGGGTCAGACTGTAGGCCAGATTGCCTTTCACGATCCAGATACCGAGCCAGGGGCCGGCAAGAAACAGCGCCAGGATCCCGAGTTGACTCAGGCGCCTCAGGATCAGGTACTTGTGGGCATTGAACCTGCCTTTTTCGGCGATGGCGTCGTGACCCAATGTCTTCATGTCCAACATGCTACTTATCCATGAAACCGCTATTGAGTGTATCCAGGGGATTGGCGGAGAAGGGGGTCTGCTGCGCTCCCTCTTCGATGATCAACCCTTCACCCTGGAGCTCGTATCTCACCCCTTCGGGGAGGTTGTAGCGGTGCTCGGTGTCGGGTGTGACCAATGCGCCTCCAGCCTTCTCTTTCTCCTCCCATCCCAGGCGGTAGTGCTTGCCCAGTTCGCCCTTGGCCAGGTGGGTCGGGAAGACCTTGATCGCCGCCTCTTCGAGGATGCAGGCGCGCTCGCAGAGGCCGCAGCCGGTGCAGGCGTCGGAGTGGACCACGGGAATGAACAGGGCATGCTTGCCTGAGCGGGTGTTGTGCTGCATGTCCAGGGTGATGGCGCGATTGCGGATCGGACAGACGTTGAAGCAGACCTCGCAACGCAGCCCATGGAAGGCGATGCAGTTCTCCTGGTCGATGAGCACCGCCAGGCCCATCCGCGAATCCTCGATGTCCTTCAGCTCGTGATCGAGGGCGTTGGTGGGGCAGGCCACCACGCAGGGGATCTCCTCGCACATCTCACAGGGCCCGGTGCGGGCCACGAAGTAGGGCGTCCCGGTGGGCACCTGGTCACCGACCTCTCCCAGAAACAGGATGTCGTAGGGACAGTCGCGCACGCAGAGGCCGCAGCGGATGCAGGTGCCGAGAAACTCCTCCTCCGGCAGGGCGCCGGGGGGTCGGATATAGCTCGCCGGCAGTGACGATGCCCGTTTCGAGTAGGCACCCAGTCCCAGGCCAACCAGTCCGACGCTGCAGGCGGTCTTGAGCATGTTGCCCAGGAACTGCCTGCGGTTGATCTCGTTTTTTCTCTCTGTGTCCGTCATCGGTTACTCAGTTGCGATGCTGTTTCCTTTGCGCCCTCATGTTCGGCTGTTTGGTGGGGCAGGGCCCCACCCTACAGGGTTGCCCGCCTGTCCTGGGGTTCTCGGGACAGGCACCCCTGCCTGGGGTTCGGGTAGGGTGGGGCCATGCCCCACCGATAACCCGGGTTCAATGCCCGCTAAGCGCGCGTGATCTTCACCCCGCACTTCTTGTAGTCCGTCTCTTTCGAGAGCGGATCGGTCTGGTCGAGGGTCAGCTTGTTGACCAGGCGTCCCGCATCGAACCAGGGCACGAAGACCAGCCCCTCCGGACACTTGTTGCGGCCCTTGGTGTCGACCTTGCACACGATCTCGCCGCGACGGCTGGTGAGCTTGGCCAGCGCACCGTTGCGCAGACGGCGTTTCTTGGCGTCCTTCGGATGCATGTAGACCACCGCGTCGGGTACCGCGCGATAGAGCTCGGGCACGCGACGGGTCATGGAGCCTGAGTGCCAGTGCTCCAGCACACGGCCGGTGCAGAGCCAGAGATCGTACTCTTTGTCCGGCGGCTCGGCGGCGGGTTCGTAGGGCGCGGTGATGATGTTGGCCTTGCCGTCCGGCTTGCCGTAGAACTTCACGCCTTCGCCCTTGGCGACATGGGGATCGTAGCCTTCGCGGAAGCGCCACAGGGTCTCCTTGCCGTCGATCACCGGCCAGCGCATGCCGCGGACCTTGTGATAGGCGTCGAAGTCGGCCATCTCGTGACCCTTCTTGGGGATGCCGTCGACGGAGTTGAAGAGGCGATACTCCTCGAACAGGCCCTTCTGCACATAGAAGCCGAAGTCGGCCGACTCGTCGTTGGCGTACTTGTTGCCGCGGCTGTCGGTGACCTGCTCAACCGGGAACTTGTTCACCTGGCCGTTGGCGTAGAGCACGTCGTAGAGGGTCTTGTCGGCATATTCCGGCATCTTGGCGATCAGGTCCTCGGGCCAGACATCCTTGACCTTGACATACTTGGAGAACTCCATGACCTGCCAGACATCCGATTTCGCCTCGCCCGGCGCGCCAACCTGCTGACGCCAGAACTGGGTGCGGCGCTCGGCGTTGCCGTAGGCGCCCTCCTTCTCGATCCACATCGCGGTGGGCAGGATCAGGTCGGCGGCCTGGGCCGAAACCGTGGGATAGGGATCGGAGACGGTGATGAAGTTGTCCGGGTTGCGCCAACCGGGATAGCTCTCGTCGTTCATGTTGGCGGCGGCCTGCATGTTGTTGTTGCACATGACCCAGAAGGTGTTCATCTTGCCGTCGTTCAGCGCCCGGTGCATGGCCACCGCATGGATCAGTGTCGGACCCATGGGCTTGCCGCTGATGTCGCTCTGATCGGCGCCGTCCGTCTTGCCGTTGGCGCGGGGAATGGTGCCTGCCGGCAGCTTCCAGGTCTTCTCGGCGAACTTGCAGTGGGCGTCCTTCTTGGTCACCAGGTCGGCGGGCAGCCTGTGGGTGAAGGTGCCGACCTCGCGGGCGGTACCGCAGGCGGAGGGCTGGCCGGTGAGGGAGAAGGGGCTGTTGCCGGGCTCGGAGATCTTGCCCATCAGCAGATGGACGTTGTAGCAGAGGCCGTTGACCCAGACGCCGCGGGTATGCTGGTTGAAGCCCATGGTCCAGTAGGAGGCGACCTTCTTCTTGGGATCGGCATAGGCCTTGGCCAGTCGCAGCAGTTTCTCCTTGGGCACCTTGGAGAGCTTGGCTGTATATTCCAGGGTGTAGGGCTCCACCGACTTGGCATACTCTTCGAAGCTGATCTTGGTGAGCTTGCCCTTGGCCCGGTTTTTCGCCGCCTTCTCCCGGGGATCGTTGTCGCGCAGACCATAGCCGATATCGGTGGGAGTCTTGGTGAAATTGACGTGCTTGTCGATGAACGCCTTGTTGTAGGCCTTGTTCTGGATGATGTAGTTGGCGATATAGTTGAGGATCGCCAGGTCGGTCTGGGGTTCGAAGACCATGCCGTTGTCCGCCAGTTCATAGCAGCGGTGCTCGAAGGTGGAGAGCACATGGACTTCGCAGCCGGGCTTGGTCAGACGGGTGTCGGTGAGGCGGGACCAGAGAATCGGGTGCATCTCCGCCATGTTGGCGCCCCAGAGCACGAACACATCGGCGTGTTCCAGATCGTCGTAGCAGCCCATCGGCTCATCGATGCCGAAGGCGCGCATGAAGGCGCCCACCGCGGATGCCATGCAGTGGCGGGCGTTGGGTTCCAGGCTGTTGGAGCGGAAGCCGGCCTTCAGCAGTTTCTGCGCGGCGTAGCCTTCCCAGACGGTCCATTGACCGGAGCCGAACATGCCGACGCCCTTCGGCCCCTTGGCCTTGCGCGCGGCGATCCACTTTTCGGCCATGGTCTTGAAGGCCTCGTCCCAGGAGACCGCTTCGAACTTGCCGTTCTTGTCATACTTGCCGTTGGTTTTCCTCAGCAGGGGCTTGGTGAGCCTGTCCTCTCCATAGAGTATCTTCGGCAGGAAATAGCCCTTGATGCAGTTGAGGCCCTTGTTTACCGGCGCGTCGGGATCGCCCTGGCTCGCCACCACCTTGCCGTCTTTGACACCCATCAGGACGCTGCATCCGGTGCCGCAGTAGCGGCATGCGGCCTTGTCCCAACGGATACCGTCATCCGCATCGGCGGCCGTTGCATTGGACAGCGGCAGGGTGACGCCGGCCACGGATGCGGCGGCTGCCACGGCGTTGCTTTTGATAAATTCTCTTCTAGTTAATTTCACGGTTCATTTCCTCCATCGACTCTTCACCGCCATAGTGATAAACCAAAACAGTACTCACGACGCCTTCCACGTCGCGAAGGGCATTCATGGTGTCGGATACGGGTGATATCGATTCACCCTCGTCCTCTATGGTGACAATCAATTTGTCAGCCTCGGTTCCTCCATGAACCTCGACCCCCTGGAACCTTTGCAGGCGATCAGATACTTCTGCTCCGTGTGTCGGTTTTGTGTGGACTATCAAGCTGCATATATTCATGGATTGGCAATCTCCTCGCGGTTTTGGCTTGATGCCGCGCGATCGTTTACAGTGGGTAAAACGGTTATGGAATGACTCGGGCAGACGGCGACACAGGCGCCGCATCCGCTACACAGGGAGAGATCCAGCCGGGGTTGTGAACGGCCTCCCGTCTGCAGCCGGAAACGAATGGCCCGCTCTTCACAGATGTCGCCGCAACTTCTGCATACGACGCCGTTGAGTGAGAGACAGGAGGCATCGATCTCAATGCCGAGGGACCAGGGTGGGGTGGCCGGATCCTCGGCGAAGGCCAGTGCCTTGGGTTCACAGCGCTTCACGCAATCGCCGCAAAAAGTGCAATGATCGCGCTTGAAATCGACCGCGGGGAAGCCGCCGGATCCGCTTTTGATAATCCCGGTCGGGCAGACCTTGATGCATTCGCCGCAGCGGTTGCACAGCTCGATAAAACGCCCCTCGCCCCCGATCGACCAGGGCGGGCGGATCTCTCGGCGTCGACCGCTGAGGTCGCCACGGATGAGCTGATATCTGTCTATGGATGGTTGCACAATTTCGCCTCGATCGAGGTATCCGGGAAACCGCTTGCACATCCCTTGCGAGCGAAAACCTTTGAATGGGGTGAGTGTTTCACCGGTGGCGTGAATCCGCTTTGACGCGGATCAAGAATTTGTAGAAAAAATTAAGAATTTCTTAATATATTCAATAAGTTACCAATTATTTGGTAGCCATTGATACTACTATGTGGGTAGCGGGTATTTCGTTCGGGGTAGCCCCCCGGGAGCGGCATTTGGCAACACCGCGAAGGCGCTATTGGGGATCGCGGAGCGCGGTTACGCCTTCGTTCAACGCCCATACCGCGGCCTCGGTCCGGGAGTGGAGATTGAGCTTCTTCAGCAGGTGCTTGACATGCACCTTGACAGTGCCTTCGGAAATTTGCAGGACATTGGCAATCTGTTTGTTGCTCTGGCCCCGGGCTATGCACTGCAGGATCTCTCTCTCCCTGGTGGTGAGCGTGGAGACCGGATCCTTCTGCGCAAGCTTGCCGTCGTCCCGCAGCGCCTTTGCCAGCAACTGGGTCAGGTGATCGCTGATCACGAGGGCCCCGTTCACTGCCATGCGTATCGATTTGAGAATATCCTCGGGTTCCATGTCCTTCAGCAGATAACCGTCCGCGCCCAAACGCAGGGCGGTCAGAACATCCTCCTCGTTATCGGATACGGTCAGCATGAGCACTCTGGAATCGATCTCATCCTTCCTGATCGCCTTCAGGGTGTCGAGACCGTTCATGCCCTTCATGTTGATATCGAGCAGAATCAGGTCGGGGTTGAACTGTTTTGCCACCACCAGTCCATCCGGTCCGTTGGCGGCCTCTCCAACCAACTCCAGGGTTTCATCCATATCGATCAGATCGGAGACCCCCTTTCTGAAGAGGGGATGGTCATCGATTGTGAGTACGGTATATGTCTGTTGCTCAACCATGTTTCAATTGCTCGATTAACAGTTTCTTGGATTCGGTATTGGATGCATCCGTAATATTGAAATTGAGATTGATCCGGGTGCCCCCGCCGGGCTGTTCCTCGATCGTCAGCCTGCCCCCCAGCCATTCCGCCCTTTCCTTCATGATCGGCAGGCCGTAGTGTTGCATCATATCACCTTCGTCGTTGATTCCGATGCCGTCATCCTCGATGCTGACATTGACCCGGCCTGTCTGGTCGCACTCCAGCGCCACCCGGGCACGGGTTGCATTGGCGTGGCGGATGACATTCGAAAGCGCCTCCCGGATGATCTGGATGATATGTATCTCGGCGTTGGGGGTGAATTGGCAATTACCGATTTGATTGACGAAGTCGATGGGAATGCCGGATCTGTTCTCAAACTCGGCAACGGTTCCGCTGAGCAGTTTACCGAGGTCGGCATCGGTCACCTTGAGCCTGAAGGTGGTCAACAGTTCACGCAGCTGGCGATAGGCACCATTCAGCGCCGAGCGCAGTGCGGCGCTGACCAGGAGAATCTCTCTTTTGTCGCGCTCCTCGTTGATCGCCTTCTCCAGCTTGGCCACCTGGATCTTCAGATAGGAGAGGGATTGGGCTATGGAGTCATGCAGCTCTCTTGCAATCACGCTGCGCTCCTCCATCAGAGAGAGCTTGCGGCTCTGGGTTACCTGCTTGGCGACGTTGATCGCCAGGGCGATGTGGCTGGCGACCGTCTCCAACAGGCGCTCCTGCCACTCCTCGAGCTGCATGCTCTCGGGTAACTCCACCAGCAGCACGCCATACTGCTGGTTTTTGTCCCTGATCGGCGCGGAGAAGATATTGACCTCCATTTGCGAACCGGGTGCGGCTACCTTGAAGGTATGGGACCTGCCGTCACCGAGACAGAGGGCGCACTGACTGTCCCTCTTCTCCTGCGACAGAAAATCCTTCTTCCGCGTCGATGCATAGCGATAGGCATGATCGTCACCGGGCTGACCGAGACAGATGGTGCCGTTGTTGACACCCAGCAGCGCCTCGATGTCATGGATCACCGCGATCAGCACCGCCTCGCTCAATGAAGAGTCGCTCAGCCGTTTGGTCGCGGAATAGAGGAGTTCCAGTGAGCGGTTGCTCTGTTCCAGGTCGTGGGTCTTTTTCCGTACCCGGTTTTCCAGGTCCGCATAGATGACCGAAAGATCCTCTGCCATAACGTTGAATGCCTGACCCAGCTGACCCAGTTCGTCATCGCCGAGATAGCGGCTGCGAACGGAGAAGTCGCCATGCCGTGCCGCATTGGCGCAGGCAAGCAGATTGCGCAGGGGGTTGAGGACCCGGGTCTTGGTCAGGTAGAGGCTCACCAGGGCAACCAGAAAGGTGAGGCTGAGCAGTACGATCTGGATGATTCTGAGCTGCTGGTTCTTCTCCTCGGCGTCGATCTCCAGGGCCTCGACAAAGCTGTGGATATCATCGACGAAGTTGTCAACCAGCGCCAGGTAGTTGCGTTGGCTGGAATCAAGCTGCCGCCTCTGCTCCGCGGTGAGCGAGTCGGTTGAACTCAATGTCAAATACTCATCAAGATTGGGAAGCATCAGCTGCTGCCACTGGGACTCGACCTGGTGGTAGGTTTCGGTGACGTTCGAATGGGGTCCCTTGGAGAGTACGTCATGGATGCGGTGACTGAACAGGCGTTGGTTGTATTCCGTCACCAGGCTCCTGGTTCGCGTCGTGGCCAGTTCGTCATGGAACTTGGTGCGATGCACCAGGCTGCTTGCAATGCGATAGGACTGCATGCGCAGGGTGCCGGCCTGGTTGATGGCGGCGGCGTATCCTTCCGCGGTTTCTGCGATGATCATCGAGCTCATCATTCCGGATACGGCGAGGATGAAGAGGATCGTGATGACGGTTCCGAATCGGAGTAGCAGTGAATTTTTCAATGGCGGATACTCTGATTTAATCTCTCATGATATTCGATGTTAGCAGTGTGCGGGCGTAGCGTCAGCCATGCCGCCGATCGCTGCGGGCTCCGACCAAGGATCGATGAAGACAGGCCGACGTTCAGCATGGATGGCTATGGGGGAGGGCGCGAAGGGGTGGCCGGACGCCGGGAGTCTATCCCCCGTTCTCTGATCCGCCCGTGTGATTGCTCAGCAAGGGCAGCGGTATGTGCAGCGCCGATCCGATGGCCCGCAGCAGTTCCAGCTCTTCAGTCTTGGCATGATTGTCGGTGAGAATGGTATCCATCAATGCCTTGATCAGGCGCTCTTTCTCCCTGTTCCTGAGCTTGTCGAGACGGCTCAATGCGTTCTCCAACGTGGCTACCCAATCGCCAGGTGGATGCAGAGGGAGCCGCTCCACCCCCGCACTGTCGATACCGTTGAGATAGCCGCGTTGCACTAGATCCTGATCCCCATGGCCGTGTTGTGCGAGGATGGCGATCACATCCCTGACCGCCTGTGCCTGGGCCTGCAGGGTGTCATTGCCTCCGCTTCGGCTTTGCGCGGGATTGATCGCGTCATTCAGGTGGAGACTGATCACCTTCGCGAGCAGAAACTCGAAGACTTCGACCTTGCCGTCGAGATGAACGATCTGGTTCACGGTAGCGAGCATACGCTGGATAAACTCAAGGGGCCGCCGTTTCAGTGCGGGGAAGGCGATCTCCAACAGGGGAAGGCGCTGCTCGGGCCGGATGGGCAGGGCGGATTTCGCCAGGTAGCTTACCTGTGCCTCGCTCTCCGCGCCCAGGTTTTCGGCGATGGCGAGGAGCTGCCGCTCGCGGATGGAGTCCTCCTTGTCGAGGAGGATTGTGAGCAACAGTTCAGGCGCCCACTCCGTGGATCGGGCGGCGGAGAGCAGGCTTGGGGGGAGGCTGGCCGCCAGTACCGCCGCCGCGACGATGCGCTCCCAGTCGGGTCGACCGATATCTTCGATGATGCTGCGTGGATCGAAGGGTGTGCGCTTCGCGGCGCCCTTTGCGGCAGCGCGCTCCCGTTCCGCTTTCCGGTGTGACTGCCGTGCTATGCGTTTGGCGATCTCCGTCAACTCTTCATGCCGAAAACCGGGTTCGATGCGCTGGATGCGTTCGACGATCGGCGGATGGGTGGCGAACAGTGCGGCGGCCCTGCCTTCGCCGAACAGCATGTGGGCTATCTCCTCGCTGTCGCTTGCCAGCGCAGCCCCCTCGGCATGCACCGCGATCTTTTTCAGTGCCCCGGCGATGCCTTGTGGATTACGGGTGTACTGCACGGCTGAGGCATCGGCGAGGTATTCCCGCTGTCGGGAGAGGGCGGCCTTGATCCAGCGTGCGAAGAAGAGGCCGATATAGCCGATGGCGGTAAGGGCCGCGGCGAAGAGGATGATCGCGCCGCCGCCGTTTTTTCTCGAGCCGGAGGAGAAACGGGCGCCGGAGAGGATCCGCCGTCCGGCAATGGCCAGTACCATAATCCCGAACAGCGCCCCCATGAGGCGGATATTGATGCGCATGTCGCCATTGAAGATGTGGCTGAACTCATGGGCGATGACGCCCTGCAGCTCCTCGCGATTCAGGTTCTCCAGGGTCCCCCGGGTGACCGCCACCGCGGCATCGCTGGGTGAAAAGCCGGCGGCGAAGGCATTGATGCCCGGCTCCTGCTCCATGATGTAGATCTCGGGAACCGGCACGCCGGAGGCGATGGCGATCTCTTCCACCACGTTGCGCAGTCGCTGACGCAGCGGATCCCTTGGATCGGCCTCGACCGGCACCCCGCCCATGGCACGCGCCACCGAGCCTCCGCCATCTCTCAGGCTTGCGCTTCGATAGAGGCTGGCGAAGCCGATGATGGCGCCGGTCCCCAGCGAACCGAACAGCAGGATCGAGCTGTGACTGCCGAGAAAGTCGCCGAGGTTGCCGCTGGCAACCGTCATGGACTGATCCGATGCGCTGCTGAACAGCAACAGCAGTACAACATCGACGGCGACGATGATGGCGATGACGGCAAGCAGAAACAGCAACACCAGATGACGGGTGTTGCGCTTGGCTTCGTCCTGATGCTCGAAAAAGTTCACGATCTCTGACGGCGTCTTATTGAACAACGATCCCCTGTCGCGCCGGGTATCAGTTGAACTCGACCTTGGGCACCTCGCGTTTCACCTCGTCCTCTATCTCGAGCAGTTGCGCGGCCTGAAAACGGAACCAGCCCGCAATCATGTTGCTGGGGAAGGATTCCCGGTCGATGTTGTACTGCATCACCGCATCGTTGTAGGCCTGGCGGGCGAACGCCACCTTGTTTTCCGTGCTCACGAGCTCTTCGGAGAGTTGCATCATGTTCTCGTTGGCCTTCAGGTCCGGGTAGGCCTCCGCCAGGGCGAAGAGTCTTCCGAGGGCGCCGCTCAATCCCTGTTCCGCCTCGCCGAGCTGCTTCATCGCATCGGGATTGGAGGGATCCTTGGCCGCCTGCTGCAGGCCGCTTACCGCCCGGTTGCGCGCCTCGATCACCGCCTCCAGGGTCTCTTTCTCATGTTTCATATACCCCTTGGCCGTCTCCACCAGGTTGGGAATCAGATCGTGCCGCCTTGTCAGCTGCACGTCGATCTGGGCGAAGGCATTTTGATAGCGGTTGCGCCCGGCGATGAGCCTATTGTAGATAGCGACACCAAATCCGATGATGCCAAGAACGATAACCAGTAGCACGATCATTGTTGTCATTGCTGTGACCCTCTTGGTGAACTAGCCAATCCCTAACCTGTTGCAGATGCGACTGGCGAAATTTTATGCGGCATCGGGGTGAATTGCAGCACCCGTCTTTCGCATAATGAAGAATTGTAAACAGTTTTTACAGTTCCCAGGCTTGAAATGATCCGTTTCCGCTGCGGGAGAAAGGCGCAGTGACAACCACCCGATCCCTCTCGAACCAGTACCAAGCGACTGGTTCATTGACGCCAGGAGTCAACCTGACCGGCGAGACATAAAGTGCTTGCTATTTTTTTCAGCTGGGGTGAAATGGTTCAACCAACAAGCAACAGAAAAACATCTCTGAAAAGGAGCCAAATCGATGCGTTGTCATGAGGTGGACTACGAAATTCTCGGATCCGAGATGCAGCTGGTGGAGGTGGAACTGGACCCCGGCGAGACGGTGATTGCCGAGGCGGGGGCCATGACCTACATGGAGGAGGGGATTGATTTCGAGACCAAGATGGGTGACGGCTCCAATGCGGATGAGGGCTTGATGGGCAAGCTCTTCTCCGCCGGCAAGCGGGTCTTTACCGGCGAATCGATCTTTACCACCCATTTCACCAACCGCGGTTCAGCTAAACGGCGGGTCTCCTTCTCGGCGCCCTATCCGGGCAATATCGTACCCTTGAACATGCAGCAGCTGGGGGAACAGATCACCTGTCAAAAGGATGCCTTTCTCTGCGCGGCCCTCGGCACCAAGGTCGATATCGCCTTCAATCGCCGCCTCGGGGTGGGGCTGTTCGGCGGCGAGGGGTTCATCCTGCAGTCCCTGGAGGGGGATGGCATGGCCTTCATTCAGGCCGGAGGCACGGTCATCGAGAAGCGCCTCGAGGGGGAGACCCTGCGGGTGGATACCGGCTGCCTGGTCGGTTTCACCGGGGGCATCGAGTATGACATCCAGCGTGCCGGCAATCTCAAGTCGATGGTGTTCGGCGGCGAGGGCCTGTTCCTGGCGACCCTCAAGGGGCATGGCACTATCTGGCTGCAGAGTCTTCCCTTTTCGCGGATGGCGGATCGGATCCTGGCCAATGCCCCCTCGGCGGGTGGCGGCGACCAGGGAGAGGGTTCGGTGCTGGGCGGCATAGGCCGCTTGCTGGACGGCAAGTGAGCGGGCGCTGAATCAGGCTCTGGCCGCCTAGCCCGCACTTCTCACCAGGCGGACTCTTTCAATAGAGAAATGCGGGCTAGAACTCCATCCCCTGTTCGGCCTGGATGCCCTGCTCGAAGGCGTGTTTTACCAAGCCCATTTCGGTCACTGTGTCGGCGATAGCAATGATCTCGCTGGGGGCGCCCCTTCCGGTCAGGATCAGGTGCATCCAGGGCGGCTTTTCCCGCTGGATGAAGTCAGCGATCTCCTCGCCGCTGATCCAGCCGTAGTGGCAGACATAGTTGATCTCATCCAGCACCACCAGATCGTAGTGCCGGGTGCGGATCTTCTCCTGGCAGAACTGCCAGATCTCCCGGCTCGTGGCGCGGTCCTGTTCGGGATTCTTGGTATCCCAGGTGAAACCGTCCCCCAGGGCATGCCACTCGATATTCTCGAAACGGCTGGCCGCCTGCTGCTCTCCGGTCTTCCATTTACCCTTGATGAACTGTATCACCAGGACCTGCATGCCCCAGCCGGCCGCCCTGAAGACGGTGCCGAAGGCGCTGGATGACTTGCCCTTGCCCTCGCCGGTGAGGACAAGTGTTATGCCCTTTCTCTTCTGTCGTTGCTTCATGAATGTACACAGGCCCTGGCTAATAAAACCGCAGATAGACGCCAATCACCGCAAAATGTCGCCAATAGTGTTGGAATGCAACCTTATTTTATGCGTAGATTCGCGGGAATTGGCGTCGATTTGCGGTAAATCTTATCGGCGCGGCCCTGCCATATCACAAATAGCGAGGCGTAAATATCTGAACTAACTGCCATTCTTCTCAGGCTCTAATTAAATCCCACGCAATCAATCGGATAGGCCGGGATTGGCCCAGTGTCAACAGGCGCCGGAAGATATATTTTGCTAATCTAAATAATAATCGTTATCATTAATATTATTCCATCATCTATTCTATTGCTGGATTATCAATTGGAGGTAATCGTGTTGTCCTATTCGAAACCCATTATGCTGGGTCTGCTGCTGACTTTCATGGCGCCTTCGCTGAGCCTGGCGGAGGAGGTGGTCAATCTCTACTCGGCGAGGAAGGAGAAACTGATCAAACCCCTGCTCGATCGCTTCAGCGAGCAGACAGGTATTACAGTCAATCTGGTCACCGGGAAGGCCGATGCGCTGCTGCAGAGGCTGCAGAGCGAAGGGCGCAACACCCCGGCCGACATGCTGATCACCACCGATGCCGGCCGCCTGCACCGGGCAAAGGCGGCGGGTGTCACCCAGGCGGTCGATTCCCCGATGCTGAAGGATCTGGTGGCGGAGAGTTTCCGCGATCCCGAGGGACACTGGTACGGCCTCTCGCTGCGGGCCCGCCCCATTCTCTATGTCAAGGGCAAGGTCGATCCCGCGAAGCTCTCAACCTACGAGGCCCTGATCGATCCCGAGTGGGACAACCGGATCTGCATCCGCTCCTCCGGGAACATCTACAACCAATCCCTGGTGGCGTCGATGATCGCCGCCAACGGCGCGGAAGCGACGGAGACCTGGGCCAAGGCCTTCGTCAATCAGTTTGCCCGGCCGCCCAAGGGTGGCGACAGGGATCAGATCAAGGCCGCCGCTGCGGGCCTGTGCGATATCGCCGTTGCCAATACCTACTATCTCGCCGGCATGCTAACCTCAAAGGATCAGGCACAGCGCGAGGCGGCTGCCAAGCTGGCGGTATTCTGGCCGAATCAGCAGGGGCGTGGTGCCCATGTGAACGTCAGTGGGGCTGCGGTAACCAAGGCTGCGGCCAACCGGGAAAACGCAATCAAGCTGCTGGAGTTTCTGCTCGATCCCGCCTCCCAGGCCTGGTACGCGGAGACCAATGGCGAGTTTCCTGTTCGTGCCGACGTGGAGCCGGGTGAACTGCTAAAAGGCTGGGGCGAATTCAAGATGGACAAGCTCAATCTGCAACAACTCGGCCTTCTCAATCCCGATGCGGTGCGCTTGATGGACCGGGCGGGATGGAAATGATTTAAGCGGGAAACAGATTTGCTAGCGGTAATAAAAAGAGTTGCATGGCCGCGATTTAATATAGATCCATGGAGCATGGGTGTACTCTCGGCCGCCCTGCTGTTGGCGGTGCCGGTGGTTCTGGTGCTCAGTTATCTCTTCGAACCGGCCGGCGAGGTGTGGAGTCACCTGGTCGACACGGTGTTGAAGGACTATGTCATCAACTCCCTGCTGTTGATGCTCGGGGTCGCCATCGGCGTGCTGCTGCTGGGTGTGAGCACGGCCTGGCTCACCAGCATGTGCCAGTTTCCCGGGCGGTCGGTGTTCGAATGGGCGCTGCTGCTGCCGATGGCGATACCCGCCTATATCATCGCCTACACCTACACCGGGCTGTTCGACTTCGCCGGGCCGGTGCAGAGCCTGATCCGGCAGTGGACCGGCTGGGGTTACGGCGACTACTGGTTCCCCGAGATCCGCTCCATCGAGGGGGCCGCGGTGATGCTGGCGCTGGTGCTCTATCCCTATGTCTATCTGCTCTCCAGGGCAGCCTTCCTCGGGCAGTCGATCTGCGTCCTGGATGTCAGCCGCACCCTGGGCAACGGTCCCTGGCGGACCTTTTTTCTCGTCGCCCTGCCATTGGCGAGGCCCGCCATCGTGGCGGGTCTCTCCCTGGCCCTGATGGAGACCCTGGCCGACTACGGCACGGTGCAGTATTTCGGCGTCTCGACCTTCACCACGGGGATCTTCCGCACCTGGTATGGCCTGAATAACGCGGCCGCGGCGGCGCAACTTTCGGCGTTGCTGCTGCTGGTGGTGTTTGCCCTGATCATCATGGAGAAGGTCTCCCGCAGACAGGCCCGCTATCACCACACCAGTCAACGTCACCAGGCCCTGACCCGCTTTCAGCTGAATACCCGGCAATCCTTCATGGCCTTCATGATCTGTGCCGGGGCGCTCTTCTTCGGCTTCATACTGCCGGCGGGGCAACTGCTTTGGTGGGCGGTGACCACCGCCGAGGAGAGTCTCGACAGCCGTTTTCTGGGGCTGATCACCCACAGTCTGATGCTGGCGGGAGCGGCCTCGGTCCTGGCCTTGCTGCTGGCGCTCTTCCTCAGCTACGGCAAGCGCCAGCAGGGGGGCTGGCCGACCCTTTTCGCGGTCAGGCTCGCCGGGATGGGCTACGCCATACCGGGGACGGTGATCGCCATCGGCGTGATGATCCCCTTCGCCGCCTTCGACAACGCCCTCGACAGCTGGCTGCGGCAGCAGTTCGGCTGGTCGTCCGGCCTGCTCCTGAGCGGCACCCTGGTGGCCCTGGTCTTCGCCTACCTGGTGCGCTTCCTCGCGGTCTCCCTGCAGACCGTGGAGGCGGGTCTGGGCAAGATCCGGCCCACCATGGACGAGGTGGCCCGGTCGATGGGCACCGGATCCGGCGAGATCGTGCGCAGGGTGCATATGCCGATGCTCAAGGGGAGTCTGATGACGGCTTTGCTGCTGGTCTTCGTCGATGTCCTGAAAGAGCTTCCCGCAACCCTGATCCTGCGTCCCTTCAACTACAATACCCTCGCCGTGAGGGCCTATGAACTGGCCTCGGACGAGCGACTCGCGGATGCCTCCTATGCCGCCCTGACCATCGTTGTCGTCGGAATTCTGCCGGTCATCCTGTTGAGTCGAACCATCACCCGGTCACGCCATGCAAAATCAGCTTGAAGTCAGTGAGGTCAGCGTCAAGTATGGCCGCCAGACGGTGGTGGACAGGGTCAGTTTCGAGCTGGAGAGCGCGGTGATCGGCTGCCTGCTGGGTCCCAGCGGCTGCGGCAAGACCAGCCTGCTGCGCGCCATTGCGGGCTTCGAGCCCCTGACCAGCGGCGAGATACTGCTGCATGGAAAAAGCGTCTCCCGGCCGGGCCATACCCTGGCCCCGGAGAAGCGCCGGGTCGGCATGGTGTTTCAGGACTTCGCCCTCTATCCCCATCTCACGGTCAGCGACAACGTCGCCTTCGGACTGCGGGGGATGAGCGGCAGGCAGCAGCGGCAGCGTGTCGAGGAGCTACTGGGGCTGGTCGGTCTCCGTGGTCTCGAGGAGAAATATCCCCATCAGCTCTCCGGCGGACAGCAGCAGCGGATTGCGTTGATCCGGGCGATGGCCCCGAGGCCGGAGATATTGCTCCTCGATGAACCCTTTTCGGGTCTCGACGTGGAGCTGCGGGAGCAGTTGGCGGGGGAGGTTCGCGCAATCCTGAAGAGGGAGGGTGTGACCGCGATGCTGGTGACCCACGATCAACTGGAGGCATTCGCACTGGCCGACATCGTTGGCGTGCTGGGTAGCGGTCGCCTGCGTCAATGGGACAGCGGATTCAATATCTACCATAAGCCGGCGGATCGTTTTGTCGCCGATTTCATCGGCCAGGGCAGGATGATTCCGGGCCGGGTGTTGGCGGATGGGCGTATCGAATCCTCACTCGGCATCCTCTCCGCCGATTTCAAGCAGCAGCACCAGGTGGGTGATGCCGTTGAACTCCTGCTGAGGCCCGACGATCTCGTTCACGACGACGAGAGCGACTTCAAGCTGGAGATAACCGACAAGGTCTTTCAAGGGGCGGAGTACCTCTACACCCTCTCCCTGGATGACGGAACCGAACTGCTCTGCCTGGTGCAGAGTCATCACGATCATGGGATCGGCGAACGGATCGGGATACGCCTCGCCGTGGATCATGTGGTGGCATTTCCCGGCTGACGGCAATAGGCGGTGACATCCTTGTCACCATAGCGGCATGGATAGATGCGCTCTTCCTGTCCCTGGAATGACAAACCTGCCGGGTCGTCTGCATCGAGCGATGACTGCCGGCCATCAAAAGGTAATGGAACTGCCCCCGACCATATGTTCCATGACCGAGGCCAGGCCCCGCGGCTGGATGAACGGCTGCCTGAACAGGGGCCTGCCCGCATTGTCCTGCGGCAGGGAACAGACGGTATCGCAGGCTGAACAGACAAAGATCCTGCCCTCCAGTTCGATGAAGCTCTCCATCAGACTGGCCAGGGTGGGAAAGCCCTTCTGGCTGATGCCGTCGCAGTTGCCCTGATAGGCCCAGTGGCTGCCGTCGCCGACGAGGAAGATCTGCGTATCGAGATCCATGGCCTTGGCGGTGCATGCCGCCGAGAAGGCCAAGGTGGCCCGCTTGCCGCCATCCTCCGCACCGGAGCTGAGGACAACGACATAGTTGTTGACATTGGCCAGATGGGGATGAGGAGAGACTGAATCTTCCACGCTCGGACTGGCTTGCGGGGTCTGTTTGACGGTTTTCAAGTGAATAGGCGGGTGCTGATTCCTTGCTGAAGATGACTTTGAGCTACAACAGCTGCCCGTACACTCACAGTTCGCATCATGCTTGTCCATTCTCGACTCTCCTTTCCGTAAGGTGGTTTCTTTTTTTTTCTATCGCGACATGTAACAGACGATAGATGAATGAACAACGGGTTGCAGTTGAATATTGAATAGTGGAAGTGTGACATTTTCACAGTTGACTGCTGTGAAAAGGGAGGTTGCCAGTGGGATGGCTGAATAGTGTGGCGAGCGAGGCAGATCTAGAGTTTATCAAGCAGGGCCTGGAGTCTGTTCAGCACCGTTTCGGCGGGCTTTGCATACTGGGCGCCGACGATGGCGCCATCCACCGCCATGCCGATGATCGCCGCCTTCTCGGCCGCCTTCCTGCTCCGTGGATCGGGCAGCAGCCCGGCGATCGATCGATTCATCTCCTGCTTGTGGCGCCGGGTGATATCAGCGATTTCGGGAACCGTGGTCCCGAGCTCTCCCAGGCTGTTGATAAAGGCGCAGCCCCGGTAGTCGGCGTCGCCCAGCCACTCCCTCAGTGTCGGCACCAGGGCGGCCAGGTTGCCGCCATGGGTTGCAAGGGATTGGGAGAACCAATCCATCCAGCGCCGGTGGCGATAGTCGAGAAACTCGAACACCAGCTGGTTCTTGCTCGGAAAGTGGCGATAGAAGGTGACCTTGGTCACCTTCGCCTCCGCGATCACCCGGTCCACGCCGGTGGCGCGGATTCCATGCCGGTAGAAGAGCCGGTAGGCGGTGAGCAGGATGCGCTCCCGGGCCGGCAGCGCTTCAATCTTCGAGGGTTCGGACATCAGCATGGTTACAGTGTAGACAGATCTGTCTACATCGACTAGTCTTTACCGGGTAGACAGTTCTGTCTACTTGCGCCTATCCACCTACAACGGGGAATCCACTATGGACGAAAAACCACCGCTTCCTCCCTTTGATCGTGAAAGCGCCACCCTCAAGGTTCGCATGGCGGAGGATGCCTGGAACACCCGTGATCCCGACCGGGTGGTGCTTGTCTACACCGAGGATACCCAATGGCGCAATCGCGCCGAATTTCCCCGGGGCAGGGAAGAGGTGAGACAGTTTCTCCAGCGCAAGTGGGCCCGGGAGCTGGACTACCGGTTGATCAAAGAGCTATGGGCTTTTGAAGGGAATCGAATCGCAGTGCGCTTCGCCTATGAATGCCACGACGACTCGGGCCAGTGGTATCGCAGCTACGGCAACGAGAACTGGGAGTTCAATGAACAGGGCTTCATGCAGCGGCGATTCGCCAGCATCAACGACCTTCCCATCAAGGCGTCGCAACGTCTCTACCACTGGCCCCTGGGACGGCGGCCGGACGATCATCCGGGGCTGACCGAGCTGGGGCTCTGATTCAGGTTCTGCCCCGGTGGGGGTTAACTACAGGATCCATTCGTAATCGATGCTGATGCGTTCCCCGGCAACCGGTCGGAAGAGCTGATCGGCGAAGGCGACATGGTCCGCATGGTCACGGTAGCTGTCGATCACCGCCGGGTGGCAGAACTGCACCAGCCAGGTGTAGCGGTAGGCGGCATCGCTCTTCACCGCGCTGCCGGTGGCCACCTCCAGCACCCCGGGTATCTTTGACAGCACATCCCGTCCCTTGGCCATCATCGCTTTCGCGCCCTCATCATCCAGGCCGTTGACGTTGTAGATGATCAGGTGCTCCACCGGCAGCCAGGGGGTGCAGTGGGACATCACCTCGGCGGCACGTCCCGCGGAGCCCCAGAGGCGTATGCAGCGCTCGGCTTCCCGGCCGATCGCAGCCTGTACCCCACGGGTCAGTTGGGTATAGCCGTTACTCTCCGTTGCCGCGACACTGTTGCGGATTGCGGCGCCTGCCGCATCGGCCAGCGCGGTGTAGTAGTTGATCTTGACCACCCCGTTGTCGATCAGCTGTCGGTACTGGTCGTCGCTGAGGCCGGTTCCGCCATGGATCACCAGGGGAAGCTGAAGGGCCCGGTTGATATCCTGCAAGCGTTCGATATCGAGCTTCGGTTCGCCCCGCATGCGACCATGCACCGTGCCGATGGAGACCGCGAGGAAATCGACACCCGTCGCCTCGATGAATTGTCTCGCCTCCTCCGTTGTGGTGTAGCTGACCTCCCCCGGGTGGCGCTCGGCATCCTCACCCTCGACACCCGGCACATAACCCAGTTCACCTTCAACGGGCACGCCACAGCCGTGAGCCATCTCGACCACGCTGCGTGTCATCCGGATGTTGTCTTCCAGGGGGGAATGAGAGGCATCCACCATGATCCCATTGCAGCCGCAATTGATGGCATTCATCGCCGACTGCAGGCTCTCACCATGGTCCAGATGAATCGCCACCGGTACCGAGGCACTGCGCGCCGCCTTCTCCACCGCGGGCATCAACTGCTCGAAATCGAAATAGTCAAAATGGGATTCGGCCAGGCTGAGGATCACCGGCGCCTCGCAGGCCTCGACGGCATCCAGTATGCCTGCGAGGAAATCCTGGTTGATCAGATCAAAGGCCCCTACCGCATAGCCGTTGTCATAGGCGTGCTGCAACATCTCTTTCATGTTTACCAATGGCATGAACTGCTCTCTCCCCAAACGCTTAATCCTTTAGCGAAATCATAATTTGTTTTGCTTTTTGATCAGACCCTCGAATCCGACGCATCAACTTTACCGCCATCACCATATCGGGTCCACCTGTACGGATTGGGGTAGTGTGGCGCTATGCCTCACCGAGAACCCGGCGGCGAAGCAGCCGGAGATCAACCGGTAACAGGATCAGGATCATCAGGCCGAACAGCACCACCGCGGCCGGCAGGTGATAACTGAGCTGATCCGTCAGCAGCAGCAGCCGAATGCCCTCGGCCAGATGGTGCAGCGGATTGACCACCAGCCATGCCTGGGCCAGCAGGCTGTCGCTATCCAGGGGGAAATAGGTGTTACTGGCAAAGCCCAGCGGCATGATCACCAGATAGAAGGGAATGTTCATATGATCGATGGTGGGCACAATCGCGGTGAACAGCAGTCCCAGCGCGGCGAAGGCCACCCCCGCCAGGAACAGCAGTGGCAGGGTAAGGATCATCCCCTTCCAGTGCAGATCGAGCCAGCCCGAGAGCGTGAAACCGACCAGCACGAGGATCACAATGACGCTATAGGCGAGGCCAAGGGTCGCCGCCCAGAGCGCCTCGCCCCAGACCACGTGTTCCAGCCTCACCTGGGTGGTCAGCTGGCCCTCCCAGGTCTTCTGGTAGTGCATGCGGATATAGGCCGCGAAGAGGGCTTGAAAGAAGGCGGTCATGAACACGGTATAGGCGAGGATGCCCGGCGCCAGGTAGGCCAGGTAGGAGATCTCCCGGCCCTTCCAGTCGAAGGCGGGGATGCTGCTGCCGAGACCGACACCGAAGACGAGCAGCAGAATGACCGGCTCCAGGATCGGCGGCAGTGCGGCTGTGTGCCAGTTGCGCAGGTAGACCGTCATGTGACGCATCAGCACCGACCAGCTCTGCCAGGCGGTTACGGCCAGGTAGAGTCTCATGATTGCTTATCTGCCAGTTGCAGAAACAGATCGTCCAGATTCGGCGGCCTCACTTCGAAGCGCAGCTGGCCGAAGCTGGCGGAAAAGCGGGCCAGGCCGGCTCCATCGAGGGCGATCTGCCAACTGTTGAGGATCCGGGTGGGTCTCTCCAGGCCCTCATCAAGCAGCCATTGCCGCACGGCATCGGCTTCGGGGATGTTGGCATCCAGCACAACCACATGTTCCCCCACCAGGTCGCCGAGCACGGTTCGCGGCCCCCCCGAGGTGACCACCGCCCCCTCTTTCAACACCAGCAGCTTGTCCGAGAGCCGTTCCGCCTCGTCCATGTAGTGCGTGGTCAAGACAATGCCCAGGCCCTCCTGCCTCAGACCGTCGACCAGTTCCCAGACCGACATCCGCGCCTGGGGATCGAGTCCCGTGGTAGGCTCGTCGAGGAACAGCACCCTGGGCTGGTGCACCAGGGCCCGGGCGACCATCAACCGCCGTCTGTAGCCGCCCGAGAGGGTCTCCGGTTTTGCCGCGGCATGGCGGGCAAGATCGAAACGCCCCAGCAACTGATCCACCCGCTCTTCAATGGCGCTTGGACGGGGGCGAAAATAGTTGCCGAATCGCAGCAGATTGTCGCGGACGGTGAAGTCGGTATCGAAGGTGTCGTCCTGGGTGCAGACACCGATCAGGCGGTTGGCGCCGTCCGGATCCTCCCTGCGGTTGATGCCGCCGATCCGGATCTCACCGGCATCGGGCTGCAGGAAGCCGTAGCACATACGCAGGATGGTGGTCTTGCCGGCACCGTTGGCGCCCAGCATCCCCAGGATCTCTCCCCCGTGGCAGTGGAGATCCACCGCGTCCACCACCCGCCTCGAGGCGAAGTGCTTCACCAGGCCGCGGGCCTCCAGCAGTGGCGAATCGGGGGACTTATTCTCTGCATCCATAAGCGATCATCAGGTTTACCACGGCGCGGGTCGATTCCGGGTTGCCGGGGCTACTGGCCGTTGTTCAACCATTTCTCCTTCAAGCGTTGACGTTGCTGGGGTGTCATCTTCTTCCAGCGTTTGAGTATTCTTTGTTTTAGTCGTTGTCTCTCGTCCGGCGACATGTTTTTCCATTTTTCACGCAACTCGCGCCGCTTCCCTTCAGGCAACTGCTTGAACCATTCGCGGCGCTTACGCAGTCGCTGCTGCTGCTCGGGGGAGAGCTGTTTGAACCAGGCGTGACGCTTGCGTATTTTCGCCTTCTCTTCCGCGCTCAGGGATTGCCAGCGCCGGAAGCGCTGCTTGACTTTCCGCTTCTGCTCGGGATCCATATTCGCCCAGCGATCCGCACCCCGGCGCAGCTTACGTTGGCGTTCGGCCGGGAGTGTCTCCCACTGCTCCCGGAACGAGTGCAGGATTGTCTGCTCATCCTGGCTCAGCTGCTCCCACGGCACGGATTCGGCTGCACAGACGGCGATCGGCATGGCCAGCCAGCACAGCATCAAGATCGGCAGGAGTTGCACGCTACTCATCGACTTGGTCTTCCTTCTGATCTAGAAAATCCAATCCCATCTCCTGGTACTCCATCGGGTCCTGCCAGTCACCCTTTTCGTCCTCCCAATCGGCGAGAAACTCGAAAAAGGCTGCGGATGGCACCGCTTCCTCGCCCTGTTCAGCCAGCACGGGCATGCAGAGATAGAGCTGGATCAGGCAGAGGCAACCCAGCACCGAAACAGTTCGCTGATTGGCCGGACAGGGGCCGCAGCCTGGCATCCATTCAGCTCTCACCATGCATCAGCTCCAGCCAGTTATAGAACTCCAACTCCTCGATCAGCTCCAGCTCCTCGCTCGATGCGAGCAGCTCCCAATCCTCGCTGAACTGGGGCGCGGGCGCGGAGCCGGTTTGATACCAGAGCGCGAGTGCCAGCAGCAGCGTCGCCGCGGTGGCTGATCCGGTAACCGGCAGCCAGCCAAGCGCGGATCGGCTCTTTCCTTCGAGGGCGGTCTTGCGTGCCGCCTGCAGACGCGCGGCAGTCAACCGATCCATATCGTTGGCATGATCATCGAGGCGCTGTTTCACCCCGGCAAGGAACTGTTGCTCATCCGATTTCATGGTTTGAAGCCCTCCAGTCGCTTGCGTAGCTGGTGTACGGCCCGGGAGCAGTGGGTCTTGACGCTGCCTTCGCTGCATCCCATGGCATAGGCGGACTCGCTGACGCTCAGGCCCTCCCAGATTCGGAGCAGGAACGCCTGCTGTTGGCGCAGCGGCAGATCCTTCAGGGCACTCAGCAGGTCATCCATGGCGTATTGCGAGGCCACCTGCTCCAGGGTATCCGGCAGATTGTGATCCGCCGCCTGCTGGATCGGATCCGCATCCTCTGCCGGCTCCCTGCCGGAGAGCCCCAGCCAGACGCGAAACCGGTTGCGTACCCGGGCGCGTCGGTACCAGTCCCGGATGCGACTTTGCAGAATGCGATAGAACAGCGGTGGCCACTCCTCCGTATCGCGGTCGCCGTAGGTCTTTACCAATCCCAGCATGGCATCCTGGACCAGGTCCAATGCGTCATCGCGGTTTCCCGTGGCAAGTTCCGCCATGGTGAATGCGCGTCGTTCAACTTGGATGAGAAACTGTTCAAGGGCTTGGCTCGATTCCAGGATAGGCTCCTTGTGGTGGTCGGTTGTCCCAAGTTTACAATAATCCTGAGCAATCCCCATGACGGCTGCATGGAACTGCAGCCGTCAGGGCGGGATCACCGTTTCAGGCGTCTCTCTATGCGGTCTCCCTTGCGATCCAGGCGTCCATCGATGCGGTTGCCCTTGCGGTCGAGGCGATGGTTGACGCGATCCCCCTTGCGGTCGAGCCTGTTGCTGATGCGGTCACCTTTTCGGTCGAGTCTGAATTCCGCACGATCCCCCTTGCGATCGAGCCTGTTCGCCAATCCTTCCCTACCGTTGGCGGCGGCACGGTCCGAGGCATTGTCGAGACGGCTGTTGATGCGTTCACCCCTGTTGTCCAGGCGGTTGTCGATTCGCTCTCCCCGGCGGTCGAGGCGGTTGTCTATGCGGTCGCCTCTGTGGTCGAGTCGATCATCGATTCGATCGCCCCTTCGATCCAGATAGTCGTTGATGCGTTCGCCAACAGCACCGGGGTCGGCCTGGGTGGTGAAACTGGAAACCAGAAGAAGCGCGCTGAGCAGGGGTGCTGAAAATCTGACTGTGTTCATGGGATAACTCCTGTGTTGTGAGTGTTTGAAAAGGCTCTCATTCACTACAACGCACCAGGCGGCTATCCGTTGACACGGGCTCGCCTGTCAGCCTTGACCCGGTGGTGGAGGGGGGCGCCCGAGGGGGCGACCTCGAGGGGCGCCGGCGATGTGGGTCGTTTCGTTCATTGGATTGGGTACCGGGACTACTATACTCAGACAGACAGGCTGTTACGGTCGATGGATGAGGTCCGATAGCCCACGGCCTGGATCAATGGGCAACATCCAGCGAAAAGAGGGCATTTCCGATCCGCTCCGTCCAACTCAATTGTCCGGGGAGAGAGGCGATGACAACCAATCAGTTGACCAGTGCGATTCGCAAGCGTTTTGCCGGCCTACCGAATTGGCTGCGGCAGTTGACGGCGCTCAGCTTTCTGTTCTTCCTCGCCAAAGGCATGTTGTGGCTGGGATTGGCGGCCTGGTTGATACTCTAAAGCCCCCGGGGAGGATCACAGCCCGCTGTCAGGCTGCTATGCGCTCACTCCGGATATAGTCACGAACGATCGTTTCGAGGGCCTTCACTGCGTCAGTATGGAGCACAGGGTTGCGGTAAAGGGCCAACTCTACCGCCTTGAGTGGCGGCAAGCCATGGGTCTGCGAACCCGCTCCCGCAAGCCTTGCGGTGACGCCCAGACCCGCCTCGACGGCAGCGAGGATACCGGGCAGGCTGGGGCTGGTATAGGCGATACGCCAGGGTATCCCTGCCTGGTCCAGGGCACTGACCACCCGGGAGCGGAACACGCAGGGTGTCGAGAACATGGCAAGCGGTAGTGGTTGGGGAGGCTGCCAGATGAAAGGATCAGGCACTATCCACTGGAGCGGAACAAGCCCCAGAGTATCGCCGTGATCCCCCGGATCTTGAAAGGCCACTGCCAGGTCGAGTCGTTCCGCATCGACCGCCTCAACCAGCCGTGAACTGGTATCCACCACCACGTCGAGCCGCACCGCCGTGTGGCTGCGGGTGAACTGGGCGAGGATGACAGCCAGCCCGCGGTCGGCGATATCCTGGGATATCCCCAGGCGCAGATCTCCTTGGAGGGGATCGGGTCGCAGCATGGAGGCAATCTCGTCATTCAGATTGAGGATGCGACGGGCATAGTTCAGCAGGAGTTCTCCCTCTTCGGTCAGGACGCGTTTGCGCCCCGCTTTGCGGAACAGCGCCTTGCCGCTCAACTCCTCGAGCCGCTTCATCTGCAGACTGACGGCGGACTGGGTGCGGTGCAACCGCTTTGCCGCTTGGGAGAAACCGCCAAAGTCAGCGATGGCAGCCAGGGTGCGGAGCAGATCGATATCCAGGTTTTTCGACATAATACATTAGTATTACAAATATATTAGATAATAAACAGTCATTATATTTATGTATCTGCGGCTGTTAACCTGACCCTGTCATTCACAAACCGCCTCGGAGTCACCCATGCCTGTCATTCGGATCACCCTCACGGGAGAGCAGCCTTCTCCATCCCAGTATCGGGATTTACAACAGCAAACGACCCGATTGATGGCGCAAGTGCTGGCTAAGCGTCCGGCAGTGACCGCGGTGCTTGTGCAATCCCTGCCGGCCACAAGCTGGTCAATCGGGGGTAGTGCGCTTGACGGCGGGCAGAGAGGCGCGCAGATGGAGATCATGATTACCGCCGGCACCAACAGTGCGGAAGAGAAGGCGGCCATGATCGGTGCGGCCTACGGGATGCTGGACGACTTGTTGGGCCCCCTGCCCGAGGCAAGCTATGTGGTGATTCATGAAATCCCGGCGGATGCCTGGGGATACGGAGGGATGACTCAAAAGGCGCGCCAAGGGTCGAGGGTGGCGTAGTGAAGCGGCAACCCCAAGCGCAGCCTAAGCGCCGCGAGGACGGCAGTCTCGATGTGGAGCACTATCTGCGCCTGGGCCGCAGGGCTCGGGCAACGGCCTGGAGCCGGTGGTGGCGGAAGATTTGGAAAGGCGCCGGTTCGCCTCAGCAGTTGAACAGACGATCGATCGCGTCCAGACCCTCCTGGACGATCTCGTCCAGATCTTCCGGATCGTCGTCGTGTTCATAGGCGAGCATGGAGTAGGCGGCCAGTGATTTCAGTCCCATGGCGATCTTTTCGACATCGGCAAGATTCAGCTCCGCCCCTTCCTTCAAACTGCATTCATCGCTCATAAGGTACTACCTCGAAAAAACACTACTTATCCTATGGATATTCGAACAGAGACTGATCCGTGTCAACAAATTAGTGTCAATCGTTGATCTGGGTCAAGCCCATGAGGCAGGGTTGGCTCGGGTCGGGAGGATCGGTTCCGGCGTGCAGCTACAGGGTCTGTTCCGTTACGTCGACATAGAGTTTAAGTTGTTGACCAGGCTGTAGATATTTACCACCAAGCGTGTTCCAGCGCTTGAGGTCTGTAACCGATACCCTGAAGCGTTGGGCGATCCCGGAGAGTGAGTCGCCGCGCCTGACCCTGTAGTGCAGCCGGCTCTGGGTCCCCGAGGGCTGCAGATTGAGCTGCGAGAGCTCGGAGGCGGGGGCCTTCTTCATCCAGATCACCAGTCTCTGTCCGGGTTTGAGTGGATCCCCCGGGGCCATGCCGTTCCAGGCCGCGAGCTTGCGATGGCTGACGGAGTAGGCCTTGGCGATCTTCCACAGACTGTCTCCCGGCTTAACCCGGTAGTGCTGTTTATGGCCGCTGTGAACCCGGTTTTGAATCGCCGCTTTACGCTGTCCGGCGCTATAGGCGTATTGGTCAAGGCTCTTGCTGGAGACCGGGATCAGCAGGTGCCTTCCCGCGCGGATCTTGCTGCCTTTGAGTTTATTGACCTTCTTCAGCACCTTGGTGGTGGTGCCATGCTTCCTGGCGATCACACTGAGCGAGTCCCCCGGCTTGATCTTGTAGCGCTTCCAGGTCAGTCGTTTTTCCGCCGGCAGCTGATCGAGTTTTTCCAGGAAGGTCTCGACCTTGTCCAGCGGCAGACTGAGCTTGTGGGGGCCGTCCGGATCGGTGGCCCATCGATTCAGGCCGGGATTGAGGAGATAGAGCTCCTGAATGGGCAGTTCAGCCATCTCCGCGGCGAGGGCGAGATCGAGCTGGGACTCGATGTCGACGGTGGTGAAATAGGGCTCATCGGGTATGGATATGAGGGTCACCGCGTAGTCCTGCGGGCTCCTGAATATCTCCGCCAGGGCCAGCAGGCGGGGTACATAGGCACTGGTCTCGTCGGGCAGTTTCAGTGACCAGTAATCGGTGGGTTTTCCGCGCTTCTTATTGCGGCGCATCGCACTGCGCACCGTCCCGGCCCCCGAATTGTACGCGGCGAGGGCCAGCTCCCAGTCACCGTCGAACTGGCGGTTCAGCGACTGCAGATAATCCAGGGCCGCCTCGGTCGAGGCCACGATATCCCGCCGCCCGTCATACCACCAGTTCTGTTTGAGTCCGAACTGACGGCCGGTGGAGGGTATGAACTGCCACATCCCGGCGGCCCGTCCCGGTGAGTAGGCGAAGGGCCGAAAGGCGCTCTCCACCGCCGGAAGCAGGGCGATCTCCCTGGGGATGTCCCGTTTCTCGATCTCCTGCAGAATGAAATGGAGATAGGGTTGGGAGCGTTCCTGAATGCGCTGGATATAGCTGGGGTGCCGGCTGTACCAGCTCAATTCACGCGCGATACGAGGATTTTGCGGGATGTTCAGCTGATAACCATCCAGCATCCTGGTCCAGAGTTCCGCGGGTTTTTCCACGGGGGGCAGCTCGGCGAGTGTCGACTCCAGTTCCGCCGCAACCTCCGGCATCTTCTCCACGGTAATGGCCTGCTCCTGCTCGCTTGACTGGACCTGCAGCGCCGCTGTCGCCGGCGGGGAGAGAGGCACCTGCGGCAGAGCGGTTGCCCCATCCCCGTTGGGGAGGCTTTGGCAGGCAGCGAGGAGGCAGGTGGCGAGTAGGTTCATAACGAGCAGGGGAGAGCTGAGATACCGCATCGAACTGTTGGTGCTTGTTGTTGGCATAGACTATATCGGAGGAAAATAGTATCAGAGCCGCGTATCATTTCCATGGCCGGTACTCCATATTGAGGGGTACCCCGCAATTGGCTGTGATACGGGTATACCGCCTGATAACCTGAGCCTCGATGAGGCACACTGGACTGCACAGGTTACCTGACAGTTGTGTCGGTAGCAAAGTCGATAGCTTGAAATATGAGTGAAAATAAGCAGTTGAATTTGGGATCCTGTCGACAGAAACAGCTGCAAACCTGGTTTGACAGCGATCTGGGCAGGCTGCTCGCCGAGCAGGAGGCGGCGTGCCTGAAATCCCGGATCGCCACCCTGTTCGGCTATCACGTGGTCCAGCTCGGGCTTCCCTGCAGGGATCAGGGGCTTCTCGCGGTGAGCCCGGCGCGCAACCGGGTGGTGATGGGTGACGGCGATGGCGGCCCGGGGATCGATCTGCATGCCAACTGCCACAACCTGCCCTTTGCAAGCGACAGCGTGGACGGCATGGTGTTGCCCCATACCCTCGACTATGCCCTGGATCCCCATCAAGTGCTGCGGGAGGTCGAACGGGTATTGATCCCCGAAGGCAAGGTAGTGCTTTGCGGTTTCAATCCATGGAGCCAATGGGGATTGTGGCGTCTGCTGCGCCTGCGTTCATCCACGATCCCCTGGTGCGGCCACTTCTTCAGCGGCAAGCGGGTTCAGGATTGGTTCTCCCTGCTCGGTTTTGAACTGGAGGAGATGGTCTACCTGCACTACCGGCCGCCGGTCTCCCATCAACCTATCATGCAGAGACTGGCCTTCATGGAGGGGGTGGGTGAACGCATCTATCCAATGTTCGGCGGCGTCTATGTCATACTCGCGGTGAAGCGGGAAGTCACCTTGACGCCGTTGAGGTCGAAGTGGCGGATCAAGAAACGGGTGATGCCAACCGCGGCGGAGCCCACCACGAGAAACGGTATAAAATGACACAGCTTGTCGAGATATATAGCGATGGCGCCTGCCGTGGGAATCCCGGCCCCGGGGGATGGGGTGTTCTGTTGCGCTACGGGCGCCATGAGAGGCAGCTCTATGGCGGCGAGGCCGATACCACGAACAACCGCATGGAGCTGATGGCGGTGATTCGCGGCCTGCAAAGCCTGACCCGCAAGAGCCGGGTGAGGGTGACCACCGACTCGCAATATGTAAAGAACGGCATCACCCAATGGATCCACAATTGGAAACGCAATGGCTGGAAGACGGCAGCGAAACAGTCGGTGAAGAATGCCGATCTCTGGCAGCTGTTGGACGCCGAGGTCAACAAGCACCGGGTGGAGTGGGCCTGGGTCAAGGGTCACTCCGGGCATGCCGAGAATGAACTGGCTGACGAGTTGGCGAACCGCGGGATTGAGGAACTATCGGCGTGATGCGACAGATCGTACTGGATACCGAGACCACGGGCCTGGAACCCGAGCAGGGCCACCGGATCATCGAGATCGGCTGCGTGGAGATGGTCGATCGCAGGCTGACCGGTAACAACTTCCATCAATACCTGCAACCCGAACGGGAGATCGACGCGGCAGCGATCGAGGTCCACGGCATCACCAACGAGTTCCTCGAAGACAAACCCAGGTTCCGTGACCTGGCGCAGGATTTCATTGACTACGTAAGCGGATCGGAGCTGATCATCCACAACGCTCCCTTCGATGTGGGCTTTCTCGACCATGAGCTGCGCATGATGGAGAACCCGGCACGCATCAACGCGCTCTGCGCCGTCACCGATACCCTGACGATGGCGAAAAAGATGCATCCCGGGCAGCGAAACAGCCTCGATGCGCTTTGCAAACGCTACGATATCGACAACTCACATCGGGAACTGCACGGCGCCCTGCTGGATGCCGAGATATTGGCCGATGTCTATCTGATGATGACCGGTGGGCAGGCCTCTCTGGTGCTGGATGGTGTCTCCAGCGACGAGTTTGGCGAGGTTTCGGTCAGCGGCATCCAGCGGCTACCGACGAACAGGCCGAAACTAAAAGTGGTCCAGGCAAGCCGGCAGGAGCTCGAAGTTCATGAGCTGCAGTTGAAGGCCATGGGCGAGGCCTGTGTCTGGCTGAAGCAGGATTGATCGGGCCTCAGATTCTGGACTGGCTCGATTTTGCCCTGTCCGCCCCCTGCACGATGTCGTAGAGTCTGGGAATGTCCAGCAGCTGAACATGTTTTCTCTCTACGTGCAGAAGATTTTCATCCTGGAAGCGGGTGAACAGCCTGCTCACCGTCTCCACGGCAAGTCCGAGGTAGTTGCCGATCTCGTGGCGCGACATGCTGAGAAAGAAATCACTGGCTGAGAAACCCCGCTGCTTGAAGCGTTCTGAAAAGCTGAGCAGGAAGGTGGCGAGCCTCTCCTCGGCACTCTTTTTACCGAGCAGGGTGAGCATCTCCGTATCCTGCCCGATCTCGCGGCTGAGCAGACGATACATCTGATGCTGCAGACTCGGCATGATCGAGCTGAGGGATTCCAGCTGGGAGAAGGGGATCTCGCACACCGCGGTGGTCTCGAGGGCGATCGCGGAACAGGTATGGTTGTCGTCCTGAATGGCGTCCAGGCCGATCAGTTCGCCGGGGAGATGAAAACCCAGGACCTGTTCGCCGCCATCCTCATTGGGTGAGTAGGTCTTGACCGAACCGCTGGTGATGACCCGTAGGCTATGGAACTTGTCGCCGCCCCGATAGAGATGGTCGCCGCGATGATAGGGGCGGCCGCGCTTGATGATGGAATCAAGGCGCTCAATATCTTCAGGGGTCAGTCCCATGGGGAGGCAAAGGGTTGAAAGACTGCAGTTTTTGCAGGCGACCTTGATATTTTCAAATGAGACAACTTTTCTGCTAGTCAAGGATGCGCTCCAGCACGGGGTACATTGTTGTCAAGTGTATCACCCTGCCTATTTTTCCAGAAGTTCTTGATCCGGATCAAGTTATTTTATGCTTTTTATTACCATAGATCATTTCGCATAAAAAAAGCCGGCCCGCAGGCCGACTTTCTCATAAGCTACCTGGAGGTCGCTTATTTGGCGGGAGCAGCAGGGGCAGCAGGTGCGGCGGGGGCTGCAGGAGCCGGATAGCCATAGGGAGCACCGTAAGGAGCGCCATAGCCATAAGGAGCGCCGTAGCCATAAGGTGCACCATAGCCGTAAGGACCGTAGCCATAGTAGTCGCGATAGTAGTTATTGCCGCGGCCATAGCCGGAACCACGCGCGCTGCCACTCATGCCGAAGCTGAAGTCGCCGGAACCATCGCCCCAGCCATCGCCCCAGCCATCGTTGTTCCAGCCGCGGTTACCCCAGCCGGGACCGCCCCACCATGCAGCTGCGCTTGTGGAAACGGCGACGAGAGCAGCGACGCTCAGGGCTTTAGCAAATTTAGTCATGCTTTCTTCCTCTTTCAGATTGATTTTTTATTGAACTACAAATTTCTTCGTAAAAACAAGTAGTTGGTCGTTACATGCCCGGTCAATGCAAGCGGGCTGATATTGAGTCTCCCTGATAAGAAACCTCAATCTTCACTTCGGCTTGGTTTTAACGGGTAACAGCCAACTGGCCTCTGTTGTTGTTGTGTTTGCGGATATCGCCAATCGATTATAGACCTTATACAAGCAGATTAAAACGCTCTAATGCTTGGCCCAAAATCGCCTCGCCCGATCAGTGCAACTAGGATTCGATTGAGAGAGGAGGGCCGATCTGATACTGTTTACTCCCGTCCGTTTTCCCTTATCCAGCGCGCTTACTTGAAGTTTCATGACTAGATTTATTTTTATCACGGGCGGTGTTGTCTCCTCGCTTGGCAAAGGAATCGCCTCCGCATCCCTTGCTGCACTTCTCGAGGCCCGCGGGCTCGAGGTCACCATGATCAAGCTCGATCCCTATATCAATGTGGATCCGGGCACCATGAGTCCCTTCCAGCATGGCGAGGTCTTCGTCACCGAAGACGGGGCCGAGACCGATCTCGATCTGGGCCACTATGAGCGCTTCCTGCGCAGCACCATGGGACGCAACAACAATTTCACCACCGGCCAGATCTACGACAGCGTGATCCGCAAGGAGCGTAAAGGGGAGTATCTGGGCGGTACGGTACAGGTGATTCCCCATATCACCAACCAGATCAAAGAGAGTGTGCTGCTGGGTGCCGGCGACAAGGATATCTGCCTGGTGGAGATCGGCGGCACGGTGGGTGACATCGAGTCCCTGCCCTTTCTCGAGGCGATTCGTCAGATGGGTGTGGAGTTGGGTCCGCAGCGGGTGATGTTCATGCACCTGACCCTGGTGCCCTACATCAAGGCCTCCGGGGAGATAAAGACCAAGCCGACGCAACACTCGGTGAAGGAGCTGCGCTCCATCGGTATCCAGCCCGATATTCTGGTGTGCCGGTCGGAGCAGCCCCTGCCTGAGACCGAGCGCAAAAAGATCGCCCTCTTCACCAATGTGCCGGAAAAGGCGGTCATCTCCGCGGTTGATGCCGACTCGATCTATCGTATCCCCGTGCTGCTGCACGCCCAGGAGATGGATGAACTGGTCAATCAACGCTTCAATCTGGACCTGCCGCCGGCGGACCTCTCCGAGTGGGAGGCATTCCTGAATGGCCTGGACCGCCTGGATGAGGAGGTCAAGGTCGCCATGGTGGGTAAATATGTCCACCTCACGGAGGCCTATAAATCCCTCTCCGAGGCGTTGGTGCATGCGGGTGTGCATACCGGCAACCGGGTGAGGATCCACTATGTGGATTCGGAGCAGATCGAGCGCAGCGGTCTCGAAAGCCTCGAGGGGATGGATGCCATCCTGGTACCGGGAGGCTTCGGCAACCGCGGGGTTGAAGGCAAGATCGCGGCGGTGCGCTATGCCCGTGAAAAGGGCATCCCCTATCTGGGAATCTGTCTCGGGATGCAGGTGGCGGTGATCGAATTCGCCCGCAACGTGGCGCAGCTGGAAGGGGCCCACAGCACCGAGTTCAAACGCGACACCCCCCATCCGGTCATAGGCCTGATCACCGAATGGCTCAACGCGGACGGGCAGGTGGAGAAGCGCAGCGAGGATTCCGATCTCGGCGGCACCATGCGCCTGGGCGGGCAGCAGTGCCGGCTTGAACCGGGCAGCAAGACCCATCAGCTCTACGGCGAGGAGGTGATCACCGAGCGCCACCGCCACCGCTACGAGTTCAACAACAGCTATCTCGACAATATCGTCACCGCGGGGATGAAGGTCTCGGGCCGTTCGGTGGACGGGCGCCTGGTGGAGATTGTGGAGATCCCCGACCATCCCTGGTTCGTGGCCTGTCAGTTCCATCCGGAATTCACCTCCACCCCGCGCTACGGCCATCCGCTCTTTTCCGGCTTTATCGAGGCGGCAAGAAAGCATCGGGACGGCAAGGCATGAGGCTTTGCGGCTTCGAGGTCGGGTTGGACCGGCCGCTGTTCCTGATTGCGGGCCCCTGCGTCATCGAGAGCGAGCAGCTGGCCCTGGATACGGCGGGTGAGCTGAAGGCGCTGACCCGGGAACTCGACATCCCGTTTATCTACAAATCCTCCTTCGACAAGGCGAATCGTTCATCCGCCGCGAGTTTTCGCGGTCCGGGTCTGGCGCAGGGATTGCAGATCCTGCAACAGGTCAAGTCGACCATCGACGTGCCGGTATTGACCGATGTCCACGAGGATACCCCGTTGCAGGAGGTCGCCTCGGTGGTGGATGTGCTGCAGACGCCGGCGTTCCTCTGCCGCCAGACCAACTTTATCCAGAACGTGGCCCGTCAGGGCCTGCCGGTGAATATCAAGAAGGGGCAGTTTCTCGCCCCCTGGGATATGAGCCATGTGGTGGATAAGGCGAAAGCCACGGGAAACGAGCGGATTATGGTGTGTGAGCGGGGTGTCTCGTTCGGCTACAATAACCTTGTTTCCGATATGCGCTCCCTGGCGGTGATGCGCGAGACCGGATCTCCCGTGATCTTCGACGCCACCCATTCGGTGCAGCTGCCGGGCGGCCAGGGCGCCAGTTCGGGAGGGCAGCGTGAATTCGTACCGGTGCTGGCGCGGGCGGCGGTTGCGGTTGGGGTGTCGGGTCTCTTCATGGAGACCCATCCGCAGCCGGAGCGGGCACTGAGCGACGGTCCCAATGCCTGGCCGCTGCCCAGAATGAGGGAATTGCTCGAGACCTTGATGGAGATCGATCGACTGGTGAAAGGGAAACGCTTAACCGAGATGTCACTCTGACAACGGTTTTCACCCTGCTGTAACACCAACTTGGTTAACTGATACCACCACACTGAATTTTTCATAAGCATAGTGACAAGAATACGGAGACGACATGTCTGAAATTGTTGATGTTCGTGGACGAGAGATCCTCGATTCGCGGGGCAATCCCACCATCGAAGCGGACGTTATCACCGCGGACGGCGCCATCGGCCGCGCGATGGTGCCATCGGGTGCCTCAACGGGATCACGGGAAGCCCTGGAGTTGCGTGACGGCGACAAGGGCCGCTACCTTGGGAAGGGGGTATTGCAGGCGGTATCCCATGTAAACGGCCCCATCAGGGAGGCGTTGATGGGGCGGGAGGTGTCCGACCAGGCCGGCGCCGACCAGTGCATGCTCGACCTGGACGGCACCGAGAACAAATCGAAGCTGGGCGCCAATGCACTGCTTGGGGTGTCGCTGGCGGTTGCCCACGGCGCCGCCCAGGAGCGGGCCCTGCCCCTCTATCGCTCGCTGGCGTCGGGTCCCTATCGGCTCCCCGTGCCGATGATGAATATCATCAATGGCGGCGCCCATGCCGACAACAGCGTAGATCTGCAGGAGTTCATGATCCTGCCGGTGGGTGCGGGATCGATTCGCGAAGCGGTGCGCTACGGCGCCGAGGTCTTCCATGCCCTGCGAAGCGTGCTGAAGAAACGGGGGATGGCCACCGCGGTGGGGGACGAGGGGGGGTTCGCCCCCAACCTGCCCTCCAACGAGGCGGCGATCGAGGTTATCCTCGAGGCGATCGGCAACGCCGGATTCAGCGCCGGCAGGGATATCTACCTGGGTCTCGATGTGGCCAGCTCCGAATTCTACGAGGACGGGGTCTACAATCTCGCCTCCGAGGGGCGCAAGTTCACCGCCGCCGAGTTCACCGACTACCTCGCCGCCTGGGTGGACCAATACCCCATCATCACCATCGAGGACGGCATGGATGAGGGCGACTGGGAGGGCTGGAAGCTGATGACCGAGAAGCTGGGTCAGCGGGTGCAGCTGGTAGGCGACGACCTGTTCGTCACCAATACCAAGATTCTGCAACGGGGAATCGATGAGAAGATCGCCAACTCCATCCTCATCAAGGTCAATCAGATCGGCACCCTCACCGAAACCCTGGCGGCGATCGAGATGGCGGCCGATGCGGGCTACAGCGCAGTGGTCTCCCATCGCTCCGGCGAGACCGAGGATACCACCATCGCCGACCTGGTGGTGGCGACGGGCACCGGCCAGATCAAGACCGGCTCCCTGTCCCGCTCCGACCGCGTCGCCAAGTACAACCAGCTGATGCGGATCGAGGATCAGCTGGGTGCCGATGCGGTCTACGCGGGTAAGGACGCATTTCCTGTGACGATCGACTGACCCAAGGCCGTGCGCATCGTGATCGCCATCCTGGTAGCACTGCTGCTCTTCCTGCAGTACCGCCTCTGGGTGGGCGAGGGGAGCCTGGCCGAGGTCAACAATCTCAAGCAGGAGATAAGCGATCTGCAGCAGGAACTGGTCGGCCTGCGGGAACGCAATCGCGCCCTGCAGGCGGAGGTGGAGGACCTGCGCAGCGGCCAGACCGCCATCGAAGAGCGCGCGCGCAGCGAACTCGGCATGATCAAGGAGGGGGAGACCTTCTATCAGGTCATCGCGCCAAGCGATGAGAAAGGGGATGAGTAGCGGGGTGCGTTGCTGGGGCGTGGTCCCCGCTGCCGGTGTGGGTCAACGCATGGGCGCGGCGATCCCCAAACAGTATTTGGATCTGGCGGGAAGACGGGTCATCGACCATGCCCTGGAGAGGCTGCTCAGCCATCCCGGGATCGAAGGGGTCTACCTGGCGCTCTCCCCCCGGGATGAGCTGTGGCAGGGGTGCGACCATGCCGAAGATCCGAGAATCGTCAGGGTCGAGGGTGGCGAGGAGCGCTGCCACTCGGTGCTCAATGCATTGGGGGTACTGCAGCAACAGGCCGCCGATGAGGATTGGGTGCTGGTCCACGACGCGGCGCGCCCCTGTCTCTCCCGCAACGATCTCGATCGTCTGATCGACACCCTGATTGAACATCCTGTGGGCGGACTTCTCGGCGTGCCGGTCCGCGACACCCTGAAAGCGGTGGAGAGCGACGGCGGTGTGACGCGCACCGTCTCCCGGGAAGGCCTCTGGCATGCCCTGACCCCGCAGATGTTTCGCCTTGGCCATCTTTGCCAGGCCCTTGAAAGCGCCATCGCCAAAGGAGCATTGGTGACCGATGACGCCAGCGCCATGGAACTGGCGGGTCATCGCCCCTTGATGGTGGAGGGGGATGCGAGCAATATCAAGATCACCCGTCCGGAGGATCTGCGGTTGGCGGCTGATTATCTTTCCCGTTGTAAATGAATATAAATGCAATAACCGCGAATGGAGGCGGATCACCGCAAATCAACGCGAATAAAGAAGGCACAGTATCATTCTTTTATCTACAGGATATGTAGGGTGCGGCTTGCCGCACCGTTGAGCTGCCGATATTTAAATTCTTGCCGCACTGATATCTATGTCTTGTTGCGGCAAGCCGTACCCTACACTCGGGTCACGCATCTTGGGGTATTTTCTGATTCCCAAGCTTTCTCGTTCCCATGCGCCAGCGTGGGAAGGAAAAATATAATTTGCGTACATTAGCGTTTATCTGCGGACTATCTTCTACTTCTCTAAATCGCCAACAACTCCCGCAGCTCCCTTATCTGGTCCTTTGCATTGTCGATGATGCCGATGGAGTGCCTCGGGGTCAGCTTGCCCAGGGCCAGTTTGTGGAATGCCGGCACCAGGTCGAGGCGGGGCAGGCTGTGCATCTTCGGGGTCCCTACATAGGCATGCAGCTGGGCCACCACCACCAGGTCGACATAATCGGCCTCATGGCTGATGTCCTCCATCCAATCCTCGGCATGCAGCGCCGCCTGGACGAAGTAGTCGGGGAACTCCCACTTGCGCAGGACCATGGCCCCCACCTCGCCCTTCAGGTTCTCGATGATGCGATCGAGCAGTTCCGGGTTTTCCGCCAACTCGGGTTTGCTGGTGGCGGCGCCGAGGATGGCGAGGGCGCCGATATCGTGCAACAGGCCGCACAACAGGGCCTGGTCGTTTTCCAGCCCGGGGGTGACCTGGGCCAGCTCATGGCAGATCGGCGCCACGTAACTGACGTGCTTCCAGAGATCGATCATGCGCCTTTTCAAGACCTTCGAACGGCTGTTGAAGAGCTTGCCCAGGGCAAAGCTGATCACCAGGTTGTGGGTCACCGAGCGTCCGAGACGGGTGACCGCGTCGGGGAGGGTCTCGATCTGCTGTTTTCCCCGGTAGGCGGCACTGTTGACCACGCTGATAATCCGCGCCGCCACCGTGGGATCGGCCTGCACCACCCGGGCGATCTCTTCGCTGTCGGTATTGGAGTCGTTGATCACCTTCGCGATGCGCAGGGTGATATCGGGCATGCTGGGGAGCTCCAGGGTATCGTTCTTGATCGCTTCGTAGAACTCCCAGTAGAGGCTGTCTTCCGGGCCCTCCGCATCATTCAGCTCGATGGTCTGGTTGCTGCGGGCATTGGCTACCGGAGGCAGGCCCTTGATGGCGTTGTAGAGCTCCCTGGGCAGGGTCAGCAGGTCCACCGCGGTAAGGCTGTTGATCGCTGCGTCATTCGGCGAGTTTTCCGCCAGCAGCGGGCTGATCGGCTGGTCTGACTGGAGATGCCTGCGTGTTCCGTCGGCCGATATCAGCTCGACCTCACCCTGAAGCAGAAAGTAGACCCGATCCGTACCCTCGCCGTTGGCGACGATGCCGACCCCGGCGTTCTGATGCTCCACATGGGTCTCCGACAGCACATACTCCAGCACCCGTTTCGGCAGATATCTCAGAAGGGGAATTTTCTTTACATCATTGCTGCTGACAGCGGTTAGTCTCTGGATCATCTTCTTTTTGCTCGGTGGTTGGTTCCGTCCACTATCCAGGCGGCATTTGGTCGGAGCATTACGTACAATGTCAGTTCATAGTAACGGCCCCGATGGTCGACACTTTACTCTTAGGGTGATGCGGATGCGTATTGGACAAGGCTATGATGCCCATCGTTTCGAAACCGGCCCCCGCCTGGTGCTGGGGGGGGTCGAAGTGCCCCATGATCAGGGCCTGAAGGCCCACTCCGACGGGGATGTGCTGATTCACGCCCTTTGCGATGCCCTGCTCGGCGCTGCCGGACTTGGGGATATCGGCGGGCACTTCCCCGACAGCGATCCGGCCTACGCGGGTATCGACAGCCGGGCGCTGCTGCGCCAGGTGATCGAACGGCTCCAGGTCGAGGGGTTTGCTCCCGCCAATGCGGATATGACCATCGTGGCGCAGCGTCCCAGGCTGGCCCCCTATATCGATGCCATGCGCGACTGCCTGGCCGCGGATCTGCAAATCGAGCGGCAGCGGGTCAATATCAAGGCGACGACCACGGAGGGGATGGGTTTCACCGGGCGGGGCGAGGGCATAGCCGCGATGGCCGCGGTGTTGCTGCAGGAGCAACCGCTTGAGTGAGCGGCCATGGCAACCCCTCGAGGAGATGCCACGGGCCTTTGGATCTCCCCTGGGGAGCGGAGTGATCAGGGTCACCCCGGATGACTTTCAGGTTGACGAGGAATTGGGGTTTGAGGCGGACGGCGATGGGGAACACCTGCTGCTGCATATCAGAAAACGCGAGACCAATACCCACTGGCTGGCCGGGCAGCTGGCCAGGCATGCGGGCATACCCCCGAGGGACGTCAGCTACGCCGGGTTGAAGGACCGCCATGCGGTGACCACCCAGTGGTTCTCGCTGCGCATGGCGGGCCGTCCGCAACCGGATTGGGGCGGGCTGGAGAGCGATCTGATCCAGATCCTGGCGGTGCATCGCCATCGACGCAAGCTGCGCCGGGGGAGCCTGCGCGGCAACCGCTTCAAGCTCCGCATCCGGGAATTGGAGGCCGATCGGGCGCAGCTTGAACAGCGCCTCACCCGGTTGCGGGGGTCGGGGATGCCCAACTATTTCGGCGAGCAGCGCTTCGGTCATGACTACGGCAATCTGGCCCAGGCCGAGAGGCTCTTCGCCCCGGGCAGAGCGCGCATGGACCGGCAGCTGCGCGGTCTGGTGATCTCCGCCGTGCGGGCCCAACTCTTCAACCAGGTCCTGGCCGAGCGCATCCTGCAAGGCAACTGGAACTCCCCGCTGAAGGGGGATCACTTCAGCCTGGATGGCAGTCGTTCGGGATTCAGCGATGACCGGGAGCAGAGCGAGGCGCTGTCACGGCGCTGTGATCTGCAGGACATCCATCCCAGCGGACCGCTCTGGGGCCGGGGCCGTCCCTTGGTGGATGGCGAGGCCCTGACATTGGAAGAACGGGTGCTGCTCCCCTTCGAATCCTGGCGCAACGGCCTGGAACACGTGGGCCTGGAGCAGGAGCGCAGGCCGTTGCGGGCGCCGCTCAGGGAACTGAGCTGGGAATTTGACAGCAAGGACTGCCTGGGGTTGGGCTTCTATCTGCCGGCGGGCTGTTTTGCCACCGTGTTATTGCGGGAGCTGTTGAATTATCGAACGCCAACGGTTGCCGACGACACGAAGGCTTAACTGCATGAATTGCATGTGATTTAAATTGAAACTACCCGCTGATTTCCCTGTAGAGAGGGGGGTGGTAAATCGTCTCTGGCGGGATAGGATTGCCATTAAGAGTCATACCATTCAAGATCATAAACGCTAAATAACAGATGACTTGCTCCACTATAGATGAGGCTTAAGGACCATGAGCTACGCCGACGCCACAACTCCGAGATCAGATGTTACCGAGGCAGGCCCATGAAGGGTTCCCTGCGCGAACTCTGCTGTACCGTGCAACGGAATTGCCACATCTCCGATGCCCGCCACGGCACCGATTACGGTCTCTGTACCTATCTCCTGAAGATGCGCGAGTTCTACCGCTGGGAGAACGGGCTCGACTACGGGGCCGCCTTGACCAACGAGTCGGTGGGCGAGTGGCTGACTGAACGGGAGAGACTCTGGGACTCCCTCAGTGAAGACGACTTCGCCCCCCTGCCGTTCGAGGGGGAGTCGATCGACCCCTTCGATGTGGAGCGGGTCAATGCGCGCCTCGATCCCTATGGCCTGGTCTACAGCGCCGGCTACGGGTCGAAGAGCAAGCCCCTCTTTTTCCTCGGTTACCTGGAGCGCCGGGAAGAGCCCGGCGGTGCCACCGTATGGGTTGCCGGGCGCGAACTGGCGCGGGATCTGATGGCCCCCGCGGCCATGTGCCAGGGGGACCACATCTTCATCCGCCGCGAGTCGTTCCGCCGGCTGCTGTGGGAGCGGCTGGAAAACTGGCGCTGGCACCGTCCCGACAACGCCATGGGCCGCGCCTTTACCTACTACGATTTCGAGGACGATCTCGAGCGCGCCCTCGACGAGATGGTGGAGAAGGAGCTGGATGTGGTGCTGCTGCACGAACAGGGAGAGTACCAGGCGGGCAGGGCGCTGGGGGAGGTGTGGAACCGGATGCTCTCCGATCTCGGCCACTCGCCGGCGGAGCTGATGGCGCGGGCATTGCGCGACCACCTGGCCGACTGCCAGGTCACCCTGCCGAGCCTCATCGAGCGGGAGGATCGCGCCTCGATCCACTTCTTCGTGGGCGGCATCACCGGGATGCGTAAAAAACTCTTTCCCAGCCTGATAACCGCCTATGAAAGCTGGCACAGGGAGGGGGATTGGGAGCCGCTGATTTCGGCGGCCCGGGCGGGCAGGGAGCATTGGCAGCGATTGGCGATGGGGTTGTTGCGGCTCTACCGGGAACAGCCCGACCGGGCCCGGGTCGAGATCGCGTCGCTGCTCGAGGCCAATCCGCTCTAGCGCCTAACTGTCGCTGAAGCGGGTCTCCTCGGGGGAGCCGGTGTTGTCGATGACCACCTGTTTCACCTCTGGCATGCGCGACAGGATATAGCCCCCCATCATCAGCGCCAGCTCCTCGTTGTCGGTCTCCAGCGCGGTCAGCAGTTTGCCGGCAACCAGCTGGCAGCGTTGGGTGGGGTTCGGGTCCCTGACCCAGCGCTGGCCGATCTGCCAACCCCTGTCCATGTCCCGGTCCATCTTCTCGAACGATTCCTGCATCGACGCCAGGTAGCCGTCGGGGATCTCCAGGTTCATTGACCAGTCGTCGATAATCAGATTGAGTTGCATGCTTCTGAAAACTGCTGTAGTGATTTTACCGGGAAGACGCTGCATCGCGCGGCGTTTCGACAGCTATGATCAGGCCCCGGTGAGGTAAAATCAAGCATATGGAAGATCGGGAATTGCTCGCATTGGTCGAACTGGGAGGCTATCCCAACTTCGTCCCCCTCTATCGGCAGAGCGGCTACCGGGTGGAGATGGTCAACTCGGTGCGCAAGGCCCAGGCCTGGCTGAAACGCCACCGCCCAAGGGTCCTGGTCGCGGAGTATTACGCCGATCCCCAGTTCCGCGATCGCATCAGCAACCTGGAATCGCTCCTCGCCACCCTGCAGCGTTACGGCGTGGAGGCCAAAGTGATCGTGCTGATCGATGAAAAGTATGTTCAGAATCTGGAAAAGGTAAAACAGCGCTATCCCGTGCATGCCGTGTTGACCTTTCCCATCGAGACGGCAGCCATGCAGGCTGCATTGGAGCGTATCCGAGGAGAAACCGATGTTGGTTGAGATCGAGAACCTGCTGCAGCAACCCCAACTGCAGAAGATCGACGAGGTGCTGGCCCAGGCCGAGTTCGTCGACGGCAAACTGACCGCCGGCAAGGCGGCGCAGCGGGTAAAGCACAACGAGGAGCTCAAGGGCGAACAGAGGCAGATGGAGCTGCTGATCCGCATCCTCACCAGCGCCATGGGAAACAACCCCACCTTCCGCTCCGCGGTGCTGCCCTACCGCATGGCCGACCCGATCTTCGCCCGCTATCAACCCGGCATGACCTACGGCGACCACGTGGACGACCCGCTGATGGGACTCAGCGGCCAACGCTTCCGCAGCGATGTATCGATGACCATATTTTTACGCGAGCCCGAGACCTATCAGGGAGGTGAACTGATGGTGCGCACCACCTTCGGTGAAAAGCAGGTGAAACTGAAGGCGGGGAGCGCGGTGATCTATCCCTCATCCAGCCTGCACCATGTGGCGGAAGTCACCGGGGGTGAGCGCCTGGTGGCGTTGGCATGGATCCAGAGTTACGTGCGGGATCCGGCACGGCGTGAATTGCTGTATGAACTGGATCTCGCCAGGGAGCATCTGCTGGAGACGGCGCCGGAGGCCGAGACTACCGGGTTGGTGGATAAGTCTTATGCCAATTTGTTGCGGATGTGGGGGGATGTCTAACCAGTTCCAGCCGATCTTATCCGTTTCGCACTTCATAGTTGTCAATGATGACATTGAGCCCGATGAGTTCCTTAAACAGTCGTTGCACTTGTCGCATGCGGGTGTTGTGTATGACCGGTACATTACTGCGACCATAACGACCTGATGCTCCGTTGATCATCCACCCTCCAAGAGAGGGTTTGAAGAGCAGCTCGCCACCATACAATGCCATACCACCAGCAGTCAGTGTTGGGTGACCATATCCTTGTCGAATTGGTGAGGTGCCACCAACCGTGTGCTCACGGGCGGCTTGTGTCTCTATGCCTATGCAGAGGTTGTCCTGGTCTTGGAGAACCCACAAGTAGCTTATATATTGTCGCGGTCGCCATGTGGGGTTTTCCCTTAGTAATAAAAGGTTGGGATTCCTTACAACTTGCCCGCTGTTAGTTTCCCAGGGTTTTATGCGTTTGGGTGGATTAGCACCGAAGTTTGTCATCTACGTTCCCTCCCTATAAATGGGGTCAGAGAACAATTGTTTCTAATATTAGAGGTATTTGTTCTCTGACCCTGTTTATGTACACTTTACCATGCTTCTATTGTTTACTGGCAGGGCAATTAGGAAGCACACTCCAGGTCAGCCAGAACAAGACAGTAATTCAAAAAAAGGCATTATGCGGAAATTCATCATGCATATGGTGGGATGTTAGGATGTATTTCACATGAGTAACAAGGGCCTGTGATCAGTATATGGTTGTGGATATGATAAGAAGAATCGATGCAAACACGGTTTCTGACTTTTTAATAGAGCATGAAGTTACTGAACCGATCATGATAGAACGACAGGGGGTGCCTCATGCCGTGATGGTTCCCTACGAGGTCTTCCGGATTATGCATAGACAAAATCGACGCGCGATGCAGGTTGGAGAACTCACAAAAGATGAGATTCAGGACATAGTTGACAGCAAGCCGTCTAGTGATACTAATAAATATAATGACGAGCTTGATGATTGAATACACAGCTATTCCACAGCAGAATATAGATTGGTTTTTTTTATAATTAGGATCGATGGTCTTGATTACATCGCTAGCTTGTAGTAGGTCGTCGTTTCTATTATGGTGAGAATGTGCAATCTACTTCATAGGCTATGGTGTGTTGCTTAGTTTTGAGCTTATTGAAGTACATTAGGGCTTGGCTGAGGAAATGTATAGTTATGCATGGCTGGTGATTTCGTCATTATAAGCGCTAAATCTGTAGCCGGAATTAAGAGTGAAGGATGCGTATACCTGAAAGAAATACAATTAGCAGCGGGTTAAAAAAGGCAATACCAACATCGGTTGAGCAGCCGATCACAGCAGAGCATCCGCCTTACCGCTGGCGTGACGTCTACGTTGATCGCTCAGAACTCAACATCCTTCTTGAAATGTGGCGGAAAGTTGCAGATTTTGAGAAACCAGAAGATATTGAACCGCAACTAGCGATTTTAATCGCAGATTCAGGATTTTGTAAAACAGGAATACGGGGACACCCGAAAAATGGAATACCAGGAATAAGGTGACACCCGAAAATATGTGATTTGCAAGGGTGGGCAGTGCAGCTGCGGAACTACGGATCGAGCCAGAATACTTCACTGGTGCCTTCGACAAACCAGCACCATTATATGCAACCAGTTTTCGATAGGTGATTTAGCAATTGTGGCTGTTAGGAGTTCCCGTCTAACAATACAGGCGGGTCAAGATCACTCCCAAGGATTATGTAGCCATTTTTGATTATCCTGATAGGTTTCCAGGTGATGGCTTGAGGAAGAATTAATGAAGCAGGTACTTAGTTTCCAAATTGCGCTGGTTGTAACCCTTGTATTGGTTAGTGTCAGTGCTTGTGCGCCAGATAAGGTAACCACAAAGAGCTCACTTTTTCTGAGCGACCATTCGGCTATTCGGGCTAAACGCCAAGTGGTTCCGATTAACGAACTACAACCGACATCAGAGCAGCAGCAGACGGCGAATGTCATCGTAAAAGTGATTGAAAAATACCATTATAAGGATGTAGCCCTCGACGATCGCATGTCGAAGATGATACTCGATCGCTATTTTGATGCCCTCGATCCAAACCGTTCTTTTTTTCGCGCCAGGGACATCGTTCGTTTCTCCCTCTATCAGGACAAACTCGATGACTACCTGAAGATTGGCAACATTGAACCAGCCTTCGAGATTTTTAGACTCTACCGAAAACGGGTGACGGAGGCTGTGGCCTATGCGCAAAAACTGGTAGATAAAAGGTTTGATTTCACCATCGATGAGAGCTATCGGTTCGAGCGGGAGAAAGAGCCCTGGCCACAGACCCGTACTGAACTGCAGGAAGTCTGGCGCAAACGGGTAAAGAATGATTTTCTTAATCTGCGCCTGATGGATAAAAAGGACGATGAAATACGTAAAACTCTGAGTCAACGCTATACCCGTCTACTGAGCCGGGTGGAACAGATCGATACCAATGATATTTTTAAGACCTTCATCAATGCCTATACCCTGAGTCTGGAACCTCACACCAGTTACATTTCGCCGAGTACCTCGAAAAACTTAGCTGTCAACATGCGCATTTCCTCGGAAGGCATTGGTGCTGTACTCAAGGATGAAGACGGCTATACCGTTGTGCAAAAGACAGTGATTGGTGGGCCTGCTGAACAGAGTGATCTGTTGCATTCGGGGGATCGCATCGTTGGTATAGGACAGGGACTGGAGGGTGAAATCACCGATATCGTCGGTTGGCGGTTGCAGGACGTGGTTGAACAGATTCGAGGCCCCAAGGGTTCGGTGGTGCGGCTCAATATTCAGCCAAAGGGTACTGAAACAGGTTCCAAGCAAAGAACCATCACCCTGGTTCGCAACAAGATCAAGTTGGAGGAACAGGCAGCCAAGAGCTATATCATCGAAAACCTGGATGGTATGAAGGACATACGAATCGGGGTGGTTGAAGTACCGTATTTCTACCGAGATTTCGCCGCTCAAACGAAAGGGGAAGAGGGTTTTCGCAGTACCACCAGGGATGTGCGAAACCTCTTGGGTGATCTGAAAAAGCAGGGTGTCAACGGTATTGTTATCGATCTACGGGAAAACGGCGGTGGTCCACTTTCAGAAGCGACCGAACTGACAGGCTTGTTTATCGATTCCGGACCAGTGGTTCAAATCAAAGATGTCTTCGGCAAGATAGAGATCAAGCAGGACCCGGATCAAACCATAGCCTACGCAGGACCTTTAGCGGTTCTGGTTGATCGCAACAGTGCGTCAGCCTCCGAGATATTAGCCGGCGCCATTCAGGATTACAAACGGGGTATCGTTATCGGTGAGCCCACCTTCGGCATGGGGACAGTACAGACACTGGTGGATTTGGGGCGTTTTGTTCCGGGACGCAAGAAGGACCTGGGCAGACTTAGGCTGACCATGGCGCAATTCTTCCGTATCAATGGCAGCAGCACCCAGAATAGGGGTGTGGTACCGGACATACAGTTTCCAACAGCGATGTACTCGGAAGATTATGGTGAGCGGTCATTGCAGAATGCGCTGCCCTGGGCCCAGATAAGGCCAGCCAATTTTGTCGCCAAAAAGAAATGGTCCATACCCCATCTCAAGCACAACCACAGGAATCGGGTTGAGCATGATGCCGGATTCGCGATGTTGGCGGATCGTGAAAAACGCTATCTGGAGTTGGATAGACGTACTGAAATAAGCCTCTTGGAGAGCCGTCGTCGTTCTGAGTGGGATGATCGAGAGCGGGAACAGCTGGCATACAAGAACCGCTTCAGGGCGTCACAAGGCATGGAGGCGATCACATTCATCGATCCGGAGGATAAGGATGACAAGGAGTCGGAAGCGACACAACGCATCGAGTTGAATGAAGCGGCCCTTATTCTCGCAGATTCGATCCAGATGCAGACGGGCTATGGGTATAGATAGGGAGAATATCCGCAACACCCTGTATATCAAGGCAGGAATATGGAATGAGGAATACTAGGAATACGAAAGAATACGGGGACATCCTTCGGGCTGGGACCAAGGCTTCGCCTCGACCCCTGAATACAGTTGCTAACAAGAATCAGCACATTCGTTGAAACGCCCTAAAAGGGATGCAAAGACCGTAGAATCGCTTTCCCTTTGTAAACCCTGAACAGCCAGTAAAACATAATCCACAATACAGGAATCACGGGCACCACCACCACATAAGGCATTTGAGCGATCGTCGAATCCAGCATCTTGATGATTTTGTCACCAAATGCCAAGGCCGCCCAGACAAGGGAAAAGGATACCCGCCAGACATGACGCGCCAGTCGATGAGCCCGGTTCATGCCCTTCGACAGGATGTTTCGAACGTCGCCGACGGCAAAAAGGAGGGCCATCGTCGCGTCAAATGTGTAGACACCAGGTTCTTTCACCATGGCCCACTGCGGATTGATCGCCAGGGCAGCCAACCCAAAAATGACGATATAGCCCAGGGCTAGATATTCGAGTATGCCGACGGCGGGTTGACGGTGACGCACCGTCAGCCAGGCGGTGAACACGCTATAGAACACAAGCGCGGCGAGAAACACATCGTCTGCTGATCCCTTCAATGCGCCGGCGATTCCGCCGCTGATCAGCATCGTGAGCATGGCGATTATGAATACCTTGCCGGCCCTCTTGTGGTTTGACGAGCCCTTCGGGTAATAGAGAGCGGCAACCGCAGCCAGTATGGCCACCGATCCCGTTGGAAAATGGATTAACCAGACGACGAGTTCTTTCAATTTTGATCCCACCCTGTATTTGTCTTGCTGATGCCACTATATTAACCAATACGCATTTTTAATAAATTGTGGAAATATGCATACAACGCATACAAAAAAGTATGGATTGGCGATCAGTACAGTTTGACTGGAATCTGGCCCGGGCATTCCTGGTGACTGTTGAAGAGGGCTCTCTGTCCGCGGCCGCGAGGGCGTTGGGGCTGACGCAGCCGACGTTGAGCCGTCAGGTTGCCGGCCTGGAGGAAGAGTTGGGTGTTGCCTTGTTCGAAAAAGTCGGCAGAGGGCTCGAACTCACCCCAAGCGGTGCCGAGCTGCTGGAACAGGTACGTACCATGGGTGATGCCGCGGTAAATCTCAAACTGACGGCTGCCGGCCAGTCAAACACCATCGAAGGAGAGATCTGTATCAGTGCCACCGACCTGATAGCGAACCTTGTCATGCCGATCCTGGTGCAAAAGTTGAGACACCTGTACCCTGCCATCAGGGTTGAACTGGTCGTGTCAAACACCCTGAGTGACCTAAGGCGCCGCGAGGCCGATATTGCCATACGTGCAATGGCACCCGAAGATCCGGATTTGATTGCACGTAAGCTGGGAGATATCACTGGACACCTCTATGCATCTGAACAATATCTTGAACAGATAGGTGTCCCAAAGTCTGCTGGAGCGCTTGGCGATGCAAATTTTATCTGTGATAAATCCGAGATGGTGATAAACATCCTGGCAGGATGTGGTATCAAACTGACCCAAAGAAACTTTTCGATAACCTCAGAGAGTGTCATTACACAATGGGAGCTGGTAAAACGAGGGCTTGGTATAGCGTTGTTGCCTGATCAGTTGGCAGTTAAAGAACGACGGTTTCATAAGGTGCTACCGGATTTACAACCGTTCGAAGGGCCGTTATGGCTGGTGGTGCATAAAGAACTTAGGACCAGTCGTCGGGTCAGGGTTGTGTTCGATTTTCTGGTGGATGAGTTCTTAGAGTGGTTTCGTAATGTAGAATAGATATTAGTGATGGCATATGAAGTGGTGCTTAGCGCTATCGTCCTTTTTATACATGGTGGGTGTTGGCAGATTTTGCTTGGGCTTGAATCAATTTACGGTACCTATAATTGACCCACATAATAATTGGGCGGGATAAGGGATGGTATGTTTGCCTGATAATATATTTTTCACAAGTGATAGCTTTTCGTTGATTGGTCGAAAAGTAAATGAGGTGGGCTGGTATGATTTCGACGCTGCTTTTAATGGAGTAGAATCTAAAGATATTGGAGGAGATGTAGCCCAGAAAACTTTAAAAAAGCTATGTGAAATATTAAATAAGCAACATGGCACTTCTCTCAAACAAATCAGAAATGCCCGATACAAGGATATTGTAGGTGGCGATAATTCAGAGTACATCGGCTATGTAGTATTATCTGGGTATAGCACCTTATTATTTTTTTCGGGACATTAAAGGAACTGTGAATGTGTTCCTTGCTGACAGTGAAAGCATGCTGATAGCGCATGGTGAAATACAGCCTGACACTATATCTTCGTGGCGTAACAAAATCTCAATCCTTCTGGAAGGGGTGTCAGATTGAAGCTTAAATGGAGTATTCGTGCCAGAGTATAAATGGGGTCAGAGAACAATTGTTTCTAATATTAGAGGTATTTGTTCTCTGACCCTGTTTATGCTGTTTATGAAAATAGAAAATTGACCATTGGATCGACTGACTCTTCATCAGCATGATAATTAAGATCGTCCTCTGCCGTTCACGACCTACTGCAAACAACCCCTGAGCTGTTCCAGGCCTCGACGAATATGCGTCTTGACCGTGCCCAGCGGCATGTCAACCTGGTTGGCGAGCTCGCTCTGTGTAAGGCCCCTGAAATAGGCCAGACTGATTACCTGCCGCTGCTTTTCATTCAACCGTTCCAGGCAGTCCTTGAGTCGTGATCCCTCTTCGCTGTGCGCAATCCTATCCATCGGCAGGGGATCTGTATCGATCCCATCCGCCAGGTAGCTGCCGTCGGCCTCCAACAGCTCCCGCCGCGAGCGGCGCAATTGGTCCAGTGCCTGATTGCGGGCAATCGTCGACATCCAGGTCATGGGCGCCGCCAGATGGCTTCGATAGTTCTCCGCGTTGTTCCAGATCTTGACGAAGGCATCCTGCAGGCACTCCTCCGCCCATGCCTCTCTTTTCAGCATGCGCAGCACGATGCCATACAGGACCGGTGCCGCGATCTGATAGAGCTGGGCGAAGGCCTTCCGGTCATTCAGGGCACAGGCTGCGAGGAGCTCTTTGAGTCTTTGATCTCTTTTCCGGTGTTTTGCTGCATCTTTCTCTTTCACGCCCGACATGGCACCCTCCTGGGAATTGATCCTCAACTATGGGTGCAGGATAAGATGGAGATCTCTTGCGGAGGTCACGCATTTATCACAAATTTATTCAGCTGCCGGTCAGTCATGACGTCGGGCATATAAATCGGCGTAAATGCTTGTATGCAGAAGCGAAAAATTAGCTTTGAGATCAGCGCGCGGTATCGCAGGGTTCTCGTCCGGGTGTCTGTCTGATGGGGTAGACCAAATGGAAACCTGGCTACTCATCGGTAACTAATAAATTGAGGGTTTACGTACCGGAGGGGTAATGACAAAAAGGATCAGAAATGCCGTCAGAAAGAGTCCCAGACACCAGCCGGAGAAGGTATAGATGCCACGCCAGCGAACATTGGCTTTTGAGACAATTTCAAAATCATCCACGTATATCGTCTCGCAGGCCCCGTTACCCCTGTCATCACGGCGGGTACTGCTGCCGCGTTTAAAGTCGTTGGCGGGATTTTCATAACTGGCCAGTTGCCCACTGATGCGGATATGGTCGCCGGGTTCGGCAGACATCAGTTTCTCTTTGAGGTAGTCGTCCCCGACCAGAAGGTGGTTGTTGGAGAGTTGGGTCATCTGGAAGCTGGCCCCGGTTTGCGCGTCGGGCCAATAGGCCCAACAGGTCCAGCTGTCGTTGTCAAAGCTCATCTCCTGGTAAACGCCGCTACTGACATTGGCACCCCAGATGACACAGAGGTCCCTCACATTCAGGAAATCCTTCCATCTGTCGTGATGCCAGATGTCGCCAAACGAGTCGGCATCGTGATAGCTGACGACAACACCCTCCAGGGTATAGTCGTAGAGCGGTCTTATGTGGTATCGCTGACCCTCCGCCTCGATCCAAAATGGAGAGCGGTAGGTGGATACTTGTACCGGGTCGACGAGGCGCTTGGCCTCATACTGGTCCGGATTGGGAAGACGGTCTTTGTAGGCCAGTGAGAGCAACAGTAGAAGAAAGGAGATGATGACACCCCACTTGCTGATCGTTTGTAACAGTTGCTGCATATATCCGTTGTCCAAAAGTCGATTGGCTGTTACGAGGCAATAGTGGGGATGTGCTTGCAGGGTTGGAGCATGCCTGTACCATTTCGATTCTGTCGATGATCAAAATCCACCCATGATCGGTTTTCTCGGTGGCTCTTTAACCTCTTGCTGCCTCTGCTCATCAAGCTGCCGTGCCTTGATTTGCTGGAGCCGCTGGTTGGCGGAGTCGTAGAGGGTGCGGAGTTGATCGTTGTCGGGGTGGTTGTCGAACAGGCTCGAGATGTCGGCGATCAGCCGATTTCCAGCGTCGGTCTGGGTATCGAGATCGGCGCTGCTGAGCCGCCACTGGGCGTTTCTCTCCACCAGGCCATCGAGTTGTCGTTGGAACTCGGCCAGCCGTTGCGCCTCTATCTGCCGCTGGGCGAGACCTGCCTTTGCATCTGCAATCTCGCCGGCCAACGACGCCAATCGGGGATGCCTGGAGTCGAGGCCGCTAAGATCCTTCATCAGGGATTCCGCCAGGCTGAAATCGTTGTTTGAAGTGGCGGTCGCTATCTGCCTGGTCAAGGCCTCTGCTATCTGGGACAGGCCGCTCTTCGCCGATTGGTTGTTCGGATCGAGTGCCAGGACCCGATTGAAATGGTAGTGCGCGCTCTCCTGTTGGGGTTTCAGGTGGCGGCCTGCAATCAACGCGGAAGTGGCGGCCTGCAGGTGGCGGTCGATCTCGCGTTGTTTCCTGGAATCAGCCGCGGCTCGATTTTGCGCCTCGGTGCGTTTTTGCGATGCGGTGATTCGATCCTGCAGTTGTGTGAGTTGTTGCTCCTCTGGCCATAACTCACTTAGCACCTGTAGTTGTTGGCTGGCTTGATCGAGGGATTGATCCACGATCAGTCGCTCCACCTCCAGTACCAAACGCTGCAGAATATTCTGTTCGCCATTTTTCGCGATGATGTTGTCGTTGTCCTGGGTCAACACTTCCCGATAGAGGGCTAGGGCGTTGCCGCCTTCCGGTGTTATCAGTTGACCCTCTTCGAAGAGTCGGTTCGCGTTGGTCAATGTCTCCTGCCAGGGTGGCGCGGTTGCCGTTGGAATCGGCCCTTCAGGAGTTGATCGATCACCGGTGATGTTTTGAGTCGCGTCCCTTGCCGCGTCGTTATCGATCCGACTGACAGGGAGGTTGCCGTCGTTGACCCCGGTTGAATCGTTCAGGTACCAGGCAAGCATGCCAACCGCTGCAATGGCGCCTACCGCCGCGATCCCGGTCGCCATGGGGGTTTTGGCGGATTTGCTTCTCTTCGCCTGTTCCGAGGCCTCTATGATGTGCGCGTCGCTGTCCGGTTCCGGTGGCTTATGCGGCCACAATGCGTTAAGCGGAGTTGCCGCTATATCGGGCAGGTCCATGGCGCCCTTCAACTCATCGCTCAAAGTTTCTGCATCTGCGATTCGCTTCTCCGGATCCTTGGCCAATAACTGGTCCACAAGCCTTTGCAGGGGTGAGGTTGCCCTTGGCAGACGTGGGATTTCCGCATTCAGATGCTGTATGGCAACGCTCATCATGCTGTCGCCGCGATAGGGCTGGTAGCCGGTGAGCATTTCGAACAGGGTGACGCCCAGGGAGTAGAGGTCTGTGCGGCCGTCCAGGGGCCGGCCGGCAATCTGTTCCGGACTCATGAAGGCCGGAGTGCCGAGCATGGCGCCGGTCACCGTCATCTGGGTGAGGGACTCGGTTTGGCGGGCGATGCCGAAGTCGGTCAGTACCGCTTGCTTCGGGTTGCGGAAAAGTATGTTGGCGGGCTTGATGTCGCGGTGGATAAAACCACGCTGGTGAGCGGCCTGCAGGGCATCCGTCACCTGGAGAACAGTCTGCAGCAGATCTTGCAGTGTCAACTGTTCGGCCTGGTCTCTCAGGTCGCCGCCCTTCAGGTATTCCATCGCCATGTAGTAGTGGCCGTCGTGTTCGCCGATATCGTAGACGGGGATGATATGGGGATGGTTGAGTTGTGCGATTATCCGCCCTTCCCGTTTGAAGCGCTCGCCGAACTTTGCCTCGGCGGTGAGCGCCCCCTTGAGCAGTTTCAGCGCCACCCGGCGATTGAGGTTTTGCTGCACGGCCAGATAGACATCGGCACTGCCTCCCGATCCAATCTTGCGGATCATGGTGTAACCGGGAATCTCGGTACCGGAGGTTTGGGTGGCCATGGTAAGATGCAACCATTCTAATAACGGGACGGCGTACGCTTCAAAGCATAGACCATTTTACCTATGCGACTGATCACAATGAATACCGGATGTTGTTGCTGTTGCACGGCAGGACAAGATATACAGGGGGCATTATGAAAAAGCGCTGGTTATCGGTGGTTTTGATTTACTTTATATCGACCGCGAGCTGGGCGGGAGCGGAATCGAAAATCGACTATGTGGGAGGCATCGCCTTCGGTTATACGAATCTGGAGTTCGATGCCAAGCTCGATTCCTCACCGAGCTTTCAGTCCCTGGTATTGAGCGGCGGCCTGCTGTTCGATGACTACTACCTGAATCTGAGTTATGCCGACTCGGTGGGCAACACCACCATCTCCGAAGAGGAGGACACCGGCGATGCGGGTCGCAGCGATCTGGATCTGACCCTGGGTTATCGGGTCAACGACAAGTTGAATCTCTTTATCGGTTACAAGGACAGTGAAACCGATATCGACTTTAAACTACGCGATGACGGAACTAAGCGACGGGAGTTCTACCGCAAGGACGGCTGGTTTGCCGGCGCCACTTACAATATACCCCTTGAATCCGCGGGCACCTTGAGTCTCAACCTGGGTTATGTGGATTTGAAAACCGATGACAGGTTCAGGGGCGATGTGGAAGAGGATGACGACGATCCCGAAGACGCCACGGAGTTCGATGATCTCAGCGGTCGCCACAAGGGCGATGCGGATGGTTGGAGTTACGGCGTCAACTGGCTGGTGCCGGTGAACGACAGGCTCTATATCAACACCACACTCAAGATCAACGATTACGATGAGGAGATAAAATTCGAGGGTGAAACCTTTTCAGCGGATCAGAAACTCACCTTCTTCAACGTCGGCGTGGTCTATCTGTTTCAATAGCTCAACCCCCCATCTCCTTGGCGAGCCAGGCCTTGGCGAGTTTGATCTCTTCGAACAGGGTGGTCTTAGATATCCCCAGGACCTCTCCCGCCTCGTCGTAGGTCAGGCCGCCGAAAAACATCAGCTCGACGGCCCTGGCGCCGCGCTCGTCGAATTCGGCCAATCGTTGCAGGGCATCGTCCAGCTCGATTACGGCGTCCTGGTTGTCGTCGCCGACATAGACCGAACCGTCCAGAGTCGTCTGCTGCAGGCCGCCGCCGCGTTTTCCCCGTTTTTTAGCACGGGCGTGATCCACCAGGATGCGCCGCATGGTCTGCGCGGCGAGGGCAAAGAAGTGTACCCGGTCCCGGGCCTTTGACTCCGCGCCCGCCAGGCGCAGATAGGCCTCGTTGACCAGGGCCGTGGCCTGCAGGGTGTGGTCGCTGCGCTCCCGGCGCATGTGGGATGCCGCGAGGCGGCGCAGTTCGTCATAAACCCGGGACAACAGCCGATCCTGGGCCCCCTGGTCGCCCTCTCTGACCGCGGCCAGAAGCTGTGTCACCTCGTTTTCGTTCTCTGACATCTCTCCTCCCTGCAGGCTATCGCTTCCCGGATGGTACTTGAGCCACACCACCCGGTAAATATTTCACCGAACGATCGCTTCGCAAATGGCGCTCTATCCAGTAACAGGCAAATAAACCTGACTTGGACCACTACAGCCATCGAGGAATAGGTGTCATGAATAAGATAATCAGTTGTCTCTCCAGCGTAACCCTGATCATTACCACCACTGCCGTGAGCTCCACCGCCATGGCCGAGGCTGGTGTGCGGTTCAACCTTGAGCCTCGCGGATCGGGTGCCGGCTATAACAATACCCGTGTGGACGGGCGTGTTGGCCAACCCAAAAGTATCCTGAAAGGCAGCACGGCCAACAAGGCCCTGCACAAAGAGCGGAATTTTACGCGTCAACTGGATTCGGAGGCTCGCAGTGAGATGCGCCATCGCGGTGACCTGGCCCGCCACTCCCGGCACAAGGGTCAGATCAAATCGACCCTTGATCGGCAAGCCAGGGGATCGAATGCCCGTTTCAGCACCTCTCAACTCTCTCCGGAGGTACAGCGCAACATGGACCGGCGCGGCAACCTGGCCAGGCAGGCACGGGGGAAGGGCGGCCCTGGAGCGGTAACATCGCGAACATCAACGGCCCGTTTCAGTACATCTCAACTCTCTCCGGAGGTGCAACGCAACATGGACCGGCGCGGCAACCTGGCCCGGCAGGCGCGGGGGAAGGGCAGCCCAAGCGTTTCAAACCCGCGAACAACCCGGGTCAGATTCGACGACACCAGGCGTACCCGCGGCGCCGGTTACAGTGCCGCTAAGCCACGCAACAAAGTGACCAAGCCCAAGGGCATCTTGAAAAACAAAAATGCGCTGAAGACGGTGAAGAAGGGCAGGAAGCTGCGTACCCTGGGCAAGGTCGCCGCGGGGGGCGTGGTGGTGGCCGGCGGCACAATGGTGGCGGAGACCGCCCTGGGCGTGGATATCCCCGATGCGGTGGATGCCGCGGAGTGGACCTACGGCACCCTGAAGGACCCCAGGCAGGCGCCGCGACGCTTCAAGAAACTGGGCAGAGACTCGCTGCGCACCGTACACAAGGCCGGGCGTACCCTGACCAATCCGAAAAAGATGGGCAGGAATCTGGAAAAAGGTGCGAAAAAGGCCGGCAAGTCGATCAAGAAGGTGGGCTGTTCCGTGGGTAAGCTGTTTGGCGCAAAGTGCTGATTGATCACTCAGTATCGACGTTTAAGCGCAGAAGAACCCGTGCTTTACACGGGTTTTTCTGTGACTTTAAAAAAATATAGTTTTCCATACTCAATACGACAGAGGGTGCCAGATCGGACTATTCTGTGCTGGGAAAATCAAGGTGCACGTCATTCCGGCGCATGCCGGAATCCAGGAGTTCGAACCACCAGCCTTCATTTTGACCTGTCTGTCGAACGCGCTTATCAACCTTGAGTAGTTTGGGTACTTGGCTCATGTCCCAGGATGCCTGGATTCCGGCATGCGCCGGAATGACGAACATTTAATATGATCCAATTTCAGCAAGATCGGCTTTTTTTAGTTGTAGAAAGCCTCCACGGAATATACCAACAACAACTGCCCTGTCTGGTCGTGGCTACTACTGTTTAAACCAATTTCCCGAGCTGTGCGCTCAACTCGGTACAAGATCCCAAACGCTTTTCCGGGTCCTTTACCAGCAGCTGATCGAGGATGGCTTGAACCTGAACCAGATCCACTCCATCGCGGCTGGTCGCGGGCAGCGGCGATGCCGCCTTGGTCAATATTCTGTTCGCCACCGCGAAACGGTCCGCCGCGGTAAAGGGTTTTTGCCCGCTGAGCAGTTCGAACAGCAATATCCCCAGCGACCAGAGATCCGTGCGGTGGTCCACGCCCCGCCCGCGCCACTGCTCCGGGGACATGTAGCCGGGTGTTCCGATGATCTGTCCGCTGGCGGTGAGTTTGATGTCGGCGAACTTGGCGATGCCGAAGTCGATCAGCTTGGTCTGGCCCTGCCGGTCGAGCAGCACGTTGCTGGACTTGATATCCCGGTGTGCCAGGCCTTGCGCGTGGGCCCGGGTCAATACATCGCTGAGGCTGAGGATGATGTCGAGGCCCTGGCGATAGGGCAGGGGCCCCTGTCTGATATACCCATCGAGTCCCCTGCCGTCGATGAACTCCATGGCGATGGCGGCATACTCCTCGGTGCTGAAGGAGTCGAACAGCCGGCAGAGCGCCGGGTGGTCGAGGCTGGCCAGTACCCTGGCCTCGAGGCTGAAGCGGCGATGGGCCTCCTCGGCGGCGACGGTATAACGGGGCAGCAGCTTGAGCGCGACCTTGCCATGCCGCGGGTGCTGCGCCAGGTATACGACGCCCATGCCGCCGCGTCCCAGCTCTTTGCGTATGCGGTAATCGCCCAGGGTCTGCGGGCGCTGAAACTCCCCGGCGCCCTGCAGGGCGGGGGTGATGAAGTCCTGCTCCCCCTGTTCCAGCCGATCGTGGGACTCGAGCAGGGCCTCTATTTCACGGCGCAACGCCTGGTCATCCTCACACACCATATCCAGGTAGTCCCGCCGGTGGCTGGGGCTCTTGTCGGCGATGTGGCGAAAGATGCCTTGGATCAGTTGCCAGCGTTGTCTATCCACGAATGCTCGTCTGCGTTTCCCGGGTTAGCTCTGATCTTAGATTATCGGCTCGAGTAATGCGCGCACACAAATGCCGGGAACAGGCAGCTGATGGCAAAAAAAAGGCGGCACCGGGCCGCCAAGTGGAGAACAGGAGAGCGTTATCGTCGTTGTTGTTCAGCCCCAGGTCAGGCGACGCAGTTGGATCACCTTGTTGCGCTTGCCGTTGCTGCGCCATTCGCCGTTGTGAATGGTGATGAATTCATAGGTCATGCCTTTGGATTCATAGAGATTGGGCCCGATCTTGTTGTAGAAGACAGGCTTGCCGTTGTTTGGGGTCACCATGATGCCGTCGTAGGTGTGGCGGATGCTGTTGACGCGATTGTCATAGCCCACCAATTGCCAATCCCCGGTGAGGTCGATCTCCTCGTAGGGGTCGCCGTAAACTCCGCTCTCTCGCTCCTCGGCACGCCGGTTGTAGCGCTCGGAGATCTCCTGGACCCTGGCCAGGACATTCGGGTCGTTGAGGTTGCGCTCCAGGTTGGCGGCAAGGGTGGAGCATCCGCTGGCGGTGATTGATATGAGTGCAAGAAATGCCAGGTTGAATTTGTTCATGGGTCTTCTCCGGAAGGGTTAATAGTTGCTGCTCTGGCTGCTGAATCGAGCAGTTCTACTGGTTAAAGCGCGGATTGGGGCGGATTCGTTCGGAAAAGAGTGAGTAAATTAATAATGCCTGAAATTTCAATAAAAAAGATCACTACTGTCCAGATCATTCTCCTTGACTCTGGAGGCGGTGTACTAGCCCTCTCCCGCCAGGGAAGGGGGGTACTCCCCCTTGATTGTGGCAGTCCTGGTATTTACGGGGTCGAGCCGGGTTTGGCGGAGATGGTGGGTAAATCGAGAAAAAATTGAGATTTCTCCGAACGATTTCCAGCGGACTGGCGCTTTCATCAATGAGGGTGGCAGTTTCGCTGTCCCCCGGATTGCAAATTCTTACTTGGAGAACAGCCATGAAATCCAGCAAATATATCGCCTTCGCCGCCTTGGTCCTTGTCACTTCTTCAGCCCATGCCGGCGACAGCGCCAGCGCCTTCAAGGCCCTGTTCAGCGCCATTGCCCAAGTGGCCGCGCAGCAGCAGGCAGGGCATGGCGGCGGTCGCCATGGGGGTCACGAAGACGGGTACCACGAGGGTGGTTATCAACAGGCGGGATACTACGAAGAGGGGCCGGTTATCTATAATATCAGTGGCAGTTGGGGTATGCGCAGCGGCAAGGTGAACCGCTTCCAGAAGTCCTACGACGGTTACTATGTGATTCCAGTCGGGCGAGGGAAAGGGGTGCACTATGTGGAGATCGGTGAAAACCTCTATCAGGATGCGAATAGCTCGGGTACCTACGAAGTCGTCGATCGGGACTATATGGTTTGGCGCAGCAACGACAAACGCAACCTGGTGATTGAACTGTTTCGCCAATGATCCCGGCCTGCCGATCCCCCGGGTTGGTCTGTCGGCAAACCCGGCGCCAGGCTATCTAAATGGACCGGAAGCGGGAGCTAGAGGGAACCACTTCGTCGCCCGCCTGTCACAAGCGCCAGGTAATCTAGGGCCTGATAACAGGCCCTGATCGGGCAGGGAGCCGGCTGGCTGTTTTCATAACAACAATCTGAGGAGCTTTCGATGAAGAGAATAGACCCAAGCGCGTGGCTGATACTGATCCTGTTACTGCCAATCTCCCAGGCCTGGGCGGATGAGTATCAGGCGACCATCGATCTCTTCATGCAGGCGGGTGAAAGCAGCCGCTTCTTCGATGGCGCCTATGGCTATGCCGTGTTTCCCAGCATCGGCAAGGGCGGCTTCGTTGTCGGTGGCGCCTATGGCACAGGCAGGGTCTATGCCCAGGGAGCCCATACAGGTGATGTGGAGATGACCCAGCTCACTCTCGGGCTGCAGCTGGGGGGGCAGGCATTCAGCCAGATAATCTTCTTCCAGGATCAGCGCGCCTTCAATGAGTTCACCGGCAGCAACTTTGAATTCGGCGCCCAGGCCACCGCCGTGGCGATCAAGGCGGGCGCTTCCGCCACTGCAACCACCACCGGCAGCTCCGCCGGCACCAGTGGCACTCAAAACGGCGCCGACACCGTCGGCAGATACTACAAGGGCATGGCCGTCTTCACCATAGCCAAGGGCGGCTTGATGATAGAGGCCTCGCTCGGCGGGCAGAAGTTCGAGTACACCCCGAAGTGACAATGGCCATGGTTACAGCCGGGTCTTGCAATGATTTCAGTGGATTGCTGTGCCGATCCCATACCCTGCAGCAGCAGCTACAGGGTGGGATGCCGCCGCAGAGCAGCGGTTGCGCTGAAGCGCTGAGGGATCAGTAACCGCCCTTGCGCTTGGTCTCGGGCAGGCCGGCAACCTTGCTCGCCTGTTTCGCCGGTCCCTTGGGGAAGTGGACATAGAGGGCTTTGGCGTCCACTTTGCCTTCGTCGGTCCAGAGGCCTTTGAAGTGCTTCACCATATGGCGCTCGTTGGGCTGGTTGCCATTGTTATTGAAATACTCTTCGCGCAGATAGTTGATGATCTCCCACGCCTTTTCGCTCAGCTCCAGACCCTCGCTCGCGGCGATGGCCTTGGCCACATCCTCGCTCCACTCGGTGTGATCGACCAGGTAGCCGTTGGCGTCGGCCTCGATGGTTTTACCGTTTACTTCATAAGACATTGATCTCTCCTTACAAACAGATACAACAGCGGGGTGGTGTCCCCGTCTCTTTTGGGATTATTACCAATCTTGGCGCGGTATCTTATACAGTCTTGTGCGCAACAAACAAGCCGAAACCGCGGTTGCGCAAGGGTCCCAGGCCGTACTCCTGCAGGATCACCGCGTCGTCCAGGGACAGACCCGCGACCATCAGGCTGCGGGTGGATATGGCCGCCTCCGGGGTTGAGAAGCTGCTGCCTTTGCCGCACAGCACCTTTTTGAAACGCAGATTGAGGGCCTGCAGCGACTCGACGGCGAACTGCAGAAACGCCTCCTCGCTCTGCTCCGCCTCGCAGACCAGGTGGCGGCAGTAGAGGGTGTTGGTCATGGCGAGGAAGCGGCTGTGCGCAGGGCCGATCTCCATGCTGTTGCCCGCGATGTTCAGGGTCCTGCCGCTGAGGGCCGCGGCATCATCGACCCGTTCCTTCGGCAGTCTCAGGATCAGCGGGGTGCGGCGTGAGAGATAGAGGGTATCGCCGCCATCGCTGGGGCGCTCCCAGCCGTTGCCCGAATCGGCGCCGTAGACCAGGTGGAGGCCAGCCTGCGGTTCCTCCGCAAACCAGGGCAGTTCGCTGTGGATCGCCTCCGAGAGGGGCCAGGCGTGATCGACGGGCAGGGCGGAACAGCCGATTTTGAAGATCAGATCGACCACGTTCTCGGGCACCACGAACTGTTCTTCATCCTCGTCTTCTTGCCAGTGTATCGCGTTCATTTTACTCACTCTGTGGGGATCTGCGCCCGCAGGGCATCCCTGTCGAACCACCAGTCGTCATCGACGATGACCTCGAGCACCTTGGCCAGCCTGGGCAGAAACTTTCCCGGGTCGTCCAGCTCCATGCGCTCTATCCAGAAATCGAAGATCTCCTGCTCCTCCACCTGGCTGTGGCGCCTGGCGACCTGGCCCAGCAGCTGATTGGTGAAGAATTTGAGATCCTCCCGTTGCGCGCCCTCGGCCCGAACATCGACCACATAACAGGCGGTCACCGCTGCCACGGCGGCGCCGTCCGAGTTGTCCGGGGTTTCGTCGATCAGGTGCTGCAGCATGGCCACGCTCAACTCCGGATCGATGGGGAAGGTCACGCCCAGCCAGATGCCGTGGGCCAGGGCCTTGATCGCATCCGTCTGTTCCGATTGATAGAGAATGTCGCAGGCCTCCACGGCACGCAGCCACAGCGCCTGGTCGAGTGCCCTGTCGAGCACCGCCTTGCCGATCTCCCAGGCCTCCTGTCGCCGGTCCAGGTCGAGCAGGAGGTAGGCGGACTCGAGCTCCAGCTCAAGACGCCCCTCCTCGGGGGCATCCGCCGCCAGGGATGCCAATGCCTCGCGTTTCTCCTGGAGCTTGGCCTGCAACAGTTTGCTTGACTTGACCGCGTCTTCGGCACTGTCGTTGTCACCGATAAAGGCTTCTGATTCTAGGTACTTCACAATGGTCTACTCGGTCTCTTCCGTATGGCTGCGCAAACGGCCTCAGGTGAAAGTCGCTTCAAGGCGGTCTTCCCAGTTGTCCGGGGTATCGGCGAAGGGGGGTTTGACATCGATGCGAAAAAACATCTCCGTCTTCGACCGTTCCTTCACCAGGTCCAGCAGCTTGTCGAAGCTGTCGACCTCCGGGTGTTGCATCATAATCTCGCTCAAATACAGCATCTTTGGCACTTGTTCCTGCGGTCAGGCGACTGCCGTGGCAAAATCGCAGTAAAATAGTCGGGTATTACTATTGAACCTCATCAACGCCCTTCGATCAAGGGTCGTTTCAGGCTAGTGTATCGACAAAACCTCCCCTGTTGAAAGTAAGGGAGTCGTTTGAATATTAGAAATGAATAAAAGAGTTTAAAACATTGTTTATTAAATAAAATAGCTGTAATAAATGGGGCTTTTATACCCCATTTCCAGTGAAAATATATCCCAAATGGGATAGTTATAAATATCCCTTTCCCTCCCATCGGAAGGATATTGGTCTTCATTAGACATCCCTAAACTTTCGCACCAGTAGTAACAGGCCGGTTGCCTGTGACGGTTTCGGATTGCGGGTCGATGGCCGGTTATCTATGCCAGAGTGTTTGGCGCAGCTAAAACATCAGGCGAACGTAGTCAGCAAAAGACCTGAACAAACGACCATTGGGAGAAAGAGTGATGGCAAAACAGATGCATGATACCCCCATGCTTGACCAGCTGGAGAGCGGCCCCTGGCCCTCGTTTGTCACCGGCCTCAAGCGTCTCGCCAAAGACAATGACATGATGGTTGACCTGCTGGGTCAGCTCGAGACCTCATACGAGACACGCAAGGGTTACTGGAAGGGCGGTACCGTTGGCGTGCTCGGTTATGGTGGCGGTATCATCCCCCGCTTTACCGAACTCAAGAATGACGACGGCGAGGCCCTGTTCCCCGCGGCGGCCGAGTTCCATACGCTGCGTGTCATGCCGCCTCCAGGCATGCACTACGACACCAACACCATTCGTAAATTTTGCGACATCTGGGAGAAGTACGGCTCCGGCCTGATCGCCTTCCATGGCCAGTCCGGCGACATCATGTTCCAGGGCTGTTCCACCGACAATGTCCAGCCCGCATTCGACGAGATCAACGAGATGGGCTTCGATCTCGGCGGCGCCGGTCCCGCTGTGCGCACCGGCATGTCCTGCGTGGGCGCCGCACGCTGCGAGAACTCCTGCTTCGACGAGGGCCGTACCATGCGCATGCTGGTCAACAACGCCCTCGACGACATGCATCGTCCCGCACTGCCCTACAAGTTCAAATATAAGGTCTCCGGTTGCCCCAACGACTGCATGAACTCCGTGCAGCGCGCCGACCTGGCTACCATCGGTACCTGGCGCGACGACATGAAGGTCGACCAGGACGAAGTGAAGAAATTCGTGGCCGACAAGGGCCGTAAGTATGTCATCGACAATGTCATCACCCGTTGCCCGACCCAGGCCCTGTCGCTGAACGACGACGACACCCTGGCCGTGGACAATCCTTCCTGCGTTCGTTGCATGCACTGCATCAACGTCATGAACAAGGCACTCTCCCCCGGCGACGACAAGGGTATCACCCTGCTCTGCGGCGGTAAGCGTACTCTGAAGATCGGTGATCTGATGGGTACCGTGATCGTGCCTTTCCACAAGCTGGAGACCGACGAGGACTTCGAGTGGCTGGAAGAGCTGGCAACCGAGATCCTCGACTTCTTCGCCGAGAACGCCCTCGAGCACGAGCGCACCGGTGAGATGATCGAGCGTATCGGCCTGGTCAACTTCCTTGAAGGTGTCGGCCTCGAGATCGATCCCAACATGATCGAGCGCCCACGCATGAATCCCTATGTCCGTATGGATGGATGGGAGGAAGAAGCAGCCAAGTGGGCTGAGCAAAAGGCCCAGTAACACCGATCAGCTATTAAGGGGGGCAACGGGATTTCTCGATTGCCCCTTAAAACGAATCAATTACCCTAATTTTTTGGAGGTAGGTATGTCGGAACCTCGTATGCCGATTGAGAGTGGCGTCCCGGAGATGGAGCCCTACTTACACCCCGTATTGAAGAAAAACTATGGCCAGTGGGCCTATCATGAGCGTCCGCGCCCCGGTGTCCTGGTTCACGTAGCCAAGAGCGGCGACAGCATCTGGACCGTGCGTGCCGGCACCCAGCGTCAGATGGACGTCTATACCATCCGCAAGCTGATGGACATCGCCGACGAATTTGCCGAGGGCTATGTGCGCTTCACCATTCGCTCCAACATCGAGTACATGGTCAGCGAGGAGTCCAAGGTCCAGCCCCTGATCGACAAGCTGGAGGCCGAGGGTTTCCCCATCGGCGGCACCGGCCCCTCTGTCTCCATGATCTCCCACACCCAGGGCTGGTTGCACTGCGACATCCCGGGTACCGACGCATCCGGCGCGGTGAAGGCCCTGATGGATGATCTCTACGAAGAGTTCATCAAAGAGGAGATGCCCAACCGGGTGCGCATCACCACCTCCTGCTGCCAGATCAACTGCGGCGGCCAGGGTGATATCGCGATCAACATTCAGCACACCAAGCCGCCCAAGATCGACCATTCCCAGGTCGCCAATGTCTGCGAGCGCCCCTCGGTCGTGGCCCGCTGCCCGGTGGCGGCGATCCGTCCCGCGATGGTCAACGGCAAGCCTTCCCTGGAGGTGGATGAGAAGAAGTGCATCTGCTGCGGTGCCTGCTTCCCGCCCTGTCCGCCGATGCAGATCAACGATCCGGAGCACTCCAAGTTCGCCATCTGGGTGGGCGGCAAGAACTCCAACGCCCGTTCCAAGCCGACCTTCCACAAGCTGGTTGCTGCCGGTGTGCCGAACAATCCGCCGCGTTGGCCGGAGGTTTCCACCATCGTCAAGCAGATCCTCGGCGCCTACAAAGAGGATGCCAAGGATTGGGAGCGTATCGGCGAGTGGGCTGAGCGTATCGGTTGGCCGAAGTTCTTCGAGAAGACCGGTCTGCCCTTCACCAAGTATCACATCGATAACTGGCGTGGCAGCCGCAACAACCTGAATGCCTCTGCGCATATCCGCTTCTAATTCGGGAATAACGTACAGGCAATAACAGGAAGGTCTACCGATGAAATTCGCGATTCAGGTTAATGAGGGTCCCTATCAGCACCAAGCCACTGATTCGGCCTACCAGTTCACCAAGGCGGCGCTGGAGGCGGGGCACGAGATCATGCGTGTCTTCTTCTATCACGACGGTGTCAACAACGGCACCAATCTGACCACGCCACCGCAGGACGATCGCAACATCGTCAAGCGTTGGTCCGAACTCGGTAAACAGCACGATCTCGATCTGGTGGTCTGCGTTGCCGCCGCCCAACGGCGGGGTATCGTCGACGAGGGTGAGATGCAGCGCAACGGCAAGGATGCGCAGAACATTGCGGAAGGCTTTCGCATCTCCGGTCTCGGCCAGTTGGTCGAGGCGGGCATCCAGTCGGATCGTCTTGTGGTATTCGGTGATTGAGCATAGGGGTTGAAGATGTCTGAAGATATTAAAAAATTCATGTACCTCAACCGTCGGGCCCCCTATGGCACCATCTATGCCTGGGAGTCGCTGGAGGTTGTATTGATCGGCGCCGCATTCGATCAGGATGTCAGTCTGGCTTTCCTCGATGACGGTGTCTATCAGTTGGTCAAGGGGCAGGATACTGCCGGGGTGGATATGAAGAACTTCTCGCCCACCTACCAGGCACTTGGTGATTACGATGTTACCAAGCTGTATGTGGAGAAGGAGTCGCTGGAGGAGCGAGGCCTGAGCTTGGAAGATCTGATGCCTCTCACCTACGAGGATGAAGATGACGACTGGGCGGAGAAGGACTCTATCCGTGTGGTCAGTCGCGCGGAAATGGCGGACATCATGGAAGACCAAGATGTCATGTTCAGCTTCTAAGCCGGAGACGATTGCATGAGCACCCTACATACTGTTAACAAATCACCTTTTGAAAAGTCTTCAATGGATAGCTGTCTGGCCTATGCCAAGGCAGGCAGTTCTGTCCTTATGTACGAAGACGGCATTTATGGTGCGATCAAGGGCACCGGCTGCACGCAGAAGATTGCCGCCAAAGATGGCGTGAATTTCTATGTGCTGGGCCCCGACCTCAAGGCTCGCGGCGTAAGCGAAGACAAGGTCGCTGATGGCATTGAAATCGTGGACTATGCCAAGTTTGTCAGTCTCGCTGCCGAGAATGACAAGGTACAGGCTTGGGTCTGATCAACGAACAACTTTTTAACTCTACTGGGAGAGAAATAATGGCTATCGAAATCAATGGTAAATCCTTTGAAACTGATGAAGAAGGCTACCTGACCAACCTGTCTGATTGGGAGCCTGGCGTGGCTGAGGCCATGGCCAAGGAAGACGACCTCGAACTGACCGACGAGCATTGGGAGATCATCAACTTCCTGCGCGAGTACTACGAGGAGTATCAGATCGCTCCCGCGGTTCGCGTCCTCACCAAGGCTGTGGGCAAGAAGCTGGGTAAGGAAAAGGGCAACTCCAAATACCTCTATGCCCTGTTTCCCTATGGCCCGGGCAAGCAGGCTTGCCGTTTCGCCGGTCTGCCGAAACCGACTGGCTGCATCTAAAAAGCATCTGCTCGAGATGGAGGCGCTGTATGCGCCTCCATCACCCGATCACTTTTTGAGGAACGCAGGATTATGTCATCTGTCTACGCGTTGCTGTTTATCGTAGCGACCTTAGTTCTTGTTCTTGGGCTGGCAAGGAAGATCGTCCAGTATTCAAGAATCCCTGCTCCGTTAAAGATTCCGACCACACCGGCGCCTGTTACCCGGACCGGCGTGGTCCTGCGGATGATTCGTGAAGTGGTGCTCTTCGAAAGTCTGTTCAAGAGCACCAAGTGGACCTGGATCTTCTCATGGATGTTTCACATGGGGCTGTTCCTGGTACTCGTGCGTCATGTCCGTTATTTTATCGACCCTGTCTGGCTGCCGATTCAGCTGATCCAGCCGTTTGGCAAGTATGCCGCCTTTGCCATGATTGCAGGTCTTGCGGGATTGCTGATCCGGAGGATATTCGTCGATCGCGTCCGCTATATCTCTTCTCCCTCCGATTTTCTTTGGCTGCTGCTGCTGTTAGTGATCGGCTTGAGCGGCGCGACAATGACATTCCTGGTTCATACCGACGTGGTTGCGGTGAAGGAGTTCTTTACCGGATTCTGGACATTCAGCGGCGGCGATCTGCCCATGGATCCCCTGCTGCTCGTACATCTCACCCTGGTGGCCGTGCTGATGCTGCTGCTGCCGTTCAGCAAACTGCTGCATATACCGGGTGTCTTTTTCAGCCCGACCCGGAATCAGGTGGACAATCCGCGTGAAAAGCGCCACCTGGTCGAATGGGCGAGAAAGTTGGAAGAGTCCTAAATACACGCTTGGCCGATGAGGGTTACAAATGGCTGGAGCTGAATTTGAAACACCGGAACTGACTGAGTTCATCGAAGTTCCGAAACTGGTTGAAGGTACCATGGAGCACGTCACCTGCTTCGTGGCCAAGCCTGAACACCAGGAGCCCCTGGGCTTTCCTGGTGAGAAGGTGGAGAACTGGAAAGAGGTCGCCATCGACAAGATGGGAGACCTGTTGAGCCGTTACCGTTCCTTCCAGGTATTCATGGATGCCTGCGTGAAGTGCGGTTCTTGCACCGACAAGTGCCACTATTACCTGGGCACCAAGGATCCCAAGAACATGCCTGTTGGCAGGCAGGATCTGTTGCGCAAGGTCTACCGGCGCTACTTCACCTTTGCCGGAAAATATTTCCCCAAGCTGGTTGGTGCGGCTGACCTGACCGATGAAGTCGTTGATGAGTGGTACAGCTACTTCCATCAGTGCTCCCAGTGCCGGCGCTGCTCCGTCTTCTGCCCCTACGGCATCGATACCGCCGAGATCTCGATGGCGGCGAGGGAGATCCTCGACTCCATCGGTGTCGGTCAGAAGTACTGTAACGAGATCATCGGCAAGGTACACAAGATCGGTAATAACCTCGGCCTGCCAGGACCCGCCATCGAAGATACCCTCGAAGGTCTCGAGGAGGATGTCTACGAAGAGGATGAAGTGGCGGTGAAGTATCCCCTCGACGTGAAGGGCGCCGATATCCTGTTGGTCACCCCCTCCGCCGACTTCTTCGCCGAGCCCCATGTGGACGGCCTGATCGGTTACGGCAAGGTCTTTCACGAGGCCGGTGTCAGCTGGACCCTGAGCACCAAGGCATCCGAAGCGGGTAACTTCGGCATGTTCATCGGCAGCTACGAGAACATGCGCCGGGTATCCCTGCGCATTCGTGAAGCCGCCCTCGAGCTGGGGGTCAAGCGTATCGTCTTTGGCGAGTGCGGCCATGCATGGCGGGTTGCCTACAGCTTTCTCAATACCCTTGCCGGACCCTTCGACTTCCTCGATCCCGACTATCCGGTACCGCAGCATATCTGCGAGTTCACCCTCAACGAGATCGAGAAGGGTACGCTGGAGTTCGACAAGTCCGAGAACGACGATATGTCGATCACCTTCCACGACTCGTGCAATGTGGCGCGAGCCACCCGCATGGGCGACAAGCCGGGCGGCCAGTTCGATATCCCGCGCGAGGTGATTAAGGCGGTGGTCAACAACTACCACGACATGGAGTGGGATACCATCCATGAGCGCACCTTCTGCTGCGGCGGTGGCGGCGGTCTGTTGACCGACGACCTGATGGAGGTGCGGGTGAAGGGCGCGAAGCCGCGCATGACCGCCTTCAAGAATGTCATGGAAGAGAAGGGTGTTACCCATCTTGCGGCGATCTGTGCGATCTGCAAGAGCCAGTTCACCAAGGTGTTCCCCTACTACGGGATGGATATGTTCCAGATCGTCAGCGTCCATCAGCTGGTCAGCAACGCGATTGTGTTGAACAGGAAGACGCCGCCGGAGGAAGCCCCCGGCTACGGCGAAGACGATGATGACGAATAGAAGCGAAAACTAGCGCAAACTACGACTCCTACCAAGGGTAGGGCACGACCAAGAGAAGTTCCAAGAGGAGACTGAAAATGGCAACTCCTAGCGAAGAGATGAAAAAACAGATTACTTGGCGCCGTTTTGAAGACGGCGAAACCGAATGGGATGATTGGGGTGATAAAATCTTCCTTGAAGATACCTCCTACAAGTGCCCCACCTATATCAATCGTACGCCCCCTTGCCAGGGCAGCTGCCCATCTGGTCACGATATCCGTGGTTGGCTGGCGATCGTACGTGAGCAGGAAAAGCCTTCCGAGGGTATGGAGTGGGAGCAGTATGCCTTCGAACGCGCGGTGGAGGCCAACCCCTTTCCCTCCATGATGGGCAGAGTCTGTCCGGCGCCATGCCAGGACGGTTGCAACCGTAACGAGGTCGAGGACTTCGTCGGCATCAACTCGGTCGAGCAATACATCGGTGATACCGCTATCGAAAAGGGCTTCAAGTTTACCCCCGGCACCGATACCGGAAAGAAGGTGGCGGTCATCGGCGGCGGCCCCGCCGGCATGGCGGCTGCCTTCCAGCTGCGCAAGATGGGCCATGCGGTGACTGTCTTCGAGAAGGATCCCGAGCTCGGCGGCATGATGCGCTACGGCATTCCCAACTATCGTATTCCCCGTGACAAGCTGCAGGCGGAGATCCAGCGTATTCTCGACATGGGCGTCGAGACCAGGACCGGCGTCAAGGTCGGTGCCGATGTCCCGGTCGCCGATATCGAAAAAGAACACGACGCGATCCTCTGGGCCCTCGGTTGCCAGAACGGTCGTGATCTGCCGGTGGATGGCTGGACCGGTACCCCCAATTGCGTCTCCGGTGTGGCCTTTCTCAAGGCCTTCAACGAAGGCCGCATGAAGGTAACCGCCAACAAGGTTGTCTGTATCGGTGGCGGTGACACCTCCATCGACGTGATCTCCGTGGCCAGGCGCCTGGGTGCGAACAGCGCCGCCGGTAACCCCGAAGACGTGGTGCTCGATACCGGCATGAACCAGGATGATGCGCTGGCCGCAGGTGCAGAGCCTGCCGCCGCCACCCTGACCTCCCTGTTCACCAAGGACAAGATGTTTGCCGCGCAGCATGAGATTCACGATGCCCTGCACGAGGGTTGTGAGATCCTCGACGGCGTGATGCCGCTGGAAGTGATCGTCGGTGACGACGGTCGCGCCACCGGCCTCAAGGTGTGTGACTGCACCATGGACGGCATGACCCCGATTCCCACCGAGGGTACCGAACGCGTCCTGGAGGCCGATCTCATCGTCTCCGCCATCGGCCAGAGCGCCGACATGGAAGGTCTCGAAGAGATGGCCAACGACAAGAACCTGATGGACGCGGACAAGTTCTATCAGGTGCCTGGCAAGGAGGGTCATTTCGTGGCCGGCGATATCATTCGTCCGCACCTGTTGACCACGGCCATCGGTCAGGCCTCCATCGCCTGCGAGAGCATCGATGCCTACCTGGGTAAAAAAGAGCTTGCGAAACGTCCGAAGGTGGATGTTCACCATTTCGACCTGCTCGACAAGCTGAAAGAAACGGATATGGAGCCTGAAGCCTTCGATAAGGATGAAAGCGACCTGCGCGGCACCAACACGGCCAAGTTTGCCGTACACAACTACGAGGACCGTTCTTACCAGGAGATCATTCCTGCAGGCGATCTGTTCCTGGGGCACTTCTCTTTCACCCCGCGTCTGCTGCGCTCGGAGGATGTGCCCACTGCCGACGAGGTGCTGCATCACTTCAAGGAGCGGATGAGCGGCCTCAACCAGGAGCAGGCGCAGGAAGAGGCCAAGCGCTGCATGAGCTGCGGCATGTGTTTCGAATGCGACAACTGTGTCGTCTTCTGCCCGCAGGACGCGGTATTCCGGGTGAAGAAGGCGGAATCGACCACCGGTCGCTATGTCGACACCGACTACAACAAGTGCATCGGATGCCATGTCTGCACCGATGTTTGTCCCACCGGATATATCCAGATGGGGTTAGGTGAATAGGAGCTGAGATGCGTAGTTCTCTCATCAGCAATAGACTCCTCATGATCCTGCTGGCAGTGCTGTCGTTTGCTGCCATGCAGGCCTTCGCTGAGAGTCGTTATGTAACCGAAAACTCACAGGCGGCCTCGATGGAGAGCTGTGTCGCGCCCACCGACCTGATGCGCCGCAACCATATGGACTTTCTCCAGCATGGTCGGGACGATACGGTCAGGGATGGTGTGCGCGGGTTGAAATACAGCCTCGCCGAGTGTATCGATTGCCACGCCTCCAGGGATGCCAAGGGTCAAGCTGTCTCGGTCACCGCCGAGGGCGAGTTTTGTCAGGCCTGTCACGGTTACGTTGCGGTGAGCCCCGCCTGTTTTCAGTGTCATCGTACGACGCCGGACGAGAGCGGCAGCGGAAAATCCCTCGGCTACCGATTGGACGGGCATAGCCGGGCCCTGGATATGCAACAGCCTGCTGGCAGGTAGAGAGACTGATCATGAGCAACAAGAGTGACCAGCCAAGCGTGGAACGCCGCCAGTTTATTGGTGGAACCCTAGCGGCAGCCGGGGCGCTGACCCTGGCGCCCGGCGTGATTTTGCATGCTGCAGGGAGTGCAGACAAGACGACTTCGGGCGCCTCCGGCGAACACCGCTGGGGCATGCTGATCGATGCCAACAAGTGCGCTGACGGCTGCAGCGCCTGTGTCGATGCCTGTAACAGTGAGCACGGCCTTACCGACCTCGGCAGGCCGGAGACGGACGCGGTGTGGATTCGTCCGGTAAAGCTGAAGGACAAGCAGACCGGGCATGTGGATCGGCTGGTTATGATGTGCCAGCATTGCGAGCATCCGCCCTGTGTCGATGTCTGTCCCACCAATGCCTCCTTCAAGCGCATCGATGGAGTGGTGCTGGTCGACCGCCACCGTTGCATCGGTTGCCGTTACTGCATGATGGCCTGCCCCTATAAGGCGCGCTCCTTCGTCCACGAGGCCCTTTCCGAGCAGTCGGTGGCGGCACCCCGGGGCAAGGGATGTGTCGAGGGTTGTACCCTATGTGTGCACAGAATCGATGCCGGGGAGATGCAGACGGCCTGTCAGGAGGCCTGCACCAGGGAGGGCCATAATGCGATCGTTTTTGGTGACATGAAGGACCCGGACAGCGAGATCAGCCGGATTCTCAAGTCTCACAACTCAGTACAGATCCGGGCCGACCTCGAGTTGAACACCGGCGTGCGCTATCTCAACCTGTGATCTGTAGGGAGCCTGGAATCATATGAGTAAGATGTATTACCGCGAGCTCTACTGCGGCTCACCCGTGCGCTTCTGGATGGGATTGACACTGCTTGGCGCGATTATCGCGGTGGGTCTGGGTGCCGCCTACTACATGGAACACCAGGGTCACTGGGTGACCGGGATGTCGAATCAGATCGTATGGGGTCTGCCCCATGTCTTCGCGATCTTTCTCATCGTAGCCGCCTCGGGCGCATTGAATGTGGCCTCCATCGGATCCGTATTCGGCGGTCCCCTCTATAAGCCGCTGGGGCGCTACTCCGCGCTGTTGGCTATCGGGCTTCTCGTCGGCGGTTTGATCGTGCTGGTGCTCGATCTCGGCAGGCCCGATCGATTGATCGTCGCCATGACCGAGTACAATTTCAAGTCGATCTTCGCCTGGAACGTGATTCTCTATAGCGGTTTTGTCGCCATTGTCGCGGTCTACCTGTGGACGATGATGGACCGCAGCATGGAGAAATTCAAACGCCCCCTGGGCTTCGCGGCGTTCTTCTGGCGGATAGCCCTGACCACGGGTACCGGTTCGATCTTCGGTTTCCTGGTGGCGCGCGAGGCCTACGACGCCGCTATCATGGCGCCGATGTTCGTCATCATGTCCTTCAGCTACGGCCTGGCGTTCTTCATCATTACCCTGATTGCCGCCTATATCTGGGGTGACAGGGAGATCGGCGTCTATCGCCTCACCAAGCTGAAAAACCTGCTCGGCGTATTTGTCGGGGCGGTGCTCTACTTCGTCCTCGCCTACAATCTGACCAATCTCTATGTGGCCCAGCACCATGGAATCGAGCGCTTCATCCTCTTGGATGGCGGCATCTATACCATGATGTTCTGGATCGGCCAGATACTCATCGGCAGTGTTATTCCGCTGTTCCTGATCTATTCGCCCGCGTTTGAAAATTCCCGCTGGGCCATCGCGGTGGCGTCCATCGCGGTACTCATCGGCGGCTTTTTTCAGATCTATGTCATCGTCATCGGCGGACAGGCCTATCCGATGAATCTATTTCCGGGCAAGGAGATCGTCGAAACCGGCTTTTTCGACGGTCAGATCATAAACTACGTCCCCACCTTTCCCGAAGCGGCCCTGGGTATCGCCGGGATGGCGGTATCCCTGGCCCTGGTGGCAATCGGCGCAAGAGTCTTCAAGGTGTTCCCGGAAACCCTCGAAGACTGAACCTCGCCGCGGAAGCGTCTCTGAAAAATCCACCATCGCGCCAGTCGGTGGTGGATTTATTTTCTACAGGGTAGGATGGTCCCAGTGAGGGATTGCCCCGCACCGTTGCAGATGATCAGATTTACTCCATTGTCGATGGTATTCCGTGTCAGCGATCTACCTATCAGCCGCCCATAAGTCATCCGGCAAGACAACCCTGGCGATTGGTCTTGTGCGCGCCTTGATAGAGCGCGGCATCGATCTGCAGCCATTCAAGAAGGGGCCGGACTACATCGATCCGTTGTGGCTCGCTGCCGCATCGGACAGGGCCTGCTACAACCTCGATTTTTACACCCAGAGCAGAGATGAGATTCTGCAAAACTACGCCGCCCATATGAACGCCAGGGAAATGGCCTTGATCGAGGGCAACAAGGGGCTGTACGACGGCGTGGATATCGAGGGTTCGAACAGCAATGCCGCGATGGCCGCCTTCCTGGGTATTCCGGTGATCCTGGTAATCAACTGCCGCGGAATGACAAGGGGTATAGCTCCGCTGTTGTTGGGGTATCAGGCCTTCGACCCGGATCTCGATATCGCGGGCGTCATCCTCAATCAGGTTGGCGGGGCCAGACACCAATCGAAGCTGATTCAGGTGGTCGAGCACTATACCGATATCCCGGTACTCGGTGCTGTCCAGGCGGACAACCGGCTGCGGATCGACGAGCGGCACCTGGGCTTGATCCCGAGCAATGAAAGTGAGCAATCGGAACGGATCATCCGCTTGCTGGCGGATAGCGTCGAGCAGCATATCGATATCGACAAAGTGATGGAAATCGCCGCGAAAGCCTCGCCGCCTCCAGCCATTACCACAAGATCTTCCGCCTATTTCATGCCGCAAAATCGACTTAGAATCGCTATCGCCCGGGATCGGGCGTTCGGATTCTACTATCCGGACGATCTGGACAGATTTCGTGCCCTGGGTGTGGAATTGCTTGAAATCGACACCTTGAACGACAAGGAACTGCCTGAAATCGATGGTCTTTTTCTAGGCGGGGGGTTTCCGGAGATGGCCATGGAGGCACTCCAGGCAAACCGTTCCATGCAGGATGCGATCAGGGCCTACGTGGAGCAGGGGGGGCCGGTCTATGCCGAGTGCGGCGGTTTGATTTATCTGACCCGGAGCCTTACCTGGGACGCCAAAAAATGTAGAATGGTTGGTGTGATACCGGCGGATACCCGGATGTATGAGAAACCCCAGGGCCGGGGATATGTGCGGCTGCGCGACACCGGCAGGGGGCCCTGGCCCAAATTGAGTGGTGAGCCGTCAGAGCGGGTGATCCACGCCCATGAGTTTCACTACTCATCGCTGGAGTCGTTCGAGTGCGATGAAAACGACTTTGTCTATCGGGTCGAGCGCGGGTACGGCATCAACGGGAAGTTTGACGGTTATACCTATAAGAACATGTTGGCGAGTTATACCCATATGAGAAATGCAGGCGGTAATGATTGGGTCGAGCGCTTTGTGGCACTCGTGGATGGATGTAAAACCGATGCGCAAGGATAGCTGGGAAAAACCACTGTAACTGCAATCGTTAACAGGTGACAGATGTTTAAGATTACACCTCGAGCAGCGCAACAGATTCAGCAGGCAGCCAAGATGGGTGGTACCGAAGGCATGGCCTTGCGTTTTGCCGCACAAAAGAAAGAGGACGGCTCATTTGACTACCTGATGGGATTTGATGATGCCAAGGATGATGATATCCAGTTTGACTCTGAAGGCGTCAGCATCATCATGGAGCCTGAATATTTCTCCCTGTTGGACGAGACAACCATGGATTTCACGGAACTGGATGACGGTGAAAGCCAGTTCATATTCATCAATCCAAAAGACAGTAACTACACCCCTCCGAAAGAGCCGGTCCAATAGATAGCTTCAGCCTGACACGATCCGCTACCAGACCCCTGTTCCCATTGAACGAGACGGGATGCCCCGGCTGACATGGATCTGACCAGTGAAGATGCGCTGCGCCTGAATGTATTGCTGGCGAATAAACCCCAGGCGATACGCATCGACGAATCCAGCATGACCCTCCACGGCTTGTCCGCCAAGGGGGAATCCAGAATAACCCTCAAGCCGAATTGCCGCGACGACCTCTATCTGCGCCGGGTGCGCGAAGTCCTTTCCGGCCATGTGCAGGGCTCTCCGGGCGGCTATCCGGTCTATCTCAAGCGCTGGAGCCGCATGGGGCAGACCCGGGATGAGAATCTGGAGCAGCTGCTGCTGTTGGGCGAACCAGAAGCGGTGGTTGCCTTTACCTGTGCCAAGGGTATCACCGATGAGTTGGCCAGGCGTGCCTGGTGGATCAGCGAGGATCCCGACAATGCGCGTCGCATGCTCGACAATCCTCAGGTCGTGAACGGCAGCATGGGGCCTGTACTGGCCAGGTTTCTGGTCGACTATCTGCCGTTTGAGACGGAACCGATGGTGATCATCGAAAGCCTGCGCCTGGTATTGCAGCCCGGCTTGATCGGAGCAGAGGAGAGGGCCGGTCTCTGGCGGCGCAGCCAACGCAGGCCGACCTACTGTCTCGGCTTTCTCGCCGCGTCGCCGGACGATCTGCCGCTGCAGTCCGCCTCCTGGCCGTTGACCGATCAGGAGTCGAGTGCGCTGGCACTCTTGTCTGAACAGGGTAATCCCTTCGCCAGGCAGCTGTTGCGGATTCACTCGGCAGCGGGACAGGCATACATCGCCACCCTGTTGCAGGTCATGGAGAGGCCGGCCAATCAGGATGTGGTGACGACCCTGTTGGATGTGGTGCGCGACTATCTCCAATCCCTGCGGCCGGGCGGTGATCCCGATTTGACCCTGGAGGCCCTGCAACGGCAAGCGGATGACCTTGATAGCGAGCCGTTCCTGGCCTGTCGCGAGGCGGCCGGCCAGCGAGAATCAGAGTTGCGTACCCTCTATCTGCTGTCCGGTCTGGGATACGGGGTGGTGAGACCGGTTTTGCGCAATACGGATGCGATCGGGTCGTTGATGCGCAGGAAATTGGAACCGGTATTCGAACCGTTGAAACGCTATCTCGGGCTTCTGCAGGGCGCCTAGGGAGCGGGGCTACCGGTTGATTCCCCGTTGCCTGCCTTTATAGGCGGAGACCTGTTGAATGAGGGTCTGGAAGGGCAGATTTTCCAGTTTGCCGTAGGCCGCGGTCGCGCGGTTGATCAGATCGAATACATCATCGATCAATTCCGGTATCGGTTGTTCCGGGTAGATCGCGGAGAAGAGACCGCGCAGCCCACCCACCTGGAGCCGCATCGCCTTGCCATGGGGCAGCACCGAACTGTCGTCGTTCGACTTGAGGGCAAACCGGGCCTGGTGGCGGAGGTTGTCGAGCAGTTCCAAACACTGCTGCAGTGCTTCATCGGATACGCAGTGGACCCCCTCACGCTCCGCGATGCAGAGCTTCTTCGATTGAGAGCAGCCGCAATGCCGCGAGAGGATGCTTTTTTCATAAGCGCAGATACGCTCATTCATCTCCCGGTAGGTGCGACGAAAGGCATCCTGGTCCATCAGCTCGATTTACCCGTGAAACGGTGAATCATGCGACGATCCCTTTTATTGGGTCTTCCCTGGGCGATACGCGGTGCCATCGACCGCTCCAGCCGCAGTGCCTCAATCAATCGCTCCCGCCGTTCGGCACTCGCGGGGGATTCGTCGTAGAAACCGCGGGCCTCGGATGCCGGCCTCCGCTTGGTCGCCGGCACCCGCACCGTGATCTCCCACTCCAGAGCACCCTTGTGGATACGCAACTGCGACCCCGCCTTGATCTCCTTTCCGGGTTTGGTTCGCTGGCCGTTGAGATGTACCTTGCCGCCGTTGATGGCCTCGGCGGCGATCTGTCGGGTCTTGAAAAAGCGCGCCGCCCATAACCACCTGTCCAGGCGAACTTTTTCTTCAATTTTTTCAGTAGCTCGGTTCATACCCCTGCTCTGCCCAGTAGGCGGTCGAGTTGACCCGACATCTCGAGCGAGGCGAGGTCGTCGTAGCCCCCCACATGATAGTCGTCGATAAAAATCTGTGGCACGGTGTGCCGGTTGCTGCGGCGCATCATCTCCTGCATCACCTCCTGATTGTGTTCGATGCGAATCTCCTCGAAGCTTACGCCCTTGTTTTCAAGCAGGTGCTTGGCGCGGACGCAATAGGGGCAAATTGCGGTTGAATACATGACGACATTTGGCATAAAAGGGGGTTCCTCACCAATCTGTTAGGAATTATAGTATATCTAACTGTTTGTAAACAAAGGAAATAAGCAATTCCAATGCACAGTGTTCCATGTTGCCGGCTCAGCTCGATGAGCTAGGCTGCGGACATGGGCCGTTGCTATATTCTATTTTATCCTTATTAAGTTAGCAGATCAGTATAGCGTCACCCGGCAACAAACCGATGCGCCAGGGGGGATGGAACCTCGGTGCGATTTCAGCTGATGGCGTCTCCTGGATCCGGAGCGGTTTCCGAAATGCGTCAGAATCTGAGGGTATCCAACCAACTCCTTGAATTCTGGTAAATACTCAGTGTTTATCGTCATACAGGCGAGGAGGAGAATGGAATTGAATTGCCCGCTCCATTGATTTAGGTAGGAACTATGCGAACAAAAAATGCCAAAACCATCTACTTGAAGGACTATCGCCCACCGGACTACCTGGTGGATGATGTGGAGCTGGTTTTCGAACTGCTGCCCGAGTCGACCCGGGTGACCAGCCGCCTGCAGATACGCAGAAATCCGGCCAGCGAAGCGGTCAAACCACCGTTGATTCTGGATGGCGAGGAGCTGGAGTTGCAGGCCGTCCAGCTGGAACAGCAACCCCTCGACAAGGATGCCTATGAATGTGATGAGGGATCATTGACCATCCATGATGTGCCGGATCGATTTACCCTCACCACCCAGGTCATCATCTATCCAGAGCGGAATACCGCACTGGAAGGGCTCTATCGCTCCGGCGGCCTCTACTGCACCCAGTGCGAGGCGGAGGGCTTCCGCCGTATCACCTACTATCTCGATCGCCCCGATGTGATGGCGCGGTTTACAACCACCATCATCGCCAGCAAGGCAGAGTCACCCGTGCTGCTCTCGAACGGCAACCCTATCGAGGAGAGGGAACTGGAGGATGGACGCCATCTGGTGCGTTGGCAGGATCCCTTTCCAAAGCCCTGCTACCTGTTTGCCATGGTTGCGGGTGATCTGCTCTATCAACAGGATCGCTATACCACCCGCTCGGGCAGGGAGGTCGAGCTGAGGATCTATGTGGAAGCGGAAAACATCGATCGGTGCGATCATGCCATGAACTCATTGAAGCGGGCCATGGCCTGGGACGAGGAACAGTATGGCCGCGAGTACGACCTGGATATCTACATGATCGTCGCGGTCAACGATTTCAACATGGGTGCGATGGAGAACAAGGGACTCAATATCTTCAACTCCAAATATGTGCTGGCCCGCGCCGACACCGCGACTGACAACGACTATCAGGGAATCGAGGGCGTCATCGCCCATGAATATTTTCATAACTGGACCGGTAACCGGATCACCTGCCGCGATTGGTTTCAGCTCAGTCTCAAAGAGGGATTGACCGTCTTCCGCGATCAGGAGTTCTCCGCGGATATGGGCTCGCGCGGGGTCAAGCGGATCGATGACGTGCGCCTGCTGCGCAGCCATCAATTCGCTGAAGATGCCGGCCCAATGGCGCATCCGGTGCGTCCCGACAGCTACATGGAGATCAACAATTTCTACACCGTGACGGTCTATGAGAAGGGGGCTGAAGTGGTGCGTATGCAGGCGAAGCTGCTCGGTCCCGCCCGCTACAGGGAGGCGACGGATCTCTATTTCGAACGCCACGATGGCGAGGCCGTCACCACCGACGACTTTATTCGGTGCATGGAGGATGTCAGCGGACGCAGCCTCGAGCAGTTTCGTCTCTGGTACAGTCAGTCGGGCACTCCGGTGGTCGAGGTGAACGCCGAGTATGACGCGCAGCAGGGCAGCTTCAGCTTCGCTTTCCGTCAGCACTGCCCGGACACCCCCGGACAGCAGGACAAAGAACCCTTCCATATTCCGATCGAGGTCGCATTGTTGGACCGGCGGGGTGACGAGCTTCCCCTGCAGTTGCACCATGAGACGGAGCCGCAGGGAACGAGGCGTCTGCTGGAGCTGACCCAGGCCGAGCAGGATTTCACCTTTGTCGGCCTGGGGGAAAGGCCGGTACCCTCGCTGTTGCGGGGATTCTCGGCGCCGGTGAAGCTGCGCTACCGGGCCAGCGACGAGGAGCTCATGTTTCTCATCGCCAGGGACGGTGATGCCTTCAATCGCTGGGATGCCTCGCAGGCCCTCGCGCTGCGGACGCTGCTCAACCTGGTGGCCGACTATCGAGCGGGCAGATCCCTGGTCCTGGCCGAGGGCCTGGCGCAGGCCTTCGAGTCGGCCCTGTCCGACGAATCTTCAGACAAGGCGCTGCTGAGCGAGCTGCTCAGGCTTCCCGGCGAGTCCACCCTGGGTGACCAGATGGAGGTTGTCGATGTCGAGGGGATACACCATGTCAGGGAGTGGCTGAAGCAGGCCCTGGCAAGTCGAATGCGCCCGATCCTGTTAACCGTCTATCGGCGCAATGGCGCTCAATCGCCCTATGACATTACACCCGCATCGATAGCCCGTCGCAGGCTGAGAAATCTGGTGCTCGACTATCTTATGCATCTGCCCGATGCGGAGCTCCATCAACTCTGTTATGCGCAGTTTCAGCAGGCGGACAACATGACGGACGTGATGGCGGCCCTCAGCTGCCTCGCCAACACCGACTGCCCGCAGCGGGAACTGGCCCTCGCCGCCTTCGAGAAGCAGTGGCGCGGCGAACCCCTGGTCATGGATAAGTGGTTTTCAGTGCAGGCGAGTTCCCGCCTTCCCGGGACCCTGAGGCGGGTGAAGGCGTTGATGAATCATCCCGCCTTTTCGCTGCGCAATCCGAACAAGGTGCGAAGTCTCGTCGGTGTCTTCTGCGGGATCAATATCAACGCGTTTCACAGGGCTGACGGTTCCGGTTACGCATTCCTCACCGATCAGGTGATTGCCCTCGACAGGCTGAATCCCCAGATTGCCGCGCGCATGATGCGCATCATGAGCCGCTGGCGGCGCTACGACGCGCAGCGCCAGGCCTTGATGCGCGAACAGTTCGAGCGCGTCCTTTCGGCCTCCGATATCTCGAAGGATGTCTACGAGATCGCTAGTAAATCGCTGGCCGATGTTGATGGCAGTGAATGACAATGCTCATTGTCGCGGAGTAGTAGGAGGTGATAGGAACAGGATCTGGCACCGGTATTTGTAACATCGGTCGGGGTCAGTTAATCTCTTGACTTGTTGAATTTGAGGTTGCCAGATGGCACAACACCCAGTTACCTACATACTGCCCGATGAACTCGAACTCGAGGGGCTTAAAAAAATACTCTCTGAATCAAATCGCCTCTCCGAGGATGGTCCGGTCAAGGTGAGGCAAACCTATTTCGATAGCTATGATTGGCGGGTCTGGCAGGCGGATGGTGAGTTGTTCCAGGAACAGGGCGAAGATAAAAGACTCTGCTGGGTGGAGCGAAGAACCCATCGACAACTCACCTGCCAGTCGTCCGATTCAGCCCCGGGATTTGCAGAGACCGTTCCCCAGGGCCAGTTAAAGGAGCGATTGGCGCCGGTATTGGAGATGCGGGTCCTGCTGCCCCTGGTGCATGTCAATCAACAACGCAACAGCCTGCGGATTCTCGATTTTGAAGAGAAGACGGTTGCCAGGGTCGTATTGCAGAAGAATCAATTCAGCGCGGTCAAGGGTAAGAACAGGGGCGACCTGGAGGGACGCATCCTGCTGCTGCCGCTGAAGGGTTACGAAAGCGAGTTCGAGAAACTAAAACGTCAGCTCGCCTCGCTCAAGCTGCGGCAGTCGGAAAAGAGTCTCTATGAGGACGCGCTGCAGGGGATCGGCCGCAAACCGGGCGACTACAGCTCCAAGCTCAACTTCAGGCTCGATCCCGATGCCCCCGCCCATGTCACCGCACGGCAGATCATGCTGAGTCTGCTCGATACCCTGGAGGCCAATATCGAAGGCACCAGGGCAAACCTGGATAGTGAATTTCTCCACGACCTGCGGGTGGCGACCCGGCGCACCCGTTCGGCAATGAGCCAGATAAAGGGGGTCTTCGATCCCCGGCAGCTGGAACCCTTCAAGCAGGGCTTCGGCTGGATCGGCCAAATCACCGGTGAGACAAGGGATCTCGACGTCTATCTGCTGAACTACGCCGACTACCGCGCATCGCTGCCGAGGGCGATCCAGGATGATCTCGAACCCTTCCACAGCTTCCTCCTTGAGCACCATAAGACGGCGCAGGCAGAGTTGGTAAAGAAGATAAACTCACCCCACTTCAGAAAGACGCTGAAGAGCTGGCGGAGTTGGCTGGAGGCCCCCGCCGCAAGCGGTGATCAAACGCCGAATGCAATGCAGCCAACCGCCAGGCTGGCCGACAGGAGAATCAGTAAACTCTATAAGCGGGTGCTCAAGGATGGCAGCAACATCGGCGCAGACACCCCTGCGGAGCTACTGCATGAACTGCGCAAGGATTGTAAAAAGCTGCGCTACATGATGGAGTTCTTCCAAAGCCTCTATCCGAAACCGGCAATCCGCCGGCTGATCAAGGCATTGAAGGTGATCCTCGATAATCTGGGGGAGTTTCAGGATCTGGAGGTCCAGGCCAAGTCGTTGGAGGATTTCGGCGCACAGATGCTCAGGGAGGGCGCACCGGCCAGCGCATTGATGGCGATGGGCATACTGGTGGGACAGCTGCTGCAGCGGCAGCAGCAGGCGAGAGCCGAGTTTGTCGAGCTGTTTTCAGCGTTTAGCAGTGAGTCGAATCAACAGGCCTTTAAACAGCTGTTTGGAGCGGCATGATGCACATCATTGGTGTCTACAACATCAAGGGCGGGGTTGGTAAGACGGCGACTGCGGTCAACCTCTCCTATCTAGCCGCAAGACAGGGTTACCGCACCCTGATATGGGATCTGGATCCCCAGGCAGCCGCCACATTCTATTTTCGTATCCAGCCGAAAGTGAAGAAGAGCAAGAAGCTCCTGGCGGGAAAGATCGATCTGGATGATGTGGTCAAGGCTACCGATTTCGACAACCTCGATATGCTTCCCGCCGATTTTTCCTACCGCAACATGGATCTTCGTCTGGAGGATGCGAAAAAGCCCACCAAGCAGCTGCTTAAACTGCTGCGCCCCCTCTCCAGGGCCTATGACTATGTCTTTCTCGACTGCCCGCCGAGTATTTCGCTGGTGTCGGAGAACATCTTTCGCGCCGCCGAGGGTCTTTTGTTGCCCCTGATACCGACCACCCTCTCCCTGCGCACCTATCAGCAGCTGCTCGATTTCCTGCAGGGCCACCGCATCACCGGATTGGAGTTGATGCCTTTCTTCTCCATGGTCGATCGACGCAAGCGTATGCACCTGGACATCATGCAGAATTTCCCCGATGCCCACGGCGAACTGTTGAAGGCGCAGATTCCCTATGCCAGCGACGTCGAAAAAATGGGTATCCATCGCATGCCGGTACAGGCATTTTCCCCCAACTGTTTTGCCGCCAGCGCCTATCAGGCATTGTGGATGGATGTGCAGGGCCGCCTGGGTTAGGGTAGACGGGCCCCGGCTTGCTATCCCATATCCTAGTATCTAACGTGGCTGCGCTCGTAATCAAAGACCTGCACAAAACCTACCGCAACGGCTTTGCAGCGCTGAAGGGAATCGATCTGCAGGTTGAACAGGGAGATTTCTTTGCCCTCCTGGGACCAAACGGCGCGGGTAAATCCACCGCCATCAGCATCATTGCCTCGTTGACAAACAAAACCACCGGTAGGGTGGAAATCTACGGTCACGACCTGGATCGGGAGAGGGATCAGGCAAAACGCCTGATCGGTCTGGTGCCACAGGAGTTCAACTTCAATATGTGGGAGCCGGTGGTGGAGATCCTGGTCAATCAGGCGGGATATTACGGGATTCCCCGCAAACTCGCCTTTCAGCGTGCCGGGGAGGCGCTGCAGAGGCTGGGTCTGTGGGAAAAGCGCCAAACCCAGGCGCGCTGGCTTTCGGGGGGTATGAAACGAAGATTGATGATAGCCCGTGCCCTGGTGCACAGGCCGAGGCTGCTGATTCTCGATGAGCCGACGGCCGGGGTCGACATCGAAATCAGGCGCTCGATGTGGGAATTCATGCGCGAGATCAACCGCCAAGGGACCACCATCATTCTCACCACCCACTATCTGGAGGAGGCGGAGAGCCTGTGCCGCAATATCGCCATCATCGATCATGGGCGGATCGTCGAACAGACCAGTATGACGAGACTGTTGAGTCAGCTGCATAGCGAGTTGTTCCTGCTCAATATCGCAGCGCCCATCGAGCGCGCGCCGGATTTGCATGACTATCGAACGACGCTGGTCGACAGTGAAACCCTGGAGGTGGAGGTGGACCGGGAACAGAGCATGAATCAGTTGTTCGGGCTGCTTTCAGCCCAGGGCATCGAGGTTGTCAGCATGCGCAACAAGCAGAATCGCCTGGAGCAGATGTTTGTCGACCTGGTCGACAGCGCGAAGGAAAAGCGTGCGTGATGCAGAATAGCTGGCAAATATACCGTATCGCATTCCAGACGATCGTTACCAAGGAGATCCTGCGCTTTATGCGCATCTGGGTGCAGACGCTGCTCCCGCCCGCGATAACCACGACCCTCTATTTCATTATCTTCGGCAGATTGATCGGCGATCGTATCGGTGAAATGGATGGCTATCGCTATATCGATTTTATCGTGCCCGGTCTGATCCTGATGTCGGTGATTCAAAACTCCTACGCCAATGTGGTCTCCTCGTTCTTTGGCACCAAGCTGCAGCACTACATAGAGGAGCTGCTGATCGCTCCGGTCCCCCACTGGGTGGTTTTGGGCGGCTATGTGGTCGGTGGCGTCGCCCGCGGCACGATGGTCGGTATCCTGGTTACGATCATCTCGCTTTTTTTCACCGACCTGTCCATCAACAGCTACGGATTGACCTTGCTGGTCTTTGTCCTGACTTCGGTGCTCTTCGCCCTGGCGGGTTTCATCAACGCGGTGTATGCCAAGACATTCGATGATATCTCCATCGTGCCAACCTTCGTGCTGACGCCTTTGACCTATCTCGGCGGCGTCTTCTACTCCATCGAGCTGTTGCCGGAGTTTTGGCAGTGGCTCTCCCTGGCCAATCCGGTGCTCTACATGGTCAATACATTCCGCTTTGGGATTCTCGGCATATCGGATATCGATGTGGTTGTGGCCCTGGTGATCATCCTGGGGTTCATTGCCATACTCACAGTCTATAGCCTGAGATTGCTGTCGCGTGGTGTCGGTATAAAGGAGTAATGGATCAAGGCTGGGCTGGCCGGATTGCCGTCCCGACTCGCCCGCTGGTCGGTTTAATGGGGTTCAGCACTGTTCCCAGGGCAGTCCGTGATAACGCCAGCCCCCCGAACTGCTGCGATGATGATCATCATCCAGATCGCCCTCGAAACCCTCATCGATGTGGTAGACGCGGACAAACCCCGCCTCGATAAGTGCCCTACCCGCCTCCAGGGAGCGCTTGCCGCTGCGGCAGATAAGAACCACGGGCGCGCAACCTTCGTCAATGGTGCAGATACTGCCTCCGAGAAGGAGCTTTCTTATATCGGTGACAAAATGGGGATTCACCGTCCAGTCCGGTTCATCGATCCATGGCACATGGACGGCGCCCTTGGGGTGGCCAACAAAGAGAAACTCCATGCTGGATCTGATATCCACGAGTACGGTGCGTGGATCGTCCTGCATCAATTGCCAGGCTTGTTGCGGTGAAAGGTTGTGGAGATGAGACTCACTCATTGACACTATCCTATGGGTTCAGTCGGGATTCATACCACTACATGGTAGATGGTTTGCCAATGAAAGCAATCTGCAAGCCCATGGGATGGTGAAGAGAATAGGTCTTGTTTGGTTGATGCCGGTAATGAGACAACCTTTTGATCAACGACAGGGTGATAATATTCAGCTGGGGCTGGAGATTTTTTTTTGTGTACAATCACGGCATCATGTCAAAACACCCCGTCTATTCTATCTGGCGGCTTTTCGCGCATCTGCCGTTGAACTGGTTGCACCGAACAGGTCGTCTGCTGGGGCGATTCTATGTCTGGTTTCCCAATCGTGAAAGACGGATCGCCGAAATCAATCTTCGCCTCTGCTTTCCTGAAATGGCGGAAAAGGATCTGATCGATTTGCGCAATCGGTCGATTGTCCAGATGGGCGCCACAGTGATGGAGATGGCCGCAATCTGGTTTGCCCCCATCGAACGCGTATTGGGACTGATTAAAGAGGTCTCCGGCTCGGAACTGCTGCAGAGGGAGGAGGGTCGGGGATTGATCATTCTCGCCCCCCACCTGGGCTGTTGGGAGATCATAGGTTTGGAGCTGCCCACTCACGAACGGATTACCTCCCTCTACCGCCCACCCAGAAACAGCGCCTACGAGCATGCAATAAAACAGGCCAGGGAACGCACCGGCGCTGAGCTGGTACCGACCGACACCTCGGGGGTAAAGCGGATCCTGGCGGCCCTGAGATCGGGTGGCGTCACCTGCATCCTTCCCGACCAGCAGCCTAAATCCGATGCCGGGGCTGTCTTCGCGCCCTTTTTCGGGGTGCCGGCATTGACCATGCTATTGACCAATCGGCTGGCCAGGAAGACGGGGGCCAAGGTGATCTTTGCCTATGCAGAGCGGCTGTCCGCCGGTGGCGGCTACCACATCCACTATCTGCCGGCGGACGAGGGAATCACGGACCGGGACCCGACTGTAGCGGCCAGCGCATTGAATCACGATGTCGAGTCGATCATCCGTCGGCTACCCACTCAGTACCAGTGGTCCTACAAGCGTTTCCAGAAGCAGCCAGAGGGGCGGCGGTCGCCCTATTGAGCGCATCCCTGAGTGATTGCATCCACCGCCTTGACAGACAATCCCGATAGGAATTAAAGAGCTACCCAGATCAGCCGATAGACGGATATGGAGCTTTCTCCAATTCTCTGAATATTGACTCTATAGATAGAGCTGGGATGACCTCGGAATGACGAAAGGAAAGGCCTGGATTGTACTCTTGCTGCTGTTGACGCCGTTTTGGTGCGGTCAGTCGCTGGGCGCTGAAGAGAAGGCGGACGTGAGGATTCTCATCGATGTTTCCGGCAGCATGAAGCAGAATGACCCGAAAAACCTCCGGCGACCGGCGCTACGCCTTTTGGTCGGTCTGCTCTCCGCCGAGACCAGGGCGGGGGTCTGGACATTCGGTCAATACGTCAACATGCAGATACCCCTGGGCCAGGTCGACAAGGCGTGGAAGCGGCGGGCGCGCAAATCTTCCGAGTCGATCGGCTCCCCTGGCCAATTCACCAATATCGAGGATGCCCTGAAACGCTCAACCGAGGACTGGAGCGGCCCCCCCGGCCCCTATCGCCGCAGTGTAATCCTGCTCACTGACGGGATGGTGGACATCTCCAGGGACAGGACGAAAAACACGGCATCGAAAAAGCGTATCCTGGCGCGGATTCTGCCTCGTCTGGCGGAGCTGCAGGCGACAGTCCATACCATCGCGCTGTCGAAGAACGCCGACCATGAACTGATGAAACAGCTGGCCACCGTCAGCGGCGGTTGGTATGAGCAGGTTGAAACCGCCGAGCAGCTGCAAAAGGTGTTCCTCAGGATCTTCGAGAAGGTTGGCAAGCCGGATGCCCTGCCGCTGCAGGATAACAAGTTTAAGGTGGATGAGACGATTACCGAAGCCACCTTGCTGGTGTTTCGCAAACCCGGCGCCCAGGAGACGGAGGTGGTGCCGCCGGACGGCAAGCTGTTCAAGGCCGACAGCGCACCCGCCTCGGTGAGCTGGCATCGGGACAAGGGATACGACATGCTGACCATTTCGGATCCACAGCCGGGTGAGTGGAGGATTCGCGCGGAGGTCGATCCCGATAATCGGGTCATGATCGTCACCGACCTGAAGATGAAGACCAGCGAGCTGCCCAACCGCCTGATACAGGGAACGAGCCTGCCGGTAATTGTTGAATTCAGCGACCACGGCAAGTTGATTCGAAAACAGGAGTTTCTGGACGTGGTCAACGTCTCTGCCATGCAGCAGGACAGCAGAGGCAGTTCGGAGGCAAGGCCCATACAGGATGATGGCCGACAGCCCGACAAGGCCGCGAATGACGGTTTGTTCACCCTTGCATTCGGCGGGGAGTCGGTCGCCAGCGGGGTGGGGGAACTGGTGCTGAATGCAACCGGGCCCACCTTCGTTCGCGAGAAAAGGATGACCTATGAAATCGTGCCACCGGTCAATCTGGAGGTCTCCCCCCGCAGCGACGGCCATCTGCTCGATGTGAGGATCACCCCCGATGCGGAACTGATCGATCCGGCTTCGTTGCATCTCGAAACCTGGATGGAGAACGCGCAGGGTGAACAGTTCCGCCTCTCGCTGAACAGCCCGCCGGGTGCTCAGGGTGGCAGCGGTGAAATCGATCTCATGGGCTTCTCCGGCCCGCGTCAGATCGCCGTCAAGGCGAGTGCCAAGAGCCGCACTGGCGAGTCCGTCACCTACTTTGATACACCCGTCGAGGTCGAGGGCATGAAGATGCCTGAGCCGGTGGCAAAACCGGAACCGCCACCGCCTCCACCGGTACAAGCCGAACCGGAACCGCAGCCAGAACCGGAACCGGAAGTCGAACCTGAACCCGAGCCTGAACCCGAGCCGGAAGTGAAGAGTGAAGAGGAGGGGAGCTGGGTCTCCGCACTGATCTGGTTTGGTGTTATCAACCTGCTGTTGATAGGCGGCGGGGCTGCCTATTGGTGGTTCTTTATCCGCAACAAACGCGCAATGGTCAGCCTGGTGGATGAAAATGCCAGCAAGGCTGGCGTGGACGAGGCAGTGGAAAATGGTTGAAGTCAGCTCCCTGGTAGCGCTTATTGTCGCTGAGGTCATCGTCGGTCTGTTGGTGCTGAGCGGCCTGCTGCTCTTCTTCACCCTGATGCGTAAAGGGAGAATACGCAAGGCCGCAGCCCATCTGGCTGAGCGGGTGCAAAGCGATAAGGCCAACCGTGAACAGCGATTGAAAGTGCTTTTACAGGATAATTACAAGCTGGCCGATAGCGACCTCGAACAGACCCTGCACAACATGATGCAGACGGAAATGCAGCTCTATCAAAACGTCATAAACGGTTTTATCAAGGATGACCAGGTACACCTGCAGCAGCTGGATGTCGATGTGGAAAACCTTGTCCTATCCTATCAGGGCCTGGGGGCGCCTGAATCCGCCGGCAAGTCGGAGCAGGGATCCGAGACTGAAGATAGCGAGGATATCGCAAAGCTCAAGGAGGAGAATGAAAGGTTATCCGAAGAGCTGCGCGTAACCATGGACACCATGGGCAGAATGCTGAATGAGTACTCGACCATGTTTTCCGGTGGCGCGGCGCCGGCCCCAGGCGCTGCAGCCTCGGGGGGCGATGCCGCGAGTGATGATCAGCCGTCTGATGAAGAGAGCGTTGAACCCGTCCTCGAGAGCGGCGAGGAGGAATCGCCGCAACCGCCGACGGAGACAACGGAATCCAGGACGGATGAGCTGGAGACGGAGGCAGTGGCATCTGCGCCGGCGATCGACACGGAGATACCCGATTTCAGCGCCGAAGAGATGGAACAATCCTCCTATATCGAGGAGAGCGGCGCCGAGGACGAAGAGGCCTCTGATCTGGTCGTCTCAGTGCAAAATGCCAGTTTGGATGATGATGCGGCAGAGACCGATGAAGATGTTTCGGAGATTATCGATGAGGTAATGGAATTGGCCGATGAGATGATTGAAGAGACCGATATCCAGGCGGAACCGGAACAAGAACCGGAACAGCCAGTACCGGCGAATTCAGCCAGTGAATCCATGGTCGATGATCTTGAGAAGATCGATATCGAGATTCCTGAAGAAGATGGAACACTGGTGGATACCGACGAATTTGAGGCGGGATCGCTGGAAGAGGAGTGGGCGAAATTGCTCGAAGAGGATGCTGAAAACAGTAAAAAGCAGGAATAGGATCAGTCCCAGGGACAACAGCATGGCCGATAAAAAAGGACGCACGAAGGCGTCCTTTTTTATTGATTGGCAATGCTATCCTAGCGATAGGGATAACCTGCCAGCGGCGTGAGCCGTTTCATCTCACTTGATGGCGCTTTTCATGCTGTCGCTACCGCCCTTGTTGTCACTCCAGCTGAGTTCGATTTCGTCGCCTTTGGCGCCGCCGGAGAACTTGAACGATATGTAGGGATTCTTGGAGACGCCGCCGCTCCACTCTGCGGTCATCACCGTGTTTCCCTTGTGCTTGCAGACAACTTCCTGGATGAAGTGGGCCGGTATCTTTTTACCGGTCTTTGAATCCTTGCGGGCGCCTGTCTCCATCGGATGGGTCATCAGGGCCTTTACGGTGGTTACACCGCCTTTCTCTTTGGCGCGGATCTTGATCGATTTAGCCATGTTCTGTTCCTCGTGTACTGTGTTGCTGAGATCGCCCTACCGGGATCAACCGCCGCAACCACCTATGGTGACTTTAACTTCTTTTTTTGCGCTGTGGAGTTTGCCGCCGGCCTTGACTATGCCGACGACGTCGCCGGTCTTACCCATCTTGATACGGGTGGATACGAAACCGCTGGCGCCGGAACCCATAACAAAGTTAGCTACCAAAGGTACGGGGTTGTTCGAGGCAATGATGGAAATCGACTCCACGCCGTCCATTCCCGTGTCCACAGTGACCGGAACTACAGCACCGTTCTCTGCGATATCGGGTGCCTTCACGGTTATGTCGGCGGACTCTGCCACATCGGAGCTGCCCAACAATGCATTGAGTGCCGCAGGGAGCTCTTTTGCTTCGAATGCTTCTTTGTTCCAGGCAGCGAGTACCCTCTGAGGTGCCAGTAAACCGGCGGCGGCAGCAATGCCTACAGTGCCTGCTGCAAGCGATCTTTTGAGGAAGATCCTGCGTTTTATTTCAGTGCTCATTCATTCTCTCCAGACTGAGAAAGGTTAGTGATTAACAGTTATTTATGAAACTGAGTTGGTTGGTCAATTTCATTCCCCGGCTATTTTATTCGTCGGAATGCCACATCCACCCATCAATAAACGGGTCGTTGCACCATGACTGCCGGGTTGAGTGCACGTTATCTGCCGTCGTCATTGTTTGCTTGCGTATGTCAGACAAAACTGCTGAGGTCGGCTATCGGGTCTATGCAAGGTCTCGAGCTGCTTAATGCAATCAAGACCCCGGAGGCCCGGTAAATCATGCGACATCAGACGCTTTAGAACAATTTTTATAATAAAAAGTTGCGACAACCTGCACCCGTTCATCCTTGTTGCATGTCACTCCACGGCAAGACCGCCTCAATAGTTGTTCTGTAGATGTTGACTTGCCGTTACATATTTTACCTTATTCAGGTAGCACGTAAGAATACCTAAACGATCGACGATATCAAGTAAAAAATGTTGAGATATTAGTGATTTGTGATTTTCCAGGCGTGTCTTCTGCATACCAGGCTTGGGTTTTATGCGTGCCTGGTTGGGGTTTACCTGAATAGACGCGGTGGAATCGGATGCCAACCGGGCTGAGCCGGGTCGGTCCGATTCGGTTGCCTGACGATGCTATCCCGGATCATGGGGCTGGCCGCGATTCCCATCCTGATCCAGAGCCTGTATCACACTAGTTGTTTTTCTTATCGTCCGCCTGCTCAGCTTTCAGCAGGTCACGCAGCTTGTTTAAGCGTGACTCGATCCGGGAGGTTTGGTAGAAGTCCGTTTTGTTCACACTATTTAACGCAATCTCCAGCTGTTGAACGGCAGGCTCGAGTTCGCCGTTGGCAACAAAGGCTTCCGCCAGCATGCGGTGTGATTCCGCCTGGTTGTTGTCCAGCTCCTCGATCTTGCTTAACAGGCGATAGAGTCGCGGTTCGTTATTGCGTAAAGTAATTGATTGTTGGGTGATTTCACGGGCCTTCCCGAGTCTGTTGGCCGCCGTGAGCGCTTCGATGTAGGCGCTTGCCAGGGGATAGTTCTCGGGCATCAAACTGTAGTAGGTGTCAAGTATCTTGAGCACTTTCTCATTGTTTCCTTTGTTTCCCGCTATCGAGACCGCGGCGAGAATATACTCGATCTGGTTCGGGTTGTTTCGCAGCAACTCATCAACGATCCGTTCCGCTTTATCGAATTGGCGATTGTCGGTCAGCGCGAGGGCATGGCCATAGATGTGGGCCTCCTTGTTGAGGTGACGCCCCTCATCGAGCCCGGTGGCGAAGTGGGTGACTGCCTTGCTGGGATCCTTGAACTGTCTTACTCGCAAGGCCTCGCGGGTCAGGTGGTAGCTCAGGTTGCCGGGAAACTGGCGGTAGCTGTATTTCTCAGCGCGTCCCAGGGCGTCGGCAATTCGATTGGTGGTGACCGGATGGGTGCGGAGAATTTCCGGGATGCCCGATTCGTAGAGTCGGCTGGCGTGAGTCATGCGCTCAAAAAAGATCGGCATCGCGCGGGGATCGAAATCGGACTTCGCAAGTATCTGAATACCGACGGTATCGGCCTCTTCCTCGTTACTGCGGGTGAAGTTGATCTGCTCCTGAATGGTGCTGGCCTGGACCCCCGTGGCCATGGCGAGGCCGGCATCGGGTGAACCGGCAACCCCCACCAGTATGGATGCAAGCAACAGGGCAGCGGTCTTGCCGCTCATGCGGTTGGCGGCATCAAATGCGCGCAGCAGGTGCTTCTGCGTGACGTGGGCGATCTCGTGGGCAATCACGGAGGCCAATTCGCTCTCACTCTGGGTCGCCAGGATCAATCCGCTATAGATGCCGATGTAGCCGCCAGGACCGGCAAAGGCGTTGATTTCAGGTTGATCGACGACGAAGAAGGTGAAATTCTGACCCACCGCATCACTCTGCTTCAGCAGCTTGTCCCCCAGCTGTTGGATATATTCCGTGATTTGGGGATCATCCAGCACCTTTCCCGTTTTGCGGACGCTGCGCATGAATTCCCTGCCAAACCGGGCTTCGTCTCGCGGAGTCAGATACTGATCCGATGGAGAGCCGAGTTCCGGCAGCTGGATGGAGGAATCCCCCTCTTGCGAATTGGCGCCCGATATCACCAACAGGCTGGTAAGCAGGAGACAAACAGATAGTTTCTTCAGCACTCTTCTGATCATGCCTTTAACTGATACCCGGCGAATGCGGATAGTTCCTCGGATTCGTCATGGGCGGTAGCGACCGTACCTCTGCCTAATACCATAATTATATCGATTTCACCAAGGAGATTTTCCATCTCCCCATGGAATATCTCTGTTTTTCACTCTCCAGGAGGCCGAGGTTCGACCTGTGGCAGGCCAGTCGCATACCGCGGCCGAGCTGTCGCAACTGTCCCTGCCGTGGTTGAGGCTTGGGAACCCCGGGGTGATGACGGGGTCGGAAAGACCGGCTGCTGAGTTGTAGTCGGTTTGTTCATGCTCAGCCGAATTTTGACAGCCGGATAGAACCGGTCCGGTTGACCTTAGAATAACCATGGAGATCCATTGATGCATAAACAGTTCGGCGCAATAGCCCTAGCGACCACCCTTTCACTGACGGGAACCGTACAGGCCGATCCGTCCCTGCAGGCCAATCTCGAAGAGGGTAAGGGGGTAATCAAGGCCTTCTTTGGCGATCTCAAGGGGGAATTGGTCAAGGGTATGAAAGCGGGCGGGCCTGTCAGCACCATCGCTACCTGTAACAAGGTGGCCCCGGGTCTGGCCGAGGCCCATTCCCAGATGAGCGGCTGGGACGTGGGCAGGACCAGCCTGAAGCTGCGCAATCCGAAGAACGCCCCAGATGCCTGGGAATTGGCGGTATTGCAGGAGTTCGAGGCGCGCAAGGCGGCGGGTGAGGACCCGATGAAGCTGGTCAAGGGTGAAATCGTGGAGGAGCAGGGACGCAAGGTCTTCCGCATGATGAAGGCGATCCCCACGGCAGAGGTGTGTACCAAGTGCCACGGCGATGCAATTGCAGAACCCGTCGCGGCCAAGCTCGATGAGCTCTATCCCGCTGATAAGGCCCGTGGTTACAAAGTGGGTGATCTCCGGGGTGCCTTCACCCTGAAGAAGCGGTTGTAGGCTGGGTTTGACCAAGACCTGCAGCGCATTCAGTTGAGCTGGATGCGCTGTCCCCAGGGTGTCGGCTGTTTGCCCTTGACCAGCCAGATGACCGGATAGTGGGGCGCATGATCGGGAAAGGCGCCCTCCGCGTCGGTGAAATAGACCAGCAGGTCGGGTCTCATGCCCTGCGCGGAGATCCATTCGAACACGGGTTCGAAACTGGTCCCGCCGCCACCGGTGATTTTCTCCGGTAACCGGAAATCCTCCCAGGCCTCGTAGATCCAGGGCGCATCCTCGGCGATTGCCGAGTCACAGGCGAGGAGGGTGATGCGCGCCCGCATCTGCCCCTTCAGGGCATTGATTTCCGAGAGGAACTCACCCATTTCATGATCCTGGATCGAGCCACTGCTGTCGAGGGCGACGACCAGTTCGACCTGACTGCTGCGCAGGCTGGGTAGGATGTGTTCACCCTCGCGCCGGGAGGGACGCATATAGCTGAAATCGTCCCGGGCGATGGCGGTCATATAGCGGGCAAGCAGCAGGCGCCAGGGGAGCTGCGGCTGCAGCAGGTGGTCCACCATGCGCGCCATCGCCCCATCCAGCTTACCCACCTGCATCGCCTGTTGCGCCGCCCCCGCCAGGCGCTGCTGCCACTGGATATTCAGCGTTTCCGCCTCATCGGGGGTGAGGGGTGGCGGTTGCTCGGAGACGGATCCGGACCCGCTCTGCCGGTTGCCGGTCTCGTCACCCTCGTTCTCCGTCTCGGTCTGATCGTCCTTGTTGGAAATCTCCTTCTCGCTCTTGCCGCTGCCTGATCCCTTGGTGTTCTCCTGATCGTAGAGGTGGTTGTCCAACGGCTCGTCGTCGTTGTTCTCATCCAGACAGGGGTAGATCTCTTCCGCGGTCATGCCCTCGAACTGGGGCAGGAACAGGGAGCCGGGGGGCGGTTTCAGGCCATCCTCGATCAGCAGCGGATTGATGGCGTAATCGCAGGCCATGTCCCAATGGAGTTTGTTGCGATGCTGGCGGCGGGCGAAATGGGAGAGGGCGCAGTGCAGGGCCTCGTGGGCGAGCATGAACTGGGTCTCGTCGAGGTTCAGCTGGTCTATGTAGTCAGGGTTGTAGTAGAACTTGCGCGCATCGGTGGCAGTGGCGGGGCACCATTCCGCATTCGCCGCCTCCATGGGGAGCCGCATCACCAGCGCGCCGAGGAAGGGCTTGTCGAGGATCAGCTTGGTGCGCGCCGCGGCCAGCTTGGTTTCGATCTGTTCCTGGTTCATTGATTTTTGAGTCCGCGAATGAACGCAAATGAACGCAAATGACTTTGATCTATATTCATGCCGGTTATGTCTCCTTCCTCCGCTATTCGACGAACCAAATAGGTCAATGCCCGCGTAGGGTGGGGCAGGGCCCCACCCTACGTATTTTCATTTCGAGAAGCGGAAATCAGCATTTGCGTTTATTCGCGGACTTTTTCAGGATTCATACAGCATCACGTCCGACACGGCCTGGGCCCAATCGCTGAACTGGGGCACCGCGAAGATCGCCTCGCCGATGGCGCGGTGCATGTCGGAGACCAGCATCACCCCCATCTCCCGCTGCGGAAACCGGCGGGCATACTCGAGGATCCGGCCGTGGGTGATCTCTCCGTCGCCGGCGTCTTGGGCGCGTATGGCGCGTCCCACCAGGGCGGCCGCGACAGCGTATTGCAGGTCGATCTCATCGGGTACCGGCACCTCATCCCCGGCGATGATGGCATCCAGGTCGGGCATCTTGTCGAGGCTGTTGACAAAGGCGTTCAGCTCAATCCCCGCGGCGGGCCCGACGCAGGCCTGCAGCGCGCCCTGCAGGAGCTGAGGATGGCCATCGAACTTCTGCAGCGCCCGGTGGGCGAACTCCCAGGATCGGGGCGAGGGGAAGGCGACGGGATTGTGGGCCGGATCGAAATCGAACAGCAGCTCGGGGCGAAAGCGCAGGAAGGCGATAATCCGCTCGTCGATGGTGTTGCGATAGGCCCAGGCAACCCAGTCGTCCAGGTTGGTGTCGACTTCGAAGTGGGAGAAGCGGTTGGCCAGGGGGGCCGGCATGCTGTAGGTCACCCCCCGGTCGCCCTGACGATTGCCAGCCGCGAAGATGGCCCAGCCCTCCGGCACCTGGTATTCGCCCAGTCGGCGATCGAGGATCAGCTGGTAGGCGGCGGCGGAGACCGTTGGCGGCGCCGAGGTGATCTCATCGAGAAAGAGTATTCCCTCCGTGCCATGGCGCCGGTTGTCAGGCAGGATCGAGGGGATCGCCCATTCCACGCTGCCGTTGACCCGGAAAGGGATGCCTCTCAGGTCGCTGGGTTCCATCTGTGAGAGTCGGATATCGATGACCGGCGCCTGGTGGTTGTGTGCCACTTCACGCACCATGTCGGATTTGCCGACCCCGGGCGGCCCCCAGAGCATGACCGGGGTATGGTGACCGGCGCGGGTACTGATGAACTCTTGCTCGAGGATGGTGATTAGCTGCATGGGGCGCATAGGGAGTTCCTAATCGAAAAGATTTCTGACCGCGCGAGCCAGCTGTTTGTAGACTTCGGGGGCGTCCACGTCCATCACCTGATCGATGACCCAGCGGTTGTCGTGCTCCTCACTGCCCATTATCTGCTGGATCTCAAAACCGAGATGGCGCAGAAAGGGGTAGCTTGGGCCCGCCTTGTCGAAATTGAATTCGGCGTATTCCCCCGAACGCTGGTTAAAGAGCGTGATGAACCGGTTGGCATGGTCACCGGGCCCGAGCAGGTCGGCGGCGTTGTCCTGGAAGTGGTCGGCCATCTTCATCACCAGCGCGGTAACGATGGCGACCCGGGCCTCGTTGTCGACCATGGCATGGATCATGCGATCGCTGAGCTGCGCCTCGTAGCAGAGATATTCGGCGATAACGGCGAGTCGCTGATCGTCGTTTTCATAGACAAAGTGTTTGCCATGCAGGGTGATGGCCTTGTCCAGGGCGATGCGCCAGGCGATGAAGGCGATGGCGCCACCGAGCTCTTCCGCGGAGCGCGAGGCATCTTCATCGTGCCACTGGCTTTTGATTCTGATTGCCAAAATAGATCTCCTCCCTCACACATCAGAGGCCATGGGCAGTCAAGTCGTTCGGGGGAAAGTCCATCGGTTTCGACGGATGGTGCTTGTACTGCTGACTCAATAACCAAGTATTTTACTGGGTATAGACTGATTTGCAACGCCTACCCGGTAAATCGGCAACACCCGATTAACCGGAGTCCGCCTGGCGAACGCTCTTTCTAGGATTGCGCAGCAGTACATAGACAGCGCCGGTACCGCCGTCCCGGCGGGTCGCGGAGGTAAAGGCGAGGACCTCATCCCGCTGTCTCAGCCAGAGATTGAGTTTTTGCTTGAGCACCGGCTGTTTCCCCTCGGAACGATAGCCTTTGCCATGGATGATGCGCAGACAACGGATATCCCGCTGCTGACAGGCCCTGAGAAAACGGTTCAGATCCTCCCGCGCATGGCGCACGGTCAAACCGTGCAGGTCCAGCTCGGCGCCGATCTCCAGGTAACCGCGACGCAGATCGTGCATCAGGCGCAGCTGTACCCCGGGGCGAGCGAAATCGAGCACCTCGCCGGTCTCGATCTCCTGGTCGGAGTAGTGATCCCGCTCGATCTCCTCCTCGTCACCTACCGGCAGACGCAAGGGTTTCGGCGGCAGTCTGCGGCGGTAGGGCTCGGCACGCTGCTGCTTGATCGGCTTCACATCATCGAGTGCCTCGAAAAACAGCATGTTGTCTTCGGTTTTTTTTTCGTCGTCACCCATTTTTCATAAACCTTGCGGCCCTTTGTAACCATGGTATGGGCTGGCGGTGGGAATCTCAATCGGCCCACGCAAACGAGGGGTGAGAAGGCTGTGACTTTCCAGTATATTGTGCCCGGTATGAAAATCCTCCTCAGCAACGACGACGGGTATCAGGCCCCGGGTCTGCGGATTCTGGCCGACCAGTTGTCGGCGCTCGGTGATATCCTGGTGGTGGCCCCGGATCAGGACCGCAGCGGCGCCAGCAACTCGCTGACCCTGGTCAATCCACTGCGCGCCCGAACCATGGAAAACGGCTTTATCCGGGTGGATGGCACGCCCACCGACTGTGTCCATCTGGCGATTACCGGGCTCTTCGACGAAGAGCCCGATCTGGTTGTCTCAGGCATCAATGCGGGGCCCAACATGGGGGACGATGTGCTCTACTCGGGAACGGTGGCCGCGGCCACCGAGGGGCGCTTTCTCGGATTTCCGGCGATTGCCGTTTCGATGAACTCCCACGAGCCGAAGCATTTCGATACGGGCGCCCGGGTTGCCCAGGAACTGGTCAGTCGCCTGCTGCGCTATCCGTTATCGGAAAACGTGATTCTCAATGTGAATGTGCCGGATCTGCCCTACCAACAGCTACAGGGGGTGCGCTCCACCCGCCTGGGTCACCGCCACAAGGCCGAGCCCGTGATAAAGGCAAGCGATCCGCGGGGAAGGACCATCTATTGGGTCGGTCCCGCGGGCGCCGAACAGGATGCCGGCCCGGGAACCGATTTTTATACGGTGAGGCAGGGATTTGTCTCGGTGACGCCACTGCAGGTCGATCTCACCCGACACAGCGCACTGCAGACAGTCAGCGATTGGCTCGAGCAGTGATCATGCGGCGCGAGCATCAGGGGATCGGCATGACCTCCCAACGTACCCGGGAGCGTTTGATGGATCGTCTGCGCAAAAAGGGGATTCGCAGTACGGCGGTGCTGGAGGCGATGCGAAACACCCCGCGGCATATCTTTGTCGACGAGGCGCTGGCCAGTCGCGCATACGAAGAGACGGCCCTACCCATTGGGCATGGCCAAACCATCTCGCAACCCTATACCGTGGCGCGCATGACCGAGGCATTGATTGAGGGGGGGATTCCGGAGATGGTGTTGGAAATCGGCACCGGCTCTGGTTATCAGTGTGCCATACTGGCCCAACTGGTGCGTCGCGTCTACAGCGTTGAACGGATCTCGGCACTGCTCGATCAGGCTCGTCTCAGGTTCCGGGAACTTGGTCTGCGTAATATCCGTCTCAAGCATAGTGATGGCGGTATCGGCCTGCCCGAATATGCCCCTTTCGATGGCATACTGGTGACTGCCGCACCGATGGGATTACCGCAAACGCTGGTTGAGCAATTGGCGGTGGGAGGCCGCCTGGTGATACCGATCCAGAGTCATAACGGACAGGTCATGGTAAGGATTACGAGGCATAGCGACGGCTTTCATCAGGAGCGCCTGGAATCGGCGAATTTCGTACCTTTGATGGGTGGGATGGTCTGATGCGACTCTTTTCATCGCTCTATGCCCGTACCATGCAATGGTCCCGTCATCCCCACGCCCCTGCCTATCTTGCGGGACTCAGCTTCGCCGAATCCTCCTTCTTTCCCATTCCCCCCGACGTGATGCTGGCGCCAATGAGCATGGCGAAGCCGAATCAGGCCTGGTTTTTTGCCGGATTGACCACCCTGGCCTCGGTGTTCGGCGGCATGCTCGGCTATCTCATCGGCCTGTATGCGTTCGATCTGGTAGAGCCCTGGCTACACAGCTGGGGATACTGGGAGGGTTATCTGGCAGCCAAGGAGTGGTTCGGCAAGTGGGGATTCTGGGCGGTCTTCCTGGCCGGTTTTTCGCCCATTCCCTACAAGATCTTCACGATAACCGCAGGGGTCATAGGAATGGCGTTCCTGCCCTTCGTGGTTGCCTCCACGATCGGACGCGGGGCGCGCTTTTTTCTGGTGGCGGCGCTGATGTCATGGGGGGGTGAGCGCATGGAGAGGGCGCTCCACCGCTATGTGGATCGCCTCGGATGGATTTTGGTGGTCGTTTTTTTAGTACTCATTGTTTATCTAAAGTAGTCAGGGGGTTGGGTATCGTAACTCTGCCTGTCAGAAGCCGACGCCGTGGATTGTTGCTGGGATCTCTGGGTCTCATGCTGCTCCTGAGTATGCTGTTCAATATGACCGCCTGTTCATCGAGAGGCAGCGCCCCCGTCTACAACCGGACGCCGGTACCGGGTTCCGCGGACCGGGCGGCTTCCAGTCCGAGCAGGCAGGACCGGGTGCAGGCGGTCAAGGGCGGGGGATCCCGCACCTATTACCTGGTGCAGGCAGGAGACACGCTCTTTTCCATCGCCTGGCGCCACCATCTCTCGTATCAGCTTTTGTCGGCCTGGAACGGGATCAAGGGACCGGACTACGCCATCTATCCCGGACAGCGGCTGCGCTTGAAACCGCCGGTGACAAGACAGGGCAGGGAGGTCCGCTACCCGCTGCCGGCGCAACAAACATCCCCCGGGACGAAACTGACACCCGGTTCCAGGCCGCCGCCCGCAAAGCCTGCCACCATGGCGGCGAAGACCCAGACCAAGCCGTTGAAGCGGGCAACCGCCGCAAAGCCGGAAGTGGTGAAAAAAGGCGTCAAGTTAAGCTGGTCATGGCCGACCAAAGGAAGAGTGGTGCAGACCTTTTCGAAATCGGATCAAAACCGAAAAGGGATCAGAATCCAGGGTAATATTGGTCAGCCCATAAAGGCCGCGGAGGCGGGAAGGGTGGTCTATGCCGGCGGGGGATTGGTCGGATACGGCAACCTGGTGATCATCAAACACGAGCAGGGATTTTTGAGTGCCTATGGATACAATCGTAAACTGCTGGTAAAAGAGGGTGATAAACTGGCGAAAGGCGATATAGTGGCGCATATGGGCACAGCGAATAGTGGTGGCCAGCCGATGCTTCACTTTGAAGTGAGGAGACAGGGTAAGCCGATCAATCCACTTCCGCTGCTGCCAAGAAGATAGATAATAAGATGTCCACCCCGGATTACAAGGGTGATTGAGGCACATGCTGCGGGCCGGCGCGGGAGTAACAGCAACCGTTGACGGCATCTTGACAAAGCATGTCCTTGTTGATGGAGATGTGAGATGAGTAAAAGTCCTGAAGAGCCTGATGAATCGGATGAGAGTCCGCTCATTGACGATCTCGCGGATGAGGAAGTCATCCTGTCGGAGGAAGAAGTCGAGAGCGAAGAGATCGTAGAGGAGAAAACCGATGATGAAATCGGTGATGTCCTGAAGCTCAAATCTCCCGAGCCGGGGGATGCACAGATGGATGCCACCCGGCTCTATCTCAATGAGATAGGGATATCGAAGCTGTTGACCGCGGAAGAGGAGGTCTACTTCGCCAGGCTCGCGCAAAAAGGCGATCAGTCAGCGAGGCAGCGAATGATTGAGAGCAATCTCCGTCTCGTGGTGAAGATCGCCCGTCGCTATATGAATCGCGGTCTTGCGCTGCTCGATCTCATCGAGGAGGGGAACCTGGGACTGATCCGCGCGGTGGAGAAGTTCGATCCTGAACGCGGCTTTCGCTTTTCAACCTACGCCACCTGGTGGATCCGACAGACCATCGAGCGGGCAATCATGAATCAGACACGCACGATCCGTCTGCCGATTCATGTGGTTAAAGAGATCAATGTCTATCTGCGGGCGGCGCGAAAACTTGCGCAAACCCTCGATCATGAACCCAGTTCCGAGGAGATCGCCGATCTGCTGGACCGGCCTATCGACGAGGTCAAGCGGATGTTGGGACTCAACGAGCGCGTGACCTCGGTGGATACACCCTTCGGTAAGGATGCCGACAAGCCCCTGCTTGATACCATCGCCGATGAGAAGAGCCTGGATCCTACGGTTGACATTCAGAACGATGGTCTGAATGCCAATCTCGACCGCTGGCTGAGCAAGCTGAATGATAAGCAGCGGGAAGTGGTTGAGCGTCGCTTCGGCCTCCACGGCTATGAAAATTCCACCCTGGAACAGGTGGCGAACGAACTCGGGGTCACCCGTGAGCGGGTCAGGCAGATTCAGATGGATGCGCTCAGGCGCCTGCGTGATATCCTAGAGAGGGACGGCTTCTCCGTGGAGTCGATTTTCAAGTGATGACAATCTCGATGGGGTGATCCCCTCCCTACACCTGGCAACCACTCAACAGTGTTAAAGTCTTGCTGTTTGACAGATAGTTACGATGGTGAGCGCCTGCTGGAGGTGGCCTGCAGTGAGTGCGGCCTCGATCCCATGTGTCAGGTTCTCGACTATGCAGAGCCTGGCAGCGGGGTACCGCCGGGGATTCTGCTGAGAAGACAACCGGTGACGAAGGGCGAGCAACTGTTCCATGTCGAACAGCCGTTCACAGCTGTCTACGCGGTAAAATCGGGATCCTTCAAGGCCACGGTCCCTGATCTCAACTGCAATGAACGTGTCGTCGGGTTCTATCTGCCGGGGGATCTGATTGGCGCCGAAGGCATGGCCAACCGCTTCTACACCCACTCGGTACGGGCACTCGAGACCAGCCGTGTATGCGTCCTGGAGATCGCCCGGTTGCAGGAGAGCGGACGTTCCATTGAGGCCGTACAACAGGCGCTGATCGAGATGCTGGGGCAGGAAGTGGCTCTCAATCACAGGCTCACCGCTTCACTGATACGGCAAAACGCGGATCAGCGGCTCGCCGCCTTCATTCTCTCTCTCTCGCTTCGCGCCTCGATCCGTGGCTTGGGGGGTAAACAGATCAACTTGAGCATGTCGAGAAGTGACATGGCGAGCTACCTCGGGCTTGCGCGGGAGACGATAAGCCGCGGGCTCACAAGGTTTCAAAAAACGGGCTTGATCAAGCTTCGCAAACAGAGCCTGACGCTGCACGATGAGGAGGGCTTGCGGCAGGTCGCGACTTGCGGTTGATCGTTCCGCCTCTTATGGGCGTATAAAGAAAATCGATATTTATCGATCCCCTGATTGTTCATAAGCTGGCAAGCAAAGAATCCTCCAAGCCAATGATTGTGCTAAACAGACCAATTCTTACAAAACATGTCCTACTTATTCGTTGGAAAACTGTTTTTTTAACTTTCGTTGATCTATGTCAATTTATGCGGTGAGTCCGTATTTTTGTTTATAATTCAAAATGTTATATACCATGCCTGCCATTAGATTTTTCTAATGTTTGTATTGACATCTGGGCCATTTAAGAGTGATATATGTCACGCTGCAATTGTGTCATTTCACACAGTTGGGGTGGTTTGGACTTTATCATAAAAGTCAGTTTTAAAGTCTTGTTCAATTTTAGTCTTAATGAGGGGGGTTCATGGACGCCGCAGCCGAGCAGAAATACAACTTCGCAGTTGTACGCTGGTTTACCGTCATGGCCGTAGTCTACCTAGTCGTAGGCGCACTGGTGGGTGTTTACATCGCCGCCGAACTGGCCTGGCCGTTTCTAAACTTCGATCTACCGTACATCACCTTCGGGCGCCTGCGTCCGCTTCACACCAATGCAGTCATCTTCGCCTTCGGCGGGTGTGCATTGATGGCAACCTCGTTCTACAGCGTTCAACGCACCTGCGGCGTTCGGCTATGGAGTGACAAACTGGCATGGTTCGCATTTTGGGGCTGGAACCTGATCATCGTCTCCGCGGTGATTACCCTTCCTCTCGGCATCACCACCGCCAAGGAGTACGCCGAGCTCGAGTGGCCGATCGACCTGGCAATCGCCGTGGTATGGCTGGTCTACTCCTTCAACTTCATCATGACCCTGGCAACCCGGAAGACATCCCATATCTATGTCTCCAATTGGTTCTTCCTCGGCATGATGGTGATGATCACCTACCTCCACGTGGTCAACAGCCTGGCTGTACCGGTTGATCTGTTCAAATCCTATTCGGCCTTCTCCGGCGTTCAGGATGCGATGATCCAATGGTGGTACGGTCATAATGCGGTGGGCTTCTACCTCACAGCCGGTTTCCTCGGCATCATGTACTATTTCGTACCCAAGCAGGCCGGTCGTCCTGTCTACTCCTACCGCCTCTCAGTGGTCCATTTCTGGGCGCTGATGTTCGGTTATGTATGGCTGGGTTCCCATCATCTGCAGTACACCGCGCTTCCCGATTGGGCCGGCTCCCTCGGCGCCGCGGTCTCCCTGGCGATGATCATCCCATCCTGGGGTGGTGCGGTTAACGGCATGATGACCCTCTCCGGGGCATGGGACAAACTGCGCACCGACTACATCCTGCGTTTCATGATCATGTCCCTGGCCTTCTACGCCATGTCCACCTTCGAAGGACCGGTCATGTCATTGAAGACAGTCAACGCGCTCTCCCACTACACCGACTGGACCGTGGGTCACGTCCACTCCGGTGCCCTGGGTTGGGTGGCGATGGTTGCCATCGGCGCCATCTACCACTTGATGATGCGTACCTTCCACACCGAAATGTGGTCCATGAAGCTGATCAACGCTCACTTCTGGACCGCCACCATCGGTGCGGTGATCTACATCGTCGCGATGTGGGTATCCGGTATCATGCAGGGCCTGATGTGGCGTGCCTATGATGAGTACGGCACCCTGGCCTACACCTTTGCCGAATCTGTTGAAGCCATGCATCCCTACTACGCCATGCGTACGGTAGGCGGTGCGATCTTCCTGCTCGGTGCATTGATGATGCTGATCAACGTTCTCATGACCGTTGCCAAGGCATCCAGTGAAGGTAGCCTGCAGCAGGCCCGTACTGCTGCGGCAACTGCTTAATTCTAGGGAGGTTTCGCAAAATGGCTGATAACCAATCAACTGGCTTCCAGGAGAAGATGGAGAAGAACGTATGGTTGCTTCTGCTGATCCTGGCTTTGGCTCTCACCGTGGGCGGCATCGTCGAGATCGTGCCGCTGTTCACCATGAAGAGCACCATGGAGCATAATGCTGCACCCGAACTGGTCTGGCAGCGTCAACCCGGTCAGACTCTGCATGACCACAAACCCGGCGATGGAGTACGCCCCTACACCGCTCTCGAGCTGGCGGGACGCGACATCTATCAGCGGGAAGGCTGCTACACCTGCCACTCGCAGATGGTTCGCCCTTTCCGCGATGAGAAAGAGCGTTACGGCCACTACTCTCTGGCTTCGGAATCGATGTACGACCACCCCTTCCAGTGGGGTTCCAAGCGTACCGGTCCTGACTTTGCCAGACTCGGTGGCAAATACTCGGATGATTGGCAACGCAAGCACCTGCGCGCGCCGCGCTCGGTTGTGCCTGAGTCTGTCATGCCCAACTACCCATGGCTGAAGGATAGTCTGGTCGAGGGCAAGGATATGGCGGCGCGTTTCAAAGTCATGAGACTGCTGGGTGTCCCTTATACCGATGAGGACATCGCCAGTGCCAATGAAGAACTGGCGGGTAAGACCGAAGAGGATGCCATGGTGGCATATCTGCAGGTCTTGGGGACCATGGCAAAGCTTGACGAAAACAAGGTCTATCGTGAGTAGTTTCAGAGACTATTTTCATACTGATTGGGAGGCTATGACCACCAGTGATTGGGTGGGTCTGATCATGACGGTGGTCACCTTCCTCCTCATGATAGGCGTGTATTTCTACGCCTTACGTCCGAAAAATCGGGACAAGCTGGAGAAGAACCGCTTTATCCCGATGGATGATGATGCAATAGATAGCGGAGAGAAAAATGGCGGATAACAATCCTTACCCGGGTGAAAACAACACCGGACATGTGTGGGACGACAACCTCCGGGAGTTGACGAATCCCCCTCCACGTTGGTGGATGTTGGCCTTCTGGGCGTCGGTGATCTGGTGGGCAGTATACGGTGTCCTCTATCCCATGTGGCCGGTTGGTCACGAGTCGAACAAGGGAGTCATGGGCTGGACTCAGATGGATGAGTACAAGAAGGGTGTCGATGAGGTGGAAGCGGTACGCGCCGAATTCGAGACTCAGATCAAGGGCATGTCGGCCGCGGATATCCTGGCGGCCCCGGGCCTTTCCCAATATGCCGTGGCTTCAGCCAAGGTGCTGTTTGGTGACAACTGCGCCGCCTGTCATGGCGGTGGCGGTCAGGGCGGTCCGGGCTATCCCGTACTCGCCGACGATGACTGGCTCTACGGCGGTGGCATCGACACCATTCAGCAAACCATCTCCATGGGTCGTAAAGGCATCATGACTGCGCATGGCAAGATCCTGTCGGATGCCGAAATCGGCAGCCTGGCAAAGGCCATTGAGGCAGGTGATCCCACCTCTGATCCCAACTTTACCCAGAAGGGCTGTATCGCCTGTCACGGTATGGACGGAAAAGGCATGGCCGTCCTCGGTTCGGCAAACCTGACCGATGGCATCTATCGCTTCTCACCTGCAGAAGGTGAATCGCTACTTGATAGCATCGTATACACCATCAAATATGGCGTGAATGATGCCACCGAGCCGAAATCACGAGAGGCTGTCATGCCTGCGTTCGGTGAAAGGTTGTCGGATGACGATATCAAGAAGCTGGCGGTCTATGTCCACAAGTTCGGTGGTGGCCAGTAAGTTAGGATATATAATTACTGTATAGGCACTTTTTCCACCATTACCCTGTGAGGCGGGAAGCCTCGCAGGGTAAAAAGTAAAGTTAGAGGTTTGCTATGAACGGAGATGCAGTGTTTTGGGGTTCAATGATCACTGTAGCGATTAGTGTAGTGATTATTGTCTTCCTTGCCTTTAAAGTGAGAAATCTAATCAAGAGCGATGCCGAAAAGCATAACAGCTAAGCGGATAAAATGATTCTATGGTCAAGGGGGGTGTATAACCCCCCTTTTTTTATGTAAAAAATCGAGTGAATCCCTTAAAATCCGCGGCTGGTAAATTGGCCGGAATGGTTGTTTAATTGATGCTAATGTATTGATAAATCGCATTGGCTCGCTGTTATGCTACCATTTATGATTTTGCCTTAAACGACATCTCTGACTTCATAGGAGCTGATCCCTTGAGCGGAAACGATAGCACAGCAACCCAGCAGTCTGTGGTTGATGACCTCTATGCTGAATCGGTGCACTGGCATCTAAACACCGGTGAGGAGACGATTCACGCCAAACGAATGGGGGGCTATTGGCGCAAGATCAAATGGCTGTCAGCCGCTGTCTGGATCATCTTCTTCATCGGCCCCTACTTTCAATGGGGCGAGCGGCAGGCGATTCTGTTCGATATCCCCAATCGTCAGTTCCATATATTGGGCATCACAGTCCTGCCCCAGGACTTCTGGATGCTCTCCCTGACCCTGCTCTTTTTCGCCCTGCTGTTGGCAGTCGCCACGGCGCTTGCCGGTCGGGTCTATTGCGGGTTTTTTTGCTTTCAAACCGTCTGGACCGATGTTTTTACCTGGCTGGAAGACAGACTTGAGGGCCCCCCGCAAAAGCGGCGCAAACTCGACGAAGCGCCGATGAGCTTCAGCAAAGCCAGAATCAAGCTAACCAAGCATTTCCTCTGGCTTGTGGTCTCGGTATTGACCGGTATCAGCTTCGTCGCCTGGTTCTATGACGCCTTCGATCTCTGGCGTGATCTCTTTACCATCCAGGCCAGCCCGGTCGCCTACGGCACCATCGCCCTGTTCACTGCCGGTACCTATGTACTCGCGGGCTATATGCGTGAACAGGCCTGTTTTTGGCTGTGTCCCTATGCCCGTATCCAGGGTGTGATGATCGACAAGACCACGGTGGTTCCCGCCTACGACTTCCATCGCGGCGAACCCCGGGGAAGAATCAAGAAGGGGCAGCCCGAAGAGGAGAGAACGACCGGGGACTGTGTCGACTGTAAAATGTGTATTGCGGTCTGTCCCACCGGTGTCGATATTCGTCACGGTCAGCAGGAGGGCTGCATCATGTGTGCGCTCTGTATCGATGCCTGTGACGAGGTGATGGAAAAGGTCGGCCGGCCGACGGGGCTGATTCGATACGAGTCCTACGAGTCGCTGGAAACCAATACCAAACCCAAGCCGCTCTACAAGCGCCCGAGGGTGTGGATCTATACCGCAATCATGTCATTGGCTGTGCTCGGTATCGTCTACGGTCTCACCTCGCTGGCGCCGCTGGAACTGAAGGCAATCCACGATCGCCAGCCGCTCTTCGTGCTGCAGAGTGATGGCAGTATCCAGAACAAGTACACGCTGAAGATTCTCAACAAATTGACAGAGGATATCCCGGTCACTATCAGTGCTGAGGGACCTGAAGGTTTGATCATGGTTGATGAGCAACTGGTGACCACCGCAAGACACGGCAAAGTCACGCCACGAACAGTATTTCTACGTGTTCAAAAGGAGCTGTTGACGGCGGAAACCATACCAGTCAAGTTTACCGTAAAAGGGGAGTTGGACGGCCAGCAACTGCAGGGCAGTCGAAATAGTGTCTTTATCGGCCCCAAGCGGTAAAATAGACAAGTCTGAACTCGAGGGCGGACAATTTATTGTCCGCCTTTTTTAATTGTTCGCCTGAAAAGTTATAATTCATTGTTATGACAGAGAAAAAATCAGCCTGGCAGAGTCCGTGGGTCATCGCCTGGGTGGCCATGGTGGTGGTTTTCTTCACCATGAACATGATCATGATCTATCTCGCCATCGACAATAATCCCGGTTTGGTGGTGGACGACTTCTACGAACGGGGCGAGGATTATGAAGAAAACATGCTTAAGCGTCAGGCCAGATTTCCTGGCTGGGTCATGAAGGTCGATCTGCCCAGGAAGATCGAAGTCGGTCAACCGGTTATCTGTCGTTATTCAGTTAAGGACAAGGATGGAAATCCCATTTCCAGGGATGATGTCATCTTCCATGCCTATCGCCCTTCCGATGCCAATCAGGATTTTTCCGTGCCGATGAAGCAGACGGCTCCCGGCGAGTACCAGGCTGAAGTGAGCTTCCCCTTGAAGGGTGCCTGGGATACCTTGGTCAGCATCAAGAACGGGGAGGATGAATACAATACGCCGAAACGGATCGGCGTTGGAATCGATTGGGTACCTTGAACCTCTCTCCAACACTCCAAACCGAAACTTCGCAGCCAGAGAACCAGGAATTCTGTTTTCACTGCAGTCTACCTGTTCCAGCTGAAGAGGATATCGTCGCCGAGATCGAAGGTGAGCCCCAGCACTTCTGTTGCATGGGCTGCAAGGCGGTCTGCGAAGCGATCTACGCCGCCGGCCTGGACGGCTTCTATCGGCGCACCCCGGAAGATGCCTGTCTGGCGCCGCCACCGGAGATACCCAAGGAGATCGCCCTCTACGATCTGGACGAGGTCCAGGAGGAGTTTGTCGATGATCTCGGCGAGGAGAGGCAGATTCATCTGCTGATCGAAGGCATCCACTGCGCCGCTTGCGTTTGGCTCATCGAACATAGCCTAAGCGCTGTGCCCGGGGTGGTTTCTGCACAGGTCAATCTCTCGGGTAAACGCCTCCACCTGAAATGGCACAACAGTGTCGTCAGCCTCTCACATATCATCAGCCGTTTGGGTCAGATCGGTTATGCAGCCGTGCCTTACGATCCGGAGGTTGCCGAAGGCACGCTGAAAAAGCAGAACCGCCAGCTGCTCTACCGGATGGCGTTTGCCGGCTTTGGCATGATGAATCTGCTCTGGGTGTCGATTGCGCTCTACGCAGGGGCCAACGAAGGTGAGTTCAGGTCGATGTTTCATTGGATCGGATTTGCCCTGGCGACGCCAGTGTTGCTCTACTCGGGCTATCCCTTCTACCGCGGTGCCTGGTCCGGCCTGCGCAACCTTCACCTGGGTATGGATCTGCCGATCGCCATCGGCGCATCGATCACCTATCTCTACTCGGTCTATGTAACGCTAACCGGAACCCTGGTCGGCGAAGTCTATTTCGACACGGTGGTCAACTTCCTGTTCGTCATCCTTGTCGGACGCTATCTGGAATCGATATCGAAACGCCAGGCAGTGGCCGCGACCCAGCGCCTGCTCGACCTGCAGCCAAGGGTGGCGACCTGCCTGGTCGACGGCAATGAAAAGATCGTACCCATACGGGCGGTCAATATCGATGACCGGGTTCTGGTAAAACCGGGCGATAGAATACCCGTGGACGGTGTGGTAGCCGAAGGCCAGAGCAGCGTCGATGAGGCCATGCTCACGGGCGAGTCCATGGCGGTCAACAAGGGGCAAGGCGACAAGGTCTCCGCGGGTACGATAAATGGTCATGGCGTATTGCAGATCAGGGTTACCGGTTCGCTGAAAAACACCGCACTCGGTCGCATTATCAGGCTGGTCGAAGAGGCCCAGGGATCGAAGGCGCCGATTCAATGCCTGGCGGACCGGATCGTTCCCTGGTTCGTGGCGGTGACCCTTGCCCTGGGTACCTCGACGTTCCTCTTCTGGGTGGGCACATCATTCGAGGTGGCGCTGCTGGCGGCGACCTCTGTCCTCATCATCACCTGCCCCTGCGCCTTCGGCCTGGCCACCCCGATGTCCATTGCCGTGGCATCGGGGCTGGGCGCCAAATACGGCATTCTGGTCAAGAACGGGGAGGTGCTGGAGTCCCTGTCAACGATCAATCACGTCATCTTCGACAAGACGGGTACCCTGACCGAGGGGGGTATGTCGGTGGTTGGGGTCTACATGGCCGGAGACAAATGGGAGATAGGCAAGGATGATCTGCCGCCGAGCGAATCCGTACTGGCCCTGATGCGGAAGGCAGCCGCCATAGAGCGGTTTTCCGAGCATCCTACGGCACAGGCGGTGGTGGCATGGTATGAGGCCCATGCCCAGGGGGCGTCCCTGTTGCAGGGCAGTGACTTCAACTATCGGCCCGGCCTGGGTGTCATGGGTCGGGCTGGCGGGCAGCAGCTGATGGCCGGCAATGAGGGGCTGATGAGCAGTGAAGGGGTTGTGCTGCCGGATCGGCTGGAACAGCTCGCCAGGCAGTTGGCCGGGCAGGGGATTGGTTCATTCTATCTTGCCGTCGACGGCCAGACAGCCGGCTTGATCGCGGTCGAGGATAGGGTGCGTCCGGATGCAAGGGAGTTGATCGGCACCCTCAAGGCAGAAGGCATGCAGCTGACCCTGTTGAGTGGTGATCGTCGCCAGGCGGCTGAGGCCATCGCCCAGCGCCTCGGGGGTATGGATGTAATCGCCGAGGTGTTGCCCGAAGAGAAGGACCAGGTGGTGAGGCAGCTCCAGGAGCAGGGCCAACGCGTGGCCATGGTCGGGGATGGCGTCAACGACGCCCCGGCGCTGGTCCGTGCCGATGTGGGTATTGCCATGGGGTCGGGAACCGATGTCTCCATCGCCAGCGCCGATATCGTACTGATGAGCAGCGAGCTGGAAAAGGTGAGGCTTGCCATCGGCCTCTCCAGAAGGACGCTTCTGACCATCCGGCAGAATATCGGCATATCAATCGTCTACAATATTATTATGGTTCCCTTGGCCATGGCTGCGATTGTGACACCGCTGATTGCCGCAATTTCGATGCCTATGAGTTCTCTCGCGGTAATAGGTAATTCGGCGCGAATCCGAACCCTGTTCAAAGGTATCAAGGCACAGCGCTAACGCAAGCGGATACTCAACCTGCCCGCCAGTGGGATTTGGTTGAGATTATGATGTTTCCTCGGCTGAGGCAGGCAACCTATTGGAGCAATTGGATGGAAGTCATTTACGGCCTGATACCCGGTATGATTCTGTTGGGGCTGGCGGCAGTCGGCGTACTGTTCTGGGCTGCCAGAAGCGGTCAATTCGATGACCTGGAAGGGGAGGCGCACCGAATCCTGATGGATGATGATCTCAAGACGGATAAGAAGAAACGCAAAATGCCTAAACAGATGATGCCGGACGCCGAAGACCAGGAGTGACTGGTCGCACTCAGCTTCCGCTGTTGACCCGCTCGCGGCTGATATGCTCCATGAAGGTCGGGACCCTCTCAAGGGGCATATACTGAATCAGCTCTTTCCCCTCCGGATTGACCCCGATGCTCAAACCCCGGTCAGGATAGATCCAGTGAGTGACGCCGCTATCAGGTTCGTTGATCCGCTCGGAGGGTTCACCAAAACGGCTCAGAATCAGCGACTCGTCGAGATTCGCGGCGGGAATGTAATTGATCAGTTCGATGGGGAGGTTTGCCGCCACGAGCTGATCCTCGCTGGAGAGCTCAACCTTGCGAATCGCCTCCGAAGACCTGCTGATGCGTGAACCTCGATTGAACAATCCCTGCATCTGCGCGGAATCGGCCCGCAGAACCAGGACGATATCGGCCCTCAGACCACTCAGGAAGACGCGCTCGAAATAGGCCTCCAGGGAGGGGTCTCCGCTCTCCGGAACAAACATATTGACCTCTCCCTGCTCCTCGAAGACGGCACGGGCGTCGGTCAGCCGGCTGCGGTTCAGGGTAAGGTCGAAGACCTCAACCTCGTTATCGGCATTGACGGTGATTTCCCAGGGCAGCTTGGGATCGGAGTCAACCTTTCGACCTCCCGGCAGCAGAATGGCGAGTGCAATTGCCACCAATGAGAGTGATACAACCCAAAAGATGATCTTTTTTTCCATTTATTCAAAACCGACGCTTAGACGGATGCGTTGGAGAGGGAATCCCCGACCGGCACCGATTTACCTCTTTTTGCTATCAGATGGGGATTCTACAATGGGAATCGGTGTTTGCGTTATAAGATTTATCAAGGTCTGGCGCGGGTGTATGGATTCAATGGGTATCCCCTTGTTTCTAATGATAATTAAAGAGGAATTCCAATCATATGAGGATGCCTCGCCGGTGACGGTATGGGGGGAGGCCGGATCTTAACAACGTTGAGCCGGGGTAACAGGGATGCAATCATCAAGATCAAATGGTAGCCTCCTGTTTCAGTTTGATGACTGTCGGGTGCCGAGAGAGATGAAATTTGAGATTTCCGATGATGTGGTGCACAAAGCCAAGATACCCCACGATATCTTTCTGACCAATCTGATCGGTAATCATATCCTGTGGTTTGTTGCGGCCCTGGGGCTTGTCCGCTCCTACTGGCAGCCACTGGCGATGGTGCCGATCGTCTCATTCTTAGCGCTGTTCTACACCCTGTGGCGGGCCAAGCGGTCCAGGGACGAGTGGTATGTCTGGGTCCATTGGCAGATTGCGGCTGAGCGCAGTCGCGTTTTCATCTATATGTTGATCGCCATCCTCATGGTATGGCTGCTGGGCTGGATCGGTTTTACCTATTTCGAAATGAAGAAGGTCGCGGTCATGGCAATGATTGGCGGGGGTGGCATTTTACCGATCATGGTCACCGTGTTGATTCTGATTCTGATGGAGTCGGACGCGCTGCATCAGGCCAATCTACGTCAGCTGAGTAAGCGACTAGTGGAGAAATACCCCTATCCGGAGGGAGTCGTGGTCCTCGAGGATGAGAGTGAGGATGCGGCGGTCGCAGCACCAATACCCGAGGAAGCTGAGGGGGAGGCTAAATCATAAACAGGGCAGCCGCTACACGCCGCCCCTCCGCCATCAGGATGTTATAGGTCCGGCAGGCCGCTGCCGTATCCATTACCTCCAGGCCGATGCGACGCTGCATCAGCGGTTCAGTAAGGCCTAGATGGGGAAAGCGTTGCCGGGCACCGGTGCCCAGGATGATGATTTCAGGTGCAAGTTCAGCCAGAAAGCTGAAGTCCTCCGATTTGAGGTCGAGAAAATTGTCGGGGCGCCATGGGCTGATGATCCGTTCGGGGAGAACGATACAGCTTTCCCTGTAGACGACCTCGCTGACAGTGACCTCACCCTGATCATAACGCTGAATGGCATGGCCTTCACCGCTATCGTCGAGTATGAATTTCATCTGTCGACCATACCCTATTCCAACCCCTGAAAAAAGTCGGTTTCTTGTTGATGGACGGCGCCGTCCACTGCAGTCGCGGCGATCCCGTATGACCGATATCCACGACGCAAAATCACTGCTTTCCGGATGCCTGTGTTACCGGTCGGAGAAAAACAGTCCGGGTCTATCTAATTATGTCAATTGATCTTTGATAGAGGGTCAGTTAACTTTAACTCTTTTAACCTATGTGATCAGTCGAGGTTTTCGTGTCTACGCCAGAGATGGAAGAATTCCGCAGAATCAAGCGGTTGCCGCCCTATGTGTTCGCAATTGTCAATGAACTCAAGGCTGCGGCGCGAGCGCGTGGAGAGGATATCATCGACTTCGGTATGGGAAATCCTGACCAGCCGACACCTCAGCACATCGTCGACAAGCTATGCGAAGTGGCGAACCGCAAGGACACCCATCGCTACTCCATGTCGAAAGGCATTCCAAGATTGCGGCGTGCCATGAGCAATTGGTACAAGTCCCGCTACGATGTGACCCTGGATCCCGAGACCCAGGTGATTGCCACCATCGGTTCGAAGGAGGGTCTGGCCCATCTTGCGCTGGCCTGCATGGGGCCGGGTGATTCGGTGCTGGTGCCGAATCCGGCCTACCCTATACACCCTTACGGTTTTATCATTTCAGGCGCAGATGTGCGCCACGTTCCGTTGATTCCGGGTGTCGATTTCTTCGATGAACTGGTGAGATCGATCAAAGACTCCTGGCCGCGTCCGAAGATGCTGGTGCTCAATTTTCCGGGTAACCCTACGACCCAGTGTGTCGACCTCGATTTTTTCGAGAAGGTTGTGGAGATCGCAACGGAGTACAACATCTGGGTCGTTCACGACCTCGCCTATGCGGACATCGTCTTTGATGGCTATGTGGCGCCTTCAATCCTGCAGGTGCCCGGCGCTGACGAGATCGCGGTTGAATTCTTCTCTTTGTCAAAGAGCTACAATATGCCGGGATGGCGAGTAGGGTTCATGTCAGGCAACAAGACCCTGGTGGCTGCGCTGGCGCGCATAAAATCCTATCTGGACTACGGAACCTTCACCCCGATTCAGGTGGCCGCTATCGCTGCCCTCGAGGGCCCACAGGAAGTGGTCAGAGAGATCTGCAGCATGTATCAGAATCGTCGCGACGTGCTTTGCGATGGATTGAACAACATCGGCTGGCAGGTGGAGAAACCGAAAGCGACCATGTTCGTGTGGGCGCCTATTCCGGATGCCTATAAATCGATGGGGTCGCTGGAATTTTCCAAGAAACTGCTGAAGGAGGCGAAAGTGGCTGTCTCCCCTGGTATCGGTTTCGGTGAGCATGGTGACGATCATGTGAGGTTCGGGCTGATCGAAAATGAGCACCGTACCCGACAGGCGGTGCGCGGGATCCGTGATATGTTTCGTAGTGATGGCCTGAAGGCGTCATAGATTGTTTGGATATTGAAAGCAGGAGTAGAAATCTTGAATCCAGTTAAAGTTGGTTTGTTGGGACTTGGGACCGTGGGTGGCGGCACCTTGAATGTTCTGACCCGAAATGCCGATGAGATCGCTCGCAGGGCGGGGCGGGGTATCCAGATTACCCACGCAGCGGCAAAACAGTACGATCCCAGCAACCTGATCGGGCTCGAACATGTGGAGGTCTGTGACGATGCCTTCTCCGTGGTGGACAATCCTGAGCTGGACATCATCATCGAGCTGATTGGCGGTTACTCTCCTGCTCGTGAATTGGTGTTAAAGGCGATCGAGAATGGCAAGCATGTGGTGACTGCCAACAAGGCGCTGATTGCCATGCATGGCAATGAAATCTTCGACGCGGCGCAAAAAAAAGGTGTCATGGTTGCCTTCGAGGCAGCCGTGGCCGGTGGAATTCCGATTATCAAGGCGGTTCGTGAAGGATTGGCGGCTAACCACATTGAGTGGATTGCGGGAATCATCAACGGTACCGGCAACTTCATACTCACCGAAATGCGCGACAAGGGGCGCGAGTTCGGCGATGTCCTGAAAGAGGCTCAGGCATTGGGCTATGCGGAGGCGGATCCCACGTTTGATGTGGAAGGTATAGATGCTGCCCACAAACTGACGATCCTCGGATCGATCGCCTTTGGTATTCCCCTGCAATTTGAAAAGACATACACCGAAGGGATCACAAAAATCGAGCCGCAGGATGTCGAGTACGCCGACCAGTTCGGCTACCGGATAAAGCATCTTGGCATCACACGCAAGACCGAGGCTGGAATAGAGATGCGGGTCCATCCCACGATGATTCCCCAGCGCCGCCTGATAGCCAATGTGGACGGTGTGATGAATGCCGTGCTGGTCAAGGGCGATGCGGTGGGTCCAACGCTCTACTACGGTGCCGGCGCCGGTTCCGAACCCACCGCTTCAGCCGTGGTGGCGGACGTGGTCGACGTGGTGCGCATGCTGACCACGGATCCCGAAAATCACGTCCCACATCTCGCATTTCAAGCGGGAAAACTGGTCGATCTGGCGATTTTACCTATTGAAGAGGTGGAAACGACCTTCTACCTGCGTATGCAGGTTGTCGATAAGCCGGGAGTGGTTGCAAAGATCGCCAGCATATTGGCCGAATCGCAGATCAGCATAGAGGCGATTCAGCAGAAGGAGCCCGCTGAAGGAGACAATACCGTACCCCTGGTGATGCTTACCCAGAAAGTCATCGAGATGCAGCTTAACAAAGCAATAGCTGAGATCGAGCAGCTTGATTCGGTTTTCGGCCAAGTCATGCGGATACGCGTCGAACGTCTAGATGGGTGAGACTGGGTATAGACAAGCAACGCATGGCCAGAAAGCATGCCGAAATTGACTAAAAACAACTGATTTGACATCACATTCGCACTGTACAATTGATCGCTTGGCTTTGCAGGAGCGAATTGTACTAAAGAGGTTTATAAATCATGCCATTCCGTCCCCGCTATACCGGTTTAATTGAGAGATATCGTGACAGGCTGCCTGTACATGACGATACGCGGATTATCAGTCTCGGCGAAGGCAACACGCCATTGATACGCCTCAACAATATCCCCCGTGAGCTTGGCAAGGATGTGGATATATTTGTCAAGTACGAGGGCTTGAATCCAACTGGATCATTCAAGGACCGCGGTATGACCATGGCGGTAACAAAAGCTGTTGAAGAGGGCAGCAAGGCGATTATATGCGCCTCGACCGGAAATACATCGGCTGCGGCCGCGGCCTATGCCGCGCGGGCGGGTATTACTGCCTTTGTGGTGATACCGGATGGAAAGATTGCAATGGGGAAGCTGGCGCAGGCAATGATGTACGGGGCAATTACCATCCAGATCAAGGGTAACTTTGATGATGGGATGCAACTGGTGAAGGATGTTGCCGACCATGCCCCGGTTACAATTGTCAATTCAATCAATCCATACCGGCTGCAGGGGCAGAAGACAGCCGCCTTTGAGATCGTTGAAGAGCTTGGCCACGCCCCCGACTATCACTGCCTGCCGGTTGGCAATGCCGGGAATATCACCGCCCATTGGATAGGTTACAGTGAGTATTCCTGTACAACGGGAGACAGTGTTACAGAAGCATGCGCCTATTGCGGGGGTAAATGTAAGTTTGCCGGGGGCGCGGTAACGGGAAAGCGACCGATAATGGTCGGCTATCAGGCGGCGGGCTCGGCACCCTTCCTGCGCGGCGGTCCGGTCAAGGATCCGGATACGATTGCCACGGCTATCCGAATTGGAAATCCCCAATCCTGGAACCAGGCATGGAAGGTTCAGCAGGAGTCGGCGGGCTGGTTCGATGAATGTACGGATGAACTCATACTGGAGGCGCAAAAACTGCTCGCAGATAAAGAGGGCGTTTTTTGCGAGCCTGCTTCGGCCACATCCCTGGCTGGCGCAATTAGAGACATAAAGTCAGGAAAGATACCGCAAGGATCAAGCATAGTCTGTACCCTGACTGGTAACGGTCTGAAAGACCCGGATACAGCGATCCAACAGTCGACTTCACCGGTAATGACTATCAACGCTCAGCTGGACGAGGTCAAAAAGGCGATCCTCGATAATATGAGTTGATTTGCGTCTCGGGCTCCCATCGTGCGTCTCGCGGCGGTTGGTGAAGCATAACTTGTTCCCCGGACAGGGTTTGAGGAATATACTGTCGACACCGTTGTGAGACAGAAGCCAAGCCGGAACAGAAGGCAATAGCGACAAGGAGGTTTGTATGGCACCAGCGCTCCCATATCGTCTCTAGGTATACGCTTTTACTTTCAGTACGAGGCATGAATCGAGACAAACTAATCCTGCTGATCCCCGATCTTTTTTGGCCAACCAAGGTGCAGCGGTTGGAGGGTTTGAGGGTTCCCCCGTTTCTTGCAAGACTCAAATCGCAAGCAAAGGGGAGTGATGAATCGCGGGTTGGAGGACTATCCGAGACGCTCTTCGGCTTATTTGGTTTTGAAGCGGGCGGCGACGACTTTCCTGAAGGGGCCGTTTCATACTATGGCGAGGGGGGAGAGCCCGGAACCCACTGTTGGGCATATGCCCCACCGGTACACTTCATTGCGGATAAAGACAAACTCTACCTAGTGGATTCCACGCAGCTCAATATTACTGAGGACGAAGCCGAGAACCTTGTTGCCATATTCAACACCCATTTCAAACAAGATAATCTTTCACTCGTTTTCAAGCAACCGAATGCCTGGTATTTGAAGCTGCCAGTGTGTCCTAAAATCAAAACGAGATCGCTGGAGTCTGTGGTCGGTTGCGATGTTGGTGAACACCTCCCGCAAGGGGAAGAGCAGATGAACTGGTTGCAGGTTATCAATGAAACTCAAATGCTGTTCCACAGTAGTGATGTAAACCAGTCCAGAAACTCAGAGGGTAAATTGGCGGTTAACGGCTTGTGGCCTGCAGGGTTCGGGTCGCTACCCAAGATCAAAACTGATATCGATGTAATATATTCATCACATATCCTGGCAAAAGGGCTTTCCAGAATCGCAAATATTACCCGATGCGAAACGCCTGCCGGTATCGATGAAATTGGCCTTAACCATAAAAAAACTATCGCTGTATTCACCGATTTTCAAGTGTCGAAATCTGAGGTTGAATTGGAAAAATGGTATGACTCGGCCAGGTTGCTGCATGAAGGCCTGCTGCGCCTGGTCGACAAGATGGATGGGAAAGCAAAGAAAGATATTGTAATACTTGATTGTACAGGGGGTGTCTATAATGTTGGCAGGAGAGTGCTGAGGGCTGGGATTTGGAGTAAATTATGGTTTTGAGTCTCCGCTCTAAGGTGCGCTACGCCCCTTGGCGCAGATTGGTGCTGATATCAATGAGTGTCAAGCGACTACCCATTGCCCGGCTCCCCTTGATGGATTATAAATTGTCCGGAATGGGAGCTGATTGGATTGGCGTTAACAGGCGACAGGCAGATAATGAAAAATTTTACAATCAATAGGGAGTTGTTGATCTCCGCATGGCCGCTGTTTGTTGGGATCCTGCTGCTTTCTGTTATTTATTATTCGAGTGTTTACAGTATTTTCGATATCTGGATATACGGCAGCGGTATGTATTCACATGGCATACTGTTGTTCGCCGTGGCATGTTACATATTGGTAAAGGAATGGCGGGATAAAAGGGCAAGCCTTAAAGTAGAATATCGGTTTATATACGGAATTATACTGCTGTTTCTCTCTGTCGCCTGGCTATTCTCGGAACTGACTTATCTACAGACAGCGTCACAGTTACTTTTTATTTTTCTCTTGATCGGGTTTGTATTGGGATTGTACGGCAGTAAAGGTGCAACAACCCTGCTCGTCCCAATAGTAATGCTGTTATGTGCAATACCGATTTGGGCCGTATTTGAAAAACCGCTCCAAGTGCCGACGGCGGCACTCGTCGATAACCTGCTGCGTCTGACAGGTTACGTATCAATTCGAGAAGGCTATATTATTACAATTCCTGAAGGCGTATTTGAAGTAGGCGACAGATGCAGTGGATTAAGGTACCAGATTGCTGCAGTATCAATCGCATTTATCTATTGCTATTTTACTCGGTTGAAACTGCTGACATCGATTATATATATATTATCAGCAGTAGTGACAGCATTTTTGTCCAATGTGATACGTATCTATATAGTGGTTCTTTCAGGGCATTACACAAATATGACCCACAGTCTCCTGCATGACCATATATGGCTGGGCTGGGTTGTGTTTTTTATCAGTTTTGTCTGTCTGTTTTATTTATGGAATAAATTCTCGCCGAGATATGCATATTCGAAGCATACAAACCAAAGTGATGACACTATCCAACAAGCGGGATTTATAAAAACCACCATCGTTACCGGGATGCTTGTCCTGTTTGCCGCGGTCGGGCCGCTAATCAAGTCCGTGTATAACGTATCGATAGAACAGGCCGAAGGCGCAAAACAAACCATTGAACTAGACCTGGAAGGTTGGGAGTCGAACCAAGACCGTGGCTTGTGGCAGCCAGCTTGGGTGTCTGCGGACGCTGATAACTACTTTTCGTTTAGGGACGGTGAGGGCAGGCGCCTGGATCTTTATCTCGCCTACTATTCGGTACAGGCACAGGGAAAAGAGGTGATCAACTCCAGAAACAGAAAATACGATGAAAAACAGTGGACTCGACTCCAACTACGCAGAAAGGATATAGAGCTGGAATCGAAGGGATTGTTGCCTGTAATAGAGGAGTTGATACAGAATGGATCTGGAAAAAAAAGAGTGATATGGACATGGTATTACATAGGAGGTAATGTTGTCGCTGATGCGCTAAAAGCGAAACTGGTTGCATTGACAGGTATTTTTTCCGGAAGATCAGACGCAACTGCGATTTTAGTCTCTGCTGAAGTGGAGGATGATGTGAAAAGCACCAAGATGTATCTGAGAGAATTAGTGAACCGTTCAATTCTTGAAATAGAACAGCAGATAGACGCACACCATTTTGATTCAAGTGTAAATAATGCTGTTCATTAGCGAGGCTATATCCTGGTTCATGGAATAAGTGCAGTAAAAAGCAGATTATTTTCGATGTTACGCTAACGGTAGTTGTAATAAATAGATCAAATATGACTAGTTTAAGTGAACCTGATGCTAAACGATCCAAAACAATTCTCTACTGATAATGTCGTCAATGCGATTACTGTCGACGTTGAAGATTACTTTCAAGTGTCAGCGTTTGCAAAGAATATAGAAAAAGATAACTGGTGTGACTATGAATCACGCGTGGAGAGAAATACGCATAAACTATTGGAGATATTCGCTCAATATAATACTAAAGGTACATTTTTCGTATTGGGGTGGATCGCGGAAAGATTCCCGAACCTTATAAATGAGATTGAGCAGGCGGGTCACGAAATCGCCAGCCACGGCTACAGCCATGACTTGGTTTATAATCAAACAATAGATAAGTTCAGGGAGGAGACAGGGAGGACAAAGGAAATATTGGAAAACATCATTAATAAACCGATCTATGGTTACCGGGCCGCGAGCTATTCAATTGTGCAAAAATCAATCTGGGCGCTCGATATATTGACCGAATTGGGATTCACTTACGACTCCAGCATTTTTCCTATCGTACACGACAGATATGGCATACCAGGAGCAAAAACAGAACCGCACGTTTACAAGACGGAAGGTGGTAATTCCATTATAGAGTTTCCCATCTCTACTGTTGGATTGGGAAAAACAAGGCTACCAATCAGTGGAGGAGGCTATTTTAGACTATTGCCATATTGGATTACCCGGAGTGGGCTGAATAAAATAAACAACAAGGAAAAAAAGCCATTTATTTTTTACATGCATCCCTGGGAAATCGATACGGGTCAACCCAGAATCAAATCGAACATGCTTTCAGAGTTTAGACACTATAACAACATATCGAAGTTTGATCAGCGACTGAGAAAACTTCTGCAGGACTTCAAATTTTCAACCGTTTCAGACGTTTTAAAAAGAAACGGTTTTTAGCCGTATACTCTTTACTTCGAGGACCGCCTGATTCTGCTCTTGCTGACAACATTTTTTGACAGCGTCGTGTCGTAGACTTCTGAAGAAAAAGCAGCATACAGATCCAGTGGTTTCTTGTTAGGACGAAGAAGTTTCAGCGCAAACTTTAGTGATATGGAAATCAGACGCAGCAGCAGACTGGGCATCCATATAACAGATAGCTCCTTTCTCTTGCTTTTTAACATTTTAACCAGTTCACTGCGTTTCTTCGGGTCTGGCTCAACTAGATTTAATGTATCGGGACAATCATCGAATTCACTACAATAGTATTTGATTACGTCAGACGCCGTATTGACGTCGCATAGGAACAGTTTTTCCCACGGGTTACCCATGGCAACGTAGAAAGGACCGACTTCTCTACCGAGGCGGCCGGGCGCAGAAAAATTTCTGTAGTCGACCAACGGGCCCAATCGAATCGTTTTACTGGCTATATCTTCTTTTTTGGATATATCAACGGTGATATCCTCAGCTTTTGCCTTGCCCCATACATACGGCCCCCTGCTCAAATTATCGCGATCCACCGGGGAATCTTCGTTAAGCGGACCGCCAACTTCCCTGCTGGGTTTCAAAACTGCAATACTGCTGATATTAACGAAATGTTTCACTTTGTGTGTATTCGCAGTTGCGATTAACTTTCTTGTTGCTTCAATAGTGTTCTTTTCATGTTCTTCCTTGCCACCTGCAGTTTCTGCGGCGAGATGGACAACAATTGAGATATCCTTGAAGTATTGATCGGGCAGGTCGTCAGAAATATCGCCGATTACATACTCAACACCCGGCACTCTATCGGATGGTAGCGGGACTCTTCTGGTGATGACGCGAACACCCCAATTGTCATCACGCATACTTTGACAAAAGACTTTTCCGAGGAATCCAGTGCCTCCGGTAACCAGTATTGTCCCTAACTGGCTATCGGTTTCCGTCAGTGACGATTCAATGTCCAATAATTTCTGTTCTTCGTCGGCTAGATATGCGCTCTCATGCTCCTTTAACTGTTCTGCGACCTTTTCACAAATACTGACCGTATTGAGGATTGTGCTGTACTCGATAGGGGGTCGACTATTCTCATGGATACTGTTGTGGAAGGCTGTGACGAGCTCGCCGAGTCCAGCATAACTTTTATGTTTTTTAAATATTGTTTTTACAATCGTCGAGATAGTGCCCCACATCAGTTGGCGTGCACGGCTGAATGGGATAAATACCTGGGATATCGCTGAAACACCAGGTCCGGGGAGTTTTTGTATCCCTGACAATACGAAGTCCGCATGTGTGGAGCCATTGCTGCAACGTAAGTGAAGGTAGGATTCGATAGGTCTTGCACGCAGGGAGACGTTCAAGTGCCCAGTGATGTCATGTTGTTTAACCAATGCGAATATTTCACCGCGGGGATCCGTATGGATATTGACCAGTTCCAGGGCGTCGCCGCCTTCGGAGTTGTTATTGGATTTTTCAAATGCATCCAACAACAAGTA